>NZ_OZ246016.1:1318533-1977799 GCF_965230735.1 Motiliproteus sp.
TTTCAGGTTACCGCGGATGCCGGCATCTTCGATCTCGTCAGGGCTGGCGATCAGTCCATCTTCTTCGCTGTAGCTGAAGAACCAACGCAGCTGCAGGTCGCTGATTTCAACTTTCAGCCACTTGCCTTCGAGGAACTCGAAGTCGCCGTCTTCCAACGGCTCGGCGAAGGCTTGCTCCATCAGGTTGAGCATCACTTTGCGCTGCACCGGGAAAGGGATCTTACCGGCCTGCTGCATCGCTTTAACGGAGACTTTCTTCAGCAGCTCGGCGGGAAGTGCCGGCTTGGGTGCCGAGATCGGCAGGGCGGAAAAAGGCAGCTGGCTGATGGGGAAGTTCGGCAGCGGTAGTGTAGGCAGTTTGATCATAGGGCAGAATCGCAGGCTGAGATGGCTGACAGTTGAGTTGATCGATTATTCCACAGTGATTGCGGGTTTTAAATCCGCCCGGCAGTTGGTATCACCGCTTTGTTCTGATAATTTGATGCCGCTCAATTTCCATCTGTTCCCATCGATCACCGCAGGGCTGACCATGATTCAACCGGAGATGATTAAACGCTGCACCACGCTGTTGCTGGCTTCGCTGCTGATGATCGGTTTGGCTGGTTGCGACTCGGAAGCGGAGACCGAGACCGGACCGTCGATCGCCGACGTGGTACTGCCGGATCTGGATGGCAAGCCACAATCTTTCCAGCATTACGCCGGTAAAACCCTGGTGGTTAATCTGTGGGCCACCTGGTGTGCACCCTGCGTGAAGGAGATGCCGGCGTTGCAGCGGTTGAGCGAGGCGCTTGACCCGGCGCGATTTGTGGTCGTCGGGGTCAATGTCGATCAGCAGGCCGAGCCGGTGAAGGGCTTTCTCGTCGAGCACGGGATCAGTTTCCCCCAGCTCAGCGATGCCAAGATGGCATTTGCCAGCGATACCCTGGGAGTCAATGTCTATCCCTATACCCTGATCGTCGATCCCCAGGGAATGGTCCAGCAGCGGATTCTTGGGCCGCGGGAGTGGGACGACCCGGATTACTACCAGGATCTGTTGGCACTGGACTGAGCTGAAACTCGCCCCGGCTTTCCTTAAGGCAATATTCAGGTTGCCTGATCAACAATGCTCATCGACAGAATTTTTCAGGATTTGGAGAACGAAGTTGAGAGGGAGATCGGGCCACTAAGGCCGAATATCTCGGGAAATTAGACCAATTCCCGGTTATTCAAGAAACCTCACTTCTGGTATAGTCTCCTCTGCTCTTCACGAGCTATCACTTTTGAGAAGGTAATAGGTTGATTATTATGAAAAAAGTAATTGCTTTTGCTGCCGCTGCTCTGATGAGCACTGCTGTATTTGCTGACGGCGAAGCTGTCTACAACAAAGCATGTGTAACTTGCCACGCTGCTGGTGTTGCTAACGCTCCTAAGACTAAGGACGCGGCTGCCTGGGCTCCTCGTATGGAAGCTGCTGGCGGCATCGACGGACTGCTGGCCATCGCTAAGTCCGGTAAGGGTGCGATGCCTCCGATGGGTCTGTGCGCCACCTGTACCGATGACGAGCTGAAGGCCGCCATCGAATACATGCTCAAGTAAGAGTACTGGACGTAGCCCATCACGGGCTGCGTCCTCCCTTGTTTTACTCTCCTCGCTTTATCCTGATCTTCCCGCTGTTAATCCCTCACCAACGGTAACAAGCCCGTTTATTTCTCGTCTGCATTAAGGTGCTTTGGCTGCAACATTATCTTTGGCCGAAATTGCATTAGATCAATGCGGGGATATATGTCATCGCTTTAGGCTTGATCAAAATCTGTTGATGGTGGCCGTTGTGCACTGTCGATAGGGGGCCAAAGCAGTATAATGCTGCGCTGGCGTAAAATCGGTCAAACTTTTGCCCCGCTTCGCTGTCTACGATGACGCCGGAGCAGTGAAGTGCCCGCAGAGGCCCGCTTGACCGGCAATAACGATATGTTCGGGTGTGACAACCGAAAACTTGAGATCCCTCTCTTTGGTGTAATTACTGATTATGATGACGCTTTTTTGGTCGATGATGGCCGTATTGATCGTGCTGACGCTGGTGTTCATTTGGTGGCCCTGGCTGCGCAAAGCAGATCCTCAGCAGCAACTCTCCGCGGTCGATCGTAATCAGCTCAATATCGAAATTTTCAAGCAGCGACTGGCTGAGCTGGAGAAGGAACTGGCCCAAGGTAACCTGGATCAGACTGCCTTCGACGAGCTGAAGCTGGAGCTGGAACAGAACCTGCTGCAGGAGGTCGACGAACCCGAAGCACAACAGCAAACGGCTGTCGCTTCGCGCGGACCGATCTGGCTGCCGGTGGGGCTGAGTGTACTGGTTCCGGTACTGTCGATCGTGATGTACCTGAAATGGGGCGCCAGCGATAAACTGGCGATTCCGGCGGCACCGGTGGTTCAGCAAGGTGAAGAGCAGCAGGGGCATGATCCGCAGTCACTGGAAGAGCAGGTGGAAATGCTCCGTGAGCGGATGCAGGCGTCACCGGACAACCCCGAAGGCTGGTTTATCCTGGCCCGCACCTACATGACGCTGGAGAACTATAAGGAAGCGGCTTGGGCTTACGGACGCTTGACCGATCTGATCGGTGAGCAGGCCGAAATTTTGAGCCAGCAGGCCCAGGCGCTTTACTTCGTCAACGATCACCGGGTAACCGACGAGGTACAACAACTACTGGATAAGGCCTTGGAGCTGAATCCGGAGGATCCGGGTGCACTCGGACTGCAGGGCATCGCGGCCTATACCCAGGGCGACTTCATCGCCGCAATCGAATATTGGACCCAACTGATCGAGACCGATCCGGAAAGCCCCAGCCGTAACGGTGTGGTCGACATGATCGAGCAGGCCAAAGCCAATCTGGCCCAGCAGGGCGTGGTCTACGAACCGAAGATTCCGGCAGCACCGAGTGCTGCACCTAGTGAAACCGATCCCGCCATGGCGGCGCTGATCCCGGTACGGGTGGAGCTGGCGCCGGAACTGGCCAACGGTTTGGCCGCCGACACCACGGTGTTCGTGTTCGCCCAACCGGTCGATGGACCGAAAATGCCGCTGGCAGCTGCGCGCCTGAAATTGAGCGATCTGCCCGCCGAACTGATTTTGGACGATTCAATGGCAATGACGCCGATGGCCAAGCTGTCTGCCCACCAGCAGGTGCAGCTGCGGGCCAGTGTCAGCCGCTCTGGTGATGTCAACCTGCAGCCGGGCGACCTGCGTGGTCAGGTGACTCCGGTGGCGGTCAGTGGCCATCAGCAGCCGGTCACCGTGTTGATCGATCAGGTCGTGCAATAAGAGCGCAGTAAACCTGGATGACCGAGCAAGAATTCTAGTTTTTGAGGTAGTTGAAGATGACCCCCAAACGCAAAAAACGACTGGCACTCGTGCTGTCTATTGTCGTGGGTGTGAGTGCCGCCGTCGGTTTGTCGCTCTATGCGCTGAATCAGAACATCAACCTGTTCTTTTCACCGACTCAGATCGCCAGCGGTGAAGCACCGATCGGCCAACGGATCCGTGCCGGTGGCATGGTGGTGGACGGCAGTGTCAATCGTGACCAGCAGAGCCTGAAGGTTAACTTTGGTCTGACCGACTACGAATCCGACATCACCGTTGAATACACCGGCATCCTGCCCGACCTGTTCCGCGAAGGGCAGGGTATTGTGGCGATGGGTGAAATGAACGAGCAGGGCATCTTTGTAGCGTCTGAAGTGCTGGCCAAGCACGATGAAAACTACATGCCCCCCGAAGTACAGGAAGCCCTGGACGCAGCCGGTAAGACGGCTGACGGTCAGGATGCAACACCTAAGGCCGGAGGTTAAGCGCCGATGATCCCCGAGTTTGGTACCTTCTCGCTGATTCTAGCGCTGTGCCTGAGTATTGCCCTGGCGGTCGTGCCGCTGGTGGGCGCCAGTAGCGGAAACGCCCAGCTGATGGGTTATGCCCGTCCGTTGACTGCCGGAGTCTTTGCGCTGCTGACCTTCAGCTTTGGCTGTCTGTTTTACGCCTTCTGGACCGATGACTTCTCGGTCCAGTACGTCGCCAATCACTCCAATACGGCGCTGCCGCTGGAGTTCAAACTCAGTGCGGTCTGGGGCGGCCACGAGGGCTCGCTGCTGCTGTGGCTGTGGATCCTGGCTTGTTGGACCTTCGCGGTCAGCATCTTCAGTAAAGAGATGCCACAGGAGATCCTGGCGCGAGTGCTGGCGGTGATGGGGATCATCATCATCGGTTTCGGCCTGTTTGTACTGCTGACTTCCAGTCCGTTTACCCGTTACCTGCCTAATTTTCCGGCCGACGGCGCCGATCTGAATCCACTGCTGCAGGATCCGGGACTGATCTTCCATCCGCCGATGCTCTATATGGGCTATGTGGGCTTCTCGGTGGCGTTCGCCTTTGCTATAGCGGCGCTGTTGAGCGGTAAGTTGGATGCGGCCTGGGCGCGCTGGTCGCGCCCCTGGACCAACGTGGCCTGGGTATTCCTGACTCTGGGTATCGCGCTGGGCAGCTGGTGGGCCTACTACGAGCTGGGTTGGGGCGGCTGGTGGTTCTGGGATCCGGTTGAAAACGCCTCCTTTATGCCCTGGTTGATCGGTACCGCGCTGGTACACTCGCTGGCGGTGACCGAGAAGCGCGGCGTATTCAAGAACTGGACCCTGCTACTGGCGATCTTCGCCTTCTCGCTGAGCCTGCTGGGTACCTTCCTGGTGCGTTCCGGGGTGCTGACCTCGGTACACGCCTTCGCCACCGACCCGACCCGCGGTATGTTCGTGCTGGTGCTGCTGGCGATCACCGTCGGTGGGTCGCTGTTGCTCTACGCCCTCAAGGCCCCTAGCGTGAAAAGCGATTCCAACTTCACCCTGGTGTCGCGTGAAAGCTTCCTGCTGGTCAACAACATTATCCTGACCGTGGTCTGTATCACCGTACTGCTGGGTACCCTGTACCCGCTGATCGTTGACGCACTGGGTATGGGTAAGCTGTCGGTAGGACCTCCCTATTTCAATGCCTTCTTCGTTCCGTTCATGAGTCTGCTGACGCTGTTTATCGGTGTCGGTACCCTGTCGCGCTGGAAGCGTAACGGTGGTCAGATGTGGCGCACCCTCGGTGTTATCGCGCTGCTCTGTGTGCTGGCCGGTGTCGCCACTCCATTTGTCTACGCTGGCGCAATGGACTGGTGGGGCGCGTTGGGCGGTGGGCTGATGGCCTGGGTGCTGTTCATCTCGTTCCGTGATGTGATGAACAAGGTCGCCAACAAGAGCGACAAGCTGGCGGCGGTATTCAAACTGTCGCGGGCGTTCTGGGGCATGGTGCTGGCCCACATCGGCGTCGGTATCACCATTGTCGGTATCACCATGGTGACGATCTACAACGACGAACGTGATCTGCGGATGGCGATCGGCGATACCATGACGTTGGGTGATTACAGTCTGACCTTTACCGATGTGCGTAAAATCGAAGGTCCGAACTTCGTCAGTGATCAAGGGGTGTTCGAAGTCACCCTGGATGGTCGTCCCTACACGACACTGGCCCCTGAGAAGCGCTTCTACACCACCACCCGTCAAATCATGACCGAAGCGGCGATCGATCCGGGCCTGTTCCGTGATCTCTATGTGGCGCTGGGTGAAGAGTTGGAGGACGGTGCCTGGGCGGTTCGGTTCCAGTTCAAGCCGTTTGTGCGCTGGATCTGGCTAGGCGCCATCTTTATGTCGATCGGTGGCCTGCTGGCAGCGATGGACAAACGTTACAGTCGTAAACGGATGGGCGCTGCTAAAGCGTCCAGCTGATTCGAGTTTGGAGTAGTTAAGATCATGAATACGCGCCGTGCGTTACTTTTTATTCCGATCATTCTGGCGCTTGTACTCGGGGCGTTCCTGTTCAAGGGGCTTTCGCTGAACCCGCGTGAGCTGCCGTCGGCACTGGTGGGGAAACCCTTTCCGGCCTTTGAACTCAGTGCCCTGCAGGATCAGGCCAAGCAATTGACCAAGGTGGATCTGCCTAAGCAGCCTCATCTGGTCAATATCTGGGCGACCTGGTGTCCGTCCTGTAAGGTCGAACACCCGCAGCTGCTGAGCATCGCCCGCGATGACAACATTCCTATCGTGGGTTTGAACTACAAGGATACCGCCCCGGAAGCCCAGAAGTGGCTGCGGGTGTACGAGAACCCTTACGTGTTCAACATCTTCGACCCCAAGGGCAAGCTGGGTTTTGATCTGGGTGTCTACGGCGCACCGGAGACTTATATCGTCGATGCCAAGGGCATCGTGCGTTATCGCCACGCCGGTCCGATCGATGTCGAGACCTGGAAGACCATGCGCAATATCGTGCGCGACCTCGAGCGCGAGGGATAAGCTAATTCCGACTTAACAGTCTCAAGCAGGCTTCGACCTGCTCCGGTCGGTCGGTATCGATCTGGATACTGACCGCCGCCTCCTCCTCTGATAGCGGCTCCCGATTCTGCAGCTGCTGCTCCATCACCGCCACGGTAGCCTCCGATGGATCCTGGCTTGATTGCCGGATTTCGATCCGTTCGGCCAATCGGGATGCGTTGGCATCGCAGCACAAGATGTTGACCGACCAGCCATGCTGCCCGGCTTGTTCGATAAACGGACGGCGTTGATCCGCCCGGAGAAGAGCAGCATCGATAATCACATCGAAGCCCTGTGCCATCAGGCTGGAGCAATCCACAAGCAGCTGTCGATAGGTGGCCTGGTTGAGGCTATCTCCGTAGCGGGGCAACTCCGGTTGCCGTTGATGCAACTGTTTGCGGAGTCGATCCGATCGAAGACGCAGCCAGGGTTGCTGGTCCAGTAACTGTTGCGACAGCCAGCTCTTACCGCTGCCGGAAGGCCCTTGCATCAATACCAGTCGTCCCCGATCCGTGTCTGGTGTGGATTGCAGCAGTTGTTCCGCCAGTTGCAGGTGTTGCAGCAGGTCGTCCCGTAGCGCGGGGGGCAGTGGCAGACCCGGCTCGCCGCTGCTCAGCAGGCTAACCTTGGCCCGTACCATCGCGCGGTAGGCCATATACAGGGGCATCAGGCTGGCGCCGGTGTAATCCGGATTCTGCTCCAGGTAGCGATTCAGCAGTTGGTAGCTCAGCTGACGATGGCCGCGCAGTTGCAGATCCATCAACAGAAAAGCCAGGTCATTGAGCGGATCGAGCCAGCGATAACGCGGGTTGAATTCGATGCAGTCGAACGGGCAGGCGCGACCGTCCACCAGGGCTATGTTGCCCAGGTGTAGATCGCCGTGGCATTCGCGGATCAGGCCCTGATCCTGGCGTTGCTGCAGCAAGACCTGCTGGTCGGCGAAGCGCTGTCGATACTGTTGTTCTACCCGGTTCAGCCGCTGCAGCAGATCCGACTCATCGGCCTCGAGTCGCTCAAGATAGGGACGGCACTGGTCAAAGTTCTGCTGCATCACGTAGCGCACGGTTTCTACGCTGCCCAGACCTGGCTCGGGCAGGGCGCTGGGGGCCTTGGCATGAATCTCGGCCAGCTCGGTGGCCAGTTGCAGCAGTTCGGCTTCGGGTAGCCGATGCTGTAGTTCCAGCTCGCTCAGCAGTTGTGGCTGATCGAACTGGCGCATCTGCACCCCATAGTCGAGGGCCTGCGGATCGAGTGGCTCGGATTCATCGACGTTGACCCGTTGGGGGGCCTGAGGGGTACCGATGATTTTAACCAGCCCATGGTAGAGCGCGGGTGAAAAACGTCGGTTTAACCGCAGCTCGTTAAGGCAGTCATCGAAGCGTTTTTCCAGCGTGGTAAAGTCGAGAAAACCGAAATCGACCGGTTTGCGGAATTTATAGGCGTAAGGACCGGTCAATAGCACCCAGGAGATATGGGTTTCGATCAGCTCGAAGGTTGTGATCGGATGCTCGAATCGTTGCGGATGCTGCAGATTGTTGATCAGTTCGGCACTCGTCATCTCGGTCAGTTCCCATTCATTCAACAGAGTCGATTATACTGCGCGCCATGGCGAAAAAGAGTGTTAAATCAAAAGCGGCCGCTGCTAAAGCCGGCAAGGCTAAGAAATCCGGACAGCGTCGGTCGCTGTGGGGTTTGCTGTTCAAGTTAGGGCTGGCGCTGTCGGTATTGGCGGCGTTGGGGCTGGTCTATCTGGATGCCAGTATCCGCAGCAAGTTCGAGGGCAAGCGTTGGGCGTTGCCGGCCAAGGTTTATGCTCGACCGCTGGAGCTCTACGCCGGTCGGGATCTGCGCGCCGATGAGTTGGCGATCGAGCTGAAGCAGCTGGGCTATCGAATGGTCGATCGTCCGCGTCGTCCCGGCGAAGCCAAGGTTCAGTCCTGGCGGGTCGAGCTGGTCAGTCGTGGGTTTGAGTTTGCTGACGGTGCCGAACCGTCACGACCGTTGGACCTGCGATTCGGCGATGGTCGGTTGCAGACACTCAGCAGCGGCGGGCGCTCGTTGGCGGTCGCCCGGTTGGAGCCGGTGCTGGTCGGTGGAATCTATCCGGCCGATAACGAGGATCGAGAGCTGGTTAAGCTCGATCAGGTTCCCGAGACGCTGGTGCAGGCGTTGATCGCCGTCGAAGACCGCAATTTCTACACTCACCACGGGATCTCACTGAAGGGGATCGCGCGGGCTATGTGGGCCAATGTCCGCGCCGGTCGCCTGGTGCAGGGCGGCAGTACCCTGACCCAGCAGCTGGTGAAAAACTACTTCCTGACCAGCGAGCGAAGCCTGGCACGAAAGCTGACCGAAGCGCCGATGGCGATGCTGCTGGAGCTGCACTACAGCAAGGACGAAATTCTTCAGGCCTACCTCAATGAGGTCTACCTGGGGCAAGCCGGCTCGCGAGCGATTCACGGTTTTGGATTGGCCAGTAATTACTACTTCGGTAGGCCACTCGACAGCCTGTCGGTAGATCAGCTGGCGTTGCTGGCCGGCTTGGTCAAAGGGCCGTCCTATTACGACCCGCGCCGCCGACCTGAGCGGGCTACTCAGCGCCGTAATCTGGTGTTGAAGCTGTTGGGCCAGCAGGGCCTGATCAGCGAAGCTCAGGCAGAGCAGCTCAGTCGCCGACCGCTGGGAGTAGTGGCCAAGAGCAGCCTGACCAAGGGGGCCTTCCCGGCCTACCTGGATCTGGTCAAGCGCCAACTGCGTAAGGAGTACCGCCAGGAGGACCTGTCATCCGAGGGGTTACAGGTGTTCACCAGTCTGGATCCGATCGTACAGCGTCAGGCCGAAGCGAGCCTTAAGCAAGTCACGGCCCGGTTGCAGAAACATCACGGCAAAAAACTCAAGGGGCTGCAGGGCGCGATGGTGGTGGCCAACAGTCAGACCGGCGAAGTGGTAGCCGTGGTTGGTGATCGCGAACCACGCTATCAGGGCTTCAACCGGGCGCTGGATGCGATCCGGCCGATCGGTTCGCTGGTCAAACCGGCCGTCTATCTGGCAGCGTTGGAACGGCCCGAACAGTACACCCTGTCGACCCCTATTGAAGATCAGCCTTTGCAACTTCAAAACCCGGACGGTTCGGTCTGGAGCCCCAATAACTTCGATAAGAAAGCCCATGGTCGGGTACCGCTGCACCAGGCGCTATCGCGCTCCTATAACCTGGCCACTGCAAACCTGGGGATGGATCAGGGTATGGCGCGGGTGATCGATGCGCTTGAACGACTGGGGGTACGGCGTGATATCAAGCCCTATCCGGCAACCTTACTGGGCTCGTTGAGCCTCAGTCCGTTGGAGGTATCGCAGCTATACCAGACCATCGCCGCTAACGGTTTCGAGACCCCGCAGCGAGCGATTCGCTCGGTGCTGACCGCCGAGGGTTCGCTGCTGTCGAGTTATCCGTTTGAGCTGCAGCAGCAGTTTGATCCGGCACCGATTCATCTGCTGCAGTACGCGCTGCAGGAAACCGTACGGGAAGGGACCGCAAAGTCGCTCTATCGACGCTTCCCCGGTTCGCTCAATATGGCCGGTAAGACCGGTACCACCAACGATCAGCGCGACAGCTGGTTTGCCGGTTTCACCGGCGACTACCTGGCGGTGGTCTGGCTGGGTCATGATGACAACCGGCCAACCCCGTTGACCGGCAGCAGTGGTGCGTTGAAGGTCTGGGCCGAATTGATGGCCAAGCTGCGTCCGGCCAGCTATCAGGCGGTACCGCCGCCCAATGTTGAATACCTTTGGGTTGATGAAAGCCTGGGCGCGCAGACCGAGCAGGGCTGCCCGAATGCCCGTCTGATCCCGTTCATCGCCGGGTCTGAACCGCAGACCAAGCACAGTTGCGGCCTTCAGGCTCCGGTACAGCGGGCCTCCGACTGGTTCCGGCGCTTGTTCGGGGGTTAGCGTCGGGATTAAACTGAGGTTTTGCCCGGAACCGAAGATGAAACCGCTTTTATCCCAATCGCTGCCGCTGAACCTGTCGTCGGCTCTGCTGCTGATGTTGTTTCTGGTGGGCTGTGCGGCTCCGAACTATAACGTTCCGATCGAAGATCGCAGCCAGCGCAGCGCCGGTTCGGTTCCTCCCTCGACGCGTATCGACCCTCCCGCCTCCACGTACACGCAACCGGACAGCTCACAACCGAGTCGCCCGCAACCCGCTGAGCCGGCCCGCAGCTACCCGGTTGAACCGGTCGAACCCATCGAGTCGATCACCCCTAGCGTACCGCAGCAGGCACCGCCCAGTGCGGTGACCTATGGCGGGCCGTCACCGGCGCTGTTGGCGTTGATGGAGAAGGCCGATACCCTGGAGTCCCAGGGTGATATGCGAGGAGCCCTGGCCCAGCTGGAACGCGCCCAGCGGATCTCGCCGCGGGATCCGATGGTGTACCTGCAGCTGGCCCGTTTGCGACTGCATATGAATGATCGTGCACGGGCGCAGCAGTTGGCCCAACGGGGTCTGTCCCTGGCCGGCGGCGATCCGGATCTGACCGCCGCTTTCCAAGCCCTGCTGGCGGAGTTGAAGCGCCGTTAGTCGGCTTGGGCACGGACTCGCATCTACCCGATAACTGCGACATAATGACCGGCCTTTAACCACAGCCGTAACGGCCGGACAGCCCGCGATAGATAGGTTTACCCATGCTGCTGATGATCGACAACTACGACTCCTTCACCTACAACGTGGTGCAGTATTTTGGTGAGTTGGGGGCCGATGTGCAGGTCTACCGCAACGACGAGATCAGCATCGAGAAGATCGAGGCGCTGAACCCCGACCATCTGGTGATCTCTCCCGGTCCCTGTACTCCGAATGAGGCCGGGATCTCGATGGAGGCGATCATGCACTTTGCCGGGAAACTGCCGATTTTGGGGATCTGCCTGGGGCATCAGAGCATCGGCCAGGTGTTCGGCGGCGAGATTGTCCGCGCCGGCCAGGTAATGCACGGCAAGGTGTCCAAGGTGTTCCACCACGACAAAGGGGTGTTTCAGGGCCTGGATAACCCGTTCGATGCCACCCGTTACCACTCGCTGGTGATCGCGCAGGAGAGTCTGCCCGATTGCCTCGAGGTTACCGCCTGGACCGAGACCGAAGAGGGGCAGGTGGAAGAGATTATGGGGGTCCGGCACAAAACCCTCGATATCGAAGGGGTGCAGTTCCACCCCGAGTCGATCCTGACCGATCACGGTCACAAGATGCTGAAAAACTTCCTCGACCGCTGAGTGAAACCGACTCAGCCCGAGTAAGCTCGAATAAGCCTAATACCGACCCACGAAGCCAATAGCTCAGAAGCGGAGAAGCAGATGGAAATTCAGGCGGCGATCAAAGCCCTGACCGAAGGCGAGAGCCTAACTTCAGAACAGATGCGGTCGGTGATGCGTACCGTCATGACCGGCGAGGCAACCCAGGCTCAGATCGGCGGCTTCCTGATCGCATTGCGGATGAAGGGTGAGACCGTCGACGAGGTGGCCGGTGCCGCCCAGGTGATGCGCGAGCTGGCTTCCGGCGTGCAGGTCAGCGGTGATCATGTGGTCGATACCTGCGGTACCGGCGGCGATGGTGCCGGTATCTTCAATGTCTCCACTGCCGGCTCCTTTGTGGTGGCCGCCGCCGGGGGGCTGGTAGCCAAGCATGGCAACCGCTCGATCTCCAGCTCCAGCGGTAGCGCGGATCTGCTCGAGGCCGCCGGAGTGAACCTGGGACTGTCGCCGGAACAGGTTGGCCAGTGTATCGAACAGCTGGGTGTCGGTTTTATGTTTGCGCCGGCTCACCACAGTGCCATGAAACATGCGATCGGCCCGCGTCGTGAGATGGGGGTACGCACCGTATTCAACGTGCTTGGCCCGTTGACCAATCCGGCCGGAGCGCCGAATCAGGTGCTGGGTGTGTTCAGCAGTGACTGGGTGCGGCCGTTGGCGGAAGTGCTGCAGCGCCTGGGCAGCCGTCACGTGATGGTGGTACATGCTGAAGATGGTCTGGACGAGATCAGTATTGCCGGGCCGACGCTGGTGGCCGAGCTGAAAGACGGTCAGATCAGTGAGTACACACTGACGCCGGAGCAACTGGGGCTGAATAGCCAGCCGCTGGATCCGCTGGTGGTCGAGAATGCCGAGCAGTCGCTGGTGCTGGTTCGCGACGTGCTTTCCGGCAAGGCCGGTGCCGCCGCCGATATCATCAAACTCAATGCCGGTGCGGCGATCTACGTGGCCGGGTTGGCCGAGTCGCTGCAGACCGGTGTCGACAAGGCCGCTGCGATCTTGCAGGACGGCAGCGCCGAAGCCAAACTGGCGGCGCTGGTGGAGCTGTCCAACCAGCTGGCTGAATAAGCAGAAAAACAGATAAGGTTACCGTTGTTGATGAATACCCCGACCATTTTGTTGAAGATCCTGCAACGCAAGCGTGAAGAGATTGCCGAGCGTAGCGCCAAGGTATCGATCGAAGATCTGTACCGTCAGATCGAATCCCAGCAAGCCGACGACTGGTACGCTCCCCGTGGGTTTGTCGCGTCGATGCGTAGCACCATTGCTGAGGGACGTTCGGCGGTAATCGCCGAGGCCAAGAAAGCCTCGCCCAGCAAAGGGGTGATTCGGGAGAACTTCGATCCGGCCGCGATTGCGCAAAGCTATCAAAAGGGTGGTGCCAGCTGTCTGTCGGTGCTGACCGATGTGGACTTCTTCCAGGGTGGCGATGCCTACCTGCAGCAGGCCCGACGCGCCTGCGCGCTACCGGTGATCCGTAAGGACTTTATTATCGATCCCTATCAGGTGGTCGAAGCCCGTGCTTTGGGTGCAGACTGTATCCTGCTGATCGTTGCGGCGCTGGATGATGCCCAGCTGAGCAGCTTGCATGACCTGGCCGTTGAGCTGGGCATGGATGTGCTGATCGAAGTGCATAATGCCGAAGAGCTGCAACGGGCTCTGAAAGTGGACGCCAAACTGGTCGGTATCAACAACCGCGACCTGCATAGCTTCGAGGTTAGCCTGAACAACACCTATCAGCTACTGGATTCAATTCCGGCTGACTGTCTGGTGGTTACCGAGAGCGGCATTCTCAATCGTGACGATGTGCAGGCGATGCGGGACCATGATGTCCATGCCTTCCTGGTCGGTGAGGCCTTTATGCGGGCCGATGAGCCGGGCAGCGAGCTGAAGGCGCTATTTGCTTAAGCGCTGAGCCAACCAAAACCGAACACTTCCAAACCGAATAATTAAAAGAGCAGAATTCCTCGTATGAAAGTCAGCATCAATTGGGGCGGCGACGCCCGCTTCGACGGCACCACCGGCACCGGCCACACCTACACCATGGATGGCCCGGAGGATCACGGCGGCAAGAATCAGGGCGCCCGACCGATGGAGATGGTACTGCTGGGACTGGGAGGTTGTTCCAGTTTCGATGTGATGAGCATCCTGAAGAAAACCCGTCAGGATGTGGTCGACTGTCGTACCGAGATCGAGGCCGAACGGGCTGACGCGGTACCGGCGGTATTTACCAAGATCCATCTGCACTTTGTCGTGTCCGGTCGCAAGCTCAAGGAAGCCCACGTCAAGCGGGCCGTCAGCTTGTCGGCAGAGCAGTACTGCTCTGCGTCGATCATGCTGGAGAAGGGTGGTGTGGAGATCAGCCACAGCTACGAGCTGGTCGAGGTCGAATAAACCTTCCGAGTACCCTGGAATAATCCCAAGGACTATCGATGCAAAAGCAATTGCAAAAGACGCTGAAGTCACAAGCGGGTTTCAGCAAAGGCGAAATCATCGTCATCCTGTTCACCCTGGCTGTGCTGACTTACACCTATGTGTACCTGCCAAGCCAGGAAGAAAAGCAACAGCCGGCGGTTGAACAACAGCAAACCGAGCAGCTGGAGAGCCAGAAGGCTGACGACCAGCCAAGTGGTGTTTCAACCTACTGAAGCTGGTTCGAACCACCAGTGATACCCGCTGCGATAGGCGTCGTTCGAATCCGGGCGACGCCGGATTGCGGTTCCTATTAGCGCCCTGGTGCGTATCGCACTGCCCGGTCCGGCGCTCAATTCAATCAAATCCTCCAGTCGATCAGTTTCGCTTCCAGCAGTTCGTGCTGACAGCGGCGATGATCCGGATGATCAAGCGGTGCCATTTGTTGATAACTGAGCTCGGCCTCGGGACGCAGGTCCTGGCGGCTCGGCTGGGTAGCCAACTGCTGTTGGTAATGACGGGGAAACCCCAGATAACGCGCCCCCTGGGTGACCAGTGCCAGGTACCAGTCAAACGGGAGCAGTGTTGTCTTGATCAAGGCCGGTTCGGCAAGGTAGGTAAAGCCTTCCTGCCGCTGCCCATCGAGATCCAGCCCAATGGACAACCGTTGGTAGCCCCCTTCAATGCGATCGAGTAGTGGAATCTGATCGGCAGGAATCTGGAACAGGGCGCCGAAGCTGGTATGGCCGGGAAGTTCGGTCAGGGTGCACTTGCCGCTGCCGTCTCGGCTACGCTTGGAGAAATCCAAGCGTCGGTCGGCAATTTCGACTCGAGCCACTAGGGTGCATCGGCTCAGGCGGGCGCCAAGGCGCTGTGGGTGTAGGTTGGAGCCGTAGGCCAGGTAGAGTACTTGGCTGGCGGGGTGGCGCATGGAGCTATTCATATAAAGGCCCTGTTGCCGTTGATCAGCAACAGGGTAACAGCTGCGGGTCGTTACTGCTTCAGCAGCTTGGCGGCATCCAGCGCGAAGTAGGTGATGATCAGGTCGGCACCGGCGCGCTTGAACGCGACCAGGCTCTCCATCATCACCGACGGTCCGTCGATGGCGCCGGCCTGGTGGCCGAACTGGATCATCGCGTATTCGCCGCTGACCTGGTAAACCGCCAACGGCTTGTGGGTGTGCTGGTGAATATCGCTGAGCAGGTCGAGGTAGGCGATGCCGGGTTTGACCATCAGGATGTCGGCGCCCTCTTCGACATCGCGCAGCGACTCAGCCAGTGCCTCGCGGCGATTGCCGTAGTCGAGCTGGTAGCTGTCGCGGGTACCGTTGAAGTTGCTGTCGACCGCTTCACGGAACGGGCCGTAGAAGTTGGATGAGAACTTGGTGGAGTAGGACATCACCGGAATATGCTCGAAGCCGTTGGCGTCCAGTGCTTCGCGGATCGCCGCGATCATACCGTCCATCATCCCAGACGGAGCGATCATGTCGACCCCGGCACGGGCTGCGGTCAGCACCTGCTTCTGCAGATTGGCCAGGGTGGCATCGTTGTCGACGTCGTGGTCGCAGATCACGCCGCAGTGGCCATGCTCGGTATATTCGCAGAAGCAGTTGTCGGAGATCACCACCATCTCCGGCGCGGCTTCCTTGGCGCTGCGGATCATCCGCGCCAGCAGGCCGTCTTCGTTCCAGGTGTCGGACCCGATCGCGTCCTTGTGGTGTGAGATGCCGAACAGGATTACCGATTTGATACCGGCGTCCCAGGCTTGCTGAACCAGTTCCGGCAGCTGCTCTTCCGGATAGCGGCTTACACCGGGCAGAGTCTTGATCTCGACCGGCTCGCTGATCCCTTCCTCGATAAAGATCGGCAGGATCAGGTCGTCGACGGACAGTTGAGTTTCACGGACCATATCGCGCAGCGCGCTGGTGCGACGCAGGCGTCGAAAACGGTGGGTTAGTTGCATACTCGAATCCCTAACATGACTAGAGCCAAGGCGTGGAATCGGCCTCGACACGGTTGCGAGCATGGTAGCAAAAACCCGGTGGCAGCGGCCAGCAGGCCGCTGTCTAGCAGTGGCTCAAATTGAGCTTACTCAAGCCGTTCCGGGGTTGGATTTGGATTCCGATACTGCGCTGTTCGGCGGCAGTTTGAAGTGGTTGATCAGGTCCTGCTGCTGGTGCGCGATATCGACCAGCTGTTCGCTGGCATGGGAGACCTGTTCGGCGCCGCTGGCGGTATCGCCGGCATCCTGGTTGATGGTCACCAGCGTTCGACTGACCTCTTCGACCGCCACCTTCTGCTGGGTGGCGGCTTCGGCGATCTGGGTGCTCATGCGGTGGATCTCGGCGGTGGCCTGATCGATCTGCTGCAACGCATCCCTTGAACTGTCGGCACTGCTGACACACAGGCGCGACTGCTCGACGCTGTCGCTGATCACATCGCTGACCCGGCGGATGCTGGTCTGCATATTCTCCACCATCTGCTGGATTTCGTGGGTCGAGTTCTGGGTGCGGCCGGCCAGTTTGCGAACCTCATCGGCGACCACCGCGAATCCACGGCCGTGCTCACCGGCACGGGCGGACTCGATCGCGGCGTTCAGCGCCAGCAGGTTGGTTTGCTCGGCGATATCCCCGATCGTGTCCAGGATCGAATCGATCTGCTGACCGTAACTGCGTAGCTGGTCGCTGTCCTTGACGGCGGACTCGAGCGCCTTGCTCTGCTGTTCGATCCGTTCGTGGGTGTGTTGGACCTGCTCGGTGGCATCGCTGCCCAGCTGGTTGCACTGCTGTACCGCTACCAGGGTGCTTTCGGCATGGCTGGCAACTTCGGCAACGGTGGATTCCAGCTCGGCGGCGGCCGAGGAGGTCAGCTCCAGCTGCTGACTCTGGCTGGCCATCGAGTCGGTGGTGCTGCGGCTGATCTCGGCGTTGCTCTCAGCCACCCGGTTCAGTTGATCGGCGCCGGCACTGATCTGATTCAGGGTGCTCGAGAGTTGATCGACCAGGGTGTTGAGTGCGCGGCCCAGACGACCGAATTCATCATCCTGCTTCTGTGGGAAGCGGACCTGCATATCGCCTTCGGCCAGTTCGGCCAGACGGGTCAGGGTCTTGCGCAGCGGTCGGGAGATGGCCCTGACCGATGCCAGACTGGTGACGATGGCCAGCAGGGTCGCGCCGATCAACAGGGCGATGATCAGCATCTGGCTGACCTGACTGGCCTGGTCGGCTTCGATCTGCAGTGCCTCGGAGCGCTGCTGAGCCAGCAGGCTGAGTTGTTGGGCGGAGTCCTGCGACTGCTGCAGCAACTGCTCGGTGCGGTGCAGTTGTTGCTCAAGCTGTTGTGCCCCCAGGTAGGCTTGACGGTAGAGCGCAGTCAAACCGTTGTCGGAATAAAGCTGCTCGTTCAGATCACGGATCAGCACCTTGACTCGTGCGCTGCTGCTATCGACCTGCAGTAGTTCGTCGAACGCGCTTTGCAGCTCGCCCTTGGTATCGTTGAGCTCTTCTTCCAATGCCGGGAAGTCACCGCTTTGCTGATAGTTGATCAGCTGGCTTTTGTGATCGTTGGTGGCGCGCATCAGGCTGCGGGCTTCGCCTAAGGCGGCGTTGGGGTTGCTGGCGGCGCGGGAGATATATTGCTGGCCCCAGTTACTGAGGCTGTCGATCTGACGTTGGAAGCGACTCTGCTTTTGCTTCACTCGCAGCAGGGCGCTGATCTGCTGTTGATGCTGGGCCATCAGCTCGGCCGCCGCGCTGGCGTATTCAGCCTTGATGCTGGCGGTCTGGCTGCTCAGTTGCTGCAGTTGGGCATCATCACCGACCAGTTGAAGCAAACGCTCCTGTTGCTGATCGAACAGCACCAGTTGCTGTTCGAACTGTTGCTGCATCTGCTCGCGCATCTCATTGTCGGCGCCTTGCTCGGCCAGCAGTTTCAGAATTGCGATACCGGCCTGCTGCAGCGAGATTAATTGGCCGGAACTGGCATCGCTGAGCGGAAGCGAGCGCTCGGTGATCTGGTGCAGACGTTGATTGATATGGCTGCTGCCCCAGAGTCCGCCGCCGCCGACGACCAGAATCGAAATGACCAGCAGGGTGAAACCCAGGGAGATTTTTTGAGTCACTGAGAACGACATGAGCAGTGCCCCTTAACAGTGGTGTAATGTTGTTATTATCTCGTCCGACGGTAGAAGCTGACCGGGTAATGTTCAACGAATTTCGCCGAAAAACTGCCTTTGGCTCTATAAAAAGATCGAACTGGCACCAAGAATGAACTCTGATCCGGTAGGCCGACACAGGTATTTCTCTGCCCGCCCTGATAGCGTAGTCGCTGCACAAGTTCACCGGTAAAAAAAACGCCCCGAATGGGGCGTTTTGGCAGGGAGATCGAAGGATCAATACAGCAGGCTTAGCTCCCGCACCGCGACCGACAGCATCGACAGGTTGGGCGCATCCTGGCTGTTGACCTCATCGCAGGTGGACTGGAAGTGCCTGAGCAGGTTCTGATTGCTTTGCTGCCACTGGTTCAAGCGTTCAGCCACGCTCTGATCCTGGTCGGTGCTGTTCAGTAGCTTGGCGACCGTGCCGGCCAGCCCTCGATCCAGTTCGTCTTCCAGACTGACGCGGGCTTTGCGTTCCCACAGATCGTTACCCGGCAGGGCTTCGATATGATCGCGCAGCTGCCAAAGTCCCAGCTCTTTCTCCAGCAGGATGAAGGCTTCGGTGGCCGGTAGTTCACCCTGACCGGACTGATGGGCCAGCATCACGATATCGAGCGGATAGTAGAGCCGTTCGAGCTGCTTCAAACTGTCGGGAAGACCCGCTTCGTCGACCAGCGCGTCCCTCGGGTTGGCTTGCTGCTGTGTGCTCAACAGTTCCGGCAGTGCCTCAAGAACCTGTTTCACCCCATCGCGGTAGAGTCCACGCATCCGAGCGATCGACAACGGGGCGCTGTTGTTGCGCAGCAGCCAGAGTGCCGAGCGTTTCAGAACCTGCTGCAGTTCCAGCATCAGGTCGCTGAACAGGTCGTTGTCGAGTCGCACTTCGGCGTCTTCCAGTTGCTGCCACAGCGTCGGAATATCGAGGATATCCCGGGCCGCCAGCAAGGCTCGAACCGCATCGAGCGGATCGCAGCGGGTCTCCTCTTCCAGGTAGTGGATGATGGTGGAGCCGAAGCGGTTGCCGATCAGGTTGGTGATATGGGTGGCGATCAGCTCACTGCGCAGCGGATGCTGATCGAGCTGTTCCGGGTACTGCTGCTGGATCGGTACCGGGAAATAGCTCGGCAGCTCCTTGGCCAGGTCTTCGTCTTCGCCGATCTGGCCTTCGATCAACTGATCGAACAGACGCAGTTTGCTGTAGGCCAGCAACACGGCGATCTCCGGTCGGGTCAGGCCGGCACCGCTACGGGACAGCTCTTCAAGCTGCTCGTCGGTGGGCAGGAATTCCAACCGACGCCGCAGTCGGCCTTCGCTTTCGAGCATATGGATCAGGCGGCGGTGATCGTCGATCAGGTCGGCGCTGCGACGACGCACCAGGCTCAGAATCTGACTCTGGTGATAGTTCTGCTGCAGCACCAGCGAGGCTACCTCGTCGGTCATGCTGGCCAGCAGTCGATTACGCTGTTTGGCGGTCAGATCCTGGGCGGCGACTTCCTGGTCGAGCAGAATCTTCAGGTTGACCTCGTAGTCAGACGAGTGAACCCCTCCGGCGTTGTCGATCGCGTCGGTGTTGAGCAGGCCGCCGGCACGGGCGTATTCGACCCGGCCGCGCTGGGTCATCCCCAGGTTACCGCCTTCGCCGACGATCTTGGTGCGCAGTTCACTGCCGTTGATCCGCAGTGCATCGTTGGCGCGGTCACCGACCATGTCGTTGGTTTCCGCTTCGGATTTGACGTAGGTGCCGATACCGCCGTTCCAGAGCAGATCGACCGGGGCTTTCAGGATCGCCTGGATCAGCTCGTTGGGCGCCAGCCGCTTGGCGCTGATATCCAGCAGCTTGCGAATCTCGTCACTGAGGGTGATCGACTTGGCGGCGCGGGAGAAGACACCACCGCCGCTGCTGATCAGCTCGGCATTGTAGTCCTCCCAGCTGGAGCGGGGCAGGTCGAACAGGCGCTTGCGTTCATCCCAGGAGGTTGCCGGATCCGGATCGGGATCGATAAAGATGTGCAGGTGGTTGAAGGCAGCCACCAGTTTGGTCTGCTTCGACAGCAGCATACCGTTGCCGAACACATCGCCGCCCATATCACCGATACCGACAGCGCTAAACGGTTGGGTCTGACAGTCGATGCCGCGCTCCAGGAACAGGCGCTTGACCGACTCCCAGGCGCCGCGGGCGGTGATGCCCATCTTCTTATGGTCGTAACCGTTGGCGCCGCCGGAGGCGAAGGCGTCACCGAGCCAGAAGCCGTACTCGACCGAGATCCGGTTGGCGATGTCGGAGAAGGTTGCGGTGCCCTTGTCGGCGGCGACCACCAGGTAGGGGTCATCGTCGTCGTAGCGAACCACGTTCTCCGGCGGGATGATCTTGCCGCCCTGGCGGTTGTCAGCCAGATCGAGCAGGGCGCGGATAAAGGTTTCGTAGCAACGGATCCCTTCCTCCATCATCGCCTCGCGGGAGTGGGTCGGCAGCTGCTTGGGCACAAAGCCGCCCTTGGCGCCGACCGGCACGATCACGGCGTTCTTGACCATCTGGGCCTTGACCAGGCCCAGCACCTCGGTGCGGAAATCCTCGCGCCGATCCGACCAGCGCAGACCGCCTCGGGCGACCTTGCCGCCGCGCAGGTGGACCCCTTCAACCCAGGGGGCGTAGATAAAGGTTTCATATTTGGGCCGCGGTTGCGGGGCGGCCGGGATCGAATCGGTGTCCAGTTTGAAGGAGGCGTAACCCTTCGGGGTCAGACCATCGGCTTCGACCTGGTAGAAGTTGGTCCGCAGCATCGCCTGAATCACGCTCAGGTAGTGGCGCAGAATCCGGTCCTGGTCGAGGTTTTCCACCGCTTCCAGGGCCTCGTCGATCGACTCGATCAGCATCTTGCTGCGGTCGTCGCGATCGTGGCGCATATCGGGGTCGAAACGGGTTTCGAACAGTTTGACCAGGTTGCGGGCCACATGGGGGTTGTGACTGAGGGTCTCCTCCATGTACTTCTGCGAGAACGGGATCGCCAGCTGCAGCAGGTATTTGCAGATCGCCCGCAGCACCATCACCTGGCGCCAGCTCAGCCCGGCGGCGATCACCAGCTCGTTGAAACCGTCGTCCTCGATCTGGTTGTAGTAGCTGCGGGTGAAGGTCTCCTGGAACTGCTGTTTCAGGTGGCTGTCTTCCGGGTCGAAGCTGCCGGCCACCGACAGGCGGAAGTCGAGAATCCAGAATTCATCCTCGTTGCTGCAGTTGATGCTGTAGGGGCGGGCGTTGAGGACCCGGACTCCCATGTGCTCCAGAATCGGCAGCACATCGGACAGGGCCAGGCTGTCACCGGCGCCGAGGACCTTGAAGTGGAGGCTGTCGAACTCCTCCAGCGGGCGGTACAGGTAAGTCGACAGTTCGCCCGGCTTCAGCTCGGCCAAGCGCTGCAGGTCGGTGACGGTACGGCGTGGGCTGAAGTCGTCGCGGTAGGCCACCGGCATGGCGTTGGCGAACAGTCGCAGTAGCCGGTTGGCTTCGGCTTCGCCGGCTTTTTCCGACAGTGCGGCGTGGAGCTGGTCCTGCCAGGAGGCCATCGCCTCGTTCATCCGGGCCTCGAGGGCTTCGATATCGACCGCCTTCTCGTGGGCGTTGTGACAGTGCACGGTGAACTGGATCTGGGCCAGTGCATGGTCGCTCAGGCGTACGGTGAATTCGCTGGCGTGGCCGTCGAAGGCTTCCAGCAGAATCTGGCGCATCTTCTGGCGCAGTTCGGTGTCGTAATGATCCCGCGGTACCAGAACCTGGGCGGTGATGTAGCGATCGTAGGTGTCGGGCCGCAGGAATAGCCGCAGTTGGCGACGCTCTTCGCACTCCAGCATCCCCAACAGGATCTGTTCCAACTGATCGTATTCGGCCTGCAGCATCTCGTCACGGGGGAAGGTGGTGACCAGGTGGCGCAGGTTCTTTCCGCTATGGCTGTTGGGGGTCAGATGGGCCCGCTCAAACAGCTTGGAGACCTTGCGGCGCAGCAGCGGTACCTGTTCCAACGGCACGCTGTAGGCGGTGGACGAGTAGAGACCGTAGAAGCGCCATTCGCCCAGTACCTTGCCGTCGGCGTCGATCTTCTTGACCCCGATTCGATCCAGGTAGGCCGGACGCTGGACCGTGGAGCGGCTGGTGGATTTGGTCAGCACCAGCAGGTCGGGCTTGAGGGCCAACTGTCCGAGATAACCGTCGAGTTGGATCTGCTGCTGATCCTCGGGCACGTCCCGAAACAGGCCCAGGCCGCTGTCCTGTTGGTAGCGTAGGGTCTGGCTCTGTTTGCCCTGTTCGAGTTCGTAATAGCGGTAACCGAGAAAGACGAAATGATCGTCCAGCAGCCAGTTCAGAAACGCCAGCGACTCCTCGGCTTCATCGCTGTCGGGGTGGCGTGCGTCGGTGCGGCTCCAGTCGATCGCCTGGCGCAGGGTGTCGCACATCTGGGGCCAGTCCTCGACCGCCTGACGAACCTGTTGAATCACCTGTTCGACCGTTTCGATCACCTGACGGCGGGTGTCTTCGTCCGGCTGGTGATCGATCTCGATCCGCATCAGTGCTTCGGCTTGCGATTTGTCGCTGCTCTGGTTCAGCTCCAGCAGCTTCTTCAGTTTGCCCTGCTTGTCACGCTCGACCTGGATCACCGGGTGGGTGATCTGGTGAATGGTGATACCGGCGTTATCCAGCGCCAGCGAAATACTGGCGACCAGGAACGGCATGTCATCGGAGAGGACTTCGAGAATACTGTGGGTGCTGTGCCAGCGGTGATCTTCCGGGGTCGGGTTGTAGAGCCGAACCAGTGCCTGTCCCTTGCGTCTTTGCTGGAGAAGATCCCACAGACACAGAATCGCGCCGTAGAGATCTTCGGTGGCGAGTCGGGCGATCTCCCGGGATACGCTGCAGCTGTAGTACTGGCTGGCCAGCTGCTGGGCGTCCAGGACGCGGTTTTTGGGCAAGCGTTTAGCCAGTAATTCCTGGACGTTGACGATTTCAGGGTGTTTGGCTTTTACCGATCTGTTCATGGTTGCAAGGGCCGTGTTGTTGTTATCAGCGTTATCGGGGTTATTGAAAAACAAAACACCGGGGGAACCGGTGTTTGAACTTTAGTACAACTATTTGATTTGAAAGTGTATCACCTGACTATTTTTGGCCAACCGAAAGCCTGCCGATCATGGCTGTGAATATTTCACGATGCCCTGAGAGGGTTCTCGGCTTGTTGCGCAGATGCAGCAAAGGTTGGTGGACGGATCGTTGATCGAAAAGACTAAATTGGTGTCGCTTGGGTGAAAAAAATACTGCGCAAATAGGTAGGGCTGGTGGAATGTGCAGTAAATGCCGGGAAAGCTGGCGGGAATCGCTTGTTGCGTCGCAACGTGAGGTTGATTCATGTAGCGGTACTGAGGCGTCAGAAAAGCAAAAAAAACCGGGTAGGGAGAGGCCCCTTACCCGGTTGATTCGGCGCTTAACCGCGCAGCGTTCTGGCTCAGATCGAGTTCATGATCTTCTCGGCCGCATCCAGAGTCGCCTGGATATCTTCGTCGCTGTGGGCGGCTGACATAAAGCCGGCTTCGTAGCTGGCCGGGGCCAGGTAGACGCCTTCGTCGAGCATGCCGTGGAAGAAGTGGTTGAAGTGCTCGGCGTTGCAATTGATCGCCTGCTGGAAGTTGACCACCTTCTCGACATCGGTGAAGAAGGCGCCGAACATGCTGCCGACATGGTTGGTGGTGAACGGAATACCGGCTTTCTCGGCGCGCTGACGCAGGCCTTGGACCAGGGTTTCGGTCTTCTCGAACAGCGGCTCGTAGAAGCCGGGCTGAGTGATCTGTTCCATCTGCGCCAGACCCGCCGCCATCGCAATCGGGTTACCGGACAGGGTGCCGGCCTGGTAGACCGGGCCCAGCGGAGCAATCTGCTCCATCACGTCGCGACGACCGCCGAAGGCACCGACCGGCATACCACCGCCGATGACCTTGCCCAGTGTGGTCAGGTCGGCCTTAACGCCGTAATGGCCCTGGGCACCTTGCGGGCCGAGGCGGAATCCGGTCATGACCTCGTCGATGATCAGCAACGCGCCGTACTGGTCACACTGCTCACGCAGGGTCTCTAGGAAGCCGGGGATCGGCGGTACGCAGTTCATGTTGCCGGCCACCGGCTCGACGATGATACAGGCAACCTGCTCACCGATTTCGCTGAAGGCCTGACGAACCCCTTCGATGTCGTTGTAGGTCAGGGTCACGGTGTGCTGGGCCAGACCTTCGGGAACACCCGGCGAGCTGGGCACGCCCAGGGTCAGAGCACCGGAACCGGCCTTGACCAGCAGCGAGTCGGAGTGGCCGTGGTAGCAGCCTTCAAACTTGATGATCTTGTCGCGACCGGTGAAACCACGGGCCAGGCGGATCGCGCTCATGGTCGCTTCGGTGCCGGAGTTGACCATCCGCACCAGGTCGACATTGGGCAGCATGTCGCAGATCTTGGCGGCCAGTGTGGTTTCGATCTCGGTGGGGGTGCCGAAGCTCAGCCCCTTCTGCATCTTGTCCATCACCGCCTTGGTGATCGTGGGGTGGGCGTGACCCAGAATCATCGGGCCCCAGGACAGGACGTAGTCGATATAGCGCTTACCATCGGCATCGTACAGGTAGGCGCCCTCGGCGCGATCGACAAACACCGGGGTACCGCCCACGGCCTTAAAGGCACGAACCGGGGAGTTAACCCCACCAGGGATGTACTGTTTGGCTTGTTCGAACAGCGTGTCAGATCGGGACATGAAGATACTCCAGTAAAAAGTCGTAACAGCGTATACGTTGGTTCTGTGTTCGGATGGTCGCCTATGAAATCATGCCTGAATCAGGCACAACATGATCTATGTTAGGCATTGCCGGTTGCTTAAGGGCTTTTGGCGTCGAAGCAGGCGTTCAGGCACTGGGCACTGGCCTGTACATCGGCATGGCCAAACAGATCTCCAATCACGGCGATCATATCGGCGCCCTGTTCAATCAGTTGGCCCGCATTATCCCTGTTGATGCCGCCGATCGCCACTATCGGCACCGACAGTTGTTGTTTTGCCTCGGCCAGCAGCTTCATCGGCGCCGGACGGGCGTCGGGCTTGGTCGCCGAAACGAAAAAAGCACCGAAGGCCACATAGTCGGCTCCGCCCTGTTGGGCCTGTTGTGCCAGCTCCAGCGAGTCGTGGCAGGTGATGCCGATAATGGCGTCGCTCCCCAGGTGTTGGCGGGCCTGTTCGAGGCTGCCGTCGGTCTGTCCCAGATGAACGCCGTCGGCGCCACTGTCCAGTGCCAGTTGGACATCGTCATTGATCAACAACGGACGCTGGTAGCGCCGGCACAGCTGCGCCAGCGCTTTGGCCTGGCGCAGGCGTTGATCGGCTTGGTCGGATTTATCCCGGTATTGGACGATCGCCGCGCCGCCGCGCAATGCCTGCTCGACCTGATCGAGCAGGGTGGCGTCCGGTGTCAATGTCGCGTCGGTGATGGCGTAGAGACCCTGTAGCATTATTCACTCTTGTTGTTGCTGAAGTGGTGGTTGATATCGCTGCGCAGCAATAGCCCTATCGGGCTGTCATGTTCATCGACGAGGCAGAGCGCATCGCGGTTTTTCTCGTTCATTCGGGAAAGCGCCTCCTGCAGGGTAGCGCGAGCACTGAGGAGGCTCACGTCATGGCGCAGGCCCGGTAGTTCCAGCAGATCTATCGGCTCATTGGTCTGCTCAAGCTCGGTATGGCTTTCCCTATGCTGTTGCAGAAATAAGGCGAGATCGGCCCTGGCGAGGGCGGCGCTGGGACCGCGCTGACCATTGATCAGCAGCCATTCGTGGGGTTGGGCCGCCAGCTTCCTGGCCTGGTCAAGCTCGATCAAGCGAGGGCTGCTCGGCGGCAAAGGTTGCATCAGGCTGAGCGCGGCGGTGCGCTCCAGAAAGCGTTCGAGCGGTGCCCGGCGCCAATCCAGTCCCCGGCTGAGTAGCAGCGCCTGAAAGGCGGAGCCCTGGCGGAAACAGTAGCGGTAGGTGAGGGTGGCGGTGATGATCGCCAGCGCACCGGGAAAGATAATGTTCGGATTCAGGGTCAGCTCCAGCAGGGCCAACAGTGCCGCCAGTGGAGCCTGGAGGGTGGCGGCCATCATTGCGCCCATGCCGAGCATGGCATAGAGGGCCTGGCTGGAGACGGTTTCAGCAGCTGAGGTATGGCCGATAATCCCCAGCGCGGCGCCGGCGGCGGCACCGATAAACAGAGTGGGGCCGATCAACCCGACCGGTACCCCGAGTCCGATCACGACGGCGGTGATCAACAGTTTGGCCAGCGCCAGCGCCGCCAGCCAACCAATGGCGCCCTGCCCATTGAGGATGGTGCCGATGCTGTCGTAGCCGACCCCCATGATCTCCGGCACCACCAGTGCCAGCAGACCGGTTAACAGGCCGGCCAGTTGAAGACGAATAAACAGCGGCGGCTTCTGCCAGCGGGCGGTCATGACCAGTACCCGGCTGAACAGCACGGCCAGTAAACCGACCACGATCCCCAACAATAGAATGTAGGGAACCTCTTCGAGTCGATGGATATCCAGCGAAGCGACGGCGAACACCACGTCATCGCCGAGGGTTAGCTGTAACAGCAGGGTCGCGGTGACGGCGGCGACCATGACCGGAATAAACCCAGCCACGGTGTACTCCATCATCACCACTTCCATCGCGAAGATAATGCCGGCGACGGGGGTGTTGAAGGCCGCGGCAATGGCCGCGGCTGTACCGCAGCCGACCAGGGTGCGCAGGCTGTTATTGGGTAAGCGCAGGTACTGGCCCAGCAGGCTGGAGGTGCCGGCCCCCAGGTGGACCGCCGGGCCTTCGCGCCCGCCCGAGTGACCACTGGCCAGGCTGATGACGGCGGCGACAAATTGGATGATCAGATTCGGTAGCGGTAGTCGGCCCTGGTGATAGCTCAATCGCTCCAGAACATGGGGAATACCGACTTTGGCGTAGGGCGCAAAGCGCCATAGCAGCAGTCCGAGCAGCAAGCTGCCGAGCAGGGGAAGGCTGAACCGAACCCAGGCCGGAAGAGCCTCGAAGTTTTCCGGATCGCCTCCCGGTAGAAACCAGGTCAGCGGGGTACTGAGCGCATGATGAAACGCCAGCATCACCAAACCGGTGACCAATCCTGACAGCAGCCCGATCAGCAGCCATTGCGGCAGCGCATCGGTATCCCCGAGGCGAAGCCGAAAATGGTTAAGACTCAGGGAGTTCATGCGCATCGGGAGGAGATCTCTTACGGCCTGGATCGTGCGAGGTTGGAATCGTCGCTTTTGATTTTTAAGCAGGCATCTTATTATACGGCCTCTTTATCGTACAGCCGCGGACGTGGGGCTGTACCGCTTGAAACGAACAGATAGGATCAAAACGATGGCAGCGATTAAGGTGGGGATTGTCGGCGGAACCGGTTATACCGGAGTAGAACTCTTGCGCCTGCTGGTCCGCCACCCGCAGGTTGAGCTGAGTGTGATCACCTCCCGTTCCGAGGCGGGCAAGGGGGTCTCAGAGCTGTATCCGAATCTTCGCGGCCATGTTGATCTGGCATTTGCCGAGCCGGATCTGGAGTCGTTGTCACAGTGTGACCTGGTGTTTTTTGCCACCCCGAACGGGATCGCCATGCAGCAGGCGGAAGCCCTGCTGGAGCGGGGGGTGCGGGTGATCGACCTGGCCGCTGACTTCCGGATCAAAGATCTGGATGTGTGGTCCAAATGGTATGGCATGGAGCACGCGTGTCCGGCCCTGGTGGAAGAGGCAGTCTATGGCCTGCCTGAGGTCTACCGGGAGCAGATTCGCGGTGCGCGACTGGTCGCCAACCCGGGCTGTTACCCGACCGCTACCCAGTTGGGCTTCTTGCCGTTGCTGGAACAGGGGCTGATCAATCGCCGCCGTCTGGTGGCCGACTGTAAGTCAGGGGTCAGCGGTGCCGGTCGTGGTGCCAGCGTACCGATGCTGATGTGCGAAGCCAGCGAGAGCTTCAAGGCCTACGGCGTTGCTGGTCACCGTCACCTGCCGGAGATCAAGCAGGGTTTGGCCGAGGCGGCGGGCTTCCCGGTCGGGCTGACCTTCGTGCCGCACCTGACGCCGATGATCCGAGGTATTCATGCCACCTTGTACGGGGTGTTGAAAGATCCGAGCGACAACCTGCAGCAGATTTACGAGGAGCGCTATGCCGATGAGCCCTTCGTCGATGTGATGCCGGCAGGCAGCCTGCCCGAGACCCGCAGCGTTAAGGGCGCCAACCATTGCCGTATCGCGGTTTACCGGCCTCAGGATGACGATACCGTGGTGGTCTTGTCGGTGATCGATAACCTGGTCAAGGGCGCTGCCGGACAGGCGGTTCAGAATATGAATATCATGTTCGGACTGGAAGAGACGGCAGGACTGGAACTGGTGGGACTGTTGCCCTGATCTCGTTCTAGTTCATGGGTTAATTCTTGACTGTTTTAATCGGTTAATAGCATAATTGCGCACAGATATGACGTACCGTCCGGAGGAATTATGAGTGCGGTTGAATCCTGGGATGCTGAAGCGGAAACAGCGCTGGTGTTTACCGACGCCGCAGCGGCCAAGGTCAAAAGCCTGATCGAAGAGGAAGAGAACGACAACCTGAAGCTGCGGGTGTTTGTCACCGGCGGTGGTTGTTCCGGATTCTCTTACGGTTTCACCTTCGATGAAGAGATGGCGGAAGATGATACTTCGGTGGAGAATGACGGCGTGATGTTGCTGGTCGATCCGATGAGTTTCCAGTACCTGGCCGGTGCCGAGGTTGATTACAAAGAGGGTCTGCAGGGCTCTCAGTTCGTGATCAAGAACCCGAATGCCACCACCACCTGCGGTTGCGGATCTTCGTTCTCGGTCTGATTGCCAATCCATTACGTGTTATCCAAAACCCCGAGCGGATGCCGCTCGGGGTTTTTTGTTTTGGGTGATTTCCCGTCTGGTCTAGAGCGGCTCAAAGGGGCGCAGAAAGCTGGCGTGGCGGGGCTTACCCTGCGTTGTCAGACTGCGGTAGCGGTAGCTGATCCGGCTGCCGACGGCAGGCGGAATTCGGCGCTGTTGATCGGTAAAGCCGGTACCGATTTTGAAGCGAACCCCCTGGTCGTTCTGTACCAGCAGAGATCCCAACATACCGCTGTACTTCCCCTTGCCCGGCAGGTGGGCGAGCACCATGGCTTCGGCGTCAAAGTATGGCTTTAATTTCAGCAGTGCATTGCTGCGGCCGGCTTGGTAGAGCGCATCGGACTGATTCAGCATCAGCCCCTCGGCACCTGCCGCCAGACGCTGTTGCAGCAGTTGCTGTAACGCCGATTGACTCGTTACGCGCCAGTATTCGGGCACTCGCAAGTGGGCGATCTGCTGTCGTTCGGTTAGCGCTTGCAGTTGTAGACGCCGCTGCCAGTAGGGTTGTGGGCTGGTCGGCAGGTCAAACAGCAGATAGCGAATCCGGCGCCATTCATGCTCCAGCGGTTGAAAACGTCGTGCAGCGGCCGAAACGGCTTCGAATTGGCCGGGGCCGATCCAGAGCTCACCATCCAGCGGGGTAGACGGGAAGTCCTTGGTAAACCACGCGGGTGCACGGATCGGATAGCCCTGGCGGGATAACAACTGTTTGCCATCCCAATAGGCGCGAACGCCATCGAATTTTTCACTGATCCAGAAGGCATCGGGGGCGGTCTCGGGGTGATAGAGGGAGGCGAGCATCAACGCAGGTCGTTGCCTTTTCTCGATAGTCGATAAATTATCGCTCGGGAGTTGCTCGGCTTGATCAATGGGGCCGATATCGCCCGCCTGGGCCTGCAACGGCGTACAGAGCACAACCGCTAACAGCGGCTTGGGAAATTTGTTCATCGCATCGTCCTTGATGTGAATAAAAGCTGATTGCTGTGTGTCTAGGGGAACCTGCGCACAGGTGCTTGTCCCAGATACGCTGCTTAGGATAGTCGATCGGAGTTGAAATGGGGCTGGCTTAGGCCGGATAAATACCGCCCAGGATTCGCTCGCCGCTGGCACCTGTTACCGCTGGAAGGTTACCAGGTAGTTGGGCCAGGCAGCGCTGTGCCAGCCAGGCGAAGGCACAGGCCTCGACCCAGTCCGGGTCCAGCCCCAAGGTTTCGGTACTGGCAAGTGTCATGGTGGGCAGCAGGTTTTGCAGACGTTCCATCAACAGCTGGTTATGGGCGCCGCCGCCGCAGACAAACAGCTGGCTGGGGCCGGACTGGTGCTGCTGCAGTGCATCGGCGATGGTGCGTGCGGTGAATTCCAGCAGAGTTGCCTGAACATCTTCAGGGGGCAGCGGCTGGGGTTGCTGTCGGAGCTGCTGGTCGAGCCAGTCGATATTGAACTGTTCCCGGCCGGTACTCTTGGGTGTCGGCTGGTGGAAATAATCCAGCGACAGCAGCTGCTGCAACAGCTCTTGATCGCAACGACCGGAACCGGCCCAGTCTCCGTTCAGATCAAAGGGTTGTTGCTGGTGGCGTTGAATCCAGCTGTCCAACAGCACATTGCCGGGCCCAGTGTCGTAACCGATAACCGAACTGGATGCATCGGCTGGTAGCAGCGTGACATTGGCCATGCCGCCGATGTTGATAACGGCACGTTCCTGTTCGGGGTGATGGAACAGTTCGGCGTGGAAGGCGGGCACCAGCGGAGCGCCCTGACCTCCGGCTGCCAGATCGCGACGGCGGAAATCGGCCACCACGCAGATACCGGTCAGTTCAGCCAGGGTATTGGGATCGCCAACCTGCAGGGTAAACGGGATCGACTGTTCGGGGCGGTGGCGCAACGTCTGGCCGTGGCTGCCGATGGCGCGGATCTGTTCCGGTTTGATACCTGATTGCTGCAGAAGTTGGTTGACGATTTCGGCTTGCAGGCAGCTGAAAGCCACATCCACCTGGCCCAGCAACTCTATCTCGTTGTTGCCGGGCTGTGTCAGCTGCAGGATCTGTTGGCGTAGCTCGGTGGGCAGCGGCCGGGAGGTGCTGGCGATCAGCGCCAATCGGGTGCTTTGTTCTGCAGCACTGGTTTCAGAATCCAGACGGACAATCACCGCATCGATGCCATCCAGACTGGTGCCCGACATCAGGCCGATAAAGTAGCCCGAGCAGTCGCTCATGTTTAATTCTGCGCCAGCTGGGTCTGACGATAACCTTCCAGCATGGCCAGTTGCTCGGCAGCCTGCTGCTTGAATCGGCTCATCTCTTTCTTCGGTAGCGGTGCTGCCTGGGGGAGTTTGACCGTCAGCGGGTTGCGGTGCACGCCGTTGAGTCGGAACTCGTAGTGGAGGTGGGGGCCAGTGGCATAGCCGGTGCTGCCGACATAGCCGATGGTGTTGCCCTGTTTGACCCGCTTGCCTCGCTTCATGCCCGGTTTGATGCGGCTCATATGGGCGTAGAGGGTGGTGTACTTCTGCCCGTGCTGAACGATGACGACCTTGCCGTAGCCGCCCTTGCGTCCGGCAAAGATGACCTTGCCATCGCCGGCGCTCTTGATTGGGGTGCCGGTCGGTGCGGCATAGTCAACGCCACGGTGGGGGCGTTTGGTTTTAAAGATCGGGTGCTTGCGGTTGGGGTTGAACTTGGAGCTGATCCGGGTGAAGTCAACCGGGGTGCGCAGGAAGGCTTTGCGCATGCTCTTGCCTTCGGGGGTGAAGTAATTGCTGTCGCCGTTGCTGTCGGTATAACGAATCGCCTGGAACGTATTGCCCTGGTTGACGAAAGTGGCGGCAACGATGTTGCCTTCGCCGATCTTCTTGCCGTCGAGCCAGCGCTCCTCGTAGACCACTTCAAACTGATCGCCTTTGCGGATATCGAGGACAAAATCCACATCCCAGCCAAAGATGCCGGCAAGCTCCATAATCTTGGTCTGACTGAGGCCCGCCTCGCTAGCGCTGAGGAACAGAGAGTCCTCAATGGTGCCCTGGCGATAGCTGTGAGTGATCTCCGGCGTGAACTCAATCGCTTCGATCTTGTAGCTGTCATCGCCGCGACTGACCAGGGTCTGGGTCAACGGTGAGGTGATATGGCGAAGTTTGAGCAGTTCGCCCTGATCGATCAGAAACTCCAGTGTCTGACCGGGTTTCAGTCGCGCCAGTGCCTTGCTGGGTTTGATGCCGTTGAGCATTGGATAGAGCTGGTTGGCGCCCAGGCCTGCTTTTTTAAACAAAGTCGTCAGGTTATCGCCGGAACGGATCTGGATGCTGAGCCAGTCTTCGGCTGGGTGCTCTGGTTCGGCAACTTTTGCAGCAGGTGCTACTTCAGCGGGTGCCGCTACAACTTTCGGTTGCTCTACCGGTGTGAGCATAGCCAGCGTAGTTTTGGCTGGGCTGGTGGTTGTCGCAGCTGGTGTGGCGCTGATCGGCTTGGGGATTGGCGCCAGTTGCTGCGGGGCTGCTGTATCGCTCTGCGGTGCCTTGAGGGTGATGCTCTGCTGTTTGTTAGCAGCCACGTCGCTGGAAGGCAGCAGCATCGCGCCAGCGAAGAAAAGCACGCAGGCTGAAATGGCAATCAGGTGAGTGCGGGTCGGCAGAAGACGTAGTAATTGAAGATGTTGTCGCATTGGCTCGTTTGGATTGGCTCAGCTAAAGATGGTGACTGGGTGGCGATTGTTCGCCCGAGTATAAAAAAATCGTCGTGAGCGATCCATGATCTAGGTACGTTATCGGCGGAATAGTTCAATAAATAAGCAGTTTTCTGATCTGAATAGTCGGGAGACTGCCGAATTGTGCCAATAGAAGCCAGTCGGTAGAATACGGCGACTTTTTTGCGACCGCGGTGGCGGTTCTGTTTTCGGGTGAGAGAAATGACGTTTGAGAATGCACTATTAAAGGATCTGGAGTCACGCGGGCTGATCGCACAGGTCACCGGTAATGACGAGCTGGATAAGCACCTTAGTGAAGGCTCTCAAACATTGTATTGTGGCTTTGATCCCACCGCCGATAGTTTGCACATTGGGTCGTTGGTGCCGCTGCTGGCGCTGAAACGATTCCAGATGGCCGGACATAAGCCGTTGGCGTTGGTTGGCGGTGCGACAGGTCTGATCGGTGATCCTTCCTTCAAGGCGGAAGAGCGTAAGCTCAATACGCCGGATGTAGTGAATACCTGGGTTGAGCGGATCAAGTCGCAGGTCAGCCGGTTTGTCGATTTCGAGGTCGGTGATAATGCCGCCGAAGTGGTGAACAATCTGGACTGGACTCAGAACGTCGATGTGCTGACTTTCCTGCGGGATGTGGGCAAGCACTTCGCGGTCAACTCGATGATCCACAAAGAGTCGGTCAAACAGCGTCTCGACCGTGAAGGCGCCGGTATCTCCTTTACCGAATTTACCTACATGATTCTGCAATCCTATGACTTCCAGCAGCTGAACCTGAGTCATGGTTGCTCGCTGCAGATCGGTGGTAGTGATCAGTGGGGCAACATTGTCGGTGGTACCGAACTGACTCGACGGATGAATCGTAACCAGGTGTTCGGTCTGACTCTGCCGCTGATTACCAAGTCCGATGGCACCAAGTTTGGTAAGACCGAAGCGGGCACCGTGTGGTTGGATCCGCGCAAAACCTCGCCTTACGCGTTCTACCAGTTCTGGATTGGTACTGCGGATGCCGATGTGTACAAGTTCCTGCGCTACTTTACCTTCCTGCCGATCGAACAGATTGAGCAGATCGAAGCGGAAGATCAGCAGGCCCAAGGGCGTCCACAGGCCCAAGGAGTTCTGGCCCGTGAAGTTACAAAATTGGTTCATGGTGAAGAGGGGCTGCAAGCGGCCGAGAGGATTACCCAGGCACTGTTCAGTGGTGATACCTCTGCATTGAGCGAAGATGATTATCAGCAGTTAAGCCTGGACGGTCTGCCCTCCAGTGCGTTGCCGCTGGATCAGCTGGCTGAGCAGCCGTTGACTACGCTGTTCACTGAATCGGGTATGGTAAAAGCGGGTCGAGAAGCCAAGGATGCATTGCAGCGCAAAGCGGTGCTGGTCAATGGTGAAGCGATCGGTGCGGATCAGAACATGGCGGCGGCTGAGGTCTTCGCTGAAGAAAAAGCGCTGTTCGGGAAGTACTACCTGGTCAAGCTGGGTAAGAAGAAACACCACCTGTTCACCCGCTAAGCAGACAGTTTGAGATAATGAAAAAGGCGCCGTCAGGCGCCTTTTTTGTCTCTGCTGTCCCGTCCTGAATAACGTTGACACTTTTCGATCATTAACTCGGGAAGTGACATGAAAACAAAGACTAAACGTACTCAGAAAGATTATTCCCTCGCCTTTAAATTGTCGGTTGTCGACCAAGTAGAAGCCGGTGAACTGTCCTATAAGCAGGCACAGCAGCGTTACGGCATCCAAGGTCGCTCAACCGTATTAGTTTGGCTACGTAAGCATGGCAGGCTAGATTGGTCTCAAGGATCAGATCACCAGGCCAAACTAATGTCAGACAAGCCTTCAGAACTTACCCCAGAGCAGCGGATCAAGGAGCTTGAGCAACAGTTGGCAGATGCCCAGCAAAAAGCGGAGTTCTTCGAAGCGGTGGTTGATGTGCTCAAACGGGATCACGGGGTCCGTGTCGTAAAAAAGCCTCGCGGCAAGTCATCGAAGAACGGCAGGTCACAGGGCTGACGGTTACTCGAGCTTGCCAAATCCTCGGTATCAGCCGACAGGCCTACTATCAGCAACGCCAGCGAGCGAAACAGCAAGCAAAGATGCGTTGTTCCATACTGAGCTTTGTTCAACGTGAGCGTATGCAGCAACCTCGGCTGGGAGCGCGTAAGCTACTGTCCCTGCTCAATGCCGAAACGGAATGTAAAATCGGCCGGGACAAACTATTTGAACTGCTCAGGGATCGCCGCTTATTGGTCCAGCGACGCCGGGCATATCACAAGACTACGCAGAGTCATCATCGTTTCTGGTGCCATCCTAACTTGCTAAAGCCCGGTGCAGAGCAAGAGCAAGCCACACGGCCAGAACAGATCTGGGTCGCGGATATCACCTATCTTCCAGTCAGGGACGGAGAGGCCTATCTGAGCCTGGTTACCGATGCGTATTCACGCAAAGTCGTCGGCTATCACGTACACGGTGATTTGAGGGCTGAGTCCGTATTAACGGCCTATCAGAAGGCCTTGGATGGTTACCAAGGTAGCGCCGGGCTTATCCATCACTCTGACAGGGGGATACAGTACTGTTCAAAGCGCTATCAGGCCGTACATAAGGAGCACGGTGTGCGTTGTTCGATGACGGATGGGTATGACTGCTATCAGAATGCGCTTGCGGAAAGAGTAAACGGGATTCTGAAAGGTGAGTATCTGCTGAGAAAGCCAGAGGATCTAGATCAGGCCACGATCATGGTTGATGAGTCGATCCGACTCTACAATACACGGCGGCCACATATGGCCTTAAAATACAAAACGCCCGATGAGGTGCATCGGGCGTTTTCAACCTGAAAGGATGTCAACCTATATCAGGACAAGACATGCTGTTCTGGCTTGGTTTTGGTCGCTTTTTGACCGGTTTTAATTTCGTAAAAAATATTTCACAAAAGTCGTTGACGACAGTTCTAAGGTCTGTAGAATGCGCCCCCACGTTGCCGCTGAGGTGGCAGCGGAGTCGGCCTTCCAGCTGATGTTTCGATCTCGCTGGAAGCCCTTTTTTCAAGCGGTTTTTCGAATCAATTGTTCGGAAAGCACAACGAAAAAAGATCGCAAAAAAGCGTTGACTCACGGGTTTTGAGATGTATAATTTCGACCCTCGCTTGAGCAGTCGGACGGCAAGCCAAGCAACGCTCTTTAACAAATCGACCATGCAATTCGTGTGGGCACTTGCTGGGATAGGACAGCAGATATTCTCCGGAATATCACAAAGACTTATCAAAGTAAGTGACTCGTGAATTCATACGACACTATACGTACTTACGTTTAGTTAAGTTATTCCAGTTTTACTTTGAGCAAAAATTCGTTGGCTTCGGCTGACAACTTTTTTGAACTGAAGAGTTTGATCATGGCTCAGATTGAACGCTGGCGGCAGGCTTAACACATGCAAGTCGAGCGGTAACAGGACTAGCTTGCTAGTTGCTGACGAGCGGCGAACGGGTGAGTAACGCGTAGGAATCTACCTAGTAGTGGGGGATAGCCCAGAGAAATTTGGATTAATACCGCATACGCCCTACGGGGGAAAGAAGGGGATCTTCGGACCTTTCGCTATTAGATGAGCCTGCGTGAGATTAGCTAGTTGGTGGGGTAAAGGCTCACCAAGGCGACGATCTCTAGCTGGTCTGAGAGGATGATCAGCCACACTGGGACTGAGACACGGCCCAGACTCCTACGGGAGGCAGCAGTGGGGAATATTGCACAATGGGCGCAAGCCTGATGCAGCCATGCCGCGTGTGTGAAGAAGGCCTTCGGGTTGTAAAGCACTTTCAGCGAGGAGGAAAGGATGTAGGTTAATACCCTGCATCTGTGACGTTACTCGCAGAAGAAGCACCGGCTAACTCCGTGCCAGCAGCCGCGGTAATACGGAGGGTGCGAGCGTTAATCGGAATTACTGGGCGTAAAGCGCGCGTAGGCGGCTAAGTCAGTCAGATGTGAAAGCCCCGGGCTCAACCTGGGAACTGCACCTGATACTGCTTAGCTAGAGTTTGGTAGAGGGGTGTGGAATTTCCTGTGTAGCGGTGGAATGCGTAGATATAGGAAGGAACACCAGTGGCGAAGGCGACACCCTGGACCAAAACTGACGCTGAGGTGCGAAAGCGTGGGGAGCAAACAGGATTAGATACCCTGGTAGTCCACGCCGTAAACGATGTCTACTAGCCGTTGGGGAACTTGATTTCTTAGTGGCGCAGCTAACGCGATAAGTAGACCGCCTGGGGAGTACGGCCGCAAGGTTAAAACTCAAATGAATTGACGGGGGCCCGCACAAGCGGTGGAGCATGTGGTTTAATTCGAAGCAACGCGAAGAACCTTACCCGCTCTTGACATCCAGAGAACTTTCTAGAGATAGATTGGTGCCTTCGGGAACTCTGAGACAGGTGCTGCATGGCTGTCGTCAGCTCGTGTTGTGAAATGTTGGGTTAAGTCCCGTAACGAGCGCAACCCTTGTCCTTATTTGCCAGCGATTCGGTCGGGAACTCTAAGGAGACTGCCGGTGACAAACCGGAGGAAGGTGGGGACGACGTCAAGTCATCATGGCCCTTACGAGCGGGGCTACACACGTGCTACAATGGGCAGGACAAACGGTCGCGAAGCAGCGATGTGGAGCTAATCCGAGAAACCTGTTCGTAGTCCGGATCGCAGTCTGCAACTCGACTGCGTGAAGTCGGAATCGCTAGTAATCGTGAATCAGAATGTCACGGTGAATACGTTCCCGGGCCTTGTACACACCGCCCGTCACACCATGGGAGTGGATTGCACCAGAAGTAGCTAGCTTAACCTTCGGGAGGGCGGTTACCACGGTGTGGTTCATGACTGGGGTGAAGTCGTAACAAGGTAGCCCTAGGGGAACCTGGGGCTGGATCACCTCCTTAAACGAAGCTGCCGTTCTGGTAAGTGCTCACAACGAATTGCATGGTTGGATTAGTTAAAAGCTTTCTCAAGCTTGAGTGAATAAAGGTTAGCGAGAGCTAACCTTTATTTTCTCTTTTGAGAAAATCGCTCTTTAACAAAGTGGATCTGTGATTGAAGCAATCAAATTGAATCAGTTTAATTTTATTGTGTTCGATCAAGCGTTTATATCTGGCGATTAATATCGTATTAGTTCTGACTGATAACTTGAACACTGTTTTGGGTTATATGGTCAAGTGACTAAGCGTGCACGGTGGATGCCTAGGCAGTCAGAGGCGATGAAGGACGTTGTAGCCTGCGATAAGGTTCGGGGAGTCGGCAAACAGACTTTGATCCGGACATTTCCGAATGGGGAAACCCACCCGTCATAAGGCGGGTATCTTGACCTGAATACATAGGGTCAAGAGGCGAACCCGGGGAACTGAAACATCTAAGTACCCGGAGGAAAAGAAATCAACCGAGATTCCCTCAGTAGCGGCGAGCGAACGGGGATTAGCCCTTAAGCGTTTTGAGTTTTAGCGGAACACTCTGGAAAGTGTGGCCATAGTGGGTGATAGCCCCGTACGCGAAAAGGCTCTTAATGTGAAAACGAGTAGGACGGGGCACGTGAAACCTTGTCTGAACATGGGGGGACCATCCTCCAAGGCTAAATACTCCTGACTGACCGATAGTGAACCAGTACCGTGAGGGAAAGGCGAAAAGAACCCCTGTGAGGGGAGTGAAATAGACCCTGAAACCGTGTACGTACAAGCAGTGGGAGCGGTCCTTGAGACCGTGACTGCGTACCTTTTGTATAATGGGTCAGCGACTTAATTTCAGTAGCAAGCTTAACCGTATAGGGGAGGCGTAGGGAAACCGAGTCTTAATAGGGCGTCAAGTTGCTGGGATTAGACCCGAAACCGAGCGATCTACCCATGGGCAGGTTGAAGGTTGAGTAACATCAACTGGAGGACCGAACACACGTATGTTGAAAAATGCGGTGATGACCTGTGGGTCGGAGTGAAAGGCTAATCAAGCTCGGAGATAGCTGGTTCTCCTCGAAAGCTATTTAGGTAGCGCCTCGTGTCTCACCTTGGGGGGTAGAGCACTGTTTCGGCTAGGGGGTCATCCCGACTTACCAACCCGATGCAAACTCCGAATACCCAAGAGTGCAATCACGGGAGACAGACGGCGGGTGCTAACGTCCGTCGTCAAAAGGGAAACAACCCAGACCGTCAGCTAAGGTCCCAAAGTTACAGTTAAGTGGGAAACGATGTGGGAAGGCTTAGACAGCTAGGAGGTTGGCTTAGAAGCAGCCACCCTTTAAAGAAAGCGTAATAGCTCACTAGTCGAGTCGGCCCGCGCGGAAGATTTAACGGGGCTCAAACTGTACACCGAAGCTACGGATGCCACTTTGTGGCATGGTAGAGGAGCGTTCTGTAAGCCGTTGAAGCGGAAGCTGTAAGGCACCGTGGAGGTATCAGAAGTGCGAATGCTGACATGAGTAACGATAAAGGGTGTGAAAAACACCCTCGCCGGAAGACCAAGGGTTCCTGTCCAATGCTAATCAGGGCAGGGTGAGTCGGCCCCTAAGGCGAGGCAGAAATGCGTAGTCGATGGGAAGCAGGTTAATATTCCTGCACCTCAGATAAGTGCGATGGGGGGACGGAGAAGGTTAGGCTAGCGCGGCGTTGGTTGTCCGCGTTTAAGGATGTAGGTTTGGATCTTAGGTAAATCCGGGATCCTTTAAGACTGAGATCTGATGACGAGCTCTCTTTTGAGCGAAGTAGTCGATACCATGCTTCCAGGAAAATCCTCTAAGCTTCAGCTTATTTGAGACCGTACCCCAAACCGACACAGGTGGTCAGGTAGAGAATACCAAGGCGCTTGAGAGAACTCGGGTGAAGGAACTAGGCAAAATGGTACCGTAACTTCGGGAGAAGGTACGCCGGTTTTGGTGATGGGACTTGCTCCCTAAGCTGAGGCTGGTCGAAGTGAAATGGTGGCTGCAACTGTTTATTAAAAACACAGCACTCTGCAAACACGAAAGTGGACGTATAGGGTGTGACGCCTGCCCGGTGCTTGAAGGTTAATTGATGGGGTTAGCTTAGGCGAAGCTCTTGATCGAAGCCCAAGTAAACGGCGGCCGTAACTATAACGGTCCTAAGGTAGCGAAATTCCTTGTCGGGTAAGTTCCGACCTGCACGAATGGCGTAATGATGGCCACACTGTCTCCACCCGAGACTCAGTGAAATTGAACTCGCTGTTAAGATGCAGCGTACCCGCGGCTAGACGGAAAGACCCCGTGAACCTTTACTACAGCTTCACACTGAACTCTGAACCTACTTGTGTAGGATAGCTGGGAGGCTTTGAAACGTGGACGCCAGTTTGCGTGGAGCCAATCTTGAAATACCAGCCTGGTATGTTTGGGGTTCTAACCCAGACCCGTTATCCGGGTCGGGGACAGTGTGTGGTGGGTAGTTTGACTGGGGCGGTCTCCTCCCAAAGCGTAACGGAGGAGCACGAAGGTACCCTCAGCATGGTCGGAAATCATGCAATGAGTGCAAAGGCATAAGGGTGCTTAACTGCGAGACAGACACGTCGAGCAGGTACGAAAGTAGGTCTTAGTGATCCGGTGGTTCTGTATGGAAGGGCCATCGCTCAACGGATAAAAGGTACTCCGGGGATAACAGGCTGATACCGCCCAAGAGTTCACATCGACGGCGGTGTTTGGCACCTCGATGTCGGCTCATCACATCCTGGGGCTGAAGCCGGTCCCAAGGGTATGGCTGTTCGCCATTTAAAGTGGTACGCGAGCTGGGTTTAGAACGTCGTGAGACAGTTCGGTCCCTATCTGCCGTGGGCGTTTGATACTTGAGAAGAGCTGCTCCTAGTACGAGAGGACCGGAGTGGACGAACCTCTGGTGTTCGGGTTGTGTCGCCAGACGCATTGCCCGGTAGCTACGTTCGGACGGGATAACCGCTGAAAGCATCTAAGCGGGAAGCCTCCTTCAAGATAAGGTATCACCAGGGCCTCGAGCCCTCTGAAGAGCCGTTCAAGACCAGGACGTTGATAGGCTGGGTGTGTAAGCGTTGTGAGGCGTTGAGCTAACCAGTACTAATTGCTCGTGCGGCTTGACCATATAACGCCAAAGCGGTGTTAGGTTGGCACTGATACGAAACAAGCTAGATATAAACGATCGACACGTTGAACTGATTCAAAGAGACTTCAATTAAGTTCACAGAAAATTGCTCCTGCATTTTCTGCACTTCCGCCATCCATGGCGGGCGGATTCACTTACCTTTTTTGCTTGGCGACCATAGCGATTTGGAACCACCTGACCCCATCCCGAACTCAGCAGTGAAACGAATCAGCGCCGATGGTAGTGTGGGGCTTCCCCATGTGAGAGTAGGTCATCGCCAAGCGCCTAATATAAAGAAACCCGGTTCCTGCGAACCGGGTTTTTTTATATCTGCTGTTTAGTGATCTGCACTCGCATGGGGAAAGGTAAATAAACGCCGCTTGCGGCCCCACCACCCCTGTGAAGTAGGGTAAAGCCGGAGTAGGCGAAGCATGGCTTCGACCCGGTTTTACGCCCCGGGCCTACCGGCCCCGGGGACTTCCATCGCCAAGCCTCTAATAAAAGAACTCCCCTAGCACGTGGTCCCAGGAAGCATTTCTAAATCTAACCAACCATCGACAAGTGCAGTTCGGGCTTGGCCTTATTAAAGCGTTTTCAAGAACTCGATCAGGGCATCCTTATCTCGAGCTGAGAGTTTTACCCCATGTCTGACGGTTGAGTGCCCTTGATTGGAATTGGCGTAGGCACTGGTATCTAGCAATGAGTGTCCGTCAGGGCAGTTATCTCCCTTGGGTTGATACTCAAAGCCGACATCTGCGGCGACAAAGTTTCGGCTACCCACACAGAATTTGGCGATGCGCTGCTCCTGCGGTGTCAGCATCTCTCTTAAGCTTGGGACTGAGCCGTTATGCAGAAAGGGAGCTGTTGCCCAAATCCCCGTCAGCGGTCGCGCTTTGTAGCGGAATAATGCATCAGCCGGGTTGATGTACTTCGTCGCTTCCGTTTTGGTATCGCTTCGTTTCTTGCCGATCAGTCCGTCCCAGAAAAGCTCACCGGCGATGACGCCTTTTACCGTAGTCGACAGTGCTTCGCCCCGGTATTGGAAGTACTTGCCATAGCGTTCGCCACGAATGATGTCCTTTCTGGTTCCTTCAAAGGTGCCTGTCTTCCAACGACGTACCGTTTGGGTATCGCCGCTCAACACGGTTTGATTGTTTCTTGGACGCGCTTCGAGAATGAAGTTGCCGGCAGCGACTGGATCTGTGCCGATTTCGGGAACTCGAATCATGTTGGCTTGGTAGGGTTGATCTTGCTGTTCGCGAGCAACGTATTGGTGACAGCTGGAGCAGTTGACCTGGGTTTCTTGTTCGGTCTTGCCCAGATAGATGGCTCGGCCCCTTTCGATCAGGTTGTCATCCAGCGCGTAGATCGATTGAGGCCACTTTGGTGAGCGAAGCCGGCTTAGCCAGTGCTCGATGGAGCCCAGGTTTTTCATCATCACCGACGATTTATAGCCGCCCAGTTGGCCTTTTCCCAGTGGGCCCAACAGTTTGGGGGCGCGTGTCGGTACGTTGGCCGGTACTCCATCAGGTAGCTTTTTGGTGAGGCGTTTCAGGTACTTATCCAGTACTTCGAGCTCATCATATTTTTTGTCGAACTCTATACCTTTCCCGGTCGGGATAAATTCGATATGGCCGTAGACACCGACTACCTCTCCGACGTTGCGTCCCAGCGCGCCTCCACCATCATCTTGATTGTGAACCGCGCCGTTCCATTGCACGACATTGGATTGAGAAATTCCCCATAAGAACGGGTAGCTGACCGGCGCATTTGCCGGGTAGAAGTTTTGTGGAACCTCTGCATGAGTGACAGTGACTTCGTTAAGAATCGCGCCGAGCGCATCCAGTCGGCCCCGGCCGTAGTCCGGGAATGAGGGGCTGTAGTTCCGGGCATTTCGCAGCTGAATTCTCAGCCGTTGCAGGCGCACCTTCGACATCAGCCTGTTCGCTTCTTCAATGCTGTGGACTTCACCCAGAATACGTTTGGCGAACCGATCGAACTGTGCCTTAGCCGCGCGAAACGCCGCTTCGCCTTCCTCTTTCTTTACGGTAATCGGGTCCATCGAACAGAGCGCATCGGCTAATCCTACGTTGAGGGCGCGAAGGTCGGAAAGCGTTGGGGCACCTTCGATCAGCACCTTACGGCCATTCAAATTCAGTAGGTTGCTGTGACAGGCCGAGCAGGTCGGCCCCATAAAGTCCCCGTCAGGGGTTGGGGTCTTGGCGAAACCGATGGGCAATCCATCCGGATTCCACAATGGGTCTGCGGGGGCTGGGATATATCCGATCGACGCAAGGTGGGAAGGATCCCTGAAACGACTCCAGTTGCCGGGATTCAATGTTGAATCGGTGCGGCCCTTGCAGCTCCGCTCAGCTATTTCGAGGTGGAGGAACCAATCGTAGGGTATCAGGGCCGATCCCTGCGGGGTGAACCAGAAAGCCCGACGAAGTTCGGCGTTCCATCCCTGTGAAACCTCATACCATGGGAGTCCTGGCACGGCGCGTAGTCCGTCATAATCTGAATTGGGAGTCAGGTCGGGTTCAACCGTCTGTTTGCCGATTCTTACATCGTAGGATGAGCAGGCGGTGATGAGCAGTGCGAATGCGACAACTAAAACCCGCATTCCATTGGTTAGTCTCGAGAGATTCTTATCCATAACTATCAACCTCGTAGTCATTGACGAGCTTTAGTTGATAGGAGCAAGAATAGGAGAAAACCGGGCCTTTACAAGAAACCCCACCGATCTCGGTTTGGGCTTATTGTGATCCGTCATTGGGCAGATTCAGCGGCCCAGCGTTGTTGGTTGAGGCCAAGGGTTCGAAGGTTTCTGGCCGAGTGGGATGTGTGTTGGCTGCCGGATTGATCAAACAGCTCGCAGAGTTCAGCAGGGGGCGTGGATGTTAGCTGCAGCGATCGGGGCGTTGCTGCAGCTGTCGATTCAGTCGCGGTATCGGCAGATTGTTACCCGGGAGGGGATCAGAGTTGTTTGAGAAAACTCTCCAGCTGTTCCGGGCTGAGCGGACGGCTATAGAGGTAACCTTGGGCGACTTTCAGACCCTGTTGGCGCAGGTAGTCGCGTTGTTCTGGCGTTTCTACACCTTCTCCGACAGTGTTCAGACCCAGGCCGTCGGCCAGGGTCAGGGTGGCATTAACCAATGCCTGATCCTGCGGATGCTCCAGCAAGTCCTTGATAAAACAGCGATCGATCTTAAGGGTGTCGAACGAGAAACTCTTAAGGTAGCTCAGCGAGGAGTAGCCTGTGCCGAAGTCGTCCAGTGCCAGGCTGATGCCCAGATCGCGAAGCTGTTTGAGGGTTTTCTTGGTCTCCTGCTGATTTCTCATCAGCAGGTTCTCCGTGACCTCGAGTTCCAGCCGTTCGCCGGCAATCTCGTGGCTATGCAGTTGCTCCGCAATGGTGCGAGTCAGGGTGGGGCTGGAAAATTGGCGCGGTGAGATATTGATCGACAGTTTAAAGTCGTTCAGTCCCTGCTGGTTCCAGTCGCTCAGTTGGGTCAGTGCTTCTCGGATTACCCAGTCGCCAATCGGGAGAATCAGACCAGTGGCTTCAGCCAGCGGTATAAACTGGTTGGGAGGGATCTGTCCCAGGGCCGGGTTGTTCCAGCGTAACAGGGCTTCGACCGTGCAAACCTTGCCGGTGGCCAGGTCGACCAGAGGCTGGTACTCCAAGTAGAGCTCATCGTTCTCCAGCGCTCGTCGTAGTCGTTGCTCGATCTCCATCCGCTCAACCGCAGCGCGATTTATCTCGGCGGAGTAGTATTCATAACGGTTACCCCCTTCATCCTTGGCGCCGAACATGGCGGCATCGGCATGGCGTAGCAGCTCGTAAGGATCCTGCCCATCTTCGGGGAACAACGAAATACCGATGCTGGCGGTGAGTGACAGCTCGCGTCCATCGATTCGGTAGGGGGCGGCCAGCATCGAGAGGACTTTCTCAGCCACCCGGCTGGCGTCATCGGCATTGGCGAGGTCGGTCAGGACAATCAGGAACTCATCGCCGCTGTAGCGCGCGACGGTATCGGTCTGGCGAACGGTTTCCCGGATTCGCGAAGCCGCCAGTGTAATCAGTTGATCCCCGACATCATGCCCCAGCGAATCGTTGATCTGCTTGAAGTTGTCGAGATCGACAAACATCACAACCACGGTCTGCTGGTGCCGGATGGCCACGTTGATCGCCTGGCTCATCCGGTCCATGGCCAGGAAGCGGTTGGGCAGTTCGGTCAGGCTGTCGTAGTTTGCCTGATGCTTGATACGGTTAGCCTGGGCCTTTCGCAGCGAGATATCTTCTTCGATATTGAGAAAGTGGGTGATCTGTCCTTCGTCGTTGCGTACCGGCGAGATTCCGGATTGGACCCAGTACGACGTCTTATCCTTACGTTGATTGATCAGCTCGCCTTCCCATGAGCCTCCCTGCATCATGGTGTTTTCAATCTCTGTGATCAGGTTGCCGGCGTTTTTCGCGGAGCGGAACAACTGCGGCTTGGCGCCGATTGCCTCTTCTCGAAGCAGGCCGGTGGTACGAATAAACGCATCATTGACGTACTCGATGGTGCCGGCAAGGTCGGTGATGAAGATCGCAACCGGGCTTTGAGAGACGGCTTGGGAGAGTTTGGTCAGTTGTCGGCTGCTGGCCTGCAGCTTTGCTTCGGCGCGGTTGCGGCGCTGGAGTTCGCGACTGAGCAACACCAAGATCAGCAGGCTGGAGAAAAAAACAAAGCCCCAACCCTTGTAGGTTTGAATACTGGTGATGCTGTCCGGAAAAACGGTTTCGACCAACTGGTCAGATAGGGTGATCCAGAGGACAGAGAAGGTGGCGTAAATTGCTGCGACGCGGAGCGGAAAGCTCATGGTAGACAGTCCCTGGAACGATGTTTTCCGGTTCAATAGTCAGATTTAGAGAATAGTTGAGTCTATCCGAGCGGTATCTTTTATAGGTTGACCCAGATCAGGGTTTAGCCAAATCCAGAGGGGCTGCGGGCTTCGTGGGGAAGGGCAGGGGCTGCGATTACAGCCCCTGCAGGGGGTTATTGCACGCTCTCGTTATCGGAGAACAGACCCTCGAACAGGGCCGTAGAGAGATAGCGTTCGCCGGAATCAGGCAGAATAACGACGATGTTCTTGCCTTCGTGTTGCGGCTGTTGGGCAACACGGACCGCGGCGGCCAGGGCGGCACCGCTGGAGATGCCGGCCAGGATGCCCTCTTTGCGCATCAGCTGACGGGCAAACTCGATCGCATCGTCATTGCTGACCTGTTCGACCTGATCAACCACCGACAGGTCCAGGTTTTTAGGTACAAAGCCGGCACCGATACCCTGAATCTTGTGGGGCGAGGGCTGCAGGTCTTCACCTGCCAGGTGTTGGCTGATTACCGGTGAAGCTTCCGGTTCAACCGCTACCGATACAATCGCTTTACCCTGTTGCTGTTTGATGTAGCGCGAAACACCGGAGATGGTGCCGCCGGTACCGACACCGGATACCAGAATATCGATGGCGCCGTCGGTATCATTCCAGATTTCCGGCCCGGTCGTCTGTTCGTGAATCTGCGGGTTGGCCGGATTCTCAAACTGCTGTGGCATAAAATACTGGGCCGGGTCGCTGTCGACGATCTCCTGGGCTTTGTCGATCGCACCCTTCATGCCTTTCGGCCCTTCGGTCAGGACGATATCGGCCCCCAGGGCCTTCATGACCTTGCGGCGTTCCAGGCTCATGGTGGCGGGCATGGTCAACACCATCTTGTAACCACGGGCGGCGGCGACAAAACAGAGCGCGATGCCGGTGTTGCCGCTGGTGGGTTCGACGATGGTCATACCGGGCTTGAGTGCGCCACTTTTTTCGGCTTCCCAGATCATGTTGGCGCCGATGCGGCATTTGACCGAATTGGCGGGGTTGCGGCTCTCAATCTTGGCCCAGATATTGGCGTTGCCGAAGTGATTGATCTTGACCAGCGGAGTACCGCCAATCGATAGGGAGTTATCGGAGAAAACAGCGCTCATTTTGTTGCTCCAGTGTGGGTTTTATAAGTTTTTGATTATAACTGGTTTATTGGTTTTCAATAATTGTTTTAGGCGATAGGGTTATATCGGCAGGGAATAAACCTGAGGGCTCAAGTAGGGCTGCCGGATCAGTTCTTATTGATCGTCTGGCGTAGGTTCTCCAGTTCCTGCAACTGTTTCTGATTCACAACCCGCTGATCAAACAGCTTCTGATCGCTGTTATCCAGGCGCTCTTGCAGGTGGCCGAGTTGTTGTTGTTGCTGTTGTAGCTGTTGTTCCAGCTCGTCGATTCGGTGCTGCAGTTGTTCGACAAACGACAGGCCGCGCTCCGTGGTTACGCGCTGCGGCTTCTGCGTATTTTCGTCCCCCGGCTTGGCCAGTAATTCGGTTTGGATATGACTGTAGATGGCATGCAGGTCGCGGGTTTCTCGTTCGCTGTAGCGGATTGTTTTTTCCATCACCTGATGGGCGCTGGCACTACCGATTGAGCCGGAAAGAGCATGCTCAAGCATCCGGTGAAATTCCAGCAGCTCGATGATGGTCAGGTACTCCTTGGCATCGATATGCAGCTCTTCGATGATCTGTTGGACGGTTGATTCGGCTTTTTCCTGGGGTAGGTAATCCATCAGCAGGCGCGTGGCTTCATCGAGCTTACCGTGAAATGGAATATAGGCATCCAGCCCGGTGGCCCGTCCATGGTAGCGGGCACTGCCCGCCACCAGGGCGTTCATAAACTCGCTGCGCTGGTTGCGTTCCTGCTTTGACGGGTTGTAGAGCAGTGAGCCGGCAATATAGGCGCCGAGGTTGAACAGCAGCGACCAGAAGGTACTGTGGCTGACCGATGACAACCCCTCCAGTCCAAACAGTTGTTGGGGCCTGAGCCAGTGAATTCCCCAGGGGCCCTCGCTGAGAATTTCGGGGGGCAGGCCGTGGCCAACAAAAGCCGGCATCAGCAGGGTATAGAACCAGAGCAGGAACCCGGCACAGAGGCCGGCAATGGCACCGACACGATTACCCTTGCGCCAGAATAAACCGCCGAACATTGCCGGAACAAACTGGAAGATCGCGACGAAGGAGATGATCCCCATCGCCACCAGCATATAGCTGTTACTGAACTCGACCGAGAACCAGTAGCCGCTGCCGATCAGCAGGCCGATCATGACCCAGCGACAGTGCAGTAGGTAGCCACGCAGGAACCCCAAGGGCCCCATGCGCTCAAGCAGAGGCAATAGCAGGTGGTTGGTGGCCATGGTCGACAGGGTCATGGCGCTGAGAATCACCATCCCGGTGGCAGCCGAGAATCCGCCGATAAAACCGACCAGCGACAGCCAGTCGACCCCGGCATACTGGGGCAGCAACAGCACGAAGGAGTCGGCCTGCTCTCGGGGCAGCCCTTTGATCAGACCGGCGGCGGCGATCGGGATTACGAACAGGCCGATCAGAATCAGATAGCTGGGCAGTAGCCACATCGCCGGAATGATATGGCGTTCGGTGGCATTCTCGACCACGGTGGCGTGAAACTGGCGCGGCAGGCACTGGATCGAGGCGGCACCCAGGATGACCAGGGTAAACCAGTGCAGCATGCTGGAGCCTTCGGGAATCTGAATGCTGACCAGGCGGGGGAAGCCTGCATAGTGAATTCGCTGAAAGATATCGCTGAAGCCGTCGTACATGCCGTAGGTGACAAACAGGCCAATCGCCAGGAACGCCAGCAGCTTGACCACACCCTGTACCGCCAGCACGGTCATCACCCCGAGGTGACGCTCCGTGGGGTCCAGTCGTCGGGCGCCGAACAGGATGGTAAAGGCGATCATCCCCAGCGGTACCAGCGCTCCCCCCAACTGGCCCATCTGGCTTTGGGCATCGATATCGGCGACCACGGCAAAGGATTGGGTGACCGCTTTGAGCTGCAGGGCGATGTAGGGCACGATGCCGATCAACGCGATCAGGGTTACCAGGGCCGCGACCAGCTCCGAGCGGTTGTAGCGCGCCGAGATAAAGTCGGCGATGCTGGTTATGTGGTAGGCCTCTTTGATCCGTACCATCCGCCGCAACACGGTCCACCAGGAGAAAATCGCCAGAATCGCGCCGACGTAGATGGCGAAAAACAGCAGGCCCGATTCGGTGGCAAATTCGACGCTGCCGTAATAAGTCCAGGAGGTGGCATAGACGGTGATCGACAGCGCGTAAACCAGCGCCGGTGTATGGGGTTTCACCCGATTGGCGTTGTTGCGTTCTACCAGCAGCGCGATCAGGAACAACAGCGTCATGTAGATCAGGATGACAATGATCAGCGTCGCAGCAGAATACATGGTGCTCCTTTCAATCTAGACGGCGGTGCCTGTGGCTGTTTCGATCCAAGGTAACAAAGATATAGTCAGCTCGGTCCTTAGAATCAATCTTCTTTCTTTTCAGTGGCCTGCTGACAGCCACAAGCTTGGGTTGGTACCGGATCGATACCGCCTTCGGAAAACGGGTGGCAGCGCAGAATGCGGCGGCAGCCCAGCCACAGACCGCAGAGTATGCCGTGCCGTTCGATCGCTTCGATGCAGTAGCTGGAGCAGGTGGGGTAGAAGCGACAGTTGCTGCCCAGAATTGGACTGATCAGCAACTGGTATCCCCGGATGATCTTTAACAAAAGCCATTTCATCGCTCTATTCTAACTGAAAGGCGCCGCAAGTCAGTGGCTCTGCAACTAAGGGCCTAGCTGTGGGAGTGGTCCGGGTATGATCCGCATCGAAAGGTTTATGCTTCGTGGGATCTGCTGCTAAATTGTAGAAAGATAAAGGAATACAGGATTTCTGTTGGATCCGCCCCCATGCTAAGAAAAGCGCTTCTTCCCTCAATTTTTATTCTGCTGGCTTACGGCTTCTGGCTCAGTCCGGACTTCAAGGTGATCAGTGCCGGGGTGGCGTTGTTTCTGTTCGGCATGCTGTCGCTGGAAGAGGGGTTCCGGGCATTCTCCGGCGGCATGCTGGAGAAAGTGCTGCAGCGTTCAACCGACCGGCTCTGGAAGAGTCTGGGGTTTGGGGTGCTGACCACCACCCTGATGCAGTCAAGTTCGCTGGTGTCGGTGATTACGATCTCCTTTATGAGTGCCGGTCTGCTCGACCTGACCGCCGGCATCGGCATTATTTTCGGTGCTAATCTGGGCACGACGACCGGAGCCTGGCTGGTGGCGGCGTTTGGTCTCAAACTGAAATTGTCAGCCTACGCGATGCCGATGTTGGTGTTCGGTGTGATCCTGCTGTTCCAACGCAGCAGCCAGCTGAAAGGGTTCGGTTATATTCTGGCCGGGCTTGGATTCCTGTTTCTTGGTATTCACTACATGAAAGAGGGCTTCGACACCTTCAAGGGCAACTTCGATCTGGCCGCCTATGCCGTCAGTGGTTATCCGGGTCTGTTCCTGTACGCCGCCATCGGAACCCTGGCGACCGTGGTGATGCAGTCGAGCCATGCGACCCTGGTGTTGATCATCACGGCGCTGTCGACCCAGCAGATCAGCTATGAGAATGCGTTGGCGCTGGCGATCGGCGCCAATATCGGCACCACCATCACCGCGATCATCGGGGCGATGGGGTCCAACGCCCAGGGACGTCGGCTGGCCGGCGCGCATCTGATCTTCAATGTCTCCACCGGTCTGGTCGCGATACTGTTTATTACTCAGCTGGTTCAGGCTGTCGATGCCCTGGGGCAGTGGTTCGGAATTGCCGATCTGGATTTCACCTTAAAGCTGGCGCTGTTTCATACCCTGTTTAACCTGATCGGGGTGCTGCTGATGCTGCCGCTGATTACGCCGATGAAGCGTCTGCTGATTCGGATGATTCCGGAACCCCAGATCGATATCGAGCGGCCCCGTTATATCGTTCCGTCGGCGGTGCAGTTTCCGGATACCGCCGTGGAAGCGGTACGTCAGGAGACTCAGCGGGTGTTTGATAATGCGCAGGACCTGATCATCCGGGGATTATCGATGGAGCCGGGTCGGGTGTTGGGGACTCAGGATCTTGATGCCGAACTCAGTGCTCAAACCCGCTATACCCCGGTGGATATCGATGATCTCTACCAGCGTCGAATCAAGTCGCTGTTCAGCGCCATTATCGCCTTTATCAGCGAAGCCGCCTTCAGCTGGAAGGAGCAGCAGTCGGGCAGCCTGCATTGGTTGCGCGATGCCAACAGCAATATCGTGGAGGCGGTGAAAGCCTGTAAACACCTGCAAAAGAACATGCAGCTCTACCTGTTCAGCGAACAGCCCGCGATCCGGCGTGAATACAATCAGCTGCGGCTGCAGGTGGTTGAGCTGTTGCGGCAGTTGGAACAGTTGCGACAACAGCCGGATGAGGGCTCGATACTCGGTCTGGATGAAACCCGGCTGACGCTGCTGGAGTGGCACCGAGAACAACATTTGCGCTACTACCGCCTGATTCGGGATGCCGAGATCAGCCCGGAGATGGGCAGTTCGCTGATCAACGATGCCGGTTATGTGGCCACCATCAAACAATCGCTGCTGGCGGCGGCGACCACTCTGTTTATTCAAAGCGAGCGGGCGAAGAGCGCCATCGAGCGCGATCTGGCATTGGATGACGCCGAACTGAATGAAATTCTGACGCTGGCTGAACAAGCCCGGAGGCAGCTGTGAAGACGCGTAAACTGATCGACCGGATACGAGCGCTGTTCGATGATGATCTACGCAGTAGCCAGCAGAACCGTGAAGCCCTGGAGGCGGTGCTGAAGCAGCTGCGCAGAAAAGAGAAGAAGTTTCAGGCCGAACTGGAGCAGGAATCGTCACCAGAGCGCCGACAAAAGCTGGAGCTGAAGATCAACTTGGTTCGATCACAACGCAAGAAAGGGATCGAGAAGCTAAAACAGGCTCAACAGTCGACCAAATAGAATGTTGTCGCTGCCTTGTGGTGGTTACTCCAACGACAGCTCCTTAGGGCGGGCCTGGTACACCAGACTGGCGCAACCGAACTGCAGGTCGTGCCAGTGATCGATGGGTAACCGCAGCACCACCAGCGCACAGGTCGGCAGCGACAGCCATTCGCCACTCAGCTGCTGCTGCAGCTCCTCCAGTGCCGGGTTATGCCCGACCAGGGCCAAGCGTTGCAGCGAATCCGGTTGTTGTTTGAGGTAATGCCACAGCGGCCGCCAGTCAAACTGGTACAAACCGGCTTCCATTTCCAGTGCGTGCTCGGCGGCTTGCTCGGGCAGCTGCAACAGCGGAGCCGCCAGGGCTTTTGCAGTGGTGGCCGCCCTTACAGCGCTGCTGCTGACCAGTCTTTCCACGCTGAAACCCTGCTGCCGAATATGTTCGGCCATCAATGGCAGATTGCGGTTGCCGCGTTTGTTCAAGGGCCGATCATGATCGCTGAGCTGTGGATGCTTCCAGCTGGATTTGGCATGACGGATCAACACCAGTTGTTTCATGACCGCGACCCCGGGCAGTTAATGATTGATGGCTTTGACTTTAGTTCTCTAATCCATCGGCTGCTACGGGTGGGGGCATTTAGGGGTTAATGGCTCGGAGTTTCCACGATAACCGGCAGCCGCTCGTGCCTTGTCATAAGATTGTTATATAAGCCGAGTATCATGAAGGGCTGCGTTTATTGCGCTCAACACTCATGAAGGGGTAGCACTGTGGAGCAAAGGGAAGATCGGATTGAAGCTGTGGTTGCCGAGCAGGCGATCGTCGAAGAGGCGCCGCTGGCTGAGCCGTTACCGGAGATTGAGCTGGAGTTGGTGCCGTCGGTGGAGCCGGTTGTCGCCGAGCAACAGGACCTGAACGACCGTCAATATTATATAAACCGCCATCTCAGCAATCTGGAGTTTAACCGCCGGGTGTTGGAACAGTCGTTGGATGAGAGCCATCCGCTGATGGAGCGGCTGATGTTCCTGCTGATCTTCTCTAGCAACCTGGATGAGTTTTTCGAAATCCGGGTGGCGGAGTTGCGCCACCAGGTCAAATTTGATCGCGAGCGCTCCGGTGCCGACAACATGCACCCGCAGGAGGTTTTGCGCGAGATTCGGGTGCTCTGCCATGAGCTGGTGGCACGCCAGTACAAGATTCTTAACGACGTGATCTTCCCGGCGCTGATCGAGAACAACATCTACTTCCTGCGTCGCAACGAATGGCAGGAGCAGCAGCGTGAATGGATTCGCGGTTATTTCGAAGACCATATCCTGCCGGTTATCAGCCCGCTGGGGCTGGATCCATCGCACCCGTTTCCGCGACTGGTCAACAAGAGTCTGAACTTTATCGTTCAGCTTGAGGGTAAGGATGCGTTCGGCCGCGATAGCGGCTTGGCGATTATACCGGCACCGCGCTCGCTGCCGCGGGTGATCCGGCTGCCGAAGGAGGTAAGCTCGGACGAGGGTGATCACTTTATCTTCCTGTCGTCGATTATCCATGAGTTTGCCGACCAGCTGTTCCCGGGGATGGAGATGCTGGGGTGCTACCAGTTCCGTCTGACCCGGAATGCCGATCTCAGCTTCGACCAGAACGAGGTGGAAGACCTGGCGTTGACCCTGCGTGGGGAGCTGCACAGCCGCCGCTACGGTGACGCGGTACGGCTGGAGGTGGCGCAGAAATGTCCCGAGCCGCTGGTTCGCTTCCTGTTGGAGCAGTACAAGCTCAGCGAGGATGAACTCTATCTGGTCGATGGGCCGGTGAACCTGACCCGGATGATGAGCATGATGGGACAGATCGACCGTCCCGAATTGAAGTTTTCGCCCTACAGTCCCGGCTTGCCGCGTCGACTGCGCAGCGGCACCAACCTGTTCGATACCCTAAAGAGTGGCGATGTGCTGCTGCATCACCCGTATGAGAGTTTCACCCCGGTACTGGACCTGTTGCGCCAGGCTGCGGCTGATCCCCATGTGTTGTCGATCCGGCAGACCCTGTACCGGACCGGGGCCGACTCCGAGATCGTTACCGCACTGGTGGATGCGGCCCGGAACGGTAAAGAGGTGACCGCGGTGATCGAACTGCGGGCCCGTTTCGATGAGGCCAATAACCTGGCGCTGGCCAGCCGTCTGCAGGAGGCCGGCGCGCTGGTGGTGTACGGGGTGGTGGGCTACAAAACCCACGCCAAGATGGCACTGATCGTTCGTCGTGAAGAGGGACGTTTCCGCCACTACGCCCACCTGGGAACCGGCAACTACCACTCCGGTAACGCCCGGATCTATACCGACTACAGCCTGCTGACCTGCGACCCGGAGATCGGTGAAGATGTGCAGAAGATGTTCCAGCAGCTGACCGGGATGGGCAAAATCCTGCGGCTCAAGCGACTGCTCAATGCCCCTTTCACGCTGCATAAGACCCTGATCGAGATGATCGGCAATGAGGCGCGTAACGCTAAAGCGGGTAAAGACGCGCGGATTATCGTCAAGGCCAACGGCCTGACCGAGCCACGCCTGATCAAGGCGCTGTATAAGGCCTCGCGAGCCGGGGTCAAAATCGATCTGATCGTTCGCGGCATGTGTTCGTTGCGTCCCGGGGTGCCCGAGATCTCCGAAAATATCCGGGTGCGTTCCATTGTGGGTCGCTTCCTCGAGCACAGTCGGGTCTACTGGTTCCATAACGATGGCGACTCGAAGGTCTACTGTTCCAGTGCCGACTTTATGGAGCGCAACATGCTCAACCGGGTCGAGACCGCCTATCCGTTGCTGACCGGCAAGCTGGCCAGTCGGGTGCTGAAGGACATGGAACTCTACCTGAGCGACAACACCCTGGCCTGGGAGCTGAACAGCGATGGTTCCTACAGTCGGGTGGCGCGGACCGACGGTGATGAACCGATCAACGCCCAGATGGGGCTGCTGAGTAAATTCAGTTGATCCGGGGGGCTGAGCGGTTCGCCGCTACGCTTTCAGCCCCAGGCGCTGCAACAGGCGGTAAAAATTGCTGCGATGGATCCCGAGCTGGCGGGCGGCGGCCGCTTGGTTGCCGCGGTGGTGGATCAGTACCTGCTCGATCAGGCGGCGCTGGAACAGGTCGGTGGCATCCTTCAGGTTGGTCGCCTCCTCCAGGCTGACCGCCGGGATAAACTCCTGCGACTCGGCAGACGTGGCGGTTTCGGCCTGGGCCGTTCCCAGGTCGCTGGCATCCAATCCCAGATGATTGGGACGAATGATGATGATATTCCGATCCCGGCCCTGGCTGCTGATCGCTCGCAGCGCAGCGCGGCTGAGCAGGTGGTTCAGTTCACGCACATTACCGGGCCAGGGGTAACTCAACAGATTCTGCTTGGCTTCTTCCGACAGGCGTAAGCCCTGCACCCGGAGGCGGCGTTGATCCGCTTCCAGGGCGTACCCGGCCAGCAGCAGAATATCCTTTCCCCGTTCCCGCAGCGGCGGCACGCTCAACGGGTAGACGCTGAGTCGATGGTAGAGGTCGGCGCGAAAACGTCCGGCGTTGACCTCCTGCTGCAGGTCCCGGTTGGTGGCGGCGACGATCCGAACATCGACGCGCAGCGGCTGATCGCGGCCGACCCGTTGGATCTCGCCGCTCTGCAGCGCCCGCAGCAGCTTGGCCTGGATGCTCAGCGACAGCTCGCCGATCTCATCCAGAAACAGGGTGCCGCCGTCGGCGATCTCGAACTTGCCGGCCCGGTCGGCGCTGGCGCCGGAAAAGGCGCCGCGGATATGGCCGAACAGTTCGCTTTCGGCGATGCTTTCCGGCAGCGCGGCACAGTTGATCTGCACCAGCGGGCCCTGATTGCGTTGCGATTGAAAGTGGATCCGACGCGCCACCACTTCCTTACCGACGCCGGTTTCGCCCTCCACCAGCACCGACAGGTGCGATTGCGCCACCACCGAGATCTCCTGTTTCAGCTCGGTCATCGCCTTGGAGCTGCCGATCATCTCGGATTCGGCGCCGGCGCCTTTTTCATCCAGCAGCGCCTTGGTCACCATCAGTTGGTGTTCGGCCTTGGCGGCCAGGGCATCCATTCTTGCTGCCGCTTTGACGGTGGCCTCGGTCAGGCTGATAACGGTACGGAGCTCGGTATCGTCGATATTGTCGAAGGTGCCGGTGTCCATCGCATCCAGGGTCAGTACGCCCCAGGGCTTGTCGTCGATATAGAGCGAAGCCCCCATGCAGTCGTGAACGTGCAGCTCCATATCCTGATCCTCCACCAGGCCGTCGTAGGGATCGGGCAGTCGTGAGTCGGCCTCGAAGCGGACCGGTTGGCGCGAATGTAGCAGGCGTTGGAGTCGGGGGTGCTCGGCGACTTCGAAGCGGCGCCCCAGGGTGTCGGTGGTCAGCCCTTCAAAAGCCAGCGGCCGCAGCTGGGTCCCTTCGAGCTTGAGCAGGGCGGCGGCATCGCAGGGAAACAGCCCGACGATGGCGTCCAGTAATTGACGATAGCGCTGCTCGGCGGGGATGTCGCGGGACAGGTCGGCGACGATGGTGGTCAGGGTGCGGAAGAAGTTTGAAGTCATTTTGATACCTTTGTTATCCAAATGACATCTTAATTAAAGTTATCAAAATGACAACTGTGCTTTTGAGCGCCTTTGATGTCAGTCAAGTACAGCTTGGCATGATGCTTGTATTGTCGCTCCTGCAAGATGATTTCTTCTGGACCGAGGAGCCTTCAAATGCATTACCTAACCCAAATGCCCTTTCGGGCATTGACCGTCACGGCAGGAGGGGAAAGCCATGGCTGATAACTTTACTAAGGGAATGGCCCGTAACATCTACTACGGTGGCGGTCTGTTCTTCTTTCTTTTCTTCGTAGGTTTAACGTTCGACACTATGCTCGAACTGCCTAAGCGCGATAACCGCGACCAGATCACCGACACTGTTGTTCACGGTAAGAAACTGTGGGAAGACAACAACTGCATCGGCTGTCACAGCCTGATGGGTGAGGGTGCTTACTTTGCACCTGAGCTGGCTAACGTTTATGACCGCTACGGCGCCGGCAACGAGCAGGCATTCAAGCAGTTTATGCAGTCTTGGATGGCGATGCAGCCGCTACCCGCTGAAGGCCGTCGTAAGATGCCTCAGTTTAACCTCAGCACTGAAGAAGTTGACGCGCTGTCTGACTTCTTGATCTGGACCAGCCGTATCAACGATAACGACTGGCCGCCGAACAAGCAGGGCTAAGGGGAGCTAACGATGAAATTTGAATCACAAGCGGTAGCGAAGCCGTACTTTATCTTCGCGCTGGCGCTGTTCGCCGGACAGATCCTGTTCGGCCTGATCATCGGCCTTCAATACATCATTGGGGACTTCCTGTTCCCGTACATCCCGTTCAACGTAGCGCGGATGGTTCACACCAACCTACTGATCGTCTGGTTGCTCTTCGGCTTTATGGGTGCCACCTACTACCTGGTACCGGAAGAAGCTGACACCGAGCTGCACAGCCCCTGGCTGGCTAAGGCGCTGTTCTGGATCTTCGCGGCTGCCGGTACTGCTACTGTACTGGGCTACCTGCTGGTTCCGTACGCGACTCTGGCAGAACTGACCATGAACGATCTGCTGCCGACCATGGGACGTGAGTTCCTTGAGCAGCCGACCATTACCAAGATTGGTATCGTGATCGTTGCCCTGGGCTTCATCTATAACGTCGGTATGACCATCCTCAAGGGTCGTAAGACCGTTGTTAACATGGTTCTGATCACTGGTCTGATCGGCCTGGCGGTATTCTTCCTGTTCTCCTTCTACAATCCGCACAACCTGGTACTGGACAAGTACTTCTGGTGGTGGGTTGTTCACCTGTGGGTAGAAGGTGTTTGGGAACTGATCATGGGCGCGATCCTGGCGTTCACCCTGATCAAGGTTACCGGTGTTGACCGTGAAGTTATCGAGAAGTGGCTGTACATCATCATTGCCATGGCGCTGATCTCCGGCATCATCGGTACTGGTCACCACTACTACTGGATTGGCCCGGGCGAGTACTGGCTGTGGCTGGGCTCCATCTTCTCCGCGATCGAGCCGGTTCCGTTCTTCATGATGACTGTGTTTGCCTTCCGTATGGTGCGTCAGCGTCGTATCGAGCACGGTAACAAGATTGCTACTACCTGGGCAGTTGGTACTGCGGTAATGGCCTTCCTGGGTGCTGGTGTATGGGGCTTCATCCACACTCTGGCTCCGGTGAACTTCTTCACCCACGGTTCTCAGGTCACTGCGGCTCACGGCCACCTGGCGTTCTTCGGCGCTTACGCGATGATTGTCATGACCATCATCTCCTACTCCATGCCGATCATGCGCGGCCGTCCTCAGGGTAACCCTGAGTCTGCCCAGAAACTGGAGCGTATGGCCTTCTGGATGATGGTTATCAGCATGCTGGGTATCACCCTGACTCTGACTGCCGCTGGTGCTTACCAGGTTGCTCTGCAGCGTCTCCCGGATGATGCCAACGCGCTGGCCTTCATGGCGACCCAGGACAAGCTGATGCCGTTCTACTGGACTCGTCTGGTCTTCGGTCTGGTCTTCCTGGCTGGCCTGGTAACCTACTTTGCTAGCTTCTTCGCAGGCAGCAAGGAAGAAGTTGCGGCTTCTGAGAAGCCGGAAAGCTGCTGCGGTAGCTGCAGCTAAGAGTTCGTCTCTGGGCATGTAACTCACCGATCTGTCCCTCCGCAAGGAGTTTAGCAACCCCCCGCTAGGACAGATCGGCCACAAGCCCGACTTTATCAGGCAGATGAACGTCCTGTCTGATGCTTAGGGGGCTATCCAGCCCCCTCTTTTTCCCGCCGGTTCCCGAACTTCTGGTTCCAGAGGCGGTCGGAAAAAGCCCACCCCCTTTCTCCATTTACCGAGGTACTAGGTGAAATATGGAAGAATTCGTAGGTGAAATCTGGCACAAGCTGATTTCTCGCCAGGCCAATACCGACTTCGCTAACGCCGCCGTGCAGCTCGATCCGCTGCAATCGCAACTGGCCACCTACTACCGTGCTTTGGGTGGCGCGCCGGGGGTTAGCATCGATGGTGCCGACGAGCGTGTCATTCGTACCCATCGACGTTTTGCCCAGAAGCTGGCCGGCAGCCACCTGCGTTTCGCCGTTGCCTGGCAGGACGATCGCAGTCTGCGCCTGCCGGTCAAGCTGGCCTTCTTTGAAGATCCCGAACTCAACCTGGAACTCTATTACTGGCTGACGGCGATGGCGGCTCGGTTGCCGCGTATGCGTCACTGGCTCAAGGACAACCAGCGGGCCACGCTGGAGTTGTTCGAGCACCGTCCCAAGCTGCAGCAGTCCTACCAGCGTCTGGCCGAGGCCTGCATTGCGCTGCGCCCGGATCCGAGCACCCTGAAAGATTCGCTGGGTGAGCGGGAGCGTTTGCTGCAACAGGCGATTCTGCAGCCGGGTACCGTGGACGAACTACCGGGCGCCAAGGGCGCACCGAACCCGATTCCGTTGTGGATCTATCCGCCCCCCTGGCAGGACCTGATGGTCGAAACCGAGGATGACCTGGATGATCAGGGTGAAGGTAGCCCACAGGAGCAACCGACCGTTGAAGGCTCGCGTAAACAGGCCAAACGTTTCGACGACTCCAAGCAGACCGACGGTCTGATGGTGTTCAAGCTCGAAGCCCTGTTCACCTGGGCCGAGTCGGTCGATCTGGACCGTCCCCAGGAGGAAAACCTCGACGAAGACCTGGAAGGGGCCGCCGAGGATCTGGATATCATTACGCTGTCGAAGAAGCGCCGGGCCGGTTCCTCCAATATCAAGTTCGACCTGGACCTGCCGGCACCGCAGAACGATGACCTGCCGCTGGGTGATGGCATGAAACTGCCGGAGTGGGATTACCGCAAGCAGATCATGCTGGACGACTACTGCCTGCTGCAGCCGATGCTGAACGATGAGGCGATGCCGGAACCGATTCCAGAGGAGTTGCGGGCCCAGGCTAAGATTTTGCGCAACCGTTTCAGCCAGTTGCGGCCGAACAAGACCTGGCAGCGCAAGCAGCCCTACGGTGATGAGATCGACATGGATGCCTGGCTGGAGCACCTGACCCAGATCCAGAACACCCGTCAGTCGCCGCGGCACCAGAATTTCTACAAGCACCGCAACGACCCCCAGCGTGAGCTGGCCTGTCTGTTGCTGTCCGACCTGTCATTGTCGACCGAGGCCAACCTCAACGACGACAAGAAAGTGATCGACATGATTCGCGAGACCATGGTGCTGTTCGCGGAGGCGCTGTCCGGCAGTGGCGACCCGTTTGCGATCTACGGTTTCTCGTCGATCAAGAACAAACAGGTCCGTTACCAGATGTTGAAGAACTTCAACGAGCCCTACGGTGATGAGGCCCGTGGGCGAATTCTGGCGGTTAAACCCGGTTTTTACACCCGGATCGGCGCGGCGATTCGTCAGTCGACCGAAATCCTTAAAATGCAAAAGGCGCAGCAGCGATTGATGCTGATTCTGTCCGACGGCAAGCCCAATGATATCGATCGTTACGAAGGTCGTTATGGTATCGAGGATACCCGCCGCGCAATTCAGGAAGCCAAATTGGCGGGACTGCAACCTTTCTGTGTCACCATCGACGAACAGGGTAATGATTACCTGCCGTACCTGTTCGGTGACCAGGGCTACGCGGTGATTAATGACGTCAACCGCCTGCCGCAGATGCTGCCCAAACTTTATCTCAACCTGACCGGTCTGGCTGGTTAGGCGACTTTACGAGGTTAATGATGAACTCAAGCGTATTGAATTATCTGCCCCAGGGCCGCGAGGTCGAGATCTTCACCCACGCGGCGAACAACAAGCTGCCGGTGCTGATCAAGGGCCCGACCGGTTGTGGTAAGACCCGCTTTGTCGAGCATATGGCGCAGCAGCTGGATCGCCGGGTTTACACGGTCTCCTGTCACGACGACCTGACCGCGTCCGACCTGGTCGGCCGTCACCTGATCGGTGCCGACGGAACCTACTGGCAGGATGGTCCGCTGACCCGAGCGGTACGTGAAGGGGGCATCTGCTACCTGGATGAAGTGGTCGAAGCGCGCAAGGACACCACCGTGGTACTGCACCCGCTGTCGGATCACCGTCGAATTCTACCGATCGAACGGACCGGCGAGCTGATCGAGGCGCACCCGGACTTCATGCTGGTAATCTCCTACAACCCCGGCTATCAGAACCTGATGAAGGGCCTCAAGCCCAGTACCCGCCAGCGCTTCGTGGCGTTGAGCTTCGAGTATCCGAGTCCGGAGCAGGAAGTGGTGATCGTCTGCCAGGAGTCAGGCCTGGACAAGCAGACCGTGCAGCAGCTGGTGAAGCTGGGTAACGACCTGCGTCGCTTGAAAGATCATGATCTGGAAGAGGCGGCGTCTACCCGTCTGCTGATCTACACTGCGATGATGATCCGCTCCGGCCTGCCGGCTGCCGAGGCCTGTCGCGTCTGTCTGGCGCAACCGCTCAGTGACGATACCGAAACACTGGCAGCGCTGGAAAAACTGATCGCCGGTCACTTCTGAAGGGACTCTTAGCATGAGTAATGCGGTAAACGTTGATCCCGGTCCGGTCGACGCGGCTCCGGATCAGACCCAGGAGGCGCCGGCCAATATGGCGGTGTGGGTCCTGATCTGGGCCGAACTTACCGAATTCGCGCTGTTCTTTATCGTCTTCGTGATCGTACGCAGCCACGAGCAGGAGCTGTTTTCTAACGGACCGACACTGCTCAACACCACAGCCGGGGTGCTCAACACCATCCTGCTGCTGACCAGCAGTTATTTCGTCGCCCGGGCGATGGCGGCGATCCGGGTCAACAAGGTCAAGACCAGCATCCGCTGGATGTACGGCACCATCGGCTGTGGCCTGGGTTACTGTGCGGTCAAGGCCTGGGAGTACCACTGGAACCACGAGCAGGGGCTCGATTCGCGCACCGACCTGTTCTACACCATCTACTACTATCTGACCTTCAACCACCTGCTGCACGTATTGGTGGGAATGGTCGCGATCGGCTGGGCCTGTCTGCGGGCTCACTGGGGACACTTCACCGCCGAGAGTCATGAAGGCTACGAAGGCGCGGCCTGCTATTGGCATATGATCGATCTGGTTTGGATCATCATCTTCCCACTGCTGTACGTGATGCGCTGATCGGGGGATAACGGATGAATCTGGCAAGCAAACCCTATGTAAAACTGCTGACCTGGGTCTGGTGGGCGCTGGTGGCGATGACGTTGATTTCAGCCCTGGTGGCCGAATCGATCGATCCCACCGCCAGCGTGGTATTGGCGATCTCGGTGGTGATTGCGATCAAAGGACGCCTGGTGGTCGACTGGCTGATGGGAATGAAGTCAGCACCGATGGTGTTCCGGCAGCTGATGCTGGCCTATTTCTACGTGGTGCCGCTATTGATCGCGTTGGCGCTGATCTTCCCCGATACCCTGCAACGACTGACCACTCTCTGATCCTTCGTTAAGCGCTGTTGGCGCACTCTTATCGATAAGGGGTTGGGTCGGCCTAATCCTTGGCCCGGAACCAACGATTCCTGATTACCAGCCCCAGAATGGTGCCGGCCAACGCCAGCGTGACACCGTTGGCCAGCAGGATTGGCAGATCTTGCTGAAGCCATCCGTAGCCAAACCAGAGCGCCACCCCAAGGGTAAAAATGGCGTACATGCCCACCGAAATTCCCTCGGTCTCCCCGGTTCTCAGGCTATGCATCACCTGGGGAATAAAGGCGAGAGTGGTACAGCAAGCGGCGGCGATGCCCAGTAGCGTCTTTTCCATCGGCGTTGCTAGGCGCGATTACCCAGTGAAAACAGCACCACTGTCACCAGCGAGCTGCCGAACGCCAGCCAGTGGTAGCCGTTGAAATTCTCTTTGAACAGAAAAACCCCGACCAGCAGCGACGTGGTGATGATCGACAGCACCGCGTAGAGAATGTAGTTGGAGGCACCGTAGTGGCTGTAGAGCAGGTTGAATCCCAGGTAGGTGAGAAACAGGCCGACTCCGCTGAGCAGCGCCCAGTGGCCATTCTGGCGCAGTGCCAGGGCGTAGTTGGTGGGGCCGATCATCGGAGCGGCCAGCAGGGTCAGCAGTACGCAGACCAGCGCGGCCAGCGCGATAAAGCTGAAGCTGTTATCCAGCATCACGGCCTTTTTCTGGCCGGCAGCGAACAGAGCGTTACCGAGTGCGGCGATCAGGGCGAAAGCCAGCGGACCGAGAAGGTTCATACAGCGACCTCAAACTTGGGAGTGGACAGGGGTTCAGAGGGAAGTGACGAGCAGCGATTCTCCAGCGCCAGCTGGACGAACTCGCGGATACCGGGAACGTCGGTACGGGGCTTGAGCCAGACCAGGTGTTCGACCACCGGCTCGGTCGCCTCCATCACCGGAATCTTGCGGTAACGGGGGTCGGAACGGATATCGTTGGACAGTGCGAAGCCGATACCCAGGCCGTAGACGACCGCCTCGCACATGTCGTAGCGGGCATCCATCCAGACCCGTGCGTTGGGCTGTAACCGGGCTTGCGCAAACGCCCGATCGACCAGCCCCTGGGTACAGCAATCCTTCTTACGGAACACCAGCGGGTGTTCGATCAGCTGATGCACGCTCAGTTCGGATTCCAGCGCCAGCGGGTGATTGATCGGTACCACCGCGTGGAGGCGGTGGGTATCGAAGTCAATCTTGGAGACACCGGGTTCCGCTTCGGGCATCGGGAACAGGCCGATATCCGCCTCGCGGTTCAATACCAGCGAACGGCACTCATCTGTGGTGCTGGAGTTGATCGTCAGGGTCGCCTCCGGATAGCGCTGATTAAACTCGGCTACCAGTGGCATAAACAGCAGTGGCGACGCGGTGACGACTTTGAGCTGATAGCGCCCTTCGTCGGGTTGCGGCTGCGACAGGGTCGAGATCGCCTCTTCCAGGTCGGCATACTGGCTGGTGATTCGATGCAGCTTATGGCCGAACGCCGTGGGGCGGACTCCGCGGCTGAATCGTTCCAGCAGCGGCCGCTCGAAGCGCGATTCCAGCTTGCGGATCTGGGCGGTGATCGCCGGCTGACTGACCCCTAGTTCATCGGCGGCACTGGAAAAGCTGCCGCGCTTGAGGGTCGCATTGAAGGCGCGGATTTCGGCCAGGGACAGGTCCATAGTCATACCTTAACGGGTCGCCATTTCCACCGCGGGGGTGAACCGGTTGATCGGTGGTGCCGGGATGCGATCGATCGGCGTTGGAATAAGCGGTGCCTTCTCGATAGCGGGTGGGGACAGGAGCGGAATCGAGGCGATCAGCTTCTGGGTATAGGGCTGCTGCGGTTGCAGGAAAATCTGGCGTACCGTGCCCTGTTCCACCAGCTCACCATGCTTCATCACACAGACCCAGTCGCACAGGTTGGCGATCACGCTGAGGTCGTGAGAGATAAACAGAATGGTCAAACCCAGTTCGTCCCGCAGCTCTTTCAGCAGTTTAAGAATCTCTGCCTGGATCGAGACATCCAGTGCGGCAACCGACTCATCCGCGACAATGAACTTCGGTTTGCAGACCAGTGCGCGGGCGATGCTGATCCGCTGACGCTGGCCTCCGGAGAAGGCATGGGGAAAGCGACGCAGGTGTTCAACCTCGATATGGCAACGTTTGGCCACCTCGATCACCCGGGCATCGGTCTCTTCACGGGTCTTGGTGATCTTCATCGCTTCCAAGGGTTCGGCGATGATATCGCGCACCGTCATCCGCGGATTCAGCGAGCCGTAGGGGTCCTGGAACACCAGCTGAGCGGTCTTTGCCAGCCGCTTGCGTTTGATCGCCTTGCCTGCGCCGAACTTTACTTTCTTCTTGGTGTGGTGGTAATGCACCCGGCCGGTGCTGATCGGTGCCGCACCCAGCATCGCCTTACCCAGCGATGTCTTGCCGGAGCCGCTTTCGCCCACCAGACCGATAATCTGCCCCTCGGGCAGATCCAGGCTGATATTCTTCACCGCGGTGAAATACTCGGTCTTGCGACCCTTACCCGCCAGCGGGTAGGTGATCGACAGATCTTTGATGGACAGCAACGGGGCGGGGGTTTTCTTCGGGGCTTCCGGTAGGTCATCCAGATGGGGTAGGGCATCCAGCAAACGCCTGGTGTAGCTGTGCTCGGGTTGGAACAGTACCCGATCGGCCGAGCCGGCTTCGACCACCTGACCCTTTTTCATTACCGTCACGTTATCGGCAATCTTCGACACCACCCCCAGATCGTGGGTGATAAAGATCATCGCCATGCCCATCTGCTCGCGCAGTTCCAGCATCAGATCCAGCACCTGGGCCTGAATGGTCACATCCAGGGCGGTGGTCGGCTCATCGGCGATCAGTAGTTTCGGCTTAGTCGACAACGCCATCGCGATCATCGCCCGCTGACGCATCCCGCCGGACAGCTCGAACACATACTGGTCGAAGCGTTGCTCCGGATTAACGATGCCGACCCGCTCGAACAGCTCGATCCCGGCGCGGCGGGCCTGATCTTTGGAGTAGCCCAGGTGGATCTGCATGGTCTGGATCATCTGGTCGCTGATCCGGATCGCCGGAGCAAAACTGGCCATCGGCTCCTGGAAGATCATCGAGACCTGGTCACCGCGCACGGTGCGCAGATCACGGCCGCGCAGCTTGAGAATATTGATATCCTGATCCCGGTGCCGCAGGCTGATCTGGCTGGGGTGCTGAATCACCGCATTACCCGGCGTCAGACGCATAATGCTCTTGGCGGTAACCGACTTGCCGGAACCACTCTCACCCACCAGTCCCATCACCTCACCGGGACGCACCGACAGGCTGACATTATCCACCGCCCGCACCAGCCCTTCGTCGGTGTTGAAATCGATGGTCAGATCGCGGATCTCCAGCAGCTTAGAGTCCAGTCCATTTGCCATATGCATCATTTCTTCTCCGAGTAAGGATCAGCCGCATCACGCAGGGCATCTCCGACAAACACAAACGCCATAATCAGGAACACAAACACCGCCACCGGGAAGAACTGCCACAGCATGTTCTGCTGGATGTCCGGGTCCTGTGCTTTTTGCAGCAGCACGCCGAGGCTGTTGACCGGTTCGGTCAGGCCCAGCCCCAGGAAGCTCAACGAGGTTTCCGCCAGAATCACGTAGGGGAAGTTGATCAGCGTATCGACGATGATGTAGCTGCCGAAGCTCGGCACCAGATGACGCCAGATAACTCGCCAGGTACTGGATCCGCAGAGTTGCGCGGCCAGCACATAGTCCTGATTACGTTCGGTCAGGATATGGGTTCGCAACCGACGTCCCAGGGTGGCAAAGTCCAGTGCGCCGATCACCACCGCGATGGCGAAGTAGCGCTGAATCGGGGTCAGATCCATCTCCGCCAGCGCCACCGCGCAGGCCAGATAGATCGGAATTGCGGGGATGACCCGAATCGCTTCGGTGATGCTCATCAGCACGGCATCGACCTTGCCGCCGAAGTAACCGCTGACGCCGCCCACCAGCAGTGAGGAGAACAGTTTCACGATCAGCGCGACGATGGCGATACTCACCGTTACCCAGATGGCGTGCAGCGTGCGGCTGAACACATCCTTACCGTCTTCATCGGTACCCATGATATGGATCTGGCCCTGTTCAACACCGAACAGGTGGCGGTCCCAGCGGATATCCAGATCCAGGCCGGCGACGCTCAGATCGATCAGGCTGTATTCCCAGCCTTTGACAAAGAACTGAATATAGCGGCGCTGCTCTTTGTTGATGATGTACTTGTTTTGATTAGAGGCGCTCAGGGCGCCGCTTGAGGTCAGCGCATCCAATGCATCCAGCCCGCCGCCGGCCAGCGCCTTCAAATCGATACGCGCCTTTTCCTTGCTGTAGGTGTAGGTAAACGGGTGCAGTGAGAAACCGTTGTCGTCCCAGAAGTAAAACGCCTGGGGCGCCCCGCGACGGTAGTCGGGGTCGGCACCGGCGATGGTTGGGTCGACGGGGGAGAAGAACGGGGCAAAAAAGCCCATCATCACCAATGCCCCGAGAATCCAGGCTGCCACCACACCGGAAGTCTTGCTCTTGAAACGAGCCTTGATCAGCGCCAGCTGACCGGCGGTATAGTAGGACTCATCATTCTGTGACTTCGATTGACGCCCGAAGCCGAAGCGCGCTAACAATGCGTTCATCATCCGTTCCCCAGAACACTTTTACGGACTCGCGGATCAATCGCGGCCAGGATCACATCGGTAAAGAAGTTCATCGAAATCACCACCAGGGCCACCAGGAATAGGATCGCGGCAGCAAGCTCCTGATCGTTGGTCATCGACAACGCCTCAATCAGTAAGGCGGCGGCATCGGTCAGACCGATCACCACGGCAACGATGGGCAGGTCATTGAACACCCGGGTGTAGTCAAAGCCGATGGAGTTGACCAACGGGCTGATGGAATGGCGCACCGGGTAACCGGCCCACAGTGACACCCCGTCCACGCCCCGGGCACGGGCTGCGTCGACATACAGCTTGTTGGACTCATCGACGATCAGCGCGCGGACCGTCTGCAGTTGCAGGGCAGTGGCGGACCAGCCGATGACGAAGATCGGTAACCAGATATGGCCGATAAAGTCATCCAGCTTGCCCCAGGAAAAGCCGTTGTCGCCGAACCAAGGCACGTTTCGCCACTCATCCGAATACAGCCCCGTCGGCATCGGTTCGCCGGCGAAGACGTAGAGCAGAATGATGCTCAAGGCCAATAGGAAGTTCGGCAGTGCCAGTCCCAGGTAGCTGATCATTCGCAACAGCAGATCGAGCACTTTCTGAATGCTCATGCCGACACTGTTGATCAGACGCTCCGCCCGGGTGTGCTGCGGGTTTTTGTCGGTCCAGGTCTTGTTGATCGTGAACGCTGACAGAATGCCGAACGGCACGGCGATCAGGTAGGAGAACAGCAGCGCTGCCATACAGAACATAAAGCTCATCCAGAAGCGCTCACCCAGCGCCAGGTTGACCGACTGACGCTTGGAGCAGCTGAAGCCCATATCGCCGCGCAGGGTCAGATCGGTAACCCAGTTCACCCAGCGTACCGACAGGGGTTGATCCAGCCCCATTCGGGCCCGCTCGGCATCGATGTCCGCCTGGGTGATGGTCTCGCCTTGGGTGTTCTTGTAGGCGATATATTTTTCAGCACAGTCACCCGGCAGGACTTCCATCAGGCCGAAGACGATGCCGCTGACCAGTAACAGCGTCAGCAACGCCAGACTGAAACGGTTGAAGACATAGTTGAAGTACTGGCTGTCTCGCCCCAGCCAGAACAACATCCCGCCGACTGAGAGCAGAACCCACAGCAGCCAGGTGCTCGCAAAAAATTCAGTAACCACATTCAACTCCGAGGGCTAAATTTGTAAGGAACCTACGAACAAGTCCTTTAACCCATCTCCACTCGGCGCTTAGCTCAAGTAACAATGGATTAACGGACTTTCAGAAAAACTCGGCACAGGGATCGAGCGTAGAAAAGGGAGGAGCAACCGCTCCTCCCTTTTCGAGCTGATGCCATGATCAGTTCTTGGCAATACCTTCCTTGCCGATAAACCACTGAGTCGGCATGTACGGATACATGCGGTAGAACTCGTAAGAGGAGGTTTTCGGCAGTTCGAAGTTACCCAGCTGGTTGCTGTAGTAGACCGGAGATACCGCTTTAACCGTGCCGATGATGAACAGGTCATCAACAACCCGCTTGGCGATCTCCAGGCCGAGCTTGTTGGACGCTTCAGAACCGGCTTTCAGGGTCACGAAGCGGTCGGTCAGCTTCTTCATCTCGTAAACGGTCTGCGGCGGCTTAACGCCTTCCTTGCCTTCAGAGTCCAGGTACTGAGCCCACTGCAGGCCGGTACGCAGGTCGAAGAAGCTGCCGTAAGGCGGGACCAGGGTTTCGATGTTGGATGCGATCGTGGCCAGCGGGCGACCGGAACTCCAGTTCACCACGCTGTAATCGTTGGCTGACTGGGTGTTGCGGTACTCGTCGGAGGTCACCTCTTTGATGACGGTCTTGACGCCGGCGTCGGTCCAGCCTTTGGCGACAATTTCAGCCACTTCGGTGGAGACACCCTGGGTGGTGAAGTTGATGGTCAGCTCGAACTTCTTGCCGGAAGGCAGATCGCGCAGGCCGTCACCGTTCTTATCCACCACACCGGCTTTGTCCAGCAGTTTGGCGGCCAGTTTCGGATCGTACTGGGTGTAGGCGGTCTTCAGCTCTTCGGTGATGAACGGGGTGGTGTCGGCATCAAACGCGGTGTACTGAGTCGGCTTGCCCAGTCCGAAGAACGCAATCTCGTTGATCTGATCACGGTTGATCGCTACCGACATCGCACGACGGAAGTTAACGTCGTTGAATACCGCACGCTTTTCCTGGTCCTTATCGGTCAGGTTAAAGGCGAAGCTCATCATTGAGATCGTCGGACGCAGGGCAACTTCGTACTGGCCCTGGTCTTTGTTTTCCAGCAGAACCGGCGCCTGAGGCAGGTTAACCGCCTGGGCCTTATAGGTCACTTCACCGGCAATCATCTTGGCGGTCTGAATGTCCTCATCACCGATATAAACTTCTTTGATCTCGCTGATGTAAGGCAGCTGGTTACCGGCGGTATCAACCTGGAAGAAGTAGGGGTTGGCGACCAGGCGACGGCCCTCCAGGGACTCTTCAACCACCAGGTGAGATTCCAGCGTCGGCGCGATGGCGGTGAAGCCCGCTTTCACCAGACGCTCAGATGCCGTGGCATCCTTCAGCAGCGGCGTCGGGATGTCTTTCCAGTCGGATTGACCGTAGTAGAAGTTAACCACGTCGTAACCGCTTTCGAAGCCCAGCGACTTGGCCAACTTGTCAGCGTCTTGGTTGAATTCCGGGTGGAACTTGGACAGCAGGTGCTTGGGCTGGAACGGCTGGGCGTAATCCTGCGCGAAGTTATCCAGGAAGCCCGGTGCCGGCTCGTTCATGCTGAACTGAACGGTGGTCGCATCCAGGGCTTCAACCTTGACGCCTTTGCCGGCGGACAGGAAGCGCTCTTTCGGCTTCTCGATAACGTTCTTATCCATCACCAGGTTGTTGTACCAAAACGCCACATCTTCGGCGGTAAAGTCTTGCCCGTCAGACCATTTATGGCCCTTACGCAGCATCACTTTCAGTACCGTGAAATCATCGTTCCACTCCCAGGACTTCGCCACGTTGGGTACCACGGTGGACAGATCGTCGCTGAAGCGAACCAGGTTCACGTGGCGCACGGCCAGCAGGTCCGAGGTGCCTGATTCCGTCGCTTTGGAGATACCGCTGAGGACGCCGCCGTAAACCCCGATGGTCTTATAGGGTGCAATAACCAGAGGCTCCTGCGGCAGACGCTTGGCCAGCGGCATCAGTTCCGGGTTACCCGCGATACGACCATTGAGCGCTTCGATGGCCGGATTCTGGGAGAAATCCAGCGCGCAGTTGTACTGCTTTTCGAATTCGCTCTTTTCGAACAGGTGCGGATAGGCGCCACCGGCGTCCGGACCGGCAACAACGGGGCAGGCTGCCAGTGCGGTCTGCGCGGATAACGCAGAGGCCAGAACGGCTGCGGCGCTAAGGATCAGTTTGTTCGACATCTTCAGGTTCCTGTGTAGGTGGAAAGTTGGGGTACAACGGCTGAGGCTTGCTTGGGTTGTTGCAATTGGGTCCAGTCGAGCACCGCCCAGCCGCGCTGGCAGGCCAGTTCGGCCAGCAGGGGGTCGGGATTGGTGGCGACCGGATGATCGACCAGCTCCATCAGGGGCCGGTCATTGATGGAATCGCTGTAGAAGGTGGCGCCGGCCAGGGACTCTCCCTGTTGGCTGATCCATTGCTGCAGACGCTGCACCTTGCCTTCTCGGTAACTGGGAATGCCGCGGATGCGACCGTCGTAGCGCTGCTGGTCGGTCTGCTCCAGGTCGATCGCCAGCACATCATCGACGCCCAGATCCTGGGCCACGGCGCGGACGATAAATTCGGCCGAGGCGGAGATAATCAGGATCCGGTCACCGGCGCGACGGTGCTCCATCAGGGTGCTTAGCGCCTGGGGGTAGATCCGTGGACGGATCCAGCGTTCGACGAAGGCCGGCATCAGCGCGTCGACCTGGGTGACGCTGAGACCGGCCAGCGGTGCCAGCAGGAACTCGATATAGTCCGCCATCGACAGCCGCTGGTGATGGTAGTCGTCCATCAGTTCGCGCTCGCGTTGGATGAAATCGTTACCTTCGACCAAACCGGTTCGTTGCAGGTATTCGCAGAAACGCGACGAGCAATCGCCGCTGACCAGGGTTTCGTCCAGATCAAAGATGGCCAGCGGCATAACGCACCTCGAATTCACGTAACATGCCTTCGGTGACCGGCTTGCCGTGCTGCTCTAGTCCCAGCAGCTCACAGACCAGGCCGCAGAGTTCGATCTGACGGGGCGCACAGCCGGCGTCATGGCTGAAGCCCTCGCCCAGGACAAACAGCGGCACTTCGCGCTCTTCCGGCAAGATGCCGCCGTGGCTGCGGTCGTCGTTCATGCCATGGTCGGCGGTGATCAGTACCTGGTAACCGGCTTCGATCCAGCCCGGCAGGTGGTGTGACAGAGCGGCGTCGGCGTGACGGGCGCTGTTGCGATAGCGGGCACTGTCCAGCCCATCGCGGTGGCCGGCGTCATCGATATTCATCGGATGAACCAGCAGGAAATCCGGATCGTAGCGACGGCGCAGCCACTCGGCGTCCAGGAACAGGTGATCGTCCGGATAGTGATCCTGGTGATAGAAACAGCCGTGTTGAATATTGAGGCTGGTGTCGTCGGTGAACCGATCCCGAACCGCATCGTAAGGCGTTCGGTTATAGAGTTCGCTGACCCAGTGGTAGGCCGCGGCGGCGGTGGTCAGTCCGGCCTGGCGGGCCAGGCTGAAGACGCTGCTCTGGTTGCTGTTGCGGGTGATCTGGTTATGAACGATGCCGTTCTGAATCGGGGTTGTACCGGTCAGGATGGTCTCGTACAGGGGCCGTGACATCGACGGCAGTTCGCATTCGAGCTTGTAGAGGGTGGCGCTTCCCTGAGCCTTGAGGGCCTGCAGAAAGCCCATGCACTGTTCGGCGGTTTGGTAACCGAGACCGTCCAGCACCACCAGAATCACTTTATCGGACATGACAACCTACTGTTTCCAGGCTGCCCGATCCGATCAGTGCCGGGCACGCCTTGACTTGATAGCTGCCAAGGTTAGGGAAGCACTGTGAAACAATTGGTACCGATCAAAGATATTTTGATGACAGTCGCGGGATTAAGGTTTGCCCTATAAGCCGGGGTTATGGCTTGTCATTGAAGTGTTGTTTTTGAGCCTTGGCGGGGCTGGGGCTCAAAGGGCCACCATCAACAACCCGGCAAGCATCAACAGCAGCCCGGTCAGGCGCGGGCGACTCAGCGGCTCACCGAGCCAGAAGACGCCGATCAGCACCCCGATCGGTATGCTGGCCTGGCGTAGCGCCACCACGTAGCTGACCTCGTCCACCAGCGTCATGCTGGTCAGGATCAGCAGGTAGGTACCGATCACAAAGCTACCGGCCAACCAGATCATCCGGGGCTGTGTCGGTGTCAGGGGTTGCCGCAGCAGCAGGTGGATGATCGGCACCAGCCACAGCAGGCAGCAACCGGCCTGCAGGACCACGAAGCTGCTACCGGCTTCAAAGGCGCTCAGACCCACCCGGTTGAGGTGCTGTACCGCGGCGCTGTCGGTGAGGGAATAACCGGCGGTGGAGGCGGCCGCCAATAGCACCCAGCCGATGGCCGGGGTGCAGTAGTGCTGTAGCCTGAGTTCACGCCAGCGTGCCAGCGGCAGGCCGAGGGCGCCGCCGGCGATCATCAGCATCCCCAAACCGTCGCCGGTATCGAGTCGGGTCTGGCCATAGATCAGCAGCACCGCCAAGGGCACCAGTAAGACCGGCAGAGCCCGGGCCAGCGGGTAGACCAGTCCGAGATTACCGTGGCGGTAAGCCTGCGCCAGTCCGGTCAGATACAGTGCCTGGAACAGGCCTGACAGCAGTAGCAGCCCCCAGAATTCGGGGTTCAGTTGTGGCAGGTAGGGCAGCACCGAGATCGCCAGCGGTGAGAAGATCAGCATTCCCGCCGCCATCGCCCAGGCGTAAAAGGCGACACTTTGGGCGCTTTTTTTGCCGATCAGGTTCCAGCTGGCATGCAGAACGGCGGAGGCCAGGATCAGTAGCAGGGTGGAGGTGGTCATGGGCCGGAACCGGCGGTTAATCGAAAAGCATAAAAGGGGCCTGGCCCGGTTGTTTACCGGACAGGGCCCCTTCGCGTCGCGTCAGCTCAGTTGAGCTTGACTCAGGGCTGCTCGCCGGCAGCCAGGCGTAGCTCGATATCTTCGATCACTTCCGGCAGGTCGGCGACCGAGTCGATTACGTAGTGGGCACCGGCGCGGCGGAAGCGTTCACTGGCCTGTTCGCGCAGACGGTCCTGTTCGGCGGCGGGCAGGGCCTGCCAGTCGGCCAGCTCCATCCCCACTTCGTTGCCGGAAACGGCGATACCGACGGTCCACAGACCGGCGTTGAGGCCCTCATCGATGCCCGGCAGGGTGTCGTCCACCTTGACGCAGGCGTGCAGGTTTTCCACTTCCAGCTCGATCAGGTTCTTCAGAGTCATGTGCGGGAACGGACGACCTCGGGGGACGTCGGTGGCGGCGACGATGCTCTGGGGGCGGTAGCCCTCGTCGGCGGCGCGGGCCACCAGGCCTTCGATCATATCCTGGCTGTAGCCGGTGTTGCCGCCGACCTTGATGCCGCGCTCGACCAGGTAGTCGAAGGTTTCACGGGCACCGGGGATCAAGCCGGCGCGCTTGTCGATCGCTTCGACCTGAATCGGGATGAATTCCTGGTACAGACGGTCGATGTCGGCCTCGGTGGGCTCGCTGCCGTGCAGCTCGGTCCAGGCCTGACGGATGCGGGGCATCGCCAGCAGCTGGCTGATGTGCTCGCGCTTCTCGGTGCCCATCGGGCCGCGGGCCTCGGTGTGGGTGATCGGTACGCCGTTGCGCTCGAACAGCATGCAGAAACCGTCGATCGGGGCGATCGAACCGTAGTCGACCACGGTGCCGGCCCAGTCAAAGACCACTGCCTGTACCGGACCGGTGTAGAAACGCTTGTAAGTAAATGCCATCGGTTTTTCCTTTGATTAATGTCAGTTTAATTCGGGTTGGTTGATGCGTTGTTGTCGCTGTCGTCGGGATTCCTTTAAGCGACGGCCTGATCCATCGGGATCTCCATCCTGTTCAGAACCTGATCCATCACCTGCAGCAACTCGTCGATCTGGGGATCGAACAGCTTGCCGATGCAGCCGATGCGGAAGCTGTCGGCTTCGGTCAGCTTGCCCGGGTAGATGATGTAGCCCTGCGCCTTGAGCAGATCGTAGAAGCGCTTGAACTCGAAATTAGGGTGCTGTGGGGCCAGGAAGGTGACGATGATCGGTGACAGCCACTGGTCTTCGAGCAGGGTGGCGAAGCCGCGGGCCCGCATGCCGGCGACCAGGCGGTCGCGGTTGCGCTGGTAACGGGCCAGTCGTCCCGTGCTGCCGCCCTCGTCGGCGTGTTCGTCCAGGGCCTTCAGAAAAGCTGCCACGCAGTGGGTCGGCGGGGTGAAGCGCCACTGGCCGGTGCGCTGCATATATTGCCACTGTTCGTACAGGTCCAGGCTTAGCGAGTGGGCCTGGCCCTTGGCCGCCGCCAGAGCGTCGTTCTGGATCAGTGCAAAGCCGAAGCCGGGCACCCCTTCGAAGCATTTGTTGGCCGATGACACTAGAGCATCGAACGGCAGGGTTTGGGCATCGATCGGCAGGGCGCCGAACGCACTCATCGAATCGATAATCAGACGGCGTCCGGCGCGGGCTACCACCTCGGCAATCTGCTCGACGGGGTTGAGAATACCGGAACTGGTCTCGCAGTGGACCACAGCCACATGGGTGATCGCCGGATCGTCGGCCAGGATTGATTCAACCTCGTGGGGCAGCGGCGGCAGGTAGTCGCCCTTGTCGAGGCTGCAGTAGCGACGGCCGATGTAGTCGCAGATTTTGGCCATCCGCTGTCCGTAGGCGCCGTTCATCAGGATCAACAGCTTGCCGTCGGTGGGAACCAGCGTGGCCAGGGTCGCCTCGACCGCGTAGGTGCCGCTGCCCTGCAGCGGGATGCATTGGTGGCTGGCTTCGGCGTTGGCTTCGACCAGCAGGCGTCGGCAGACCTCGCCGGTGACGGCATTGAAGTCGGCATCCCAGGATCCCCAGTCGTGCAGCATCGCCTGCTTGACGGTCAGGGAGGTGGTGATCGGTCCGGGCGTTAATAGGTAAGGGTCGCGGTTCATGGCTCGTGTTCCTGAAGCTTGATTGCACTATAGGACAAAACATTAAATCTGGTATATACCAGTTTACCGGTCCGATTGGAGCCACAGGATGAAAGTTTGGTGACAGTGAACAAGCAGGGGTTAGGGTTGGCCCTGGATAACGCTGAGCTGGGTTGTTTTGTAAGCCGAGGGAAACCGTACTTTAACGGTGCTGGCTGAACTGGATATTGAGGGCGTCGTGACGCCAGTACTCGCGGTCGTACTCGATCAGGATGCCATCCTGGTTGAAGGTGCGGCGCCGGATTAGAAAGCAGCTGCCACCGACCGGTGCCTGCAGCAGTTGGGCCTGGTCGGCGTTGAGACTGGCGATGCTGATATCGATCTTAACCTGGCTGAAACGCTGCCGGTAATGTTGCCGCCACAGTTGGGTCAGCGACTGATCCAGCGGCTGGTGCAGCAGCTCGTCAAACAGATCGGAGCGAAGCAGAATCTGCTCCAGGTAGAGCGGTCGACCGTCGATCCCGCGCAACCGATCCAGCACCACCAGCGGACTGTTCTCGGCGACTTGCAGATCAGTCGCTTGCTCGTTATCGGCGCAGACGGCACGGCGTGAAAGCTCCCGGGTGAAGGGGGTGAAGCCCTGCTCCAGGGCGTATTCGGCGAAATGACTGTCCCGGCTCGGATCGTAATTGAGCTTGGGGGAGGTGACGAACCAACCGCGCCGGTTGGAGCGGTAGATCAGGCCGTCGGACTCCAACCGTTTCAGCGCCTCGCGAACCGTGACCCTGGAGGTTTGTAACTGCTCACTGATGCCGCGTTCGGAGGGCAGCTTGGATTCGGCTGACCATTCACCGCTGCGGATATGCCGACTCAGGTATTCGATCACCTGCTGGGTGGAGACATGGGGTTTGGCTGTCGGCATGGTACAGGGGGCTCGGTGGCTACGGCGATGCTGGTTGAAACGGCTGTGGGCTATTAGAGCAGAACCGGATCATCGGAGAAACGTTTTCGACGAGGAACCGATTGGCCAGCATCACGCTGGCGGGTAATGAATCAGGTTATGAAACACCGCCGGTTTGTCGCCCAGATTGCGGTAGCCGTGGGGTCGGTCGGCGGCAAAACGGATAGCCTCGCCCTGTTGCAGCGGGCGCCATTGTCCCTCCAGCAACAGCTCCATCGTACCTTCGATCACCATCACATGTTCGGTGACGCCGGGCTCGTGGGGTTCGGACTCGCGCTGGTAACCGGGCAACAGGGTCAGTTCGAACAGTTCGAAACCGAACTGGGGGTCAAACGGAAACAGCGGCGCCACCAGCATCTGATCCTGAGTCGGCTGTTGCCGCAGTTGACTGGCCGAGCGGACTTTACCGGTCTGGCCTGTCGCCGGTTCGATCAGGCTCGACATCGAGCGGTGAAAACCACCGGCCAGCTTCCAAAGTGTGGCCAGGGTCGGGCTCGACTCGCCCCGTTCGATCTGTCCCAGCATCGCCTTGCTGACCCCGGTTTCGCCGGCGGCGCGGTCGAGACTCCAGCCGCGCTCTTTGCGCAGCTGACGTAGGTTATGACCCAAATTCTGTTCCGGCGGTTGTTCAGTGTGACTCATTAGCGCTCGGGCTGCTCCGGTTAAGTGGTTGTCGATTGTTGTGCGTTATAGCGCACGGTGCTAGGCTTGTCCACATTGTGCGTTATAGCGCACAACTGTTTCGGTTACGAACAACGTTCGGTTACGCGGTTACTTGAGTTAAGTGGGGGGCAAGCCTATGGCCCGGTTTTTCAGTCTGTCGTATCTGTCGGCCGGCCTGGTGGCGGTGCTGGTCGGTTATACCAGTTCGGTGGTGATCATCTTTCAGGCGGCCGAGGCGGCCGGTGCCAGCCAGGCCCAGATCGGCTCCTGGCTCTGGGCCCTGGGGATTGGCATGGGGGTGACCAGTATCGGGCTGTCGCTGTATTACCGCACCCCGGTGCTGACGGCCTGGTCGACGCCGGGCGCGGCCTTGCTGGTGACCGGGCTGGGGGACTTCTCGTTGTCCCAGGCGATCGGGGTGTTTCTGTTCAGCTCGCTGCTGATCACCGTCTGCGGGCTGAGCGGCTGGTTCGAGCGTTTGATGCGGTTGGTGCCGCAGTCGCTGGCGGCGGCGATGCTGGCCGGGGTGCTGTTGCCGTTTGGATTGGCGCTGTTCGAGGGGCTACAACAGCAGACCCTGCTGGTGGGATCGATGCTGTTGGCTTACCTATTGCTGCGGCGCTGGTTACCGCGCTACGGCATTCCGTTAACCCTGCTAGTTGGCGTGTTGGTGGCGATGCAGCAGCAGTTGTTGCAGTGGCAGCCGTTGCCCTGGGTGCCGGCCGAACCGGTCTGGGTCAGCCCGGAATTTAATCTGCAGGCGTTGATCGGGGTCGGAATTCCACTGTTTATCGTCACCATGGCGTCGCAGAATGTCCCCGGCGTAGCGGTGCTGCGGGCCAACGGTTATCCGTTGTCGGCTTCGGGGCCGGTGGGTTGGACCGGCGTGACCGGTTTGGTGCTGGCACCGTTCGGCGGCTTTGCCTTCAACCTGGCGGCGATCACGGCAGCGATCTGTATGGGGCGCGACGCCGGAGAAAACCCGCAGCAGCGTTACATGGCATCGGTCTGGGCCGGGATCTTCTATCTGTTGACCGGGCTGTTCAGCACCGCCGTGGTGGTGCTGTTCGATACCTTTCCGTCCGAACTGGTGATGGCGATCGCCGGGTTGGCGCTGTTGGGTACCATCGGTAACAGCCTGGCAGGCTCGCTGGCGCAGGAAGAGGGGCGAGAGGCGGCGTTGCTCTGCTTTCTGATCACCGCGTCCGGTATCAGCCTGATGGGAATCGGCAGTGCTTTCTGGGGCTTGTTGATCGGCTTGTTGGCTCACCACCTGGGGCGGCGTTAGGGCGTTTAGCGGGTGGAGGTTGATCCGGGCTTCCTTAAATAAGGAGGCCCGGATCGACTGAAAGCGGGTTATGCCGCGTGGGGCAGCATCGAAGGTTCGGTGTCAGCTTGCTGCTGTTTGCGGCGCTGCCGTTCGGGAAAGAACTCATCCAAGATGGAATCCGGGAGTTCATTATCCGGATCGAGTTTTTCGGCGTACCAGGAAAAGATCAGCACGGTGCCGACCAGTAACAGAAACAGGCTGTAGCCCAGTAAAATAATCAATAAGTTAGCCATGGTTAAAGCATTCCGATTTTGAGGCTCTATAACATCCGTGCGGCTCATCGGAGACCAGACTCAAGCCGAAGGGTGGTCAGCTTTGGGTGAGTCGCAGGAGGATTTGACGCCTTTTCACCTAGGCTTTCGTTGATCTATGTCAGTTATTTCTGCGGATTTGAGAAATTAGGGTTTAGTCAGGCAGATATTTTGATCTTCCTCAAAAAATTATTCTGCTTCGTCGGTTGTCCTATAGTTTGAATTACTGCTGATTGTCCTTATCTATAAGCGTTCGTCATACAGGAACAGAGTTCCCGGACTGTTGTCCATATCGGGGCTGATATCCTGAACAGGACTGCGCTGGTACGCCCGGGCGGTCCCTAACGTTTTTTTCTTTGAGGTAATCCATGCACCATGCCGACTGGTCGGTCGAACCGATTCTTGAGTGGTTGATGGGGGAGGGGCGTCGGCTGCGATGCCCTGGTGAATTGACCGAACAACTGGGCCAGCAGCTGTTGGCCAGCGGTTGTTCCGTGGCTCGGATCCGACTGAGTCTGCGAACCCTACACCCGTTGGTCAGCGGCAGCAGTTTTACCTGGTGGCGGGACCAGAACCTGGTTGATGAGTATCGACCGCCCCACAGTATCCAGCAGTCGGACGACTATCTCGGCAGCCCGGTTGAGTACGTGCAAAACACGGGTCGACCGATCCGTTATCGACTCGACAGTGTCGAGAAAACCAAGCAGGGCCACAGCCTGCTACGGGATCTCTATGATGACGGCATCCGCGACTATGTCGCGTATCCGATGTATCAGGTCCACAGCGACAGCTATACCGTTTTTATCCTGGCCACCGACAACGACGCCGGTTTCAGCGAGCAGGCGTTGGCGCAGCTGGAAAAGCTCAGCCGCTATCTGGCCCCGGTGATGGAAGTGCTGTCGCTGGACAGCTCCGCCAAGGCGTTGTTGAACACCTACCTGGGGCCGCGATCGGGTCAGCGGGTACTGGATGGACAGGTACAGCGCGGTGACGGCGAGGTGATCGAATCGGCGCTCTGGTACAGCGATCTGCGTAACTTCACCGCCATCAGCGAGCAATTACCTCCGCCGCAGCTGTTGAAACTGCTCAACTGCTATTTCGAGAAGATCAAAGCCGCGGTCAGCGAACATGGCGGCGAGATCATGCGCTTTATCGGCGATGCGATGCTGATTATCTTCCCCGCCGACGAGAGTCGTACCCCGCAACAGGCGTGTTGGGATGCGCTGGCGGCCGCCAAAATGGCCCAACGGCTGGTTCGTGAAGCCAATGAGGAACTTGGTTCCGAGGGGATGCCCGAGATCCGCTACGGCCTGGGGCTCGATCTGGGACGGGTGATCTACGGTAATGTCGGCGCGATCGATCGGCTCGACTTCACCGTGATGGGCAACGCGGTCAACCGCGCGGCCCGATTGCAGGAGCTGACCAAGACCAACGGCTTTCCGCTGATCACCTCCGAAGCCTTCGCGGCACAGTTTGCAGAGCGCGATAGCTGTCGGTTCGAATCCTGCGGTCGGATAGAACTGAAGGGGATTGCCGAGCCGGTCAAGGCGTTCGGGATGAATTATTAAGCCGGAGTAAGTAAGCCGGAGTAAGTAAGCCGGAGTAAGTCAGCCGGTATAAGAAGCCGGTATAAGAAGCCGGTTTAAGCGGTCTGGATCAGGCTGGGGCGTCCCAACGCACTGGCCTGACCGCCGTGCTGCTGTAGATAATCCTGAATTCCCATGTACGACGGCCAGCGGTTGTCGCACCAGTCCGGCGCCAGCAGGGTGGGACGACGGGCGGTGGCGGTAACCCGATGCAACACCACCTCCCAGGGGGTGCGGCGGATCATCTCGCCGGCGGTACGGATATAGTCATCCATCTCCAGTGCCTGGATCTCCCCCCGTTTCCATTGTCGCGCCATCTGACTGCCGCGCACGATATGCAGCGGATGCAGTTTCAGTCCTTCGCAGCCTTCCTGCAGCACCCGCTCCAGGGTGATCAGGCTTTGCTCCGGCTGTTCCCCCGGCAAACCGATAATCAGGTGGGTGCAGACCTTGAGCCCATACTGATGGGCTCGACGGACCGCGTCCTGGTAGGCGGCAAAACCGTGGCCGCGGTTGATCCGTTCCAGGGTCGAATCGAAGGCGCTCTGAAGCCCCAGCTCCAGCCACACCTCGGCCCCTTGCTGCTGGTATTCGGCCAGCAGTTGCAGCGCCGAATCCGGAACACAGTCCGGCCGGGTGCCGACGCACAGGCCGACGATATCGGTGACCTGCAGCGCCTCCTCGTACATCTGCTTCAGCACCGCCACTTCGGCGTAGGTGTTGGTGTAGGCCTGGAAGTAGGCCAGGTACTTCTTGGCCCGCATTCCCGGTTTGCTGGTTTCGAGCTGATCGCGAATGCTCAGCTGGGTATTGGTCTTGGCGCTGAACGAGGCGTTGTTGCAGAAGGTGCAGCCGCCCAGGCCCAGGCTACCGTCGCGGTTGGGGCAGGTGAAATCGGCATCGATAGTCAGCTTATGGACCTTGTGGCCGAAACGCTGTTTCAGGTCCCGGCCGAGAGAATTGATCAGATTGTCCGGCTGCATCGCCCGCTCCCTGTCGAACCTATCGCGTGGTTATTTTGTGAGCGGCGATTCTAGCAACGGACGAAGCCGTTTAGGGGGACGCTCGAGGGTTAAATCGAGCGCAATTGTTGCAGGTCAAATCCAGCCGGGAGTCCCTCCCCGGTCAGAGCCGGGGGCGCTCAGCCCTGTGCCTTGGCGATAAACTCGGCCAGGGTGAGGCCGAGCTTCTGGTGCTCGGATTGGTCGAGGTGAATGCCGTCGATCGGGCTGGCATGAATCAGCGGGTTGCTGTCGAAAAACAGGCAGTCCTGTTCCTGCGCCAGCTTTTGCAGCTGCTGATTGAAGCCACGACTGCGCTCGGCGGCGCCGACGAATTTGTCCGCCATCGCGCCCTTGGGCTGCCTGATCACCGGTGGGGCCACCAGCAGGATTGGCGGCACCGGCATCCCCGGTTCGATCGGGGCCTGGCGGATCGTGTTGATCAGCTTGGCGTTGCCCTGGACCGACATCACCGCATCGAGGCTGTGGGTGCTCTGGAAATCGTTGTTGCCCAGCATCAGAATCACCAGGCTCAACGGCGAGTGCATCTCGATCACCTGAGCCAGCCCGTCGGAGCCGTCACGGCCGGGTTTGAACGGATCGTCCCAGGCGGTGCGGCGACCGTTGAGGCAGTTTTCGATAACCCGAACCGAGCGACCCTGGCTTATCAGGCTCTGCTCCAGCACGCCGGGCCAGCGCTGTTCAAACGCGAGTCGGCCACGGGTGCCGGGGATGATGCCCCAGGACAGGCTGTCGGAATAAACCAGAATCTGTTCCATCGAGTCGTCTCCTTGTTTATCGGGCCCCAGCGGCGGTCAACGGCTATTTGAACAACAGCGGGTAGTCGATCTGCTGCAGATAATCGGCTTCCTGTTCCAGGTTGGTTCGGGTCAGCGGGTGCTCATCGAGCCAGCCTTCCGGGAACTTCAGCTTCATCCGGTCTTCGCGGAATTTAAGTTTAAACGAGGGTACCTGTTCCGGCAGGCGGGTCTGATTCAGCAGCACCGCCAGACGCAGGATGGTGCACAGGGCCAGCAGCACCTGGCGGCGCATCGGCCGGAAGCGCTCCAGCTCCAGCAGCGGCAGTTTGCGCCGGTGTCCGCGTACCAGCAGCGCCAGTTGCAGTTGTTCGCGCTGGCTGAACCCCATCAGGTCGGAGTGCTCGATCAGGTAGGCGCCATGTTTCTGAAACTGGCTGTGGGAGATCGCCAGCCCGGCTTCGTGCAGACGTGCAGCCCAGCTGATCAGGCTGCGGTAGCGATCGGTATCGAACGGGGTCTGAGCCAGGCATTGCAGGGCGGTCTGCTCCACCGCGGCGGCATGGTCGCCGTCGATATGGTAGCGCTGCATCATCGCGCTGATGGTGCGTTCGCGCACATCTTCGTGGCGGCGGCGACCGACCAGATCGTACAGCAGGCCTTCCCGCAGGGCGCCGTCGGAGTAGCGCAGCTCGCTGATCTTCAAGGCTTCGAAGATCGCGATCAGGATCGCCAGACCACCGGGCAGCACCCGGGCGCGCTGTGGTTTCAGCTGCTCGAACTCGATCGCATCGACGGTTTTAAAATCCTGCAGCATCTCTTGCAGCTTCTTCAGCTTCAGCAGGGTCAGATGCTGCGGGCCGGTGGGATCGAACTGGCACAATCGCAGCAGCGCCTTGGCGGTGCCGGAGGAGGCGACCGCATCCTGCCAGCCGAGCTTGCGGTAGCGCTTGCGCAGCGTCAGCAGCTCCAGGTGGGCGGCGTGGATGGCGCGCTTGAAATTCTTGTTGCTGAGCTTGCCGTTGGCGAAATAACGACGGGTGTAGGAGACGCAGCCCATGTGCAGGCTCTCCAGCTCCACCGGTGAGAAGCGCTGACCGATAATCATCTCGGTGCTGCCGCCACCGATGTCGATCACCAGTCGGCGCTCGTCGTCATCGGCCAGCGAATGAGCCACGCCCAGATAGACCAGACGGGCCTCTTCACGACCGGAGATCACCTCTACCGGGCAGTCGAACAACTGCTCGGCCTGCTCGATAAAGTCCATCCGGTTGCGGGCGGCCCGCAGGGTATTGGTGCCGACCACACGGATCTGTTCGCGGGGGATACCGGCGACCCGCTGGGCAAAACGTTCCAGGCAGGCGATGCCGCGCTGTTGTGCCTCTTCGCTGAGCTGGCGGTCGCCGTCCAGGCCGGCGGCCAACTGGACCTTCTCACCCAGCCGGTCGATCGGCTGCAGCTCATCCTGAACCTGTCGCGCCACGATCAGGTGGAAGCTGTTGGAGCCCAGGTCGATGGCGGCGTATTGGGTCGAGAGCTGATCCTGATCCTGTTCGGGATGCAGGTTGTCGGTGTCGCCGTTACTGCGTGAAAAGGACGGGTCGGTCATAGGCTAAGGCTGTCGCTGCGATTGGATTAAGGCCGCTATCGGACACAAATTCGGGCCAGTGTATCAAAAGCCGTCAGCCAGTTGGCATGCAAAGTGGCAGCTAAAGCCTTAGCCGATGCTGCTCTCCGGCGGCTGTCATCAAGTTGTCACGGCGGAGTCATCCCGGCGACACAAGCGCGCCTTAGGCTGACCAGCCATGCAGAATCCGATTATGTCATCGTTGGTGGACGCCTCATCATTGGCGGAAAACGCCGAGCCGAGCGAACCGTCCACCCACCGCGCCGCCACCCACTACCGCACCATCTGGATCTCCGATACCCACCTGGGTACCAAGGGTTGTCAGGCGGAGAAGCTGGCGCGCTTCCTGAAAAAGAACAGCTGCGATCAACTCTATCTGGTCGGCGATATCATCGACGGCTGGCGGATGCGCAAGGGCGGCTACTGGCCCCAATCCCATACCAACGTGATCCGCCGCATTCTGACCCTGGCCAAGCGAGGCACCCGAGTCACCTACGTGATCGGCAACCATGACGAGTTTCTGCGTCGTTACGACGAAGAGAGCTTCGGTAATATCGCCCTGACCAACGAGGCGATCCACCAGACCGCCGATGGCCGCGAGCTGCTGGTGATCCACGGCGATCAATTCGACACCGTGGTGCGCTGTCACAAATGGGTGGCCCACCTGGGCGATGTGGCCTACGAAAGCCTGCTGGTGGTGAATCGCTGGTACAACCAGCTGCGGCGGTTGCTGGGTTACGAGTACTGGTCGCTGTCGGCGTTTTTGAAGCACAAGGTCAAGCGGGCGGTCAGTTACATCACCGATTACGAAGAGATTCTGGCCCATGAATGCCGTCGGCGCGGGCTGCACGGAGTCGTCTGCGGCCATATTCACCACCCGGAAATGCGCACCATCGACGAGATCGAGTACCTCAACTGCGGTGACTGGGTGGAGTCCTGTTCGGCCCTGGTCGAGCTGGACGACGGGCAGATACAACTGATCGACTGGCAATCCATAGAACGGAGTTCAAAAGCATGGCGCAAGGCGGGATGAAGACGCTACTGATCATTACCGACGCCTGGTATCCCCAGACCAACGGGGTGGTGACGACGCTGAATCGGATTATGGAACTGCTGGAACCCAGCGGTATCCGCACCGAAGTGATCCATCCCGGTCTGTTTAAAACCCTGCCGACGCCGGGCTATGCCGAAATCCGGATGGCCTGGAATCCGTGGAAGTTTGGTCGCTTGTACCGGGAGATCGATCCGGACTACGTCCATATCGCCACCGAAGGGACCATCGGCTGTTGGGGCCGTCGCTGGCTGCTGAAGCGCAAGATTCCGTTCACCACCTCGCTGCACACCCGCTTTCCGGAATATATCAACGAGCGTCTGCCGATCGTGCCGGTCAGCTGGGGGTACCGCTTCCTGCGCTGGTTCCATCGTCCGGCCCGCACCACCCTGGTTACGACCCAGAGCTGCATGGAGGACCTGGCCGACAAGGGCTTCAGCAATATGCGGGTCTGGGGCCGTGGCGTCGATGTGGAGGCCTTTGCGCCGCTGCAGGATCGCGAGCACCCCTACCATGACCCGTTGCTGCTCTATGTCGGCCGGGTGGCTGTGGAGAAAAATCTACGCGCGTTTCTGGACCTGCAGCTGTTCGGCAAGAAAGTGGTGGTCGGCGATGGCCCGTCGATGAAGGAGCTGCAGCGCGAATACCCCGACGTGGTCTTTACCGGCTTCCGCTACGGCAAGGAGCTGGCCGACGAGTACGGTCGCGCCGATGTGTTCGTGTTCCCGTCGCTGACCGACACCTTCGGCCTGGTGATGCTCGAAGCCATGGCCTGCGGTACACCGGTGGCGGCCTATCCGGTCTGTGGCCCGATCGATGTGGTCGAAGAGGGGGTTAACGGCGCCTTGGATGACGATCTGGAGCTGGCGGTCAAACGGGCCCTGAAGGTGCCGCGGCAACAGTGCCGCGAGTACGCCGAGAACCACAGCTGGCAGCGCTGCGCCGAGATCTTTGCCGAGACCCTGGTGCCGGTCGATGCCGGCCGATCGATGGCGACGGCGGTGCTGCCGGACTGAGCTCGACCATTTCGCTCCCGATCCCGTTGGACTATGCTGCCGCAGTAAGGCAGGCATTAAGGACGATAGTCGGGTCTGCCCGGATTGTGATTGTCTGAGCCAGGGAGCAGCAACCATTGAACCTTCGAGACGCAATTTCGTCCCTTTTACGACCGGCAGTGATGTTCGGTGCGGTACTGGTTTCCACCGCCCAGGCGGAAGCGCCGCAAACCTTCGTCAAGCAGCTGACGCTGGGTGATGGACGTGTGGTGGTGATCAGTGAAGGCCCGGGGGAGCCGCGCAGTCTCGGCTCCTTCAGCGTGCGCCTCTACAGCGGTGCCAGTCCGCAGTTTCCGTTGGATGATTTTGTCGGCGGTCAGATCTATCCCCGCGACGGCACGATCGAATCGGTCAGGCTGGTTGATGAGTTGCCCTATCTGCTGCAGGTCGAAATTCGCAGCGCCGGCAGTGGCGGCTATCGCAACGACTGGCAGTGCGGCTTCGTCGATAACCGGGTGTTCTGCCAGCCGCTTCCCAGCGCTGCCGTTGAAACGGACTAGAGCGCCCCTTCGTCCTGCAGCAGGGCAAAGATCGACTGCGCCAGCTGCCGATAACCTTCGCGGTTGAGGTGGATCGGATCCGATTTCAGCGACGGGCTGCGCAGCAGGTCCGCAATCACCTCGCCATCGAACACCAGTTGATACTCCTCGGCCAGCTCTGAATAGAACGGCGCCGAATCGGAGAACAGTGATTTCTGCGGCACCCCGATCAGCACCGTCGGGATTCCCCGATTATCGGCCAGCTGGATCATCGCTTTCAGGTTGGCCTTGGTCTGGGCCGCGGGATGGTTGCGCAGAATATCGTTGCCGCCTTCGATCAGAATCAACAGATCGGGATGGGTCTGATCCAGCAGTTGCGGCAACCGCGCCAGCCCCCGGTCGGTGGTCTCTCCGGAGACACCGGCATTGATCACGCTGACACCGCTCAACTGCTCCAATACTTTGGGATAGCTGTTGGCCGAATGGGTGCCGACTCCCACCGTCAGGCTGTCACCAAAGGCCAGAATCGTGGCGTCAGCGGGCAGCGGCTCCAGCTTGGATTCACCGCAGCCGCTAAGCAGCAGCGCCAGCAGCAGGCCCAGCATTCTTAGGGGCAACAGGCCCAGCACTTTCAGTGGCTGCAGGGGCAGCAGTCGCAGGGTCAGCAACTGAGGATGAAAGCGGGATAGCATCATGGGATGTCAGCCGCGGTTGCACGGGATTGGTCGTTCATCGGGGGCATTAGCGTTCCACCATGGCCAGTTTCACACCCATTGCCACAAACACCCCAGTGAAGCTTCGTTGAATCCACTGAACCAGCGTTGGCGATGCGGATAAGTAGTGGCGGACAAAATCAGAAAACAAACCGTAGACGATGAAAACCGCTAAGGTCATGCCCATAAAGATGGCGCTGAGCAACAACATGCTTAACACAGCGGAGCCGGCCTCGGGTGGGACAAACTGAGGGATGAACGCCAGAAAGAAGATGGATAGCTTCGGATTCAATATGTTGATGAGGAAGGCTCTGACAAAGATCCTGCTCGCCCCGGTGGCTTTCGGGGCATTGTCCAGGGCAATCACACCGGATTCCTTCCACATGGCCCAGGCAAGGTAGGCTAGGTAAGCCACACCCATATACCTAAGGACTTCAAAGGCAACGCTGCTGGCATGAAGGATTGCGGCAAGTCCAAAAATACTGGCCACCAGATGCGGAATAATTCCAGCAGTACAACCCAGGGCCGCAAAAATACTGGCCCGTTTTCCCATCGTCAGCCCTGTCGATACGGTAAAGAGAACCCCCGTACCCGGCAGTAAAACCACAACCAGAGAAGTGACTAAGAACTCAAAACTCACTATATCGATGTCCATCTAGCAGGGATGGTTATAAGCCATAACGCCCGGCTCATCGGCGAGCGAAGCGAGCCCGGTGGAGGCCGCAGGCCGGAACGTAATGCAGCCGCTTGTTAAGTGATTCACCGATCATAACTGGGTTCACTCAGTTCAATAGGGCGAGTGTTTTTTGAAACCCATTTGACAGCAAATTTTTGAAGCTGTCTCGTTTCATCCATTAAAACATCAATATCAGATACCAGCCCTTTTAGAGTTAATATCTCGTCGTTTTCTAGTGAATTATGAGATGCAATATGCTTGATGTAAGCATTACACATTTGACGATAGGCTCTATCCCAGTTTCCACCTCCATTTCTTAATAGTTCATCAGCAATACGACCAGCTATACGGATTACTTCACCTTGTACAGTCAAGGCAGGCCCTTCAGATGGAATTAGATAATCCCACAGATTACTGTAGTTCTGTTCCCAAGTGTCTCCGACAAGCTCAATAGAAGATTTTCCATCATGAACTACGCGGCGTTGTACTGGGCTAACGTGATATAAGGAATATAACTTCGTTAAGGCATTGCCGTATTCGTCAATGTGATCTTTGTTGAAGTTATCCCTATGGAACTCGAATCTTTCTCCGATCTCGATAACAAATTCTCTCATCTTGGGCGTCATTTCCACACCATATTTAATGAATACTTCTGTCAAATCACACATTTGAGGAATAGCTATGTTGGAGCAACGCTGCAAACCATATTCGAGAGGGCTTAACCCAGAAGAATTCACGGCCTTAATATCGGAACCTGCTTGAAGAAGAATTTCGGCATTAGCCGCTTTGTGATAACCAGCTGCACTATGCAGAGGAGTATTACCGCTTGTATTCTTTATATTTACATCTGCACCAAGCTTGATAAGAACATCCATTTTTGGATTCCAAGAACTCGCTCTTAGGTGGAGTGGTGTATCACCATAAGTATTAGTGAAGTGTATATCAGCCCCATTACATATAAGCCATTCCGATAGCTCATCCGGGCAATCATTGAAGCCAAGTGCTGATTGTTTTCCATATCCACCATATGCGTCGATATCACACTTTTCGAAGATAGCTTTAAGTGAAGAAATATCTTCTGATTTTATGCTTTCATCGAAATCTTTAGGCAGTGTTTTTCTCTTCCTTGGCATCCTTATGCTCTCTTTTCGATGGCGGATTCATTTTCACTTAACGCCGCCAGCAGGGGACCAAAAACCAGAGCGAAGCGGCGGTTTTTTGTTCCCTCTGGCTGGCCTTGTTAGCTTTGATTTCTTAACCATGGCTCTGGATCAGAATACCTTAGTTCCACAAGGTCTTTGATTCTGTCGTAGCTCATGACCTCTATACTGTGACGCGCTTTATACATTGCTTTACGTTTATGGCCCTCTCTCGATATTTCGTCCCTACGGCCTATAAGAATGTGATAGCTATCTCGTAAATATGAGCTAGGATCGGCCAGGTAATCACCTGACATATTTGAAATGCGCTCTGAGCGAGAATAACCAAGAATATCCTTTGACTTAGCCCATTTAACTAAATCTGCTCTTATTTGTGCTTTGTGCATTTCAAAATACTCCGCCCAATCATCTACTTGCTTGATTGATCCGGCAAACCGCTGGGACGGAGTTCCTGATTTATTAAATACCGGATCATCGACGGGTTCCAGCTCAATAAACATTACCTCCCAAACCCCAGAGTAAGAATTCAGGATCACATAGTCGGCAATATACTGGCTGCCAAGAGGGAACTCACGGAATATGAATCTACAATGGCCACTCAAACGGCAAAACGTCCAGTACAGGACTTCAGGGTTTTCTTCGATGAACTTGGAGAATTCCCGCTCTCCTTTTTGAGAGTCGAGGAAGTCTGAAAATTCCTTTGGGTCTATATAATTTCCCATTATTTCCTCGTATAGCTAACATTTTAATAGTTGGCCCTTGGAAGGTAGCCCTACCTTGCAAGCTTGGGCTACCTTCCAAGGAAGGAGGGAGAAATCATGTACCGACGCAGCAAGAAGTATCAGGCCCAAGTGAGCCGGTTGGCGAACGCAAGGGCCGCCAAGGAAAGGAAACGACTGGAAGAAGCTATCCCTGCTGATCGTTGCGATCTCCCTGATCTAAGACGAGTCATTGAGATTACCGATTTCGATACCGGTACACCCGTAACCCACAGAATTGAACTATACCGCAGCAATCGAATCGATTGCTACAACGTCAAAATCGATGGGCAGCCATGGCAGCAGCGTATCGGTTGGAGTCGCGTCTTGGAGGGTTTGCGAAAGGCACTTCCCAGGCTTCGCCAATTTGACAACTAGTCTTTAATGCGGCCTTGGCTAATGCTGTGTATGTAGCTACGGCTAGAAGCTTTCGCTTACGGGTTCTCGGCGGTTTGTGTTGATTCCGGTTCGGCCAGATAGCGATTGTGTTTGGTCGGTTTGAGTTTTTCCAGATCCACCAGCACCAGGCCGTCGATACAGTAACCGAAGTCGGCGTCGACGCCGAAATCAAGGAAGCGGACGCCGCCTTCTTCGCAGACTTCGCTGTACTGTTTGTACAGGGTCGGGACGGTGCAGCCCAGGTGTTTGAGCTGCTGTTTCAGCACCTTGAAGTCCTGCTCGTAGTTGTCACCGCTGAACAGCGGGATGATCAGATCCAGGTGTTCGTCTTCGATGCAGTGGGGGCTGTAGGCCATCGCCAGTTGCTGCGGGTCGGCAAAGTAGAGCCGGTAGAAGTAGACCAGCATATCCTTGGCCAGCGCCGGGTAGCTGTTGGACAGGCTGACCGGGCCGAACATGTAGCGGATCTCCGGGTGCCGGCGCAGGTAGGCGCCGATGCCGTACCAGAGGTAGTCCAGGCTGCGCTTGCCCCAGTATTTGGGCTGTACGAAACTGCGACCAAGCTCGATACCGCGGGCGAAGTAGGGCGCCATCTCTTCGCTGTAGTCGAACAGCTCGGTGCTGTAGATCTTGTCGCGGTCGGAGCGGTTGACCCAGCGGCTGGTCTCGCCGATCCGGTAGGCGCCGACCAGTTCCAGCTCCTCCTCATCCCACAGGATCAGGTGGCGGTAGTTGCTGTCGTGCTGATCCAGATCGCGCTTCTGGCCGGTGCCTTCACCGACCTGGCGGAAGGCGATCTCACGCAGCCGGCCCAGTTCGCGCATCACCGCCGAGTCTTCACGGTAGTCGAACAGCAGGATCTGTTTGTTGTCGGCGGTGGCGCCCAGGTGGGTTGCCTGCTTTAACTCCTGCTTCAGGGCCTTGCGGTCCTGCGGGTGGGCCACGGTCTTTTCGGTTTTTAGCAGCGGTTTGCGGCCCTTGGCCAAGCGGTACAGGTGGCGCTTGACCAGCTTGTTCTTTTCGCTGTTGCCCAGCGGCAATTGATCCAGCTCCTGAATCGGGATCGGCTGGCCGACCCGGATCGGAATCTGACGGCGGCGCTGGCGGAACATCTCGTGGGCCAGCAGCAGCGACGACAGTGGGCGGTAAAGCATCGAGCTGAGGTAGAACAGCCCGGAGTTGCGGCCCCCGACATGGACCGGCAGCAGCGGCGAGTTGGTTTTCTTGGCCAGCTTTAGGTAGCTGGAGCTCCAGGCGCCATCGCGAATCCCGCCGGGCGACATCCGCGACACTTCACCGGCCGGGAAGATGATCACCGCTTCGTCCCGCAACAGGCACTGTTTGATCCGTTTCAGCTGCTGGCGTGGCGAGCCACCGGATAGGTTGTCCACCGGTAGCAGCAGCCGCTGCAGCGGGTCGAATTTCATCAGCATGTCGTTGGCGATGATTTTGACATCCTGGCGGATCTCGCCGATCAGGCGCAGCAGCGCCAGGCCGTCCAGCGCACCGAGGGGGTGGTTGGCGACCACCAGAACCCGCCCGCTGGCGGGAATATTGTTGCGATCGGACTGGCTGACCTGGTAACGGAAATCGAAGTAATCCAGCACCCGGTCGACAAAGTCGAAGCCGCGCAGCTGTTGCTGCTGCTCAAGAAAGCGGTTGACCTCGGATTCATGGAATAACCACCGCAGCAGGCCGACCGTGGGGCGACGAATCAGCGGGTTTTGCTGTAGGAACCGAGGCGACTTCTCGGCGAGCAGTTGTTCGACCTGTATCACGGTGGGCATCCATCGACATCATTGAGAAGGTCAGCCTAAGACGGCGAGATGACAGTTTTGTCGCAGCTTGATGGCACTCTGATGAAGGCCTGTGTCAATTAACCCTGATTTTTTTATGGATTTGTAATTGATCCATCGACAGTTTTGACGCAAAATTCGCCGCTTTGCTGCGATTTGCAGCGTCTAAGTCTTCGGACGGGGGGAAGCCGACGCGAAAATCGCTCTTTGGCGGCGAGGCTCCCGTTAATGAGTGATTCAAAAGCGGACGCAAGGATGATGGCTGCTTTACCTGTTGTACGTCGCTGGCCGGTGGTCATGCTGCTGGTGTTTTGGTTGGCGGGCTGTGGACAATCGCAGACGTCCGAACCGATCCGGTTGGGGGTCGTGCTGCCGCTGTCGGGGGTGTTTCAAACCTATGGACAGCTGGGTCTGAACGGCGCCACCCTGGCGGTCGAGCAGATCAACGCCGCCGGCGGTGTACTGGGGCGGCCGCTGCAGTTGGTGGTGCGTGATAATCGGACCCAGCCTGCCGAGTCGGTGCGTCTGACCCGTGAGCTGATCCAGATCGATGATGTGTTCGCGCTGATCGGACCGGTCAGCAGCGCGGCCCGGCGGGCGATGCAGGAGGTTGCGGCGCAATACCAGATCCCGCAATTCTACGGCATCGATTATGAAGGCGGCCAGTTCAGTCGCTATCTGGTTTGCTACAGCACGATCCCGGAGCACTATGTCGATCCGCTGATCCCTTACCTGCAGCAACAAAGCGACAACAGCTTCTATATCTTCGGCTATGACTACGTCTGGCCCCATCAGATGAGTCGACGCATCAGCGCCGATGTAGCGCGTCTTAACGGTCGGATTGCCGGGGTGGAGTTTACCCCATTCGGGGTGACCGACTTCTCGCCGGTACTGCAGCGGATCAAGGCCTCAGGGGCGCAGAATCTGATGCTGATCCTGCCCGGAGCCGACGGCTTCAATTTTATCCGGCAGATGCATCGTTTTGACTTCGGCCGAACCCTGAACACGGTGGCCTTCGCCGCCGATGAGACCTACCTGGATGCACTCGAACCCGAACAGAGCCAAGGGCTGCTGAGCGCGCTGCACTTTTTCAGCGACAGCGATTCGCCGCGGGTGCGCGATTTTGTCGACGACTATCAGCGCCGTTTCGGCGGACAGAGCCTGCCGACCTATTCCAGCCGTGCTCATTACGGCCAGATCTATCTGATCAAGCGCGCCCTGGAGCAGGCCGGTCGGGTCGATCGGGAAGCGATGCTCGATGCGCTGCCGGGGCTGACGCCCTATCAGGGGCAGCCGGGGCTCAAGCTGCGGGCCGATCACCATTTTGACCTGCCGATGTACCTGGGCCGCTTTGAAAAGGGGCAGCTGCGGGTGATCGAAGAGCTGGGGACCATCAGTCCCGCCGATCAGAGGCTCTGACCGATGGGGTTGCGATGGCGTATTTCGCTCTGGTTGTTGCCCTTTGCGCTGGCGGTGTTGGGGTTTATCGGCAGCTATTATCTGGCCAATCATCAGCTACTGAAAAACCGGCTGCAGCAGGCGACACAGGGAGCGTTGGTCAGCGGCAGCCGTGAGCTGAATGTGCTGCTGGAACAGCGAAGCCAGGAGTTCAAGTACCTGGGGCGGCTGATCGATGAATGTCCGGATTCGTCCGACCGGCTGAACCGGGAGCAACGCTTTGGCCTGGCGCTGGGGCAGGTCGACGGCTTCTCCGCATTGGCGGTGTCGAATCTGGACGGCCGGTTGCAGCAGCTGCTGATGTCGCCGGTCGCCAGTAACCGCCATATTCTGCCCCGCTCGGTTCAAGGGGCCTCGACCCTGACCCAGGATACCTTCAAGTCGTTGCGTCAGCGCTTACGGAGCTGGGATGAGCAGCGCCGCAGCTATCGCAGTCAGGTTCGTGATCTGCTGGATGAGCAGGCCCAGATGAATCAGCGCGGCGAGCGCAACTCCCATCGTTATCGGCAGGTTCAGGCGCAGATTGCGATGCTGCAGGGGGCGATCCAGCAACTGCCGGTGACGGTCCTGTTTGCCGGCGCGCGGGAGGTCGAGCAACTGGGGCTACCCTTTCGCGATGACACTTATCTGTTTATCCGCCCCTACCTGAACTGCGACGATCAGGTGGCGGGCTTTATCACCGCCTATCTGGATTGGACCCGGGTGGAGGACAGCCTCTATCGGACCAAACAATCGTTGTTGGGCCAGGGCTTCAGCCGGGTGGATGTGGTGCTGGCCGATATTGCCATGTCGCGCTGGATCACGGCGGCCGGCGCCCTGGCCGAGGCCGGCATGCCGCGACGGCTGGATGCGATGCTGGAAGCGGAAAATGAGCAACTGGCACAGCTCGGTTTTCTGGGCAGCGCCGCGGTGGCCGATCCGCGCCAGTTGATGCATCGCCATCGCAAGGCGATGCCGCTGGTCGGGATTCAGGGGTCGGGCCAGCGAATGCTGGCGGAGTCGGCGTCCAACTTCCGGCTGATGGTGTTTATCCACCGTGATGAGTTCGACCAGCGTGACTGGAGCCTGATTTCGCAGGCGCTGGCCTGGGGCGGGCTGGCTATCGGTATGCTGCTGGTGTTGATTGTGCTGCTGTCGAAACAGATCGCCCAGCCGATGGTCGATCTGACCGGCAGCATCCAGCGTCTGGCCCGGGGGGAGAAACTGACTTCGTCGGACAGCTATCGACGTGACGAGATCGGCCAGTTGATCCGCGAGTTCGATTGCATGGCCGAAGCGCTGCACCATAAGAGTGAGCAGTTACTGACCCAGGCCAGCACCGATTCGCTGACCGGTTGCCTGACCCGCCGGGCGCTGACCGAGGTGGCCCAACACCTGCACCAGAAAACGATCGCGACCGACGACCGGCTCAGCCTGATTCTGATGGATCTGGACCACTTTAAGCGGATCAACGACCAGTTCGGTCACGCCGTCGGCGATCGGGTGCTGGTGGCGTTCTGCGATCAGGTGCGGGCCAGTCTTCGCAGCGGTGACCAGTTTGGTCGTCTCGGCGGCGAGGAGTTTATCGTCATGTTTCCCGGTTCGGGGCTGTTGGATTGTCTGGCCATTGCCGAGCGGATTCGGCGTTCGGTCGCGGCCATGGATCTGGCCGACGAGCAGCAACGGCCGATTACCGTCACGGTCAGTATCGGTGCCTACGAATGGAAACCCGACGACAGTTTCGACCAGGCGCTGCGGCGCGGTGACGGCAAGCTTTATCAGGCCAAGGCGATGGGGCGCAACCGGATCTCGTTCTAAGCCAGGTCATGGTCAGGTCTAGCGCGCGTCCTTGGGGGTGTCCATCACCACCAGGGTCATGATCGAATCCACCTGGGGGATCTCACCCAGGACGTCGGTATGAAAGCGCTTGTAGGCAACCAGGTCGGCGGTTTCCACCCGGAGCAGGAATTCGCAGGAGCCGGTGACATTGTGACACTCGGTCACCTCATCAGCCCGTTGAATATGGGCTTCAAATTGCTGCTGGGACGCTTTGCTGTGGTTCGACAGGCCGATGGTGACATAGGCGACAAAACCAACCCCCAGCTGATTCTTATCCAGTACCGCCCGGTAGCCCTTGATCACGCCGCTGCGTTCCAGCTCCTGGACCCGCCGCAGGGTGGCCGACGGGGATAAACCGATCTTGTCGGCCAGCTCCACATTGGACTGTCTGCCGTCGAGCTTGAGTTCGCGCAATATTCGTTCGCTGTATTTATCCATAACGCAATGATGTTGTTGGTTGTGGCTTAATGGAGGCGATATAGGTGAAAAATTTACCCGTCGAATCAATAAAATGTAAAGCAGAAATCACGACGGAAGAGGTCTTTCCATGGAGTACCAGCAGCTGGTTGCGTTAGCGACCTTCGCCTTCGCATCCACTGCGACGCCGGGGCCGAATAACATCATGTTGATGACATCCGGCGCCAATGTCGGCTTTGTTCGCACCCTTCCCCATATGCTGGGGATTACGCTGGGATTCAGCCTGATGGTGTTTCTGGTGGGGGCCGGGATCATGGGCGTGTTCTCGGCCTATCCCCTGGTGCTGCAGTCGCTTCAGATCGGCTGCCTGATCTATCTGACCTACCTGGCGGTCAAGATCGCCCGCAGTCGACCCAGCGGAAGCCTGGGCTCGGACTATAAGCCGATGAGCTTCCTGGCCGCGGCCGGTTTTCAATGGATCAATCCCAAGGCCTGGTCGATGGCGCTGGCGGCGATCAGTGTCTACAACGTGTCGGCGTCCTGGCGTGGGGTGCTGATCATCGCCGGGGTGTTCGCGTTGGTGAATATCCCCTCGGTGACGCTGTGGACACTGGCCGGTCGTCAGTCCAAGGGGCTGCTGAACAAACCGAACCGGATCATTGCGTTTAACTACCTGATGGCGGGCTTACTGCTGGCTTCCACCCTGCCGATGATCGAACTCTAGCCGCTGAAAAATCCATGCTTAGCAGCCGCCAACCGTCGATCTGATTAATTTAAAAACAACAGCTTAAGGCTCAATCGCGGCACTGCAGCGGTTGATATTTATCAACCCTGTCTAGCCGGCGCTTTAGGCTGTCGGGCGCACTGAGCGGCTTGACGACGGGAGCCTGTAGGACGAGTTGGATTAGACTATTGACTGTTTGAAATATTTTACAAGGCGTTTTTTTTGATATACAAAGGCAGACCCTCTCGCTTACCCAGCCGGAGGCTATAGTTATAGACAGCGGCTTACCCAGCGGTTGTCCCCACATGCCTCAACTAACAAAAACAATGAGGACGTTATGAGCACCCAGGCTAACCGGGCTATCCATAAGCCCCAGTTTATCCGTGGTGACGCCCTGCAAATTCCCACCTACAAGGTGTTGAAGCAGGACGGGAACCTATACAAAAACGCGCAGATGCCCGATATCGATGAGGCATTGGCGCAACGCATCTATCGGGCGATGGCCCGCACCCGTATGCTCGATGAGCGCGGACTGGCTTCACAGCGCCAGGGCCGACTCAGCTTCTATATGCAGAGCACCGGTGAAGAAGCCGTGACCGTCGGCTTTGCCGCGGCACTGGATGATCAGGACATGATCATGGCCCAGTACCGCGAGCAGGGCGCACTGGTCTATCGCGGCTTCACCCTCGATGAGTTCATGAACCAGTTGTTCAGCAACGCCAAGGACCATGGTAAGGGCCGGCAGATGCCGATCCACTATGGCTCCTCCGAGCTGCACTACATGACCATCTCGTCGCCGCTGGCGACCCAGATTCCCCAAGCTACCGGCTATGCCTACGGCCAGAAAATGGCCGGCGACGGTCACTGCACCGTGGCCGTCTTCGGCGAAGGCGCGGCTTCAGAAGGTGACTTCCACGCGGCGCTGAACATGGCGTCGGTGCTGAAAGTGCCGGTGATCTTCCTGTGTCGTAACAACGGCTACGCCATCTCGACCCCGTCGTCGGAGCAGTTTGCCGGTGATGGTATCGCACCGCGGGCGTTAGGCTACGGCATGCACACCATCCGCATCGATGGTAACGACATCCTGGCGGTGCTCGAGGCGACCCGAGAAGCGCGCAAGATCGCCGTGGAGCAGAACGAGCCGGTACTGATCGAGGCGATGAGCTACCGCCTGGCGGCCCACTCGTCGTCGGATGATCCGTCCGGTTACCGCAGCAAGAAAGAAGAAGCCAAGTGGCGCGATAAAGATCCGCTTGAGCGCATGAAAAACTGGATGATCCAGCAGGACTGGTGGAGCGAAGAGCAGGATAAAGAGCTGTTCGAAGCCGAGCGCCAGCTGGTGATGGCGGCGATGAAGAAGGCTGAGAAAGTGCCGGCGCCCCATCCCGACGAGATGATCACCGACGTCTATGACACCCCGACCCCGCACCTGGAGCAGCAGCTGGCTGAACTCAAGGGGCATATCCAGCGTTACCCCGAGGTCTATCCGAAGGCTGCGGCGGCTTTAGGCTATAAGGAGGGTGAATAAGATGGCCAAGATGAACCTATTGCAGGCGGTCAACAACGCCCTCGATATCGCGATGCAGGACAACGAGCGGGTGATCTGCTTCGGTGAGGACGTAGGCGTCTTCGGCGGCGTGTTCCGTGCCACCAGCCACCTGCAGGAAAAGTACGGCCGTGAGCGCTGCTTCAACACCCCGTTGGTGGAGCAGGGCATTATCGGTTTTGCCAACGGCCTGGCCTCGCAAGGCTCGGTGCCGGTGGCCGAAATTCAGTTCGCCGATTATATCTTCCCGGCGTTCGACCAGATCGTTAACGAGTCCGCCAAGTTCCGTTACCGCTCCGGTAACCTGTTCGATGTGGGCGGTCTGACGATTCGGACACCTTACGGTGGCGGCATCGCCGGTGGTCACTACCATTCGCAGTCCCCCGAAGCCTACTTTGCCCACACGCCGGGTCTGAAGATCGTGGTGCCGCGTAATCCGCACCAGGCCAAAGGGCTGCTGTTGGCCTCGATCCGTGATCCCAACCCGGTGGTGTTCTTCGAGCCGAAGCGGATCTACCGCGCCTCGGTCGGCGAAGTGCCGGAAGAGGATTACCAATTGCCGCTGGGCAAGGCCGAGGTGGTTCGCGAAGGTAGCGATATCACCCTGCTGGCCTGGGGCGCGCAGATGGAGTACATCGAAAAGGCCGCCGAGCTGGCCGACAAGGATGGCATCTCCTGCGAGCTGATCGACCTGCGCACCATCCTGCCGTGGGATGTGGACACCGTAGCCGAGTCGGTCAAGAAAACCGGCCGTTTGCTGATCAGCCATGAAGCCCCGTTGACCGGCGGCTTTGCCGGCGAGATCGCGACCACCATTCAGGATCAGTGCTTCCTGTACCTGGAATCTCCCATTGCCCGTGTTGCCGGGCTCGATGTGCCTTACCCGCTGGCACTGGAAAAGGAATATATCCCGGACCAGTGGAAGATCTACGAAGCGATCAAGGCCAGCGTGAATTTCTAAGGGGGTATGGGTGATGATTAAAGATTTTATTTTGCCGGATATCGGCGAAGGTATCGTCGAGTGTGAGCTGGTCGAATGGCTGGTGGCCGAGGGTGATCTGATCGAAGAGGATCAGCCGGTCGCCGACGTGATGACCGACAAGGCGCTGGTACAGATTCCGGCGCCCTATGCCGGTCGGGTGACCAAGCTGTATTACCAGCAGGGCGACATCGCCAAGGTTCACTCGCCGCTGTTTGAGATCAACCTAGAGGGCGGTGAATCAGGTGGTGAGTCAGGCGGTGAATCAGCCGCTGCCGCCGAACCCGCCGCACCGGAATCAGCTCAATTCCAAAGTGCACAAAACGCGGCGCAGAACGAAGCGCCTGCGGCGGCTGCACCGGTGGCCAGCGGGCCGATCGGTGCGGTGGAAGACTTTATTCTACCGGATATCGGTGAAGGTATCGTCGAGTGCGAGGTGGTCGAGTGGCTGGTGGCCGAAGGCGATCATATCGTTGAAGATCAACCGATCGTCGACGTGATGACCGATAAGGCACTGGTGCAGATCCCGGCCCACAAGAACGGCGTGATCGGCAAGCTCTATTACGCCCAAGGTGAGATCGCCAAGGTCCATTCGCCGTTGTTCGCGTTGATTCCCGAGGGTGCGGTAGCGACCGAGGCGGCGCCTGTGGCTGTTGAAGCGGTGGCTCCAGCGGCGGCAGTGAACGCACCGGTGGTGGCTCCGGTATCGGTTGCAGCGACTTCCACTGCCGCGCCGGTACGTTCCGGCAAGGCGCTGGCCAGTCCGGCGGTGCGTCGAATCGCCCGTGAATACCAGATCGATATCGCCCAGGTACCGGGTTCGGGCAAGAACGGCCGGGTACTGAAGGAAGATATCGTCCGCTTCCAGCAGGGTGGTGTTGCTAGTCAGCCTGCCAATGTCGAAAGCGCAGCAAAATCGGTTTTGCAGCCGGTAGCCGCGCCTCAAGGCGAGGTTCGGGTCGAGCCGATCAAGGGTATCAAGGCCGCCATGGCACGGCAGATGAGTCTGTCGATGTCGACCATTCCGCACTTCACCTACGGCGACGAGGTGGATGTCAGTGGCTTGCTGGCGATGCGTGCCAAGCTCAAGCCCAAGGCGGAAGAGCGGGGCATTCGCTTGACCCTGATGCCGTTCATCATGAAGGCGCTGGCGATGGCGATCTCCGAGTATCCGATCCTCAATAGCCGGGTCAACGACGACTGCACCGAGATTCACTACCAGCCGCACTGCAATATCGGCATGGCGGTGGATTCGAAGATGGGTCTGATCGTGCCGAACATCAAGAAGGTCGAAACCCTGAGTATTCTGGAGATCGCCCAGGAAGTGGCCCGGCTGACCGAGTCGGCCCGTTCCGGACGGGTGGATCCGGCCGATCTGGCTGACGGTACCATCAGCATCTCCAATATCGGTGCGCTGGGTGGAACCTACGCGGTACCGGTGGTGAATCCGCCGGAGGTGGCGATCGTGGCACTGGGCAAGACCCAGTCGTTGCCGCGCTTCAACGACGCCGGCGAGGTGGAAGCCCGTTCGATCATGAACATCAGTTGGTCCGGCGACCATCGGATTATCGACGGTGGCACCATCGCCCGCTTCAGCCTGCTGTGGCAGTCGTTGCTGGAAGATCCGTCGGCGATGCTGTTGGATCTCTCCTAGCGGCCTAACCGGGTTTGCCAGTAGTCTTAAGGGCGCAAGATTATTTACTAGTTCGCTAGACTGATCTTGTGCCCTAATCTTTGCCAATCCATCCGACGGCCGATTATGGATAGATCCAACCTGCAGCAGTTCTATATCCCGGAGGAGCAGTCGTTCTACCTGCTCAGTCAGGATGATGCGCGCAAGCTGAAGAACTGGGTCAATCTGTGCCGAACCCAGCTCGAACGCTTGGGTTATAGCGATATCGAGATGATCGGCAAGGGTGCGTTCGGCTTTGTGTTCGGCGGTATCGACCGGCTCGGGCGCCAGCTGGTGTTCAAATTCTCCCGCATCACCCTACCGCAGCATGTGCAGGATCGGCTCGAAGAAGAGGCCTACATGCTGTCGCAGGTGGAGCATCGGCGGGTACCGAAGCTGATCGAGTTCCAGCGGGTTAAGCGTCAGGCGATCATGGTGATGGAGCGCTCGCCGGGGATGGACCTGGAACAGCTGTCGCTGCGAGAAGGACCGCTCTCCCCCCGTCTGGTGGTCCATATCGCCGCGCAGCTGGCCGATATCCTGTTGGCGCTTCGCGGCGCCGCGATCAGCAGCAATCGGCCGCTGGTCCATGGCGATATCAAACCGTCCAATGTGATGTTCGACCCCCGGGACGAGTCGATCGGCCTGATCGACTGGGGCTCGGCGGTGTTTGCCCAGCTTGATGAGCAGTACCAGCATGTCGGCGCCAATGTGATGGAGCTGATGTCGGACGATCTGCAAAACAGCAACGCCCGGCTGGGCGACGTTTACTTTATCGGTGAAGAGCAGCTCAACGGTGGGCTGTCGACGCCGCGCTTTGATGAGCAGGGCGCCGCCGGCACCCTCTATGCGCTGGCCTCCGGGCAGTCATGCCGCTTCGGCCATCTGGCGATTCCGCCCACCTCGCTGGGGTTACCCCAAGAGTTCGCCCGGGTGTTGGAAGGACTGTTGTCGACCGAACCCGAGGTACGGCAGAAGGCCGGTGACTACTGGCTGCGCAACATGGCGTCGATGGCGCGGTTGCTGATGGTCGATCTGCCGGTCGAACCGATCGCCCAGCAGGTGCCGGTTTGGATTCATCAGCAGAGCCGTCCGATCGACTCGGTGGTGTACAGCTCCCGGAAAGCCTTCCTGAAGGAGGAGGGGGTTCACGACAACTACCTGGATATCGACGATGTTCAGTTCGATCGCTATTACAAGAACTTCCTGCAGGGGATGGGCGAGACCGAAAAGGCCTTCCTGGCCGCAGTCAGTCGCTTGGGTAAGTTCCCGGTGGTGGGTGGTCTGGCGGTGCGGTGGGAGAGCGACGGGGTTTATATCGACTCCTGCCTGAACCTGCACGACCCGAGCCTGCGCGAGGCCTTCGTCAGCACCGTCAACAACCTGGTGACGCTGGCCCGTTCGATCTACCGACAGGGGATCTTCAAGAGCTGTCTGTTCGATGCCCGCTGTACCTTGCATGTGGAGCGCGAGCATGCCGAGTTGCCGTTTGTGCCGGAGCCGGATCAGCAGATCCCTTATGAGGTGGCCGCGGTGCCGGATCTGGAGGATCAGAGCCGCCTGCACTCCTACTTCGAGGATGGCCGCGACCCGGAGGAGAATCTGGAGCTGCCGGGCTCGATCATTGAGGTGATCAAGCGTCTGAACCAGCTCCACCATACCGGGCTGATCATCTTCGAGAGCCTAGAAACCCACCTGAAGATTCACAGCTACTTCAAGCTGCTGAATCCGGAGCAGGAGTCGGAATTTGTCGATTGCCTGGAGCTGTTGATGGCGGCGGTGCCCGAGATCCGTGGCCTCGGCGTAGCTGGCTTTATGAAGATGCCCTACAAGGACACCCGCTTTTTCGACCATATCGACCGGTTGCCGGAGCGCTACTATCCCCGCAATCCGAAGCAGATGCTGGATCAGGCCGCACCGGTTGAAGCCGATCATCCTGAATCGGCCCAAGCCGAATCGGCCTAGGCGTTCACGGCCCTTTACTCTGGCCACTCTCGACGACTATCGTTGACGGCGACTTTATGCCGGCGGTCTGCCGGCTATCTGCTGCAGCACCGGAATCATCGCGCTGGCGGCGCTTGAGAGCGGATAGCGTTTGCGGGTGTAGATCCCGACCCGACGGGCCACCTGCGGCTGCTGGACCGGTCGCCATTCGGCGCCCTGCTGTTCGATCTGCGGAATACAGAGCGACGGCACCACGCTGACCCCCAGTCCGCAGACCACCATTCGAATAATGGTCACCAGCTGATGGGACTCGAACTCGATATTCAGCGCCAGCTGATGCTCGGCGACGATATCGAGCACCATCTGGCGGATCATCGACGGGGCCTGCAGGGTCAGAAAGGGGGAGTCGCAAAGTTGTTGCCAGCGCAGTTGCCGGTGTTTGAGTAGCGCATGCCCCGGCGGCAGCACCGCAACGAAATGATCGGTGTAGAGCGGTTCGAAGGCGAGGTCGTCGCTGCAGTCCAGCTCGAACGCGACGGCCAGCTCGACCTGGCCGCTGGCCACCATCGCCACCGCTTCTTCGGCCACCACATCCTGCACCCGAATCCGAACCGCCGGATAGGCCTCTCGGTAGGCGGCCAGAGCGCTGGGCAACTGGTGGCCGGCAAAGGAAGGCATCGCCGCCACGGTCAGCAGACCGCGTTTAAGGGCGAACAGGTTATGCAGATCATCCAGTGCGCCGTCCCAGTCCTGCAGCAACCGCAGCGCCACCGGCAGGAACTGTTCCCCCTCGGGGGTCAACGCCAGCACTCGGGTCGAGCGCACCAGCAGGGTGCCGCCGACGTTCTCTTCCAGGTTGCGGATCGCGATACTCAGGGCCGGCTGCGACAGGTGCACCCGGTCGCTGGCTTCGGTGAAACTGCCGGTTTGGGCCACAGCGATAAAGGCACGTAGCTGTTTGATCGATATATTCATAAATAATGTTTATAAATGATCGGCAGTAATCTTGTCTAACTTATTCGATAGGCGGTTCTGTTGAGGGGTTGCCGGCGGCTTCGAAGCGAGGCCGCGTTGTTAGGGAAGGGGGGTGGAATAGGTTTAAAAAGGGCTGCTAAAGAGAGTGCAAGCACTTGATAAAACGGATGATCTGGTTGGCTTCCGGCGGTTAGACCATGTTAGATTCGGATAAACTCGAACAAAGGCGATGACTGTGAACATTCGGCAACATTCTCAACGGGGATTAGCTCTGGTTCAGGTACTGCTGTTGTTGGTTACCCTGCTGTTGGCGGTTGGTGTCGGTTATCTGATGTTGAAACAACCGCCCGATGCGCCCCTACTCAGCGGCACAACCCAGATCCCGGCTGCCGATTCGGTTGCCAGCCCGCAGCCGTCACAGCCTTCGAGCACGCCAACAGTCGCACAACCCCCGAAAGTCGAGAGCCCGCCTGACCGCATCGTGACGGCCCCCGCTTCCCCATTACCGCAAGAGCCTCAGTCACTTCGTCCTGAACCGGTAGCCGCTTTTGCACCGGAACCGCAGTTGCCGCTAACAGATCCGTCGCTTCCGGCTCTCGACAACAGTGACGCTACCTTCCGGCAAGCCCTGGGCGAGTTGGAATCGAGCCGCCTGCTGCTGGACTGGCTGATTGACGAAGAGCTGATCCGTAAGCTGGTGGTAACCGTTGATAATATGGCGGTGGGTAAGATCCCGCGTAAGCACAGTCCGTTACGGCCGATGACGGATAAGTTTCGTCCGTCGGTCAAGGGTGAGCAGATCTGGCTGGATGGCTACAACTTCGGCCGTTACGGCTCCTATCTGACGCTGCTGGAGAAGATCGACAGTAGCGCCTGGATTGCGCTCTATCGGCGCTATTACCCGTTGATGCAACAGGCCTACGCGGAGCTGGGTTATCCGAGACAACGCTTTCATGATCGGATGTTGAAGGCGCTGGATCATCTGCTGGCGGCACCGGTCAAGCCTCGGGCGCTGGCGCTGGCGCAGCCTTCGGTGATGTTTGTCTATGCCGACCCCAAACTCGAACAGCTCAGTGCCGTGCACAAGCAGATGTTGCGGATCGGTCCGGTCAATGCGTCCCGGGTGCTGGAGATAGCCGCGGTGTTGCGTACCGAGTTGGGTCGTCTGCCGGTCCCTTGATCGATCATCCCGCTCAGAGCCGACCCGGCTATTAGTAAGATTCATTTGCCAGTGGGCGACTTTTTGTCGGCCAGTTGGCATAATTCTCGGCGCAGTAGCGAGAAAAAAATAACAATAAGATGGTGAAGCCAATGGATGCGCGTGTACCCTTCTGCGCTTACCAGTCCTGTGTTCAGCCGGACTGGATCGACTATAACGGCCACATGAACGTGGCTTACTACGTGCTGGCCTTTGATCAGGCTACCGATGCCTTTAATTCCAATCTGGATCTTGGTCCCGAGTATGTTGCCAGGACCCGGAAATCCCTGTTCGTTGTCGATATGAACGTCACCTACCGTCGTGAACTCAAAGAGGGCGCGCGGATCAGTTGTACCACCCAACTTCTCGAATTTGATGCCAAGAAAGTGCGCCTGTTTCATCAGATGTTTCAGGACGACGAGGGCTTCCTGGCCGCCACCAATGAATTGATCATGGTCCATGTGGACCTGGAAACCGGTAAGAGCTGCCCGTTCCCGGAAGAAGCGCTGGAACGGCTTCAGGCGATGGCCCGTCAGCACCAGAGCCTGGCGATTCCGGAGAATGCGGGACGGGTATTGTCGCTCTGAAGTTTCAGTGTTATCCCAACGTTCTCATTGCGCCCTATCGGGCACCTTAAGGATATGCGCCGCCATATCCTTAAGAATCCTAGGCGGCCCCTGTGAAAACGCCCTGCGGGTACGCGCCTTCGGCGCTATAAACCCCGGCCAGAGGCGGGACGAAGGGGCATCCTTGCCCCTGCGCCCCGTCACGTCATCCATGACGCGCCCCTTCGGGCCTGTTTCAGTCCGAGGTTTATCGTTTTCGAAGGGGGATTGGGTGCAAGCCGCCACGTCAGTTGTTGAGTCGAAGACCTGTCATTGCTGCCGGTGAGCACGTGAGCGGAATTTGGATCAGGCCCTCTTTTTCAAAAGAGGGGCGAGGCAGGGATGCCGAGCCGCAGCGCCGGGGCAGGAGCCCCGTTGCTGCGCCCCAAATTGCGCTTGCGCGCGCAGCGAACCCTTCAGGGCGGTAGCAGGCGGCTGGCACCGAAAAGCGTTTTTTGCTTCGTTTTTGTCGCGACTGACAAAAATGACGGCGCCCGGCGGGGCGCAATAGAAGCCAAAGCCCAGTGGCTTAATTCAGGATTACGCTAACGTTAAACTGCTCACTGTAGCAGCTACCACCTGAGCTGGAGATACCCGTTATTGGGTCTGATTGATAATTGAGGCCCGCAACATGGCGGGCCTTCAGGTTTACGAATCCGACAGGTTAGTTTTGTAACTCGGGCAGATCACGATAAAACTCCAGCGCCTCCGGATTGGCCAGCGCATCGGTGTTCTTCACCGCTTCGTTATGGATCACCTTGGTCACGGCAACCTCAACAATCTTGCCGCTGATGGTGCGCGGAATATCCGCCACCTGAATCACCTTGGCCGGCACATGGCGGGGGGTGGTGTTGGCGCGGATGGTGGCTTTGATCGTTTTGATCAGCTCGTCATCCAGTTGGCAGCCTGGCTGCAGGACCACGAACAGCACCACCCGCAGATCGTCCTGCCAGCGCTGGCCGACGGCGATACTCTCCTTGACCTGCTCGACTTTCTCCACCTGACGGTAGATTTCGGCGGTGCCGATTCGAACGCCGCCCGGGTTCAGCACCGCGTCGGAGCGACCGTGGATGATCAGGCCGTCGTGTTCGGTGATCTCGCCGTAGTCGCCGTGGGCCCAGATATTGTCGAACTGCTCGAAGTAGGCGCCACGGAATTTGTGATCGCCTTCGTCGTCCCAGAAATAGATCGGCATCGACGGGAAGGGGTGGGTGCAGACCAGTTCACCCTTCTGCTGTCGGACCGGACGACCGTCGTCGTCAAAGATGTTGACCGCCATCCCCAGGCCCAGGCACTGCAGCTCGCCGCGATAGACCGGCTTGATCGGGCAGCCCAAGGCGAAGCAGGAGATGATGTCGGTGCCGCCGGAGATCGATGCCAGCAGCAGGTCCGCCTTGATGTCCCGGTAGACATAATCAAAGCTCTCGTGGGCCAACGGTGAACCGGTCGACAACACCGCTTTCAGCGGGCTCAGATCATGCTTCTGGCCGGGCAGGTAACCGGCCTTTTCCAGCGCTGAGATGTACTTGGCGCTGGTGCCGAAGATGCTGACCTGCTCCTGTTCGGCAATTTTCCAAAGCACGCCGGGGCCTGGGGCGAACGGCGAACCGTCGTACAGCAGCACGGTGGCTTCGCAGGCCAGACCGCTGACCAGCCAGTTCCACATCATCCAACCGCAGGTGGTGTAGTAGAACAGGGTATCGTCGGGCTTCAGGTCGGTGTGCAGCAGGTGCTCTTTCAGGTGCTGGATCAGGGTGCCGCCGGCGCTGTGAACGATGCATTTGGGTACTCCGGTGGTACCGGAGGAGTACATCACGTAGAGCGGGTGATCGAACGGCAACTGCTCGAACTCGATCTCGCAGGCGTCGGTGTCTTCAAACTCGGGCAGCAGCACGGCGTTGTCCAGGCCGCTCAGGTCAGGCGCGTCCGACATAAAGGGGATCACGATGATCTTCTCAACCGAGTCGAGCCGGTCGGCGATGCCCTGAATCCGCTCCAGCGAGTTGAGGGACTTGCCGTTGTACAGGTAGCCGTCGGTGGTGAACAGAATCCGCGGCCGGATCTGACCGAAGCGATCGACCACGCCGTTGATACCGAAGTCGGGGGAGCAGGAACTCCAGACCGCGCCGATACTGCTGGTGGCCAGCATCGCCACCAGGGTATCGATGATATTGGGCATAAAGCCGGCGATCCGATCGCCCGGTTGGATACCGTGCTGACGCAGGGCAGAAGCCAGTCGGGCGGTGCGTAGGTAGAGCTCGGCGTAACTGATACTGATCCGGCGATCGGTTTCGGTACGGAAGATCAGCGCGGTCTTGTCATCGCGGCGACGCAACAGGTTTTCGGCAAAGTTGAGCCGCGCTTCTGGGAACCAGCGAGCCCCCGGCATTTTGTCGCCATCGCTGAGAATCTGCTGACCCGGCTCGCCAATGATCCCGCCGAACTGCCACATCTTGGACCAGAACTGTTCCGGCTGCTCGATACTCCAGCGGTAGAGGTCGTCGTAGCCGTCCATCGGGCGGTTCTGCTCACTGCTGACCTGTTGCATCAGCGAGGACAGGTTGGAGGCTTCAATACGTTGTGGGCTGGGGCGCCAGAGGGGGTCGGTCATGGTCGAGTCCTGCGTAGTTATTGCTGTTGTGGCAGCATTATTGATGCTTTGCTTATATTTGTTAAATGTAGATATTTAATCGATTTATTTGTTTTATTTATAAGGTGTTCGAGTCTTTCCAGGCTGGCTGCATTTCGGCTGAGCCAGTATGATCAGTAAAACTTTAGCTGCTGCCGCACCGGTCGGCCCGATAGGACGCCAATGAACGAAAAGTTGAAACAGGATGCCTGGATCCAGGAGGCTTTCTCCGCCCTGGCCGAGGGAGGTGTGGCCAGTGTGAAGGTCGAGGTGCTGGCGAAGCGTTTGAAGGTCACCAAGGGCAGTTTCTATTGGCACTTCAAGAACCGGCCTCAATTGCTCGAGAAGATGTTGGAGAGCTGGCGCGAAGGGCGAATCCGCACCATTCGTGAGCAGGTGGAGGGTGATCGGCCCGCCGGTCAGATCCTCGACGAGTTGCTGCAGCTCTATCTGGATCGGGCCAACCCTCGCGGTAATGCGATTGAATTGGCGGTACGCGACTGGGCCCGTAGCGATGAAGCGGCGGCGGGAGCCGTGGCTCTGGTTGACCGTCAGCGGCTCGAGTCGGTGGCCGGTCTCTACCGACAGCTGACCGATTCGGAAGCCGAAGCCTATGCCAAGGCATTCTTGTTCTACAGCTACGTATTTGGCAGCAGCCTGGTGAATACCAGCGCCAGTGACGTGGTTGACGACGCCGAGCTACGCCAACGTTGTGGCGCGCTATTGGTCAATTGAGGTTGAAATCCTAGAGACCTGAGTCCAGAGAGTTCTAAATAAAAACGGCCCCTGTCGATAGTCACCGACAGGGGCCGTTTTGTATCACGTGAATTTCTGCTGATCAGTTACCGATGAACAGTTCGCGACCGATCAGCATCCGGCGGATTTCGGACGTACCGGCGCCGATTTCGTACAGCTTGGCATCACGCAGCAGGCGACCGCTGGCGAATTCGTTGATGTAACCGTTACCGCCCAGCAGCTGGATGGTATCCAGCGCCATCTTGGTGGCCAGCTCGGCGCTGTAGAGGATCGCACCGGCAGCATCCTTACGGGTGGTCTCGCCACGATCGCAGGCCTTGGCCACCGCGTAGACGTAGGACTTGGCCGCGTTCATGCCGGTGTACATATCGGCGATCTTGCCCTGTACCAGCTGGAACTCACCGATCGACTGGCCGAACTGCTTGCGGTCGCGGATGTAGGGGACGGCCAGGTCCATGCAGGAATCCATGATCCCCAGCGGACCGGCAGACAGTACTGCGCGCTCGTAGTCGAGGCCGCTCATCAGTACCTTCACGCCCTTGTTCAGCTCACCCAGGATGTTCTCCTTCGGAACCACGCAATCTTCGAATACCAGCTCGCAGGTGTTGGAGCCGCGCATGCCCAGCTTGTCCAGCTTCTGTGCCCGAGAGAAGCCCGGTGCATCGCGCTCGACGATAAAGGCGGTGATGCCGTGCGGGCCTGCGGAGGTGTCGGTCTTGGCGTAGATCACGTAGACATTGGCGTCCGGACCGTTGGTGATCCACATCTTGTTGCCGTTGAGCAGGAAGTGGTCGCCGTTATCACGGGCGGTCAATTTCATGCTGACCACGTCGGAACCGGCGTTGGGCTCGGACATCGCCAGGGCGCCGATGTGTTCGCCGCTGATCAGCTTGGGCAGGTACTTCTGCTTCTGCTCTTCATTGCCGTTGCGGTTGATCTGGTTGACGCACAGGTTGGAGTGGGCGCCATAGGACAGGCCGACAGAAGCGGAAGCCCGGCTGATCTCCTGCATCGCGACCACGTGGGCCAGGTAACCCATCTCAACACCGCCGTACTGCTCCGGTACGGTGATACCCAGCAGACCCATCTCACCGAACTTCTTCCACAACTCGTTCGGGAAGGCGTTTTCCTGGTCGATTTTTTCGGCGTTGGGGGCGATCTCGGCGGCGGCAAATGCATTGACCTGCTCGCGCAGCATGTCGACGGTTTCACCCAGATCGAAGTTAAAACCTTTATAGCTGGAAATCATGATGCTGATCCCTCGTTGGAATTATTTATGTTGCCGGTTTCGATCACGGCAGTCAGGGCCGGAAGCCGATCGAAGTTGGATAGCCTGCATCCTAGGCAACTGTCAGAACCGTGTCAATACGCCACCGTATGGTTGGTGAAAAAATAATCACCAACTTTGCTCTCGCGGCGGGTGAAGCGCGACCTAATTCCCCCTACAATGGAAGCTATCCAGAGCCGACGCCGAACACCCACGAGGAGCCGTCGGAATCTCATTGTTTAAACATTGAATCGTTGAGTTGGATGGAGGCTTAAGGCCTGCGTTCGCTGCCGATTTACAACCAATAAAAGGTGCTTTTCATGCCGATCGCTACTGCGCTTAGCGTCAACCTGAACAAGATCGCCCTGATGCGAAATTCACGTCTGTCCGGTATTCCCAGCGTCACCGAGGCGGCTCGGGTCGCGATCGCCCATGGTGCCGACGGCATCACCGTGCATCCGCGTCCGGATCTTCGCCATATCCGCCCCAGCGATGTCTACGAACTGGCGGCGATGCTGCAGGTGGAATTTAATATCGAGGGCAACCCGTTCGAAGGGGCGATGGGCGAGTATCCGGGATTTCTGGAGCTGGTACGCAAGGTGCGCCCGGCGCAGTGTACGCTGGTTCCCGATGCACAGGACCAACTGACCTCCGATCATGGCTGGGATCTGCAGCAGCACGGTCAGCAGCTCAAGCCGATCATCGATGAGCTCAAGGCGCGGGGAATCCGGGTCAGTCTGTTTATGGATGCCGATTCCGACGATATCGAGCTGGCTGCCGCCCTCGGTGCCGATCGGATCGAGTTGTACACCGAATCCTATGCCGATGCCTTTGGGTCCGAGCAGCAACAGGCCGTGTTTGAGACTTTCCTGAATGCCGCCGAGCGGGCCCAGGCCGCCGGACTTGGTGTTAATGCCGGTCACGATCTGAATCTGGATAACCTGGCACTGATGGCCAGCATTCCCAACCTGGAAGAGGTCTCTATCGGCCATGCGCTGGTTGCCGATGCTTTGATGATGGGGCTGGGTGATGCCGTCAGCGCCTACAAAGCGATCCTGGTCAAAGCCGGACTCGAGTCCGGGGTTGAGTCAAACTGATGGCGGAGTTGGACGATCGCATCACGCTGGCCTACGACAGTCACGACCGCCTGAGCCAGTACGAGCGCCTGGTCTACCCGGTGGTCTCACGACGCTCCGGCGGACTGTCGCTGGGGATCAACCTGAATCCGGATAAACGCTGCAACTTCGACTGCGTTTACTGTCAGGTCGAGCGGACCGAACAGGCGCCGGAATTCGAGCCGACCCTCGAACAGATTGAGCGAGAGCTGCGTGACTGGCTTGAGCAGATCTCCGATCAGGGTTATCGCGGTTACCCGCTGCGGGATATCGGGCTGGCCGGCGACGGTGAGCCGACCACCGTTCGGATTCTACCCCAGGTGCTGCAACTGCTGATCGATCTGAAGCGTGAGTATGCGCTGGCGGATGAGGTCAAACTGGTGCTGTTCACCAATGCCACCAAGATCGACCGTAAGGATCTTCAACCGCTATGGGCCGACTTCTATCAAGCCCGCGGCGAAGTCTGGTGCAAGCTGGACTTCTGGGATGCCGAGTCGCTTGAGCAGTTGAACCGTACCCGGGCGCCTTTTGAGCGATTGGTAGAGAAGATCAACCGTTTCGGCAGTCAATATCCTCTGGTGCTGCAGTCCTGCTTCTTCAACTGGTGTAACCAGAGTTTCACTATCGATCACTATGATCGTTACGTTGAACTGGTCGAGCAGCTGCTGAGTCAGGGAACTCAGATCAGCAAGATCCAGGCTTACACCCTGGCTCGTCAACCGGCAGAAGCTCAGGCGCGTCCGTGGACTGATGACGAGATGGACCGTCTGGCGGCCAGTTTGCGCAGACGTTTGCCGGTTGAAGTCGAACTCTTTTACGAGAAAGGCTCGGAAGAAACCGGTACGTAATAGGCTGAATCCATCTTTTTGTGCAATGCACAAAAAAGTTGTTGACTTCCCCTTGAGGGCGGCCTATATTTACACTCGTTTTTGCACTGCAACATAATTTTCTAGCAAAGGTGAACGCAATGTACGAGAAAGTACTCGAAGATATGAAGGCCCGCATGCAGCCCGTGCTGGATCTGGCTGAGACCAACAAGAAGGCCATGGAAACCCTGGCTTCTGTTCAGAAAGAATCAATGACTGACGTTGTTAACGCCAGCCTGGAACAGTTCAAGGCCGTTGCCGAGTGCAAGGAGCCGCAAGCTGCTCTGGACCTGCAGGTCAAGTTCTACAAAGACCTGGAAGCCAAGATGACTGAGTCTGCTGAGAAGAGCATCGCGGCCATCACTGAAGCCAAGGAAGCTTACGTTTCTGCGGTTGAAGATGCGGCTAAGAAGGCCACTGCTGAATTCGAAACCGCCGTTCAGAAAGCGACCGGTAAGTAAGCAGAATCCTGTTCTATCAAATCCCCCGTACCGGCCGGTACGGGGGATTTTTTTTGCCTGCGCGATACGAATATGACAGCGAGAATAAATTTTTGTGCAGTGCGCAAAAAAAGTTTGACAGCAAATTCAAAGTTGCTATATTGGAATCATTGTTGTTGCACTGCACAAGTCGATGCGCAGGTGTATAAGAAGCTTATAAACGTTGTTTTTACTTTTTGAGGATAAACCTATGTACGATCAGATGCTCGCAGAGATGAAGACCCGCATGCAGCCCGTTCTGGACCTGGCGGAAACCAACAAGAAGGTCATGGAAACCATGGCAAACGTGCAGAAAGAAGCGATGACTGACGTTGTTAACGCCAGCATGGAGCAGATGCAGGAACTGGCCAAGTGCCAAGACCCGAAAGCAGCTTTCGACCTGCAGGTTAAGTTCTACAAGGCGCTGGAAGCCAAGATGGCTGACACCACTGAAAAGAACCTGGCTGCCCTGAACGAAGCTAAAGAAGCTTTCGCTGCCGTTGTTGAGACTTCTGCCAAGCAAGCCGCTGCTGAAGTTGAAGAAGCCGTACAGAAGGTTTCTGCTCAGGTTAAAGTTGCTTAATCTTAAGTAACCGACAAAAAACCCTCCCGGTTCGCCGCGAGGGTTTTTTTGTGCTCGGCGATCTTGATCTCGAACTTAGCGGCAGACCCGATTTCGGCCCGCCGACTTGGCCCGGTAAAGCGCTTTATCAGCCGCTTTTAGGCAATCTGATTTGGCCTCGTTTTGGGCCACCCCGATGCTGATCGTGACCGAAACGCTGTCGCCTTTTGGGCTTCCCTTTCCGCGCCGCTGCTTACCCTTACGATTGCTCTTGGGCCGGTCCTGATCACGTAATTTCATCCTCGCCTGTTCGATGGTCTGGCGGATCTCTTCCAAGGGGGCCAGTGTCTGTTCCAGGTCCCGGCCGGGGAAAACCACACAAAACTCTTCGCCGCCGTAACGGTAGGCTTTGCCAAGCCGCACTTTGGATAGCTTGGCAGCCACCAGTCGCAGAACCTGATCGCCGACATCGTGGCCATAGCGATCATTGAATTTCTTGAAGTGGTCGACATCCAGCATGGCCAGGCAGTAGTGACGTCCGAGGCGCTTGAGGTGTTCATTCAGCGCCCGTCGGCCGGGAAGTCCGGTCAGCTCGTCGAGATAGGCCAGCCCGTGGCTATGGCGGAGCAGCGCAAACAACCACAGCAACAGCATCAGGCTGATCAGCAGGCTAGATAGCCGCAGCATCTGTGGCTCCAGAATCAACGTTAAAGCCAACAACGTACTGACCAGCAGGTAAGCATTGAAGCGATCCGGGCGGAGCATCAGACGTATCAGCAAGGCGGTTAGGGCTAATGGCAGTGACAGGGCGCTGATAAAGTTGAGCGGGACAGTGGTCAGATTGGTGATCCAGTTCGGAAGTGCAGCAAAACCATTCGGAACATAGCTTAATCCCTGCTGTAGCCACTGCGGTTGGTATTCAACCAGCCACAGGCAAAGGCCCAGCTGCGCCAGAATCAACAGCCAGCGCATCAGGTTGAGCAGTCCCAGGGTTCCCCGTTCGGCGTACCAGCTGATCAGCGCCAGGTTCAGCGGGAGAAGCACCAACAACGACTCGATATAAAGTGCCGAGAGTTGCTGTTGCAGGGAGAAATCGGTCAGCAGTAACCAGCCGGCGGCAAGCAGGCTGCGGCCACTGTTGAAATGCCAGCCGAGCAGAATAATCGGCGCCGTTAACAGGTAGGGCAGGTAGGGCAGCAGCTGCTCCCAAGGGGCGCTCAATAGTGGAACTTGAGGAAGCCACCACCAACCGCTACCAAACAGTAGCAGTGGAAGCAGCAGCGGTTGCAGAAATTGGAGGGGTTTGGGGACGCTCACTACTCAAGAAAGTCCATATCAGGGCCGGTTGGCAGCCCCTAGCTGGAGAGTTGCTCCAGTTGTTTGTTGACCTCGGCTTTGTAGCGCTGCTCCAGCTCCGGGCTCGTCACCGGCGTGTCATTCTGACGCGCGTCCTGAAGCAGGTCTCCCATGAGTTTGAAGGCGGTCAGGTTGGCCAGCAGTTGTTGCTTGGGCTTGCGTCGGGCCGCGTCGGCCTGAACTTCGCACAGCATGGTACTCAGTTCGGTCTTTTTGCCCTGGCTATCCAGGTCCGACAGGCAGGCGTTGTACTGACGATCGTAGGCGTTGCCGCTGTCGCGACGCAGTTGCATTAACAGGCTCAGCTTGTCGGAATAGAAGGTGGCGGTGATGGTGGTCAGATCGCTTTGACTGTTCAGCTGCCGGTAGCTTTCCAGCAGCAGTTTCATCTCCTGCTGCACCTTGTCGATCACCTCGCGATCGAAGTCTTCGTCACCGATGTGATTTTGGGCACGGCGAACCAGCAGAAAGATTTTGCTGCGGGTTTCGTTATCGGCAGCACTGAGTTTTCGCTGGGCTTCGGCCAGCTGGGCTTTGACACGCTGCAGCTCGGCCAGAGTTGCTTTGTACTCCTCCTCGTAGGAGGGGCCGCAACCGCTAACCAACAGGACGGACAGGATAAGCAAGGCGCGCAACATCGGTCGGTTCCCTCACAGTTTGACGCGGATTCTCGGGCTTCAACCGTGCCCGTTTATTTTTACTGATCAAGCATATAGCACTGCGTCTGTCTCGACCAGCATCAGCTTTCGGTGGGTTGGAATCCGGCTTGACGGTGAAACCAGTCCGCCACTGTTTTGACCGTCGTGTCGATATGTTCGAACGGCAGCATATGGCAGCCGTCGTCGACCTCAAACAGATCGAACGGCTGGCGGCTGCTGCTGATCAGGCGCCGGATATAGCTCGGTGACAGGACCTGGTCCCGCTCGCCGACAATGATGGCGCTGGGGATTCCAAGTTCGGATTCGGTGATTCGGCTACGAGCATTGTAAACGCTATCCAGCGTGCTGATCGGGTACTGCCAAACCAGACGCTCATCGACCCGGGCGAACTCGCCCATGGGGTTGTGGGTCAGCAGATTGTCGATATCGATAAAGCTGCGGAAGTCGACCTCGGCCCAGGGCATAAAGAATCGATTGATCGACAACGCCTGCCAGCCGAACTGGTGGAACATATCCGGCGGGACCTCGTTGATAAACAGGGTATGGCACATCAGCGCCTGGACGCGGGGTTCTTGTTCGGCCAATGCCAAGCCGATCCGGGAGCCGATTGAGCAGCCGAACACGCCGAAGGGGCCGCAATGGTCCTTTTCCAATTGATCGATGAGACGACGCAGTTGAGGGATTAGGGTGTCGAGTCGATAGCTGCCCCTGGAACCGCCGGAATAACCATGGCCGGGGAGATCGATGCTGAGACAGTTGAAACCGCACAACGACAGTTTGTGCAGCATTTCGCAGTAAAGCTCGGAGTAGGTGCCGATGCCGGGGATGAACAGAATCCACGGATCTTGGGGCTGCGACGGGTAAAGTTCACCGTGCAGAGGTAGCTCTCTAAACTGCAGCAATTGGCGATGTTGCAGGTAGTCCAGCAACCCCAGCTGTTGATAGATCAGACGACGATTTTCGGACAGGTGGACGTTGGCTTCGGACATACAGCGATCTCTGGTGATTGTCGTCATCATATAGGTGCGATTGAAAACAGGGAAGGGTGGATCGGCTGGCGGGCTTGTGGACCAAAGACCGATAGCCGCCGGGATTGAGTAATGATCGCTGCGATCCCTACGCCAACCTGTTACCCTGTCGCCTTCTTTTCCCGTTTCCTACAGGACTCAATAACGATGCAGATTTCCGATAACAAGGTGGTGTCTATCCACTACACCCTGACCAGCCCGGATGGTGAGGTAATCGACAGCTCCGATGGTGCCGAGCCGCTCACCTACCTGCAGGGCCACGGCAATCTGATCAGCGGGCTTGAGAAGGAGCTGGTTGGTAAATCCCAGGGCGATAAGCTCAATGTGGTGGTGGAGCCGGAAGAGGCCTACGGCAATGTGGTCGAGGAGATGATCCAGACCGTTCCGCGCGATGCCTTTACCGGTGTGGATGCCATCGAGGTGGGGATGCGTTTTGAAGCCAGCACCGCCGGTGGCCCCGTGTCGGTGGTCGTGACCGCTGTGGATGCGGAGACCGTTACCGTCGATGGCAACCACCCTCTGGCCGGACAAACGCTGACGTTTGCGGTTGAGGTGATGGAGGTTCGCGAAGCGACCGAAGATGAACTCTCCCATGGTCACGTTCACGGACCGGGTTGTAATCACTGAGTGATCGGCCTCGTTGCCCGGCAGCGGGATGGCGAGGCCATTAATCGGATCAGTGCGGCATCCGATGGGTATCGAGGGTGATCCGGCGGATCCGGCGCCCGACCATCTCCACGGTACCGGGATAGCGCTCGTCACCGGTGGAGGAGAATTCGAACCGGTAGTGACGTTTCAGGCAGAACCGCCCGTCATCGCCCCGTCCCGGCTTGATACCGCTGAGCACCAGGCTCTCATCCAGTAACTGCACATCCTGACTGTCGCAGTATTTACGCACCGCCCGCAACGCGGCGTCTTTCAGGCCGCGACCGTGCCACCAGCTGTAGCCGAGCAGGGCGATCAGAAACCACCAGAGCAGATCGGTCAGAGTCAGGTACATGGCCGCAGCAGTTCCGCTCGGGTTACCACATCAGATCATCAGGAATCTTGTAGTCGGCGTACGGATCATCCTCATCCTCGACTTCATCCTTCTTATCGTGCAGTACCACCACGATGGACACATCGCGCTGGGCGATCCGCTCGGCCACCTTGGCCGGCACCAGCTTGTAGCTTTCATCCAGGCGGACAATCGCCAGTTGGCCACGGCTGAGCTGGCCGGTTAGCAGGTCATCCAGATAGATCCGCTTGATCTTGCTGCCGTCGGTAAAGTTGTAGGCCTGCTCGCCGTCTTCACAACGAACCTCGTTGGTTTCGATCAGCTGTTTGATCTGGGCCGTGATCGCCTTCTGTTCCGCTTCCAGCTGGCGTTGGCGGTTCAGCTCGCGGTCCTTGGCGGCTTTCTCTTCCCGAGCCTGCTGGGCCAGGAGCTTGGCTTCATCGGCGTCGGTCTGCTTGCCCTGCTGTTTTTGGCGGTGCTTCTGCTTGCTGACCTGCTGGGCTTTCTTCTTGTCGACCAGTCCGGCCTTGAGCAGTTGGTCTTTCAATGAACTCATCGGGGTTGCCTGTCAGTTCCGTCTTTAGAAAAGGAGTAATCGAGAAGACTCAGTCAAGATAGGAGCAGCAGTAATCGGTGACCTGCTTGACCTTGATCTGGAACGAGCTGTTGGCCGGTACATCGAAGGACTCGCCACCAACCAGGGTACGCCAGTCGCTGGAGCCTGGCAGCAGTACTTCCACTTCACCGGCGGTGATCTCCATCAGCTCGGCCTTTTCGGTACCAAATTCGAACTCACCCGGCATCATGATGCCGAGGGTCTTTTTGCTGCCGTCGGCGAACAGTACCGCACGGCTGGTGACTTTGCCGTCAAAGTAGATGTTGGCCTGCTTGAGGACGCTGACATTATCGAACTGGGACATGGTGATTCCTTTGCAGAAAAAAATAAGGGCACCATGATAACGGCTCCGGGCGATAGCGTCAGCCGCGTTTGATCCATGACCAGCGATTGCACTTGATCGCGATCATTCCGCTCTCGTCCCGGCCGGTGAGACACTGCGATGATCAGAATTGGGTCTGCTGTGCACTGCTGTTGTCGCGAACCGCTTGGCGCTAGACTCAAACTATCGTGTTTAACCTTCGCCGAGCGGAGCTGCTGGCTCCATCGAATCAATCGGGTAGTGCGCATGTCGGCCGAACCTTCCGACAATCTGGGACTGGATCCGCAGGAGATGACCGAAGCCGCCTGGGTGGAGGTGATCCAGCAGATGGAGCAGGTCTACTCTAACCTGATCAGCTATCAGGTCGAGCTGGAGCAGAAAAACCGCGAGCTGGAAGAAGCCAATCAGCTGATCTCCAGTGTCCAGCGGGCGATGACCGAAGTGCTGATGGTGACCGATCTGTCCGGCAAACTGATCCAGCACAACGAGCCGCTGGAGCAGATGACCGGTCGAGACCGAATCGAGCTGGCCCAGCGCGATATCGCTAGCCTGTTTTCCCCCGAGGATCATCAGGTGCTGACGCTGGTGAAGCAGCACAAAGAGTTCAGCCAGCGTGAAGTGACGCTGCTCGGCATCGACGAAAACCTGCCGTTGATCGTCACCGGCAACCCGCTGCTGGACAGTAACCGTCAGGTCCAGGGCATGGTGCTGGTCGGGCGTGAGGTCAGCGAGCTGCGGCGAGCCTATGAGGATCTGGCGACCAGCCTGCAAGAGCTGAAGCTGACTCAGCAGCAACTGGTCAACTCCGAGAAGATGGCCTCGCTGGGTCGTCTGGTGGCCGGGGTCGCCCATGAGCTCAATAATCCGATCAGCTTTGTTTACGGCAACACCCATGTGCTGTCGGAGTACTGCAAGCGTTTCAGCGCCTTCTTCGAACTGTTGGATCAGGCGTCATTGCCGGAGTCGCTGCTGGAAGCCAAGCAAGGGCTGAAGATCGACAAAACTCTGCGTGATCTGCCGTCGCTGCTCGAAGGCACCACCGAAGGGGTCGAGCGGGTGCGTGATATCGTCATGGATCTGCGCCAGTTCTCCTCCGGCCAGCAGCAGGAGTTCCGACCCTTCGATCTGGTTCGCATTATCAATACCACGCTACGCTGGGTCACCAAGGAGCATCCGATCGAACTGCACTGCCGGCTGCCCGATGCACTGGAGCTGGTTGGGCATCCGGGCCGGATTCATCAGGTATTGATGAATCTGGTACAGAACTCCCTCGATGTGATCGAGGGCTTGGAGAAACCACAGCTGTGGATCGATCTCGACAGCGATGGCGAGAATGCCCGTGTGGTGGTTCGCGACAACGGGCCGGGAATCGATGAGACAATCCTGCCGCAGGTATTCGAACCCTTCGTGACCACCAAGGAGACCGGCAAGGGCACCGGGCTCGGGTTGTCGCTGAGCTACAGCTTCGTGCGTAACCATGGCGGTGAGCTGAGCGCAGCCAACCATTCCGAAGGTGGTGCCGAGTTTACCCTGATCCTGCCGTTGCAGGGATTCGAAGGCTGTCGGATCGAGTCGGCTCCTGCCGGTCTGGAGGTCTCGTCATGAATCAGCCTCGTACCAATCTGCTCTGGCTTCAATCCGGCGGTTGCGGTGGTTGCACCATGTCGCTGCTGGGGGCGGAACAGCCCACCCTGTTTGAGGCCCTGGATGCGTTCGGTATCGAGCTGCTCTGGCACGCCTCGCTGTCTGGTGGGCAGGGACCGGGGCTGACCGAATTGATCGAGCAGATCGAAGCCGGTGAATTGAAACTGGACCTGCTCTGCATCGAGGGCGCGGTGATGACCGGTCCCGGCGGCAGTGGCCTGTTCCATGTGCTGGCCGGTACCGATACTCCGATGATGACGGTGATCGAGCGGCTGGCGAAGCGGGCCGGTCATGTGGTCGCGGTGGGTAGTTGCTCGGCTTTTGGTGGCATCAACCGCAGCAACAACAATCCGGCCGAAGCGATCGGGTTGCAGTATATCGGTGAGCAGCCCGGTGGCTTGCTCGGTAGCGATTACCGTAGCGATTTGGCGCTGCCGGTGGTGAACGTCTCCGGCTGTCCGGCTCACCCGGATTGGATCCTGCAGAGCTTGCAGGCGTTGAGTCAGGGGATGCTGGATCAAACCGAACTGGACGAATACCAGCGTCCGCGCTTCTACACCGAGCACCTGGCCCATCATGGCTGCCCTCGCAACGAGTTTTACGAGTACAAAGCCAGTGCCGAGCAGCCCTGCCAATCCGGCTGCCTGATGGAAAATCTGGGCTGTCAGGCCACTCAGGCCCATGCCGATTGCAATATCCGGCTCTGGAACGGTGGCGGTTCCTGCCCGAAGGCCGGTTACGCCTGTATCAACTGCACCGCGCCGGAGTTTGAAGAACCCGGCCACCCGTTTGCAGAAACGCCGAAACTGGCCGGGGTGCCGGTGGGGCTGCCGACCGACATGCCCAAGGCCTGGTTTATCGCGTTGTCTTCGCTGTCCAAGGCGGCGACGCCGAAACGGTTGAAGGTCAACGCCACCAGCGAGACGGTCAAAATCGTCCCCAATATCTATAAGAAAAGGAGATAGAGCCTGCGAGTTGTTCACAGGTTCTGGCTAAGATGAGCAGACGTATTACGCTGGGCCCGGTCAACCGGGTCGAGGGGGAGCTGGAGGTTCAGCTGGAGCTACAGCAGGGCAAGATCGAGGCGGCCTATATCAAGTCGACCCTGTATCGAGGCTTTGAGAACCTGCTCACCGGCAAGGAACCGTTGGATGCGCTGGCGATCACGCCGCGGGTCTGCGGCATCTGTTCGGTGTCCCAGTCGGTGGCGTCGGCGCGGGCGATCGCCGACCTGGCCGGTGCCAGCATGCCCGCCAATGGCGAGCGGGTCACCAATATTATCCTCGCCACCGAAGTGGTGGCCGACCTGCTGACCCACTTCTATCTGTTCTTCCTGCCCGATTTTGCCAGCCCGGCTTACCAGGATCGCTCCTGGTATGAGGAGGCGGCGCGGCGTTTCACCGCCGTGAAGGGGGAGCGCTACGGTGGGCTGCTGAAGGCCCGTGCCGAGCTGCTGCACATCATGGGTGTGCTGGCCGGCAAGTGGCCCCACAGTATGGTGTTCCAACCCGGTGGGGTGACCAACAACGTCAGCCTTAGCGAGCAGCTGAAACTGCAGGGAATTCTGAGCGGCTTTCGCAATTATCTGGAAGCGGTGCTGTTTGGCGATCGGCTCGAGACGATCGCCGGGCTGGATTCGGTCCAGTCGCTGCAGCAGTGGCGTGAAGCCCAGCAAACATCGACGGCAGACCTGCCGTTGTGGCTGTCGATCAGCGAGGATCTGGCATTGGATCAGGCCGGTGCTGGTTATAACCGGTTCCTGGCGTTCCCGGCTTACCCGCTGGCGGGCAACCGGGTCTACCCTGGCGGTGTCTGGCTCGATGGTCAGGTTCAATCCCTGGATACCACATCGATCAACGAGCACCTCGGCAGCGCCTGGCTGGAGGGGGATATTCAGCATCCGGCCGTGGGCAACACCCGGCCGTTGGCCGAGAAGGCCGACGCCTACACCTGGTGCAAGGCACCGCGTTATCAACAACTGCCGATGGAGACCGGCTCGCTGGCGCGGCAGCTGTTGGCAGGCGATCCGCTGGCTGAGTCCTTGGTCAACGATGGCGGCAGCCAGGTCCACAGTCGGATTCTGATGCGGCTGGTGGAGATGGCCAAACTGGTGATCCAGATGGAGCGCGGGGTCCGGAAAATCAACCCGAAGGAGCCTTTCTGCCTGCCGGTGGAACTACCATCCCAGGGGCAAGGGGTTGGTCTGACCGAGGCCGCCCGTGGTGGTCTGGGCCACTGGCTGTCGGTCGAAAATGGCGTAATCAGCAACTATCAGTTGATCGCACCCACCAGTTGGAACTTCTCCCCAAGGGATAACAATGCAATCCCCGGCCCATTGGAGTTTGCGCTACAAGGGATCGATTACGAATCACCGACCGGTCAACTACGGATGCAGCATGTGATCCGCTCGTTCGATCCCTGCATGGTCTGTACCGTACACTGATCCCCGCTAAACTCTCGAAAGGGAACTTTCCCGTTCTGGCAGGTTCCGATTGGAATCTATGAAGCAAGGCGCGGGGAGGTTCTCCTCGTCGCCTGATCGGTTTATCACGGAACGGCGTTGTTATGGATTCAGTCACTCAGATCGTACTCGGCTCAGCAGTCAGCTCGGCGGTTATTGGTCGTCAGGTAGGTGCCAAGGCGGTGCTCTGGGGCGCCTTACTGGGAACCTTGCCGGATCTGGATACATTGATTCCGATGGGCGGCGCCGTGGCCGATTTCGTCTATCACCGCTCGTTCAGCCATTCGTTGTTTGTGCTGGCGGCGCTGACGTCGTTGCTGGTGTGGCTGATCCTCAAGCTGCACCCGCAGACCCGTGAGCATCGATGGCGCTGGGCGGTGGCGGTCTACGCCGTGCTGGCCACCCATGTGCTGCTGGACAGCTTTACCGTCTATGGGACCCAAATCTTCTGGCCGTTGACCGATTACCCGGTGGCGCTCGGATCGGTGTTTATTATCGATCCCAGCTATACCGTGCCGATGCTGATCGGAGTACTCGTTGCGTTATTTCTCAGGCACAGCAGAGCAGGCTACCGGGCCAATCTGATCGGCATCGGTATCAGCTCGCTTTATCTGGCCTGGGGTGTCGGGGCACAGGCCTACGTGACGAACCTGGCTGAAGCGTCGTTGGATAAGCAGTCGCTGACCCATCAGCGCTTGCTGGTGACGCCGACGCCGTTTAACTCGTTGATGTGGCGCGTGATTGCTGTCGATGATGATCATTATCGGATCGGCTACTACTCGCTGCTGGATAACACCGATCAGCTCGACACGGTACGTTATCCGCGCTCACCCGAGCTGCTGAAGGGGCTGGAGTCGCACTGGCCGGTACTCAAGCTGCAGTGGTTCAGCAAGGGGTTTTACACCATCGATGCCGAGAATAATGCGGTGGTGATCAGTGATCTGCGAATGGGGTTGGAGCCCGACTTTGCGTTCCGCTTTGTGGTCGGCGAGATCGATAATCCGCATCCGACACCGGTTCCGGATGCCCGTCTTGAAAATCCGCGTAACTGGGATCAACTGCCCACCCTGATGGCGCGGATCTGGGACTCATCGGTTCGGTTTGAACCGGGTTTAAGTCGCTAACCTCAGCGGCTATCTCTTCTCACCACGTCTGGCGCTGATTTCATCTAGCAGAAGTCGGCGCTTGCCGACTTTCCAAGTCCTTCCTCGTCAGTCGTTATGGGCTGGCAAGCGGTCGGAATCTTTGAGCTGCAGGCATAAAAAAACCCTGGCGATTGTCTCGCCAGGGTTTTTAAACGTTAAGGCTTAGTTAGCCTTACTTGGCAGCCTTCTTCTCAGCTTCTGCAGCGATAACCGCTTCAGCAACAGAGTTCGGGCAAGCTGCGTAGTGTGAGAACTCCATGGAGAACTGGCCACGACCAGAGGTCATGGTACGCAGGTGGCCGATGTAGCCGAACATTTCGGACAGCGGTACGTCAGCCTTGATGCGAACACCGGTAACACCGGCTTCTTGACCACCGATCATGCCGCGACGACGGTTCAGGTCACCGATAACGTCACCCACGTGATCTTCTGGAGTGAAGACGTCAACCTTCATGATCGGCTCCAGCAGCTGCGGGCCGGCCTTCGGCATGGACTGACGGAAAGCGCCCTTAGCGGCGATTTCAAACGCAACGGCAGAGGAGTCAACGGCGTGGAAGCCACCGTCGAACAGCTCGATCTCTACGTCCAGCACAGGGAAACCAGCCAGCGGGCCTTGATCCATCATGCCCTTGAAGCCCTTCTCGATCGCCGGGAAGAATTCCTTAGGTACGTTACCGCCAACAACGGTAGAGGTGAAGGTGAAGCCAGTGTTCGCTTCGCCCGGCTTGATGCGGTAGTCGATCTTACCGAACTGACCAGAACCACCAGACTGCTTCTTGTGGGTGTAGCTGTCTTCGATTTCCTGGGTGATGGTTTCACGGTAGGCAACCTGCGGCTGACCAACTTCCAGCTCAACGCCGTAAGTACGCTTCAGGATGTCGACCTTGATGTCCAGGTGCAGTTCACCCATACCTTTGAGGATGGTCTCACCGGAATCTTCATCAGTTTCAACAACGAAAGACGGATCTTCAGCAACCATCTTACCGATCGCGATACCCATCTTCTCGGTGCTGCCCTTGTCTTTCGGAGCAACCGCGATGGAGATTACCGGCTCAGGGAAGATCATCGGTTCCAGAGTACAAGGCGCCTTCGGATCACACAGGGTGTGACCGGTCTGAACGTTCTTCATACCGACAACGGCCAGGATGTCACCGGCCTGAGCGGTGCTCAGTTCGGTACGCTCGTCGGCGTGCATCTCAACCATACGACCGATACGCTCGGTCTTACCGGTGTAAGAGTTCAGGATGGTGTCGCCTTTGTTCAGCACACCGGAGTAGATACGGATAAAGGTCAGGGCGCCGAAACGGTCGTCCATGATCTTGAACGCCAGGGCGCGGAACGGCTCGTCGGTAGAAACGGTCGCCACTTCGCCAGTCGGCTCACCGGTCTCTTCGTCGGTCAGCGGCTGAGCGTCAACTTCGGTCGGGGACGGCAGGTAGTCAACAACCGCGTCCAGTACCAGCTGAACACCCTTGTTCTTGAACGCAGAACCACAGTAGGTCGGGAAGAAGTCCAGCGCGATGGTGCCCTTGCGGATGCAGCGCTTGATGTCTTCCATGGACGGCTCTTCACCTTCCATGTAAGCCATCATCAGCTCGTCGTCCTGCTCAACGGCAGTTTCGATCAGCTTCTCGTGGTACTCGTCGACCAGCTCGACCATATCGGCCGGAACGTCCAGTACTTCGTAGTTTTCAGGCAGACCGGAGTCGTCCCAAACGTAAGCTTTCTTGGTCAGTACGTCGACAACACCGGTGAACTCGTCTTCACGGCCGATCGGCAGGGTCATAACCAGCGGGTTAGCGCCCAGTACGTCTTCTACCTGGCCAACAACGCGCAGGAAGTCAGCGCCGATACGGTCCAGCTTGTTAACGAAGATGACACGAGCAACTTCGGATTCGTTAGCGTAACGCCAGTTGGTTTCGGACTGCGGCTCAACACCACCGGAACCACAGAATACGCCCACACCACCGTCGAGTACTTTCAGGGAGCGGTAAACTTCTACGGTGAAGTCAACGTGTCCAGGAGTATCGATGATGTTGAAGCGGTGGTCGCGCCAGAAGCAGGTAGTCGCTGCGGACTGGATGGTAATACCACGCTCAGCTTCCTGCTCCATGAAGTCAGTGGTGGATTCACCGTCGTGAACTTCACCAGTCTTATGGATCTTGCCGGTCAGCTTCAGAATACGTTCAGTAGTAGTGGTCTTACCCGCGTCAACGTGGGCGAAGATACCAATATTTCGATAATGGGATAGATCTGCCATGAGTCTGCTTCTTTAAGTCTTGATAAAATCTACAGGAATATGCTGTTTTTCGATTCTGTCGAATCACCCTTGTGAGGTGCCTTCTCAAATCGGCTGGCCATTGCCTTGGTGCAACTGGCCAACGGTATTTCTCCAATGTCGCCGAGCTTGAATACCCGTAAGTGTTCAAGAGCTTCTAAGCAGTACAATTGGACTCACCAAAGAGGAGCTGCGCCGGTGCCGATCATAGGCCCTGAATGTGCCTACATTACTCAGCCGCGGCATTGTAGCAGAAAGTCAAGATTGTGCACGGGTTTCGGGCAGGAAATTCCGGTTTTTTGCTATGGATCGTTCGAGACTTTGGAATTCAGAAAAAACCGACAGGAAATCGTAGTTTTTCAGGTAATTGTTCGATCTTATCAGCGATCAGAGCACCGGCTTGGTGGCAAGGAGGCCGCAGGGTTTGGAAAGGGCGGTGGATACCTTGCAAGGAGTCCAGGTGGCATCTCTCTCAGTAGGGCGACCAGCAATGTCAGCAACCCTGGTCCCAATCGGGGGTGCCTTGGTAGCGCTCGATCAGAAAATCCAGCAGGCTGCGCAGCGAGGCGGGCAGGTGATGGCGCGACAGGTAAACGCCCCAGAGACTGAGTTCGGGCGCTTGCCAATCGCTCAGCAGGGGTACCAGTCGGCCTTCACGAATCAGCGGGCCGACCAGGTAGCTGGGTTGCAGCGCGATACCGATCCCGGATAGTACCGCCTCGGTCAGCACGCTGGCTTCATTGGCGCTGAAGTTGCCCGACACCGGTACGGTCAGTTGCGGCTGATCGGGGCGCTCGAAACGCCAGGCACCCTTGCCGAAGTTGGAGTAGGTGAGGCAGTTGTACCGGCTCAGTTCGTCGGGGGTCTGAGGTGTTCCGTGCCGGGTCAGATAGGTCGGCGAGGCGCAAACGATCGAGCGGCAGGGTGCCAGTCGACGGGCCACCAGTCCTGGGTCTAGTTCGCCGGAGATCCGAATCGCCAGGTCGACCCGCTGCTCGATCAGGTTGATGGTATCGTCGCTGGCGATCATGTCGATCGATACCTGTGGGTAACGCGCCAGGAAGTCGGCCATCGCCGGAGCCAGATGGGCGCGGGCGAAGGAGCTGGAGGCGGTTACCCGCAAGCGCCCTCGTGGTGGTTGATCGGCCTGTTGCAGCGACGACTGAAGCTCCTCTTCGAGTTCCAGCATCTGCTGACACTGGCGCAGGCAGGCCTGCCCGGCTTCGGTCAGCGAGATGCGTCGGGTGGAGCGTTGCAGCAGCCGGGCGCCGAGCCAGTCCTCCAGTGCGTTGACACTGCGGGTGGCTTTAACCCGGCTGATATCGAGCTGCTCGGCGGCGGCGGTAAAGCTGCCCTGCTTCACCACCTCGGCGAACACCTGCATGGCTTCTAGACGATCCATCGATACCTGGCTCCGTCGATACTTATATAGTTACAAAATATGAAATAGAAAGGTGCAGTATTGTCTCTATATCTGGGCTAATCAAGCCATTAACGTAGCGTTATCTGTTTATCGATGAGAACAACACCGAGAGGAATCGACTATGAAAACGCTACGTTCACTCTGGATGGCGGTGGCCCTGAGCGCCGCGACCGTTACCGGAGCCTATGCTCAAGCCGAAGCAGCGGCCGATCCCGCGCTGGATCTCACCGTTTACAACGCCGATGCCGGCAGCTTTCACGTTAACTCGGTGCTGGTGACCGGCGAGCAGGATGCGGTGTTGATCGACGCCCAGTTCAGTCGCGCCCATGCCCACCGGGTGGTGGCCGAGATCCTCGACAGCGGTAAGAACCTGACCACCGTCTACGTCAGCCACGGCGACCCGGACTACTACTTCGGCCTGGAGGTGATCAAAGCCGCTTTCCCGCAGGTCGAGATCTACGCCAGCCAGCCGACCATCGACTGGATCAACAACACCGTCGAGAAAAAAGTCGCTTTCTGGGGGCCGAAAATGGGCACCAACGCCCCGGACCAGCCGATCATCCCGCAGTTGCTGCCCAAGCAGGGCCTGTTGCTGGAAGGCAAGGCGCTGGAAGTCAAAGGCCTGGACAGTGATTACCCCGGTCGCAGTTACGTCTGGATTCCGGCCATCAAAGCCGTGGTCGGTGGCGTGAATGTTTACAGCGACCTGCATCTGTGGGTTGCCGATGCCCAGAGCAAGGCCGATCGTCAGGGCTGGATGACGGTGTTGGAAGGGATCGAAGCGCTAGAACCGCAGCAGGTTATCCCCGGTCACGCCAGCGCCGGTGCCCCGACGGGACTGGCAGCGGTTAACTTCACTAAGGGCTACCTGAAACGGTTCGAGACCGAGCTAGATCGCAGCGCCGATTCCAGTGTGCTGATCGAATCGATGCAGGGGCTCTACCCCGAGGCCGGGCTGGGCATCGCACTGCAGATCGGTGCCAAGGTCGCCAAGGGAGAGATGAAGTGGTAAGTGCATCTCTCACATAGATGCGCAACAGAAAAGCCCGGATTGAGTCCGGGCTTTTTAATGGGCTGCTGTTGCCAATAAAGGGATGGCTGGTGAGCCCACAAAGAAGATTTTTCGACGCGTACACTCAGTGCGTTTCATCGATGGAGTGAGTCGCGTACCTGGGGAAGACTTCCAAGTGATAAAAATCAACAACTTGGCTGGTTAGAGGTGGTTGGGTTCTACTACGCTATATCAAACACCAAGCCGCGGTCGTCGCTTTATTGAAACAGTTTCTGTTTAATTTTCCCTAGGTAATACATGGACATAATGTGCTATCAGAACCTGTTTTGAGGCTTAACTCTGTGGGTGTTAACAGGGTAGAGTAGATAGGACGTTAGTATTATCTTCCTGAGACACAGGATTCATTCATGCGCTCTAAACAGGACAAAAGATGAAACGCATCAGAAAGAAGCATGCCGGCAAAGAATACGTTGCTCCCTGGGAACGTGCTTTCGACAGGGTATTAACCCCAATCGAGGAGTTTATCCATCGGCAAACCACCAGTGGTATTTTGCTGATGCTCTGTGCGGTCATCGCGTTGTTTATCGCCAATGGAACCTTTGCCGAGGCCTACCATCACTTTTTTCAGCTCTACTTCACGGTAGGGTTGGAGAACTTCCAGCTGTCCAAGTCCATGCACCACTGGATCAACGATGGCCTGATGGCGATCTTCTTTCTGGTTGTTGGTCTGGAACTGAAACGGGAGCTGCTGGTTGGCGAATTGGCCGATGTGAAGCAGGCCCTGCTGCCTATCATCGCAGCGGTCGGGGGGATGCTGGTCCCTGCGTTAATCTACTTCGCCATCAATCCAAGCGGTCATACGGCTGACGGTTGGGGTATTCCGATGGCGACGGATATCGCCTTTGCCTTGGGGGCGCTGGCCCTGCTGGGGAAACGGGTCCCACAAAGTCTGCTGATGTTCCTGATTGCCGTGGCGATCGTTGATGACCTGGGGGCGGTCACCGTTATTGCGCTGTTCTATACCGAAACCCTTAATCTGATGGCGCTGGGGCTGGCCGTTCTATTCATCGTTCTTCTTGTCTTTTTGAATCTTTGGGGTGTTCGCCGGCTGGCACCTTATCTGGTTGTTGGCGCATTCCTCTGGGTGGCGATGCTGAAAAGCGGAATCCATGCGACCTTGGCCGGGGTGATTCTGGCATTCATTATCCCCATGAAGCCCAAATATGACCCTAAGCGCTTCCTGTCGCTGATTGGTAGCAGTGTCGATACGATCAAGGACGCGTATCGGAAAAATGAAAATATCCTGATCAATGACGCGCTTCGCTCCAAGGTCCGTGCACTGGGTAATGGTGCCTATCTGGTACAGGCTCCGGCGCAGGTGCTCGAAAGCCAGCTGCACCTGTTTACTGCCTACCTGGTTATCCCGATCTTCGCCCTGGCCAATGCGGGTGTGGCGATCGACTTTGCCAATATCAGCAACATCATTGTTCACCCGGTCACCATGGGTATCGGTCTCGGGCTGGTGCTGGGCAAGCTGATTGGTATTGCCGGTTTCACCTGGATAGCGGTAAAAGCCGGGCTGTGCAATCTGCCCAAAGGACTGAATATGAACCATATTATCGGTGTCGCCTTTATGGGCGGGATCGGTTTTACCATGTCGATCTTTATTGCCGAGTTGGGTTTTGCCAGCCATCCTGAAGACCTGTTGATGGCGAAGACCGGTATCCTGTTTGCTTCCTTTACGGCAGGTATAACCGGCTTTATCTGGCTGTATCTGGCCTCTAAAACCTCAGAAACAGAGACCGAAATGTCTGCTGCAACCGCGGCTGATGTGAAAGAGTAATCTTCATAGCTCGTTGCCCCCGTTCAGCTGTCGGACGCTTTAGTCCCGTGCGCGGGGGGCATGGCTAGGCATCGCAAGGCATATTGCTGCTTAGGACACCAAGGGTGAGATGAAGTGGTAAGCAGGTACTCGAGACTGATAGCGCAATGGAAGAGCCCGGATTAGTTCCGGGCTTTTTTATGGGGTCTGAGGATCGCTGCTATTGAGGATTAGCTAACTTTTACGCTGCATGGAGGGGTAATGCCTCAGCTGATGTCGCTGTTGCCCTGCTAGGTAGCAGACTCCGTATCGAAAGAAACCCTACGGACGTGTGGATTCTCAACACAAACCTCTAAAACTGAAATATCAGATAAAACAACGAGATTCGTATCACCGTCAGTTTTCAGCAGGAGACACTCCCTACGATCCTCGTTGAAGCGCGTATCCAGGCCGGCCCCTTCAATGACTTCGCCTGATTTCAGTATTAACTTGATCGGGTATCTGTAAGTACAGACTATTTCCACGTAATCATGTATTTCACAAGAGATCATTTTAAACACTCAAAGTTATACCTAGCGCTTAGAGTATATAACGCCCAAATCAGGGGGGCCGTAGGCTTCCCATGAATGTACTTACTGTGTAAACGGCAGGAACATGGGGTGTATTCACAGTTCTTGCATCAGCTGAATATCATTCCCGCAGGTATCGTCGAGCACGGCGATTATAACGCTTCCTGCTTCTCCGGGTGTTATCGAGAATTCTACCCCCAGGCTTGCCAGTCTCTGGTGCTCTTCTTCCGGGTCGTTAACCGAGAAGGAGGTCCATGGGATACCGGCCTCTTTCAAGTTTTGTTGGTACAACCTGGCTGGCACGAACGCCATGGGTTCCAGCAACAGCTCAACGCCGGCTATCTGCTTCTACTGAGCCTTTGTGCTTCAGCCATATTCCCAATCTCCGGTTTGTTTTTGGTTGACAAGCTTGCGTTCCATATATAAAACGTTCGATATATGGAACGTTCGATATAAGGAACGTTTTGCCTAATTCAGACTTACCACTTCTAGCAGATGGGTTATGGATAAAGTCACTCTCGAAACGATTGGTCGGCATTTGCAGGAGTTGCGAATTGAACGCGGCTGGTCATTGTCACAGCTTGCTGCCGCCGCGGGTATCGCCAAGTCGAACTTGTCACGCCTTGAACAAGGTAATGGAAATCCTACCTTGGATACGATCTGGCGACTGGCGATGCAGTTGAACGTCCCCTTCGGCAACCTTGTTGCGCCGATCAGCGTACCGGTGGGTGAGGAGGGGGTTCAGGTCCGTCTGATCGACCAGGGCAAGGACGAACCTCAGGTCGATGTTTATTGGATGACTTGCGCGCCCCACACACTGCGTGAGGCAGAAGCCCATACGCCGGGCACCAGAGAATCGATCACGGTGATCAGTGGGCAGTTGGAGGTTGGCACCCTAGAGGACAGACAGCAACTATCCGCCGGGGAAACCCATACCTTCGATGCCGATAGTCCGCACCTCTACCGGGCAGGGGAAAACTGGGCCTCTCTGATGGTCACAATCGTTTATGCCGGCGGTGGAGAACGCTCATGATCTCGGGTGCCGCCGATCCTCGCCGCTCCGCCTGGCTGACCGGCGTTCGCGAAGCCCTTCCTTTACTGGGTGGCTACATCCCCGTGGCGATCTCGTTCGGGCTTATCGCTATTCAGGCGGGTTTTAGTGCCTGGGAAGCTATCGCTATCTCAACGCTGATCTATGCCGGAGCGTCGCAGTTTCTGTTCATCGGTATGGTGGCCGCCGGTGCCCCGCTGTGGCTGGTGGTGGTTATGACCTTGCTGATCAACGCCCGTCATGTGGTCTACGGTCCCAATCTCGCACCCTGGTTAACGCCGAGCCGCTGGTGGCCCTGGCTGGCACATGGTCTGACCGATCAGGTCTTTGCCCTGGCGCTGACTCGGTTCCCACAGATTCCGGCGAATGAGCGCGTGGGCTGGTTCAGCGGTGCCATGCTGATCGCCTGGTTCAGCTGGATTGGCGGAACCGCATTGGGGGCGTTTGCCGGAGCAGAGCTGATGTCTCGCTGGCCGTTACTGGGCGAGGTTCTACCCTTCGCGCTTCCCGCACTTTTCCTGGTGCTGCTCGCCCCGAGATTCACATCCCGACAATGGAGCGTCGCACTAGGCAGCGCGATTACGGTCGCGCTGATGCTGACCCTGAATGGTCTGAATAACGCGGCGATTCCCGCCGCTGCGGTGCTGGGGTGTCTGTGTTTTTATCTGGTTAAACCCGGCGCCAGTATCGGAGGGGAGCGAAATGGATGATGCACTTTGGCTGGCCGTTATGGGTATAGCGGTTGGCACTTTCAGTATGCGCTTTGTCCCGATGTTGTGGATGCAACGTCACTTAGATAAGCACAATGATCAAGACGCGTTTGATGTCATGCCTCAATGGCTGAGTCTGCTGGGCCCGATGATGATTGCCGCCATGTTTGGAAATTCATTAGTGCCGAAAAGTGTGGATGTGATCGGCTGGGTCGCTACCGCCGTTGGTGTGCTTGTCACCGTACTGGTTTGGCGTCGCACCCAGTCCCTTGGCATGCCGGTTCTGGCAGGCGTGTTTTCTTATGGGGTCGCCTTTATCGTCTTGGGCAGTTAGTGCTTTATTGTCGAGCTAATAGTATCAGGGCAACGGCTGATTCCGGTCTTCCCACAAAAAACTACGGGCTTCAGATTTGCTGATGCGGCGCTGGGATCGACGGCTGTGGATTAGAGCAGGGCGAGTATCGCACTCTAAGTGGCCGTGAACTGCTCCAGTAGCCAAGCCTTTAAAGTTGTTGCAGCGCGGGTCAGCGGCTGGCGTTTAGGATGAATCAGGTAGTAGCTCTTATCCAGCGGAAGGCGCTGCTTGAACGGCTCGATCAGCTCGCCTCGCTTAAGCTCTTCTTGGATCATCACCTCACTGCACAGAACGACCCCCTGGTGCCGCTTGGAGGCATCGATCGCCAGCAGTGCCTGATCGAAATGCAGCGTGGCAATATGCTGTCGTTGATCGGCCGTGATGGTGCTGAACGCATTTAGCCAGCGATCCCAGAAAGGCTGCAGGCTGTTGACGATCAGGGTCGCTTGCTGAAGCTGATTCACTTGTTTCAGTTGCTTGGCCTGTTGGTACTCCGGGCTGCAGAACAGGCATACCTCGTCGTCAAAAACTAAGGTTGTGTCGAGCTGCGGGTCCTCGCCGTCGAAATGGCGCACCGCCAGATCCACCGCATCGGTTTGGAATTGCACCGGGCTGTTGGAGGCGCTGATATGCACCTCGATCTCCGGATGCTGGCTGACAAAGTGTTCCAGTCGAGGCCCCAGCCACTTGGAGGCCAGGGTTTGTGTCATCGACAGGCAGACCCGGTTGGTTGCTCCGAATCGGCAGGTCTCACTGGAGCTGCTGATCTGCTCCAGCGCCGGTGCAATGCGGCTGAAATAGTCCAGTCCGCGATCGGTCACCGTCAGCTTACGGACCTTGCGCATAAACAGCGGGTAGCCAAGCCACTGCTCCAGCTTGATCACCTGCTGAGATACCGCGCCGGGGGTGATATGAAGCTCCGCGGCGGCCTGCTTGAAGCTGCCGTAACGTACTGCGGACTCGAAGGCGACCAGGGCACGCAGGGGCGGCATCGCTCTTTGCATGGGTGGATTCCCAATCAATCAATAGGATAGAAAATCTATTTTATTAGAGCGGAATAAATGGTTTGTCAAGGCGCCAGGATTAGCCACAATAAGCAGAGGTCGCAGCTATATTCGGCTTTATTGCTGCCAGCCACGTGGTTTGTTTATCCGTTGATGGAATCTAAGTTTAATCGTGGCCAGTCAAGAACAGGATAGAAAATCACGCTATGCGCGCTTCAACCCTCTCACAATCCAGTGACCGCTTGTTCACCCCGGTGCTGATCGCCGGCTGCATTATCATCCTGGTCAGCTTTGCGATCCGCTCCTCGTTCGGCTTGTTCCAGATTCCGATCGCCGAAGAGTTCAACTGGCTGCGGGCGGATTTCTCATTTGCGATTGCGATCCAGAACCTGTTCTGGGGGATTGGTCAGCCGATCTTCAGCGCCTTCGCCGAAAAGTACGGTGATCGCAAGGCGATTATCGCCGGGGCTATGACCTATGCAGCGGGACTGGTGTTCTCCTCCTACGCGATCACGCCGGGGCAGCACCAGGTGCTGGAAATCCTGGTCGGCTTCGGGATTGCCGGTACCGGCTTTGGCGTGATCCTCGCCGTGGTTGGCCGGGCAACCGCAGAAAAATATCGCTCGATGGCCTTGGGTATCGCTACCGCGGCGGGTTCTGCCGGTCAGATCGTCGGCCCGCCATTGGCTCAAACCCTGCTGCAGCAACTGGCCTGGCAGTCGGTGTTTGTGGTGTTTGCGGCAATGATCCTGTTGTCGTTGCTGGCGCTGTTCTTTATGCGGGTGCCGGCGCCGCCCAAGACTCAGCATCAGGATGACGGCATGGGGCGGGTGGTGTTCAAAGCCGTCCAGGATCCGACCTTTATTTTTATCTTTATGGGCTTCTTCTCCTGCGGCTATCAGCTGGCGTTTATCACCGCGCATTTTCCGGCCTTTATCGCCGAGATGTGCAGCGCGGTGGCGCCCGGCAGCATCATTCAAGCCTTAGGGGTTAGCTCGACCTCAACGCTGGGGGCGGTTGCGATTGCGCTGATCGGTGTGGCCAATATCGGTGGCACTCTGTTGGCGGGCTGGCTGGGTAACCGTTACTCGCGCAAGTACCTGTTGGCCAGTATTTACCTGCTGCGGACGCTGGTGGCCGGGGCGTTCATTATGAACCCGATTACACCCGAATCGGTGGTGCTGTTTTCGATCTTGATGGGGGCGCTCTGGCTGGCGACCGTGCCGTTGACCGCCGGTCTGATCGCCCAGATCTACGGTTTGCGTTACATGGGAACCCTCTATGGACTGGTGTTCTTCTCCCATCAGTTGGGCGGCTTCCTGGGGGTTTGGCTGGGTGGCTCGATGTACGATCTGTACGGCAATTACACCCTGGTCTGGTGGGTCGGTGTCGGGGTTGGTGCCTTCTCGGCACTGATCCATCTGCCGGTCAGAGAAAAGCCCTGGGCGGAGCGGCAGGCGCTGGCTGCTGCCGGTTAATGGCCGCTATTATCGAGGGGCCGGCCGAGATCAGTCCCTTGGAGCGCTCCTTACAGCGTGTTGAGCATCTCTTCCAATTCGATGGCCCTATCATCCTGCGCATGCTGAAGCAGATAGTCGATAAAGACCCGGGTCTTGGCGGGCAGGTAGCTGCGCGAGGCGTAGTAAACCCGGATCCTCAACGGCTCGGCTTCGAACTCTTCTAGCACCCGTTTGAAGCAACCCTGTTGCAGGCAGTTGCGGGCGTGGCCGATACCGATCCGGGCAATCCCCATGCCCAGCTCGACCGATTTCATCGAGGCGGAAATGCTGTTGACCACTAGGTTGCCACGCGGCTCGATCTGGATCAGTTGATCCTGCTGGCGGAAACTCCAGTCAAACTTTCGGCCGGTGGTGGCCGAACGGTAGGCGATACAGTTGTGCTCGGCCAACTCCTGCGGCGTCTTCGGGGTGCCGTGGCGTGCCAGGTAGGTGTCGGACGCCACCAGCACCGGTTGTAGCTGGTAGAAATCCCTTGCGATCAGGCTGCTCTCCGGATTGTTCAGTACCCCGATGCCGACGTCGGCTCCCTCCTTGGCCAGGTCGCCGATGCGGTCATCGAAATTCAGATCCAGTTCGATCTCCGGATACTGCTCCAGGAAGTCCGGCAGCAACGGCAGCACCATCATGCGTCCGAAACTGTCCGGTAGGTTGACTTTGAGACGACCGCTAGGGGTCTGCTGGCGGTCACTGCTGAGTCGAATCTGGTCCTCTAACTGTTCAACCAGATGGCCGGTGCGGCGGTACAGATCGTCGCCGTCTTCGGTTAGCGCCAACGAGCGGGTGGTGCGGTGAAACAGCCGCAGCGACATCGATTTTTCCAGCGTCGCGATCGCTTTGCTGACCGCCGCCGACGAGGTACCCAGTTGCCGAGCAGCGGCCGAAAAATTGCCGTTCTTCACCACGGCGTTGAAGATATGAAGCTGGTTCGGAATCATGGTTTACCCGTCGTCATAGTCTTGGAACGGTCGGCACTTCAGTGCTTTTACTATAACAGCTGTGTGTTAAAGGCAGCTCTTAGTTTTAACTATAAGTTGAAACTGTTCCAAGGTGATCATGGCTACACAGGCCCTGTTGCGGTTTGCTTCAATGCATCCCATGACTTCCATGGAGTGTGCCGACGTGCTTAGTGACTGCTCCCGGAAAAATCTGAATCAATCGACGAGGATCCCTATGAGCAACCTGTTTACCCCTGTGCAGTTGGGCGCCGTGGCGCTGGATAACCGCGTGCTGATGGCGCCGTTGACACGAAGCCGTGCCGATGCCGGTCATATCCCCAGTGAGCTGATGGTCGAACACTATGCCCAGCGCGCTTCCGCCGGACTGATCATCGCTGAAGCGACCATGGTGATGGAACACGGCTCGGCCTTCGTCAACGAGCCGGGTATCTACTCCGACGCGCAAGTGGAAGCCTGGCAGAAGGTGACCGAGGCGGTCCACGCCAAGGGCGGTAAGATATTTCTGCAGTTGTGGCACGGTGGGCGTGCTTGTCACCCGGATCTGAACGGCGGCCGGGTCCCGGTGGCGCCGAGTGCCATCGCGATCACCAACGACGAAGTCCATACGCCCGAGGGGAAGAAAGCCTATACCGTGCCGCGGGCGCTGGAGGATGCCGAGATTCCCGCCATCGTTGAGGGATTTGCTCAGGCTGCCCGCAAGGCCAAGCGCGCCGGTTTTGATGGTGTTGAAGTGCATGGTGCCAACGGCTACCTGCTGGATCAGTTCCTGCGTGACGGCAGCAACCAGCGACAGGGTCCCTACGGCGGTTCGATCGAGAACCGTGCCCGTTTGCTGCTCGAAGTGCTCGATGCGGTAACTGGGGTCTGGGGTGCCGATCGGGTGGGGGTGCGTCTATCACCGCTCAACAGTTTCAACAGCATGAAGGACAGCGATCCGGCGGGCCTGTCGGCCTGGTTGGCCAAGCGCCTGAACGATTTCGACCTGGCCTACCTGCACCTGATGCGCAGCGACTTTCTGGGTGAGCAGCAGGGTGATGTGGTTAACCCGGTACGGCAGCACTACCGGGGCAAACTGATTCTGAACATGGGCTACAACGCCGAAGAGTCGTCCGAGGTGATCGCTGCCGAGCAGGCCGATGCCATCGCTTTTGGTGTGCCCTTCATCGCCAACCCGGACCTGGTCGAGCGATTGAAGCAGTCGGCCGAGCTGAACGAGCCGGACCCCAGCACTTTCTATACGCCGGGAGCTGCCGGGTACACCGACTATCCGACCCTGCAATCAGCCTAAGCGGCTGTCTGTATCCCCAGCCACCTCCCGATGAGGTGGCTTTTTTGATGGGCTCGGCGGGCTAAACCGGCACCCCTCTTTATTCGCTTAGCCTTCGTCGAGCTGCAGCATCTGCTGCCAGAACTCCTTGGCCAGCCCACTGCGGGCCTGGTCCCGCAGCCGGATCAGGTAGATCGGTACCTGGCTGCGGTAATTGAAGTTTTCCACCTTCAGTGCGGTCAGCTCGCCGTTCTTCAACTCGGCCTCCACCATGTGTAGAGGTGTTCGGGCCCAGCCCATGCCGGCCAGTAGCAGGCTCTTTTTCATCATGTAATCACTTACATACCAGCGCTGTCCGCCGGGCAGCACGTTGATATGGTCGAATGGCGCCACCGAGCCGGTATCGGACAGCAGGATATGGGGGCGTTTGCGCAATAAATGCTGAGGTATTGTGGCGTCGGCGGCCAGGTCGATAAAACCCGGCCGCGCAACGGTGATCATCGTCAGGCGGCTGATCTCAACAAACTCGAATCGGTCGTCGAGTCCGGTGTGCGGGCCAATGGCCAGGTCGGCGCTTTCGTTAAGCAGTTTTTCCAGCACGCCGGACAGGTGCTCGGTGGCGATATTGAGTTGTAGTTGTGGCTGACGATCGCAGAAGCGCCTTATCCGTTCCAGCCCCGGTGGCAGGGCGCACATGGCGCTGAGAGAAATCGACAGACTTGGAACCGCACCACGGGCCAGATGATGGCCAAGCGACTCTAGCTCGCTGACCCTACCTAGTAGCTGCTTGGCTTGGCGGTAGAAGGTCTTGCCTTCGGTAGTCAGGCTGGGGCGATAGCTGTCGCGGCTGAACAGCTGAAAATCGAATTGTTGCTCCAGCGTGGCGACGGCGGCGCTGACACTGGGCTGGGTCTTGTGAATATGGTTGGCGGCGGCGCGGAAACTACCTTGTTCGACCACGGCGACGAAGGCGCGAAGCTGATCATTGGTCATGGCTGACTCCTAAAACAATAGGTATATCCGATCAAAATGAATTAAAGATGCAATTATCTTACGTTCAACCGCGGCGCTAAGATAGCCCCCGATTTCAAACCGGGTTTTCTGAGGGTGGGCTGTTGGATTTAGAGCTGCTGATTTTGACCGTTGCCGCGTTGCTGACCGGAATCTCCAAGTTTTCCGTCGGTGGGATGGGCATGTTGGTATTGCCGATTCTGATGATCGTCTACCCCGGTCCGGAAGTGCTGGGGGTGCTGATCCCGTTGTATCTGTGGAACGACCTGGCGGTGATGTTCTGTTACCGGCAGCGGATCAACTGGCGGATTATCGCCGCCTTGGCGCCGCTGCTGGTGCTGGGGATGGCGTTGGGGAGCTGGCTGCTTCAGGGGCTGGATGCGGACCGTTTCCGGCTGCTGACCGGAACCATGATCCTGGCGATGTTGGGGCTGAGTTTGTGGCTCGACGATCACCAGAGCCAGTGGTTGCGTCACCCTCTGGCAAGTCGCGGCGCCGGATTGCTTGGCGGCCTGATCAGCATGACCACCAATACCGCCGGCCCGCTGCTGAGTCTGTACCTGATGGAGCAGCCGCTCGATAAGCGGGCGTACATGAGTACCCGCGCCTGGATCTTCATTCTGGTCAACGTTTTCAAAGTGCCGCTGCTGATCGGACTGGGGCTGATGACCTGGGAGTCAACCCAGACCAGCCTGTGGGGCATTCCCGGTCTGGCCCTGGGTGGCCTGATCGGTTTCTGGCTGGTAAGACGGCTGCAATTTGCGCAGTTCAAGTGGCTGATCCGTGGCACCGCAGCGCTGGCGGCGATCAAGCTATTTGTTTTCAGTTAGGGGCGCAGGGCGCTCGGGGAGTTAGATAATGGATCAAATTGAGATTCGCTACGACAACGAAGTCCAGGCGATAGCGGCCGAAACCACCTTCGCCGATCGGGCTGAAGGTCAGCTACAGGTGCAACGTTTCGGCAACCGGGTTCAGGTGATGCCGCCACCGCTGGTCGCGCCATTGGTGGTGGTGTTGGAACGTCTCTGTCGGATTGGTGGGCGCGACTGTTTCACGCCCGAGCAATCGGCCGTTCAAGAAGCCGCACCGCGATCAGCCCGCTAATGGCGCCACAGACTTCTCCTAAAACTGCGGCAGTTGTTGTTGGAACTTCTGATTAAGCAGCTCGATTCTGGCTGTCAGCGCCCCGCGGATATGGGCTCGGGCGATCTGTTCGGACGACTCCAGACGGCAGCTCACTCCAGGCTGGAGGCGTGTGCCAGGTAGCGTTGATACTCATCTGCCGGTACCAGCGACCCGCCGGTCAGCCAGGCGATATGGGTGGACTGGTCGAGCCGCCCGCTGAGTTGGTGTTGCTCCAGATACTGCTGGCCTGACTCGCTGTTGAGCATCGCTGGGCCGAGACAGCCGATCGCCGCCGAGGGTTCGACTTCGATAGCTTCCAACGTCTTGAGGAGAAGCAGCTGCTGGTAGAGCTGCCGGTCGGTGGCGGTATAAACCCCGGAACACAGGTCGCGAATCGCGTTGCAGACCCAGGCCGAGGCGGTACCGACCGCCAGACCGTCGGCGTCGGTATCGACATTGAGGCCGAACTCGTAGCAGGGCAGCGGCTCGGAGCCGGGCTCACCGGCCAGACCCAGCAGGGTGCACGGAGCCTGCACCGGTTCGGCCATAAAACAGTGAACATGGTCGCCGAACAGCTGTTTCAGGCCGTAGGTGATCCCACCCGGCGCACCGCCGACCCCGGAGGGCAGGTAAACCAGCAGCGGATGATCGGCATCCACCCGGATACCCTGCTGCTCTAGTTGCGCCTGCAATCGCAGCGCGGCGGTGGCATAACCGAAGAACAGCTGCGGTGAACGCTCGTCATCGACGAAATAGCAGTGAGGGTCGGCCTCGGCATTGCGCCGCCCGGCCTCAACCGCGACGCCGTAATCGGCCTGGTGTTCGATCACTTCAACGCCGCGCTTGCGCAGCCGCTCTTTCTTCCAGGCTTTGGCATCGGCGGACATATGTACCTGGGTGCGGAAACCCAGGGCGGCGCCGGTCACCCCGATGCTCAGTCCCAGATTACCGGTACTGCCGACGGCCAGGGTGTAACGGCTGAACAGTTCGCGGGCCTCGTCCCCGGCCAGCTTGGCGTAATCATCCTCGATGCTGCTCAACAGATCCTGTTCGAGCGCCAGTTTTTCGGCAACGTAGAGTACCTCGTGGATACCACCGCGGGCCTTGATCGAGCCGGCGATCGGTAGCGCATGATCGGCCTTGAGCAGTAGCTTGCCGCCGAGCGTGTTGATCCGTTGATTCAGCGGGGCGGTACTCAGCAGGGGCGACTCGATCAGCCCTCGGCTGGCTTGCAGTTCGGGAAACAACCGTTGCAACAGCGGCGCGCAGCGCTCCAGTCGAGCATTGGCGGCATAGAGTTCGTCCGCTTCCGGGCGCGCCGGGGCGGTGGTTTTATCCTGATAGTTGGGGTTTAACCAGATTAAAGGCTCTGCCGCCTTAAGCTGAGCTTGTTGATGGCTGGAAATCGCAAGATTCGGCATGTCTCGGCCCCTGATGATTAAGCTGGCTGGGTATTGCTGGAAGGATTCTGCCCCCGGAGTGTTGTCGTGGCAAACGATAGTTTTTACAGGGTCGTTTAGTTAATCTAAACGATGTAGGTGGTCTCCCGTGACTTGGCGGTGATAGGCTGGGTTAGGTTCCAACATGAGTTTTGTTGCCGATGCATCCCCGATTGTATTCTTCACTGATCTATTTTGAGTGCTGCGGGCGGCTGAGCAGTTTTTCGGCTGCGGCCCGGGAACTGTGCGTGACCACCGGAGCGGTTAGCCAGCAGATCCGTAAGCTGGAGCAGCAACTGGGCTTGGTGCTTTTTGAACGCGCTTCGGGTGGTATCGCCCTGACGGATCCGGGTCGTGAGCTGCTGGCGGTAACCTCAGAATCGATCATGACCATACAGAGCACGATTGCACGCTTGCAGTCGAATTCCGATGCCGCCGTGGTACGCATCCGCTCCACACCCTCTTTTGCGTTTAAGTGGTTGATCCCGAGACTAAAAGCCTTCAGCCAGACGTTTCCCGCCATCAAGGTGGAGACCTTTGCCGAAGCGGCGCTGCTCAATCTGCAGCAGGCCGACTTCGATCTGGCGATCGATTACCGTCAGGATGGCGCGATAGACGGCTATGAGGTTGAGTTGCTGCTTAAAGAGCAGTTGTTGCCGGTTGTCAGCCCCGATTATCCGCAGGGGTTGGGCGGTATCGACACGGAGTGGTCGTCGATGACATTGCTGCATGATGCGCTGCCCTGGGCCGGGGCAGCGCGCGATGCGGAGTGGCGTTACTGGCTGGATCGTTCCGGCCTGGATACGGTCGTCAGCGACCGCGGTCACTATTTCAATCGTTCCGATATGGCCATTGCCGCCGCTGAAGCCGGGTTAGGGGTCGCTATGGCACGAAGCTCGTTGGTACAACAGGAACTCGCCCAGGGACGGCTCTGGGCGCCCTTTGAGGCGCAGCCGAGCGGCTGCAGTCACTACCTGCTGCTACCCCATAAAGCAGGATCCAAACCCGCAGCGCGCAAGCTGCAGCAGTGGCTGCTCGGTGTCGACTCGGAAGCGCAAATAAGTCGCGATTAGGTGCAGTTGCAACGCACCAGGTCCGGCAAGTGGCTATAGTTGGAGGAGGGTTCGGGATTGACCATTCGGTTATCAGGGTTATATCAGTTTTTGTTAATTTAAAACTCTCGTTTGATATCGATCCGACCCTTTGATTTAAAAAGTTTTTTGCCTTGAACGAGGCGCTATGCCGATCTGCCTCAGTTGCAAGAAAATATTCAATTGAGCTTTGCAGGCGATGATGTTTTAGTGTGGCGTTACCTTTCAAGGATGAACCAGTCGAGATGACAACAGGGAGGGAAGATGGCCGGGGTTGATGAGATAAGCACGGTACAGTTGTCACAGCTGCAAATGCTGTTAGACCACGTCGGTGCTTATGTCTTTACCAAGGACCTGTCGGGGCGTTATACCTATGTCAATCAGAAAGTCTGCGAGCTGTTTGGCATGCCCCGTGAAGCGATCATCGGCCAAACCGATGAGGCCTTCTTCGACCTGACCATTTTCAATGACCTGAAAGCCAACGACCAGTGGGTGCTGGAGCATGCGCTCCCTCTGGATACCGAGGAGCATAACCGGGTCGCGTCCACCGGCGAAGTACGAGTCTATCAAGCCCATAAAATGCCCCTGTTCGATGCCGATTCCAGGGTGGTCGGGCTGTGCGGCATCTCTACCGATATCACCGAACGGACCCAAATGGAGCAGCAGCTGCGGCAGCAGAAAGAGTTGCTCGATAATGTGCTGGATAACATCGAATCCGCGGTTTATATGAAGGACCGTGATCAACGGTTCCGTTATCTGAACCCCTATACCGCCAAGATGTTGGGTTGCGATCCGACCCATGCGCTGGGTAAGAGCAATCAGGAACTGTTGTCGGATGAAAATCTGGAGCAGTTGCAGTCGAGCGATCAGGTGGTGCTGGAAGAGGGGCGCAAAATCTGCGGTGAAGAGGCCATCACCGATCCCCACGGAACAACGCGTCAATTCTGGAGCGTGAAGATTCCGATTCGCGAGCAGGGTGAGATTAAAGGGATGGTTGGGGTTTCGAGCGATATCACCGAGGTGATTGAACTGAAGCAGAAACTCGAGCAGTTGGCCCATATCGATGAGATGACCGGTATCTCCAACCGGCGCCATCTGCTGCAGGGGGCTCGCCAGGAGCTGGAACGGATGAAACGTTATCAGCGAACGCTGGCGGTTATCATCCTGGATATCGACCGCTTCAAGCTGATCAATGACCTCTATGGCCATGCGATCGGGGATAGGGCGCTGATTCGGCTGGTGGAGGCCTGCCAATCCCAGTTGCGCCAGGTGGATCTGTTCGGTCGTCTGGGTGGCGATGAGTTTGTCATCGTGCTGCCGGAGGTGGATCTGAACAGCGCGCTGGCGGTGTGCGAACGTCTGCGTCATCAGATCGCCAATGTCACGATTCAGAGCGAGGCCGGTGACGATATCTTCCTGAGTTCCAGCTTCGGGGTGGCGTTGTCAAACTCCCACAGTAGCATGGATGACCTGTTGTCCCGCGCCGACACTGCGCTCTACCGGGCCAAGCATGCCGGTCGTAACTGCGTCGAATACGACGAGCGAGAGGATTAGCCCGTCTTTCTTCAGCTGTCCACACTGTGCCGTTGCAAGCGGTTTCTAAGGCGGCGGATCCCCACTCTGCACACCCACGCCTAAGTATTTCCGGCCGTCGGCTGCGATATGTCAATGCTGTAATCACTGCTTGCTTCGAGCTGTAAAGAAAGTAAGCAAGCTAATCACTTTTCGGAATGGTTCTTAATAACTATTAAGTAAGTGATTGATATTTATAGATCTCGCTCTTTTTTAAACAGGTTTTTCATTCTGGCGCGTTTATTGCGGTAGCCCTCCTCATACAACAAAAACGAAGCCGATCGGTTTTGAAAACGCTGAATCAGAGCAGCGTTCGATTCGGTGGGATGGGTGTTAAGGAGGAGTGAATGAGCACTATCACAGAGCAGCAGCTTGAGGAGGTTGCAACTCGGTTGGGGTTAAACCGCCGCAGCTTCCTTAAATTCTGCACCGGCGTTGCCGCAACGCTGGGCTTATCGTCGACCGCCGGTGTGCAGATGGCCCACGCGGTGACCCAGGCGCGTCGCCCGTCGGTGATCTGGTTGAGCGGGCAGGAGTGTACCGGTTGTACCGAGTCGCTGTTGCGGACCACCCACCCGACGCTGGAAACCCTGATTCTCGACATGATCTCGCTCGATTACAGCGAGGCGCTGTGTGCCGCCGCCGGTCATCAGGCCGAAGCCGCCAAGCATGCGGCGATGGAAGAGAACAAGGGCCGCTACGTACTGGTCGTCGAAGGCTCGATTCCGACCAAAGACGGCGGTATCTACTGCAAGATCGCCGGCAAGACCATGCTTGAGCATGTCAAAGAAGCGGCCGACGATGCTGCGGCGATCATCGCGATCGGTTCCTGTGCCTCCTGGGGCGGGGTACCGTCGGCGGGTATCAACCCCACCGGTGCCACACCGGTACACGAGATTCTGCCGGACAAAACCATCATCAATATCCCGGGTTGCCCACCCAACCCCTACAACTTCCTGGCCACGGTACTGCAGTACGTCACCTTCGGCACCTTGCCGGAGTTGGATGATAAGGGTCGTCCGAAGTTTGCCTACGGCCGAATTATTCACGAGCACTGCGAGCGTCGGGCTCATTTCGACGCCGGTCGTTTCGCCAAAGAGTTTGGCGACGAGGGCCACCGCCTGGGTTACTGCCTCTACAAGCTCGGCTGTAAAGGGCCGGAAACCTATGCCAACTGTTCGACCCAGGAATTCGGGGATGTCGGCGGTGGTGCCTGGCCGGTCGGCGTCGGTGCGCCCTGTTTCGGCTGTACCGAGCAAGGGGTCGGCTTTACCAAGGCGCTGCATGAGAAGTCCGAAGTGACCACCCATGCGCCGCCCGATATTTTCCCACCGATTGATGCCCAAACGGGTGAAGGGGCGACAGCCACCTCTGCCGGTCTGCTCGGCGCGGTGATCGGTGCCGCCGTCGGCGCCACTGCGATGACCGTTCGTCAGCTCGGCAAGGCTGAGAAAGAGGCCGAGAAAGGGGCAGAGCACGCTGCCGCTGAAGAACAACAATAGCCGGTTGGAGAGGCAAGATGGATAGGCGAAATTTTCTCAAACTGGCTAGCGCCGGAGCGGTGATCGCGACCAGCTCCGGTACCGCTCAAGCCAGGGGTAACCTGGAGGTGCCCGATGAAGCGGTAGGGATGCTGTTCGATGCGACCCGCTGCATCGGCTGCCGCGCCTGTGTGGTGGCCTGTAAGGATATCAACGGTATGCCGCCGGAAAAGGCCACTGCGGAAGAGCCCTGGGATCTGGCGATGGACCTGTCGGCCGACACCCTCAACATCATCAAGGCCTACGAGCCGCCGCAGGGTGATGACGGCTTCGAGTTTATCAAGCGCAATTGCATGCACTGCGTCGATGCCGGTTGTGTGTCGGTGTGCCCGGTCACGGCGATGAAGAAGGATCCCAAGACCGGCATCGTCAGCCACGATCCGGATGCCTGTATCGGCTGCCGCTACTGCGTTGCGGCCTGCCCGTACAACATTCCCAAGTACGAGTACGACGAGGCAATGGGGCAGATCCAGAAGTGTCAGCTGTGCAACCAGAAAGGGGTTGAGCGGATCGACAATGGTGAGCTGCCCGGCTGTGCCGAGGTCTGCCCCACCGGCGCTAACATCTACGGTAAGCGCAGCGAACTGCTGGAAGAAGCCAAGCGTCGGATGGCGCTCAAGCCCGGCGACAAGTACGTCTACAAGCTCGGCTCGATCGACTCGCCCTATGGTCAGGAGGGGGTCGTACCCACCTACCAGGATCATGTCTACGGCGAGAAAGAGGGCGGCGGTACCCAGGTACTGATGCTGGCCGGCAACCGCTTCGAAGATCTGGGCATGCCGGATATTCCGGAGCTGTCCTACGCGGCGGTATCCGAGACCGTGCAGCACTCGATCTACAGCAACTTCCTGGCCCCGGCGACCGTGCTGGGCGGCCTGCTCTACATGGCTCGCCGCAACATCAAGGCGTCCCAGGACGAGGAGCAGGATCAGAAACAGGATCCGAATCAGGGTAAGAGTGGGGAGGATCAGTCATGAGCGGACATCATCAACCGCTGAGCAACCGCAAGCTGATCACGCTACCGTCGCTGATCCTGGCGGTGCTGGCGTTTATCGCGCTGGTGTTGCTGGCCAAGCGTTTCGCCTTCGGGCTGGGCTCGGTGACCAACCTTAACGACGGTTATCCCTGGGGACTCTGGGTGGTCTATGACGTGGTGGTCGGCACCGGCTTTGCCTGTGGTGGTTACGCGTTGGCGCTGGTGGTCTATATCGCCAACAAGGGCAAGTACCACCCGCTAGTGCGGCCGGCGCTGCTGGCCAGTCTGTTCGGCTACACCCTCGGTGGTATCTCGGCCTTTATCGACATGGGGCGCTACTGGAACTTCTACAACATGTTCCTGCCCGATCAGATGAACCTGAACTCGGTGATGCTGGAAGTGGGCCTCTGTGTAACCGCCTACTGCACCGTGCTCTTTATCGAGTTTATGCCGGCCGTGGCCGAACACTACCGGATGCAGAAGCTCAAGGCGCTGCTCGAGAAGGTGCTGTTCATCTTTATCGCCATCGGCGTGCTGCTGCCGACCATGCACCAGAGCTCGCTGGGTTCGCTGCTGATCGCGATGGGCTACAAGGTTGACCCGCTGTGGCAATCGCTTCAACTGCAGCCACTGTTCGCGATTCTGACCGCGATCACACTGGGCTTCTCGATCGTGATCTTCGAGGCCTCGTTCGTGACGGTCGGCTTCAAACGCTCATCCGAGACCCACATCCTCAAGGGCCTGGGCAAGATGATCCAGGTGATGCTGAGCGTTTACCTGGTGATCCGCTTCGGCGACCTGGCGATGCGCGGGGTGTTGCCCAACATCTTCGACGGCAGTTTCCGCTCGTTCATGTTCATGGTCGAGACGGCGTTGTTCGTGGTGCCGCTGGTGATCCTGTCGTCACCGCAGCGACGCAACCGCGGCAGCATGCTGTTGATCGCGGCGGTGTCGATGCTGTTCGCCGGCGCGCTGTATCGCTTCAACGCCTTCCTGATCGGTTGGACCCCGAACGCCAGCAACAGCTTCGTCTACTTCCCGTCGACCGAAGAGTTTCTGGTGTCGATCGGCATCATCGCGATGGAGATTCTCGGCTACCTGATCATCGTTAAGTGGCTGCCGATTCTGCCCGTCGACCATGCCGAACCGCATGGCGCGGAATCCAGCCAACCTGAACAAGCCTGACCGTAACCGGACAAGAACAAGTTAATAGGAGAAGAACAGTGGCCAAACGCATTATCGTCGACCCTGTTACCCGAATTGAGGGACATCTGCGTATCGATGTCGAAGTGGAGAACGGTCTGGTCAGCAAGGCCTGGTCCTCCGGCCAGATGTGGCGCGGTATCGAGAACATTCTGAAAGGGCGCGACCCGCGCGATGCCTGGGCCTTCACCCAGCGGATCTGCGGCGTCTGCACCACGGTCCACGCGCTGGCGTCGGTCCGGGCGGTGGAGAACGCACTGCAGCTGGAAGTGCCGCTCAACGCCCAGTACATCCGTAATATCATGTTGGGCGCCCATGCACTGCACGATCATATCGTCCATTTCTATCACCTGTCGGCGCTGGATTGGGTCGATATCGTCTCGGCGCTGGATGCCGATCCGAAGGCCGCCGCGCAGCTGGCCGAGAGCCTGTCTAGCTGGAAACTGAATAATGTTCACGAGCTGACCGCGGTACAGCAGAAGCTCAAGAGCTTCGTCTCCAGCGGCCAGCTGGGTATCTTCGCCAACGGCTACTGGGGCCACAAGGCGATGAAACTGCCGCCGGAGGTCAACCTGATCGCCGCGGCCCACTACCTGCAAGCGCTGGAAATTCAGCGTGAGGCCAACCGGATCGTGACCGTGATCGGCGGCAAGTCGCCCCACGTGCAGAACCTGACCGTCGGCGGGGTGACCAACTCGATCAACCTTGACAGCCAGGCCGTGACCAACATGGAACGGCTGCACTACATCAAGGCGATGATCGACAAGATGGAAGACTTCGTTAAGAACGCCTACCTGGTCGATGTCGCCATCGTCGGCGGCTTCTACACCGACTGGGCCGGTTACGGCGCCGGGGTCACCGACTACCTGGCGGTACCGGAGATGCCGCTGGATACCAAGGGGGAGAAGTTCTCGCTGCCGGGCGGTTTCATCAAGGGCGGCAATCTGTCCACCTTCAAGCCGATCACCGGCTACAACGACAAGTACTTCATCGACGGCGTCAAAGAGAGCTCCAAGCACTCCTGGTACCACGGTGACGAAGCGCTGCATCCGTGGGAAGGGGAGACCGAGCCGAACTACGACGACTTCAACGACGAGGGCCAGTACTCCTGGATCAAGTCGCCGACCTTCAACGGCAAGCCGGCTCAGGTCGGACCGTTGGCCAACGTGCTCTGCCTGGCCGCCAACGGTCACGAGCCGACCCTGAAGCACCTGAACTTCGTGCTCGATACCGCCAGCACCGTGGCCCAGACCAAGATCGGTGTGCCGGCGCTGCACTCCACCATCGGTCGTCACGCCGCCCGTGCGGTGCGTGCCGCGGTGGTGCTGGACGAGATGCAGCATCAGTGGCAGCTGCTGGTGGACAACATCGGCAAGGGCGATATCGATACCTTCAACCGGCCGGTATTCCCGAAAGGGGAGGTCCGCGGTGTCGGTTACCACGAAGCGCCCCGCGGTGTGTTGTCGCACTGGATCGTGATCGAAGACGGCAAGATCAAGAACTACCAGGCGGTGGTGCCCAGCACCTGGAACGCCGGCCCGCGCAACCAGGACGACGTACCTGGACCCTACGAAGCATCACTGATGGGGAATCCTATTGCCGACCCCGATCGCCCCTTGGAGGTGCTGCGTACCGTGCATTCCTTTGATCCCTGCATCGCGTGTGCGATCCACTTGATGGATACCGAGCACAACGAGATCGTCAAGGTGAAGGCACTGTAGTGAGGTTGGCCGCTCCCGGTTGATCCACCGTGAGCGGCCTTTTTTATTCCATCCGATCGGCCAGGTCGCCATGTTGGCGAATCTCGCGGGTCGGATATGTATAGGTAACAGCCGGAGGCAACAGAATGAGCGTATTGGTATTAGGCGTTGGCAATATTCTGTTAACCGATGAAGGCATCGGCGTACGCACGATTGAGGCGCTGCTGGAGCGCTACCATGTTCCGGCCGGCGTCGAGCTGCTCGATGGCGGCACCGCCGGAATGGAGCTGATGGAAGTGATGGCCCGGCGCGAGCATGTGATTCTGCTCGATGCGGTCAACACCGGCGCCGCGCCGGGCACGGTGGTGACGCTGGAAGAGGACGAGGTGCCGGCACTGTTCCGCAGCCGCATCTCGCCGCATCAACTGGGTATCTCCGACCTGCTCGGGGTGATGAGCCTGACCGGCGAGCTGCCCAAGCACTTTACCCTGTTCGGGGTGGTGCCCTACTCGATGGACACCGGCACCGAACTGAGCGAAGCGATGGCGCCGAAACTGGAACAGATGGTCGAGCGGGTGTTCGACAAGCTCGAAGCGATGGGCAAGCCGTTGATCGAACGTGGACCGGACGAGCCCTTCGCCCAGGCCCCGGATCGTCCGCCGGTGTTCGCGGAAAACCCGACCGTGTCGCTGGTCTGAGGGCGCGCCCGTGTGTATTGGAATTCCGTCCAAGGTGATCGCCCTGAACGACCAGATGGCGACGGTCGAAGCGATGGGTGAGCAGCGTGACGTCAGCCTGATCCTGATGCCTGAAGCCGTCGAGCTGGGTGACTATCTGCTGATCCAGGTGGGTAATTTCGCGGTCGAGAAGATCGAACCGCAGCGGGCTCGGGAAGCGCTGGACTATCTGCGTGAGGTCGCCGAACAGGCCGGGCTGCAGCCGGCTTAGGCGGCAGGTTCACCCGACTGAAACGAAATCTTAAGGAGTGGTATTGATGAAAGATTTCAAACCGTTTGAGGGTTTTTCCGACAACCCGGCAGCGGTGCTCGAAGCGCTGTACGAGCGGGTCTATGAGCAGGAGATGAAGGAACTGTCGATCTGCAATCCGCAGGTGCGGGTTGAGGCGGTTGAATTCAAAATCTGGGAAGGCCAGTGGGTCGGAGCCGTGGTCACCCCATGGTTTATCAATCTCTATATTCTGCATCGCCAAGGCGAGACCTGGCCCGAGCTGAAGCTCGGCAAGGGCAACGAAATAGCGATCGAGTTTCCGGCCGGGGTGATCAAGTTCACGCCGCGGTTTGAACCGGAACTGGGTTACTACCTGTGCTGCTCGTTGGTCTCCCCGATGGGCGATTACAACAACCACGCCCAGGCTATGCAGGCCGCCATCGATGCGATGCGTCAATTGACTGCCATTCCGCTGCTCGACACCACCGCACAGCAGCCTGAGCCGGTGAAACAGCCCGACTCCGTGCAGCAGCATGAGCCCTTGTCTGAGCAGGAGCCGCTATCGCGCCGGGACTTCCTGCGCGGAAAGCGCCCGGAAACCGAGCGTGAACCCGAACAGGTGCCGATCCGTAACGCCCGTGAGGGATTGGATGCGGTCAACGCGGCGCTGAAGCTGTAATTGTTGCGCTGACTTGGCGACGGCATAGCGATGGGGTTTGAAGGCAAGGTTTGTATCGATGCCGGGCAGGATGCTCAAGGCGGGGCGACGCTGGCGATCGATCTGCAGCGGCCGCAGTTGGCCCAGCGTCTGCTAACGGGTGTCGAGCCGACCCAGGCCCTGAGCCGGGTGGAGCAGGTGTTTGTGGTCTGCCGGCAGTCCCAGCGGGCGGCGGCGCTGAAGGCGCTGGGATTGCCGCATGATCCGCGGCTGGTCCAACAGAAAGTGTTGCTGGAGAGTATCGAGCAGCTGCTCTGGCGTTTATCGATCGACCTGCCCCACTCGTTGGCGCTGGGGGCCGGAATGGAGCCGTTCGCGGTGATCCGCCGCTATATCAGCCAGCAGCTGGCGGCCGAATCGCTCGATGCCCATGGCGATGAGTTGATCCGTACCCTGGAAGGTTTTTTTGCCTCGCTGAGCGGGGTTTCCTGCAACGAATTTCTGGCTTTTGACCGGGCTCAATTTGAATCCTGGTTGGAGACCTACAATGGTTTGGTGCCGCTGTGCTTGCGTCAGGTCGCTAGGGTTTCTGTGGAGCCGGCTTTGGAGCCGGTCGGATTGCTGCCGCAACAGGCGATCGAGACATTAGGGTCTACGTTGGCTAGGCAGTTGGCGGACCCGGTCAACAGTGACTCGTTTTGTCAGCGACCGAGTCTGGACCAGCAGACTTATGAGACCGGTCCCTTGGCCTATATGCAGTCGTGGCCGCTGATCGAACAGTTGCAACATGCCTCGGCCAGCCCGCTGCTGCTGCGTTACGCCGCCAAACTGCTCTATCTGGCCAGTTTGATCAGTCGTGACGCCCTGCTGCAGCCGCAGGGGATCTGCGGTTCGGTTGCGCTGGATGAGGGGCAACTGGGTTGGGTCAACAGTGTACGGGGGTTGCTGCTGCACTGGGTCAAGCTGGACGCGAGCGTAACGGGGATCGCCGAGTACCGGATCTGCGCCCCGACCGAGTGGAATTTTCACCCGCAAGGTCAGTTCAGCCGCCTGGCCAGTCAGGTCGGTATCGACCATCCACAGCGAAAGCTGGCGCTGGAGCAGATCGCCCTGGCATTGGATCCCTGCGTGCCTTTCGAAGTCAGGGTTCAGGCTTAGGACGAAAACACGAACACTCGGGTATCAACGTGGATGAGCCCCGCTGGTGCATTATTCAGAGGTAGCTTAAATGCATGAAATGTCGCTGGCTGAAGGGATGATTCAGCTGATTGAAGAGCAGGCACGGAGTCAGCAGTTTGAGCGGGTCACCGCGGTCCATCTCGAGATCGGTCGACTATCCAATGTGGAGGTCGAGGCGATGCGCTTCTGCTTCGATGCGGTAATCCGTGGCACCCTGGCCGAGGGGGCCGGTTTGACCATCACCGAAACCCCCGGTATCGGCTGGTGCATGGACTGTTCCCAGAGTGTTGAGCATCAGGCCCTGTACGACCCCTGTCCGCTGTGCGGCGGTTACAAAATCCAGGTAACCGGGGGAAATCAGATGTTGATCAAGGAACTGGAAGTCAGCTGAGCGCAGACTGGCTGGATAGGTTAAATGGCGCCGATTACGGTTGTCGAGAGTGCATAATTAGAATCCGTTGCCGAGGCTTAATGAGCAAGCGGATCCAGACAGAATAACAGGAGTCAGCCCTATGTGTACCAGTTGCGGATGCAGCCATGGCGAGGCCCGGATCGAAGGTGCTGCGCTATCGCGGGAGCATAGCCACTCCGAGGGCCATACCCACAGCCACGATCACGGCCATGCTCATGACCATGGCCACAGCTGCGGCCATCACCACCATCACGATCATTCCCATGAACATGGCGGTACTACCGAAGCGGCAATGAGCCGTGACGGCGATAACCTGCATTTCGGTGCCGGCCCGGCTCGCTCCCATGCGCCGGGGTTGAGTCAGACCCGGATGATTCAGATCGAACAGAGCATCCTGTCCAAGAATGATCAGTACGCCGCCGTCAATCGCAGCCGGTTCGCGGCGCGCTCGATTCTGGCATTGAACCTGGTTTCCAGTCCGGGGTCGGGCAAGACCACGCTGTTGACCCGGACGCTGGAGGATATCCAGGGGCAGATCGATCTAGCGGTGATTGAGGGCGATCAGGAGACTGCCAACGATGCCGAGCGGATCCGCAGCACTGGCGTGCAGGCGATTCAGGTCAATACCGGCAAGGGCTGCCATCTGGACGCCCATATGGTCGGCCACGCGCTGGAACAGCTTGAGTTCGGCGATCAGGGGGTGCTGTTTATCGAGAATGTCGGCAACCTGGTCTGCCCGGCCGGCTTCGACCTGGGTGAGGCCCATAAGGTGGCGATCCTGTCGGTCACCGAGGGTGAAGACAAGCCGCTCAAATACCCGGACATGTTCCATGCATCCGACCTGCTGCTGCTGAACAAGGTCGACCTGCTGCCGCACCTGGACTTCGACGTCGAAAGTTGTATCGAAAACGCCCGCAAGGTGAACCCCGATATCGAGGTGATCCGCTGTTCGGCCACCAGCGGTGAGGGCATGGCCGAATGGTATCAATGGCTGGAGCAGCGTCGTCGAACGTTGTTGGAACAGCAGCTGGAGCCGTTGCGCAAACGGATTCAAACCATCGAAGCCAACCTGGCGAAAGGGATCGGCTGAGATGAGCGGTTATGCTTTCGAGCTGGACCGGGTTCTGGTCGTCGATGACGAGGTCCGTTCACTCGAGACCATCACCCGAGCGCTGGACGACGACTTCGAGGTGATCTGCGCCAACAGTGCCGCCGACGCCGAAGCGTTGCTGGAGCAGCAGCCGGTACAGGTGATCCTATGCGACCAGCGGATGCCCGAGCGCACCGGGGTCGAGTTTCTGGCCGACACCCGCGAGCGCTGGCCGCAGATCCCACGAATCATCATCTCCGGCTATACCGACTCGGAAAACATCATCCACGCCATCAATCAGGCGGGTATCTTCCACTACCTGACCAAACCCTGGCATCCGGAGCAACTGCTCAATGTGGTCAAAAACGCGGTCCAGCTGTTTCACCTGCAACAGCAGAATCAGCTGCTGGCCAACGAACTGAATTTCAGTGCCAGCACGTTGGAGACCCGACTGCGCAGCCAGCGCCGCGAGCTGCAGCGTGAGTATCAGCTCGATCGTATCGTGCGGGCCGATGACAGCCCGATGAACGCGCTGATCGAACGGCTGCAGCAGGTGGCCCGTTACGATGTCAGTGTGATGATCAGCGGCGAATCCGGTACCGGCAAGGAGTTGCTGGCACGGGCGATCCACTACAACAGCCCCCGGGCCGACAAACCCTTCGTGATCGAGAACTGCGGCGCGCTGCACGACGAACTGTTGTCGAGCGAACTGTTCGGCCACAAGAAGGGCGCCTTTACCGGTGCCACCACCGATCACGTTGGTCTGTTCGAGAAGGCCAACGGCGGCACCATCTTTCTGGACGAGATCGGCGAAGTCTCGCCGGCGTTTCAGGTCAAGTTGCTGCGGGTGCTGCAGGAGGGCGAGATCCGCCCGCTCGGCTCCAATCAGAGTAAACGGGTCAATGTACGCGTTGTTGCCGCCACCAATCGGGATCTGCTGGCCGAGGTGAAGGCCAAGCGCTTCCGGGCCGATCTGTACTATCGGCTGACCACGGTAGAGCTGCCGGTACTGCCGCTGCGGCAACGGCCGATGGATATTCTGCCGATCGCCGAGAGCTTGCTGCGCGAGTACGCACCGGTGTTCGACTGTGGCGAAGCCCGGTTCAGCGCCGAGCTCGGTGCCTGTCTGCAGGCCTATCGCTGGCCCGGTAATGTGCGGGAGATGCAGAACGAGATTCAGCGCTTACTGGTGTTCAGTCGCTGCGACGGCGCCAACGACGGGCCGAAATTACTCCAGCCGCAGCAGTTGTCCGCGCCGTTGCGGGCCGATCTGCCGCAAGCCCTTGAACCGGTCGAGATTGAAGATTATGTTGCCGACGCCCTCGAGGATGGGCCGCGGCTGAGTTTGAAAACCCAGGTTGAGGCGTTGGAGCGGCAGATGATTTTACGGGCGCTGGATTACTTTCAGGGTAACAAGAGTAAAGCCGCGCAAGCCCTGGGACTGTCGCGGGTTGGGCTGGCGAACAAACTCAAGCGCTACCAAATAGACCCCTTTGAGGAGATAGATGATGGACGTTTCGACCACTGAAGCGACCCTGGCACTGGCGTTTGGCTTGGGATTGCTGCACGCCCTGGATGCCGACCATGTGATGGCGGTTTCCGGGCTGGCTTCAGGTCGCCCCGGTTGGCGCAGCTGCGTGGCGTTCTGCCGTCGATGGGCCATCGGCCATGGCCTGACCCTGCTGTTGATTGCGGCGGCGGTGTACCTGTTTAGTCTGGCGATTCCCGAGCCCCTGAGCCATACGGCCGAGTCTCTGGTCGGCCTGATGCTGGTGGTGATCGGCGGCTGGGCGATCTGGAGCCTGTTGCGGCAACGTTTCACCTTCAGCTTTCATCGCCACGGAGCCCAGATCGCGCATAGCCACTGGCATCGGCACGATCATGTGGAATCCGATACCCCGTTACGTCACTCGGACGAATCGACAGTGGCAACGGACAGAGCCCGGTTACATCGATTGGCCGAACGTCATTCGCCGGTGCTGGTGGGCATGTTGCACGGAGTTGCGGGCAGTGCGCCGTTGTTGGTGCTGATCCCGCTGAGTCGATTCGATTCGGTGAGCCATGCGCTGGGTTATGTGCTGCTGTTCAGTGTCGGCGTGGTGATTTCGATGCTGGTTTTCGGTGGCCTGATGGGTGGGGCTTACCAGACCCTGAATCGTCTGGGGCAGCGCGTCGTCGATGGCGTTCGGGCGCTGGTGGCGATGAGCGCGGTGGGTTTCGGTGCCCATCTGTTGAGCGGCTACCTGTAAACGATGATCGGTCTTCATCGACTGCGTATCGGCGGTGAAGTCCAGGGGGTGGGCTTTCGCCCCCATGTTTATCAGCTGGCGACCCGGCTAAAGCTGCCGGGCCGGGTACTCAATGACGGTGCCGGGGTGCTGGTTGATCTGCTCTGCACCGCGGAGCAACTGGCGCAGTTTTCCGAGCAACTTAAGCGCGATCTGCCGCCGCTGGCTTCGATCGATCAGTTCGAGCGGCAGCCGCTGGCGGACCTCGATAATCAGATCGAGCAGTCCCTTCGGCAGCGGCCGTTCTATATCGATCACAGCGGTGCCGGACCGGTTCAAACCCAGGTGGCACCGGACGCGGCCACCTGCCCGGATTGTCTGAGCGAGCTGTTCGATCCGAACGATCGGCGCTACCGCTATCCCTTTATCAACTGTACCCACTGCGGTCCGCGATACAGCATCATCCGGCAACTGCCCTACGATCGACCCGCCACCAGCATGGCTAAGTTTGAACTCTGTTCGTGCTGTGCTGACGAGTACGCCGATCCGCAGCACCGACGCTTTCACGCCCAGCCCAACGCCTGTCCGGATTGCGGGCCGCAGCTTTGGCTGGCGGACAGCGAGGGGCAACGGTCAAGCGTGAGCGATCCGATCGAAGCGGCGGTTGAGCGGCTGCAGCAGGGACAGATTCTGGCGATCAAGGGGATTGGTGGTTTTCATCTGGCCTGCGATGCCGATAACCCGGCGGCGGTCGAACGATTGCGCCAACGCAAGCACCGCCCGAGTAAGCCGCTGGCGGTGATGGTGGCCAGTCCGGCATCGCTGGAATCCTTGGTCTCCTTTGAACCCGAACAGTTGGCTGCGCTTCGCAGCGCCCAGGCGCCGATCCTACTGCTGGCTCAAAAGCCCGATAACGGCCTGCCGGATGCGATTGCGCCGGGACTGAATCAGCTCGGGGTCATGTTGCCCTATACCCCGATTCAGCATCTGCTATTTCATCAGGCGGCCGGCCGTCCGGCGGGAACCGACTGGCTCAAACAACCGCAATCGCTGCGCCTGGTGATGACCAGCGCCAATGCCAGCGGACGACCACTGGTGTACCGCAACGACGAGGCGCTCACCCAGCTGCGTGGGATTGCCGATTGCTTGCTGTTGCATGATCGGGATATTCAGATGCGCTGCGACGATGCGGTGGTCAATGGGCTGCCGGGACTCGACTCCGTCACCGGCGGCCGATCGACGGTGGTGCGGCGCGGCCGGGGGATGGCACCGAAAGTTGTCCGATTACCATGCTCGGGGCCTTCGACCCTGGCGCTGGGTGGCTTCTTCAAGAACAGCATCTGTGTCGCCCAGGGCGACAAAGCCTACCTGTCGCAATATATCGGCGACCTGGATAACCCGGACAACTGCCGCTACTTGGAGCAGACCCTGGATCATTTGTGCGCGCTGTTTCAGATCAAGCCCGAGCAAGTCGCTTGTGATCGGCATCCGGATTTCTACAGCAGCCAGTTTGCCCAGCGATTGGCGAACGAGCGCCGACTGCCGCTGATTGAGGTGCAGCACCACCATGCCCATGCGGCGGCAGTAGCGGCCGAGCACCATCTTAACCAGCCCTATCTGGCGTTGACGCTGGATGGCTTGGGGCTGGGGGACGACGGCACTCTCTGGGGGGGGGAACTGCTCAGGATTGAACGGGGCAAGATGACGCGCTTGGGCGCGTTTAAACCGTTGTCTCTACCCGGCGGCGATCGTGCTGCCCGCGAACCCTGGCGGATCGGTTTGGGCTTTCTGATCGAGCAGGGGCAGGATCAGCTGGCTCGCCAGCGTTACGGCGATCGGCCCGGCTATGAGGTGCTGACGCAGATGGTCCGCAACCGCAGCCATTGCCCACAAACCAGCAGTGCCGGGCGGCTGTTCGATGCCGCGGCCTCGCTCAGCGGACTCTGCGATCTGAACTCCTACGAGGCGGAAGCGGCGATGCGGTTGGAGTCGACCGCCCGAGAGGCGCAATCCGTACCGGTGGACGGATCAACACGGCAGCACTATTTCCAGATCGATGCCGACAATCGGCTCGATTTCAGCCCGTTGCTGTTGGCACTTCCCCAGCGGGATCCGGCCGAGGCTGCAGATCTATTCCACCGGGTATTGATTCAGGCGCTGAGCCAATGGGTGGTTCAGGCCCAAGCGCAGACTGGCATCGATACCGTGGTACTTAGCGGCGGTTGCCTGCTGAACCGGATCCTGTCGAGTGGCTTGCAGCAGGCGTTGGCGTCCGTGGAGGGGCTGCGATGCTACGGCGCCGAGCAACTGCCTCCCAACGACAGTGGCCTGGCGTTGGGGCAGGCCTGGGTGGCGATTGAACGGGCACGGCTGAGAGCTGGTGCCGATCAACAGACCGAACAGCCATGCGCTGGCGGTGCTTTAACGAGGTAGAGTTTATGTGTCTGGCGATTCCGGTTCGGGTCGAGCAACTGTGCGAAGACGACAACGCCCTGGTCGATATCGGCGGGGTCAAGAAGCAGGTGTCGGTGGCGCTGGTGGACGATGTCCAGGTCGGTGACTACGTGATCATGCACGTGGGCTTCGCGCTGAATAAGGTTGATCCGGATGAGGCCGAGAAGACCCTGGCCCTGTTTGCCGAGATGGGGGTGCTGGAGCAGGCGCTGGCCGATAATGCCGACGCGATCGCAGAATCCGAAGCGGAGGAGGCGTCAGCATGAAGTATGTCGACGAGTACCGAGACGGCAAGACCGCCCGCCATATCGCAGCCAAGATCCGGGCCGAGGTGAAGCCGGATCGCAGTTACGCCTTTATGGAGTTCTGCGGCGGCCATACCCATGCGATCTTCCGCTACGGCATTCCGGATCTGCTGCCCGACAATGTCCGGATGATCCATGGTCCGGGTTGCCCGGTCTGCGTACTGCCGGTGCCCCGAATCGATGCGGCGATCGAGTTGGCGGTCGATCATGATGTGATTCTGTGCAGCTACGGCGACATGATGCGGGTGCCCGGTTCCAACCGCCGCAGCCTGCTGAAAGCCAAGGCCGACGGTGCCGACATCCGGATGGTTTACTCCTGCGCCGATGCCCTGGCGATCGCCCGTGATAATCCGCAGCGTCAGGTGGTGTTTTTCGCCATCGGTTTCGAGACCACCACGCCGCCGACGGCGCTGGTGATCCAGCAGGCCAAGAAACTCGGCATCGCGAACTTCAGTGTGTTCTGCAACCACGTCCTGACGCCGTCGGCGATCAGCACCATTCTCGAGTCCCCCGAAGTGCGGGACATGGGCGTGGTGCCGCTGAACGGATTTATCGGGCCGGCCCACGTCAGCACGGTGATCGGTTCGCAGCCCTATGAGTATTTCGCCGAGGAGTACCAGAAACCGGTGGTGATCGCCGGGTTTGAGCCGCTGGATGTGCTGCAGGCGATCCTGATGCTGATCCGCCAGGTCAACGAAGGTCGGGCTGAGGTCGAGAATGAGTTTGTCCGCGCCGTAACCGAGCAGGGTAACCGCAAAGCCAAGGCGCTGGTGGCGGAGATCTTCGAGATGCGACCGGAGTTCGAGTGGCGCGGCCTGGGGCTGGTGCCGTACTCGGGTTTGCGGATCAAAGCCCCCTACGCCGAGTTTGACGCCGAGAAGCGCTTTGCTCTGGCGCCGTCGTTGGGGCGGGATCATAAGGCCTGCGAGTGCCCGGCAATCCTGCGCGGGATCAAGACACCGAAGGACTGCAAACTGTTTGGCAAGGGCTGTACCCCGGAGAACCCGGTCGGCTCCTGCATGGTGTCATCCGAAGGGGCCTGTGCGGCTTATTACAGCTACGGTCGTCATCAACAGCGCAGCGCTGGTTAAGATTTTCTGAGGTATCTCCATGTCTAAAGCTAACTCCAAAACCAGCTCACGTTACCCCCAGTCGCTGGATCTGAAACATGGCAAGGTCGAGATGGCCCATGGGGCCGGCGGCAAGGCGATGGCGCAGTTGATCGAGCAGCTGTTTGTCGAGGCGTTCGATAACCCGATGCTGCGGGCCCAGAACGACCAGGCGTCGTTGGATCTGTCGTTGGCGGGTGTGCCGTTCGAGCGGATCGTAATGGCCACCGACAGTCATGTGATCAGTCCGATCTTCTTCCCCGGTGGTGATATCGGCGCGCTGTCGGTTCACGGCACCGTCAATGATGTGGTGTTGTCCGGCGCCAAGGCGCTCTACCTGTCGGCCGGTTTTATCCTCGAGGAGGGCTACCCGCTGGCCGATCTGAAACGGATCGTCGAGTCGATGGCCGCCGCCGCCCGTGAGGCCGGAGTGGCGATCGTGACCGGCGATACCAAGGTGGTGGAGAAGGGCAGTGGCGATGGCATTTTCATCAACACCACCGGGATCGGGGTACTGCCGACCGGACTGTCGTTGTCGGCAGACCGGGTACGCGTCGGCGACAAAGTGCTGGTCAGCGGCACGCTTGGAGATCACGGCGTGGCGATCATGTCGTTGCGGGAGAACCTGACCTTTGAGACCACCATCGAGTCGGACTCCCAAAGCCTGCATTCATTGACCGCGATGATGGTCGAACAGGTCCCCGAAATCCGCTGCATGCGTGATCCGACCCGGGGCGGGCTGGCGGCGACGCTGAACGAGATCGCCGGCCAGGCCGGGGTTGGGATCGAACTCGAAGAGGAGCAGATTCCGGTACGGCCCCAGGTGGCGGCGGCCTGCGAATTCCTAGGCCTGGATCCGCTCTATGTGGCCAACGAGGGCAAACTGGTGGCGTTCTGTCCGCCGCAGCAGGCCGATCAGTTGCTGGCGCTGATGCGCGAACACCCCCAGGGTCGGGACGCGGCGATCGTCGGCGAGGTGATCGAAGATCCGAATGCCTTTGTCCAGTTGCGCACCAGCTTCGGCGGTGTACGGATGGTCGATTGGATCAGTGGCGAACAGCTGCCGCGAATCTGTTGAGGTCAGAGAGGTTAGAGAGATCGATGAAAATACTGTTACTGACCCACAGCTTTAACTGCCTGACCCAGCGCTTCCAGCTGGAGCTGCGTCGGCTTGGCCATCAGGTCACGGTGGAGTTCGATGTCAACGATGCGATGAGTATCGACGCGGTCGAGCGGTTTGAACCGGATCTGATCGTGGCACCGTTCCTGAAACGCGCCATTCCCGAGGCGATCTGGCGCAATTATCTGTGTCTGATCGTCCATCCGGGGATCAAGGGTGACCGGGGTCCCAGCTCTATCGACTGGGCGATTCTCAACGGAGAAACCGAGTGGGGGGTGACCCTGCTGCAGGCCAACGAGGTGATGGATGGCGGTGATATCTGGGCCAGCCAGCGTTTCTCCATGCGTCCGGCCAGCAAGTCGAGCCTGTACCGAGGTGAAGTCACCGAGGCGGCCTGGCGGGCGATGGAGCAGGTGTTGGAGCAGTTGCCTCAGCCGGACTTCGCCCCGGAACCGTTGGACTACAACCGTGACGATGTGACCGGCCAGTGGCGTTGCCTGATGACCCAGGCGGACCGGGCGATCGATTGGACCCGGGATGATGCGGCGACCATCGTCACAAAAATCCGTAGCGCCGATGGTAATCCCGGACTGCTGAGTAGGGTTGCGGGTCGCGAGTGCTATCTGTTCAATGCCTGTGCTGACTTTAGCCTGAATTATCTGATTGATGGGGTTTCACCGGGTACGCCGGTGGCTCAGCGCGATGGTGCTATCGCACTGGCCAGCTGTGATACGGTGGTCTGGGTCTCCCATCTGCGTTTGAAACCGACCGAGACCCAACCGCGAACGTTGAAATTGCCCGCGACTCGGGTGTTGGATACCGAGTCGTTATCGGGGCTTCCAGAGCTGTCGGTTGGGTTAGCCGTGGCTGAGGGGTATCAACCGATTCGGGCCCGGATCGACGGCAAGAGAGCCTACCTGTACTTCGACTTTTACAACGGTGCCATGGGCACCGACGACTGCCAGCAGCTGTGTCGGGCCTATCGGCAGCTGGCCGGTGATCCTGAGATTGAAATGATCGTGCTGATGGGGGGCGAGGATTTCTGGTCCAACGGTATTCACCTGAATCTGATCGAAGCGGCGGACAGTCCGGCGGACGAGTCTTGGGCCAATATCAATGCAATCGATGACCTGACCCAGGCGATTATCGAAACCACCGATAAGCTGACCGTGGCGGTGATGCGGGGTAATGCCGGTGCCGGCGGCGTGTTTATGGCGCTGGCGGCCGACCGGGTACTGGCTCGGGATGGGGTGATTCTGAATCCACACTACAAGGGGATGGGCAATCTGTATGGCTCCGAGTATTGGACCTATCTGCTGCCGCGTCGTGTCGGCACGGAGCGGGCCGAACAGATCACCGGGCTGCGGTTGCCGATGGGTGTCGCGGAGGCCAAGCAGTTGGGCCTGATCGACCAGATCCTGTCTGCCGAGCAGTTTGAGACGGCGCTGGAACAGCAGTTGCTGACGCTGGAGCAGCAGTCTACTCGGCTGCTGGAACAAAAGCGCTTGCAGCGCCAGGCCGATGAACACGAAAAACCGTTGGCCGAATACCGAGCCGAGGAGCTGGAGCGGATGAAGCTCAACTTTTACGGCTTTGATCCCAGCTACCATGTGGCCCGCTACCACTTCGTCTACAAGCTACCCAAGGCGCGGACACCGCCCTATCTGGCGCCCCATCGTCGGGTACGTCAGCAAGCCTGAAACTTCGCTCAGGCCCTCAATGGGCCTGAGCTGGGAGGACTAGAAACAGTCCTGCTGGCAGTAGTAGTGGTGCACCAGCCCCTGGTAATCCAACGAGGCCTTGAACTGCTCCAGTTGCTGCTGCCAGCGTTGGACTTCGGTTGCCGGTATGGCGGCCGAGAAACCGATGTAGACCGGCTGCTTTTGCACCGCGACGCCGGTGTTGCGCAGTTGTTTCGAAGCCACCGGGTCGGACTCCAGTACGGTGGGAATCAGGGTCTGATTCAAGGTGGCCAGACTGACTTCGCCGGCAGCGAGCAGATCCCAGCAGACCTTGTAGGAACCTTCTGCGCGGATGTTGTTAAAGCCAAGGGACTCGAGCAGTTGCTGGTGGCCGTTGCCGCTGCGAACGCAGATCGAATCGACCGATTTGGCCTGTTCCAGCTGTTGGATACTGCTGGGGTGATCTTTGCTCTCAAACAGGTAGACATTGTTGTCCTGTAACGGGCCGACCCATTGTCGCGGTGATTGGGTTTGTTGTTGGCTCACATCGACCAGCGCGACAGCCGTTGAGCCGTCCAGTGCCTTGATACCTTGCTGCTGCGCCACCTGCTCGATGCTGGGCTCCAGTTCCAGCTGCATCATCAGCTCACGGGTCAATTCCACCAGCATGGCCCGTTGTCCACCATGATGTTTGCCCCGCAACTGGCCGCTGCTATCGGTAAAACTCGCCCGTTCAACGCCGTGAATCTGTACTTTCAAGGGTTCTGCTGAGGCTGCTCCCCAACTGAGGGCGGCAGCTACGCCGATTGCGGCGGCTGGGAATAATGATTTCATCTGAGCGCTCCTTAGCTCGTTTTGGCGCAATGGCCGATGGGCTTGAGTATGTCATGCAGGGATTGAGGCTGTAGTTGATCTTTATCTAGTTGCAGGGGATCTAATGGCGAGCAGCCTAAATTAGTTGTATTGAATATTAGATAGATCTGAATTAACCTTGATGATCTTCGAGGATGGCGACAAAGAGTGGGCCGTCTGGTCGCACAGAGGAGACGTTCAGATGTTGGTATCGTTGACCCCGAGTGGAGTTTTACTGGCGCTTGCCGGCGGCGGATTGATCGGTCTGTCAGCGATTGTGCTGCTCTGGAGTAACGGTCGCATCGCCGGAATCAGCGGTATTCTGTTTGCGTCCCTACAGGGCAAGCCCGATAGCGGTTGGCGTTGGATGTTTCTACTCGGCCTGGTGCTCGGTGGGCTGTTGTTTCATGCCTTGACCGGCCAGCCCCAACCGGCCCCTCCCCAGGCGTCGATAGGGTTGCTGATGTTGGCTGGCTTGCTGGTCGGCCTAGGTACCCGACTGGGCAGCGGTTGTACCAGTGGCCATGGTGTCTGTGGCCTGGCCCGATTTTCGGTCCGATCTCTGGCGGCTACCTTGACCTTTATCGGCAGCGGCATGCTGACGGTGTTTTTTCTCGGTTGATCGGTATTGGGCTGACGGATACAGGAATAAAAGCAGGAGTAGCCGGATGAAGAATCTTTTGGCGTTACTGGCAGGCGGGCTGTTTGGAGCGGGTTTGGCGATGTCCGGCATGACCGATACCACCAAGGTGATCGGCTTTCTGGATGTTTTCGGGGGCTGGGATCTGACCCTGGCTCTGGTCATGGTTGGTGCGCTACTGGTAACCGTGCCGGGTTATTACTGGATTCTGCAGCAACCTAGACCCGCTTGTGAGACGCGTTTTCATATGCCGGCCAAAGCGTCACTCGATTCCCCGCTGGTGTTGGGGGCCGCGCTGTTCGGTATCGGTTGGGGGCTGGTGGGCTACTGTCCCGGTCCGTCGATCGCGGTACTCGGTTACGGCAACTGGCAGGTGGTCCCTTTCCTGATGATGCTGTTGTTGGGCGGCTGGTTGGCGGGACCCGTTCGAACGGCGTTGGAATCGGGTATCAAGGTCGATCAGCAACGTGCCTGATTCAACCTCGGACCCTTGCCGATCAATGTACAAGAATTGATCTAACCGCTTCACAACAAAATGTGGATCGGCTAAGGTGGCCAGCTTTTAAACGACCACCTTCGCCGGATACCGCTGTTGAACCTGATCGCCAGTCTGCCCTGGTACGACCTGCCCGCCAGTCAACATGCACTGGATCTGTTCTGGAATCGTCTGCGCACGGAGCTGGAGTGCCTTTCTGTGTCCGGTTTACCGGCGCGATTGAACCGGGAATTGACCCCGCAACAACTATGGCAGCGGTCCGAGCTGTTGCTGAGTCAGTGTTGCGGCCCGGATCTGTTCACCGACGATGCTTGTGCGTTGGAACCGGTCGCCCGACCGATTTTCCAGGACCTGGCTTGTACGCCCGGCACCTATTTCAGTCATATCGTCACGGCTCGGTCGATTCCCACAACCACCAATCCGCGCTTGGTGGTCAACGCGCCGAGTTCCCGCTCGGGGTGTCTGGCTCTGTTGGAGTGGCTGGCAGAGCAGGGTCTTGCTGCCGATGCGGAACCGCTGATCAGTGGCTCGCACCAGCAGAGTTTACAGTACCTGCGCGAAGGGCGTGCCGATCTGGCGGCGATCGATGCACACAGCTGGGGCTTGCTGGATCATCATGGCTTGTCGGTGATTGGCTGCAGCCGTGAGGCGGAAGCGCCGCCTTTTGTGCGCCACCGTTTGAATCCGATTCCGGCATCGGTTCTCTACGCGGCTCTGGATGAGACGATTCAGGAGCTTGGCCCTTCGATCGGTATCAGTGGGCTGATCGAGACCGATATCGAGGTGTATCGGGATATGGCAACCGACCGATCATGCCTGTCCGCTTGTATTCAGACTGGCTCTGCTGAGCAGAGCCGTTTGCGTCCGGTCGCCTGAGGTCCCTCTCGCTTTAACCGCTTGGTTAGCGTCGGCTAGGTCCAGCCTGTTAATAAAGCACGACCGAGCGGATACTTTTGCCCTGGTGCATCAAATCGAAGGCATCGTTGATCTTGTCCAGCGGCATCGTATGGGTGATCAGGTCGTCGATATTGATCCGCCCTTCCATATACCAGTCGACGATCTTGGGGACATCTGTTCGCCCTCTGGCGCCACCAAAGGCGGTGCCTCGCCAGGAACGACCGGTAACCAGCTGGAACGGCCGGGTGCTGATCTCCTGACCGGCACCTGCAACCCCAATAATACAGCTCTCGCCCCAGCCTTTATGGCAGCATTCCAGCGCTTGGCGCATGGTGGTGACATTGCCGATACATTCGAAACTGTAATCCACCCCGCCGCCGGTTAGCTGGATCAGATGATCGACCACATCATCCACCTCGTTGGCGTTGACGAAATCGGTCATGCCGAATTGCTGGGCCAGCGATACCTTGGAGGGATTGATATCGACGCCGATGATCTTCGCGGCGCCGACCAGCTTGGCGCCCTGGATCACATTCAATCCGATCCCACCGAGTCCGAACACCGCCACGGTTGATCCCGGCTCCACCTTCATCGTAAAGGCCACCGCGCCGATGCCGGTGGTGACCCCGCAGCCGATGTAGCAGATCTTGTCGAACGGCGCGTCGTCGCGCACCTTGGCTAGCGCAATCTCCGGCAGTACGGTGTAGTTGGAGAAGGTGGAGCAGCCCATGTAATGCAGGATCGGCTCCCCATCGAGCGAAAATCTTGAACTGCCGTCGGGCATCACACCACGGCCCTGGGTTTCGCGGATCGCCTGGCATAGGTTGGTCTTGGGATGCAGGCAAAAGTCGCACTGACGGCACTCGGGGGTGTAGAGCGGAATGACATGGTCGCCCGGTTTGACGCTGGTGACACCCGGTCCGATATCCACCACCACCCCGGCCCCCTCATGGCCGAGAATCGCGGGGAAGGCCCCTTCCGGATCGTCGCCGGACAGGGTGAACGCATCGGTATGACAGACCCCGGTGGCCTTGATTTCCACCAGTACCTCGCCGTGTTTGGGACCTTCGAGATCGACCTCTACGATTTGTAACGGTTTCGCAGCCTCGAAGGCTACGGCGGCGCGAGTTTTCATAGGGCTCTCCTGCGGGATATTGATGACGTGGTTGCCATCAACTATAGACCCTCAGGTGAGACCGCTACTCGGCATAACCGGGAGAGGTGAAGATAGCACCGGCTTCAAAGCTGCCGGAGTTGCTGGGTAGATAGACCAGGTAGGGTTGGCTGGGTAGATCAGGTGTCTGACCGGCATTATTGATAAAAATACAGGCAGTACCGCCCCCGATGCCCAGCCAACTGGCGCTGGCAATATCGGCTGCAGGGGTGGCTTCCATCGGTGGTGAGGAAAGTAGCAGGGAGTTCCACAGATCGGCACAACCTTGATTGTCCGGTGTTGGCGGCATGGGCCAACCTTCGGTGCTGAACTGTAGAGTGGTTCCGTCAATGGCCGCAGAGGCGGGTTGATCTTTTGCAAGCCAGAGATTGTGGCCTAACAACGTTGAGGTTTTGAATGCACCCAGCGTGGCTGAGAGTGTACCGTTCTGAGCGGATTCACGGGCCTCGATAAAACGGGGCAGGGCTACGGCGGAGAGAATGCTCAGCAGCGCGATCACGACGATCAACTCGATCAGCGTAAAGCCATTTTTCTGCACGTTCCTGTTGCCTCTTTACGACGGTCGCTATGAGCCCGTTTGCGGGCGAAAATCCTTAATTTGTCCACGATGCGGGTTTGACGTTGCGTTGCGGCCTGGGTGCTTGATGCCCGGATGCAGACAGAAAATACCTCTTCGATCGAGGATTCGACTGTTGTTCAACGCCGAGCATGATATCGGTAATCCTGCCGCTTAGAAACCATCCAGTTGGCCGCCGAATTCGGCCCGGATGGTTGCAAGCGGAATGGCGATACCGAAACCTTCACCGCTGATCGAGCGATTCAGAACCTTCAGGGTGTTGATACCGATCACCTCTCCCTGCTCATTCACCAGCGGCCCGCCGCTGTTACCCGGAAGGATCTGGGTGTCGGTAACAACCCCCTGCTTGGCGATTCGGGTGATGATGCCGGAAGTGACGTGATCGCGCATTCCCAGTGGGCTGCCGATGGCGTAGACAGGCTGACCCTGAAACAGAGTGGCTTGTCCCAGAGCCTGTAGCTTCGGCGTGCGGTAGCCGTCGACTTTCAGCAAAGCAAGGTCATGCTCGGTACTCAGTGCCAGCAGGCGGGCCTTGAGTTTGCTGTTGTCTTTCAGAATAACGGTAAAGTGCTGCTTCACGCGGGATGAGCTGCTTTGAAAATTGAATTCGGATTGGGCTTTCCGGAATTTCTTGTTGCGGGTCTGGTAGTTGGCGTTGGTGTCGTCGTATTCCATTTTCCATAGTTGGTAACGATCCGAGAGGATTTTATAGTCCGAGCTGGCCGCGCCTTTGAGGGTGTTGCGTCCGGCCTGGCGAATTCGTTCCTCGTAGGCGTTCAGCTCCTGCTTCATCTCGCCAAGACGTTGCTTTTCGTTGCTGAGCCAGCTCTTCAGCGAATCAAGCTGTTTGGCTTCCTCAGCCAGAAGTTGTTTGCGCTCCTGCCAGTGACTCGTTTCGGTGGGGCGCACGACATGCTTATTGGTTAGCAAGAGGCCATCGTTGCTAACAAAGAACCCGGAGCCGACACTCATCGGGGCGTCGATCGACACCACTGCCTGGGTGGCGCGTTCGATCTCGGTTTGGGCATGGAAACGCTGCTCGAAGCGCGCGGCTAAGTCGGTATTATCGCTGACGTCAGCGACCTCGGCGGCATCCTGATCCGAGCCGGTTGCCGTCGAGTTCGCTGTCGTTCCATCTCTGCCGGTATTGCTCTGCTGCTGATGCTTGAAAGGCTTGTCGCTGAAGTGCCACTGACCGTTGGCATCCTGGTATTTGTAGATCTGTGCCTGTGCGCTCTGACCCGGCAGCAGGGCCGAGATTGTCAGGCTGGAGAGTAGAAGGACTAACGGGCCGAACCGGCTTGAACGACAACGTCGTATCGATCCGGCTCCGGTGCAGGCTGTTGCTGAACGATCCATAAGATTCATCCTTGATCACTGGCGATGAGTCTGAATGTATCAGATTGCCCCTCGGGCGCAACCGGGGGCTCGCCGGAGCCGTTCCGGCATTAAAAAAGGCAGCCGAAGCTGCCTTTAGGGAGACCTAACAGGCCGTGTTAAGCCTTAATCACAGAGGGCGTCGAGCTTGGTCTTCAACAGCTTATTGACCTGGCCCGGGTTGGCGGTGCCCTTGCTGGCCTGCATCACCTTGCCCATAAAGAAGCCCAGCATCTTGCCGCGCTTCTCCGGTTCGGCAGCCTTGTACTGCTCCACCTGCGGGGTCGCAGCGGCGATCACATCGTCGATCATCGCTTCGATCGCACCAGAGTCGGTGACCTGCTTCAGCCCTTTGGCTTCGATAATCGCATCGGCAGCACCTTCACCGTTCCCCCCTTCACCTTTCCAGATCGCTTCGAACACCTGCTTGGCGGCTTTGCCGTTGATGGTGTCGTCCTTGATCCGGGCCAGCAGTTGGCCCAGCTGCTCGGCAGAAACCGGGCTGTCGGCGATCTCCAGCGAGTTGCTGTTGAGGTGCTTGGACAGCTCGCCCATGACCCAGTTGGCCGCCAGCTTGGCGTCGCCGCACTGCTCGGTGGCGGTCTCGAAGTAGGCGGCCGTGTCACTGTAGCCGGACAGTACCCCGGCATCGTAGTCGGACAGGCCGTACTGCTCCATAAAGCGCTGGTGACGGGCATCCGGCAGCTCCGGCAGGGTGGCGCGGATCGCTTCGATAAAGTCGTCGTCGATCATCACCGGCAGCAGGTCGGGGCAGGGGAAGTAACGGTAATCGTTGGCTTCCTCTTTCGAGCGCATCGAACGGGCCACCTTGGTATCGCCATTGTAGAGCCGGGTTTCCTGGATGATTTCGCCGCCATCCTCGAGGATGTCCATCTGGCGCTCGACCTCGAGCTTGATCGCATCTTCCATGAACTTGAACGAGTTCAGGTTCTTGGTTTCGGTGCGGGTGCCGAACTCCTCTTCGCCCTTGTAGCGCAGCGAGACGTTGACGTCGCAGCGGAACGAGCCCTGCGACATGTCACCGTCGGAGATGCCCAGGTTGGTGACGATCGAGTGGATCTTCTTGGCGTAGGCGACCGCTTCTTCGGCGCTGCGCATATCCGGCTCGGAGACGATCTCCAGCAGCGGGGTGCCGGCGCGGTTCAGGTCGATACCGGTCATGCCGTGGTAGTCTTCGTGCAGCGACTTACCGGCGTCCTCTTCCAGGTGGGCGCGGGTGACACCGACACGCTTGGTGGTGCCGTCTTTGAGCTGGATATCGACGTGGCCGATGCCGACGATCGGGTCGTCCATCTGGCTGGTCTGGTAGCCCTTGGGCAGGTCCGGATAGAAGTAGTTCTTACGCGCGAACACCGACTTCTTGCCGATCTGGGCATCGATCGCCAGGCCGAATTTGACCGCCATCTTCAGCGCGTTGTCGTTGAACACCGGCAGGGTGCCCGGCAGTGCCAGGTCGACCGCGCAGGCCTGGGTGTTGGGCTCGGCACCGAAGGCGGTGCTGGCGCCGGAGAAGATTTTCGAGTCGGTCGCCAGCTGGCAGTGGATCTCAAGACCGATAACTGTTTCCCATTCCATCTGATCAGTCCTCTTTTATACGTCGCTGGGAGCTTTGGTGTGCCAGTGGGTGGCCTGCTGGAATTTGTGCGCGATATTGAGCAGTCGCGCTTCGTCGAAGTGCTTGCCGATCAACTGCAGTCCGACCGGCAGGCCATTGGCAAAGCCGACCGGGATCGACATGCCGGGCAGACCGGCGAGGTTGACCGAGATGGTGAAGATATCTTCCAGGTACATCGCCACCGGGTCGTTGGTCTTTTCACCGATCTTGAACGCAGGGTGCGGGGTGGTCGGCCCCATGATCACATCGACGTCGTTGAAGGCAGTGACAAAGTCCTGCTGAATCAGGCGGCGGATACGCTGGGCTTTGAGGTAGTAGGCGTCGTAGTAACCGGCCGACAGCGCGTAGGTACCGATCATGATCCGGCGTTTGACCTCATCACCGAAGCCTTCACCACGGGTGCGCTTGTACAGGTCTTCCAGATCCTGGGGATCTTCGCAGCGGTAGCCGTAGCGAACGCCGTCGAAACGGGACAGATTCGACGAGGCTTCGGCCGGGGCGATAATGTAGTAGGCCGGAATACACAGCTGGGTGTTCGGCAGGCTGATCTCCTTGACCGTGGCGCCCAGTGCTTCGTACTGCTTGATCGCATCCTGTACCGCGGACTGGATCTCGGGATCGATATCACCGCTGAAGTACTCTTTTGGCAGGCCGATTTTGAGGCCATCCAGCGGCCTGTCCAGCTCGGCGCTGTAATCGGGCACATCACGCTCGATGCTGGTGGAGTCCTTCGGGTCGAAACCCGCCATGACGTTGAGCATCAACGCACAGTCTTCGGCGGTGCGGGCCATTGGGCCGCCCTGGTCGAGGGAGCTGGCAAACGCGATCATGCCGTAGCGCGAGACGCGGCCGTAGGTCGGCTTCAGACCGGTGATGCCGGTCAGCGCGGCGGGCTGGCGGATCGAGCCGCCGGTGTCGGTGCCGGTCGCCGCCGGTACCAGACGCGCAGCAACCGCGGCGGCTGAGCCACCGGAGGAGCCGCCGGGGACCCGCTCGGTGTCCCAGGGGTTCAGGGCTGGGCCGTAGAAACTGGATTCGTTGGAGGAGCCCATGGCGAACTCGTCCATGTTGGTCTTGCCCAGGTTAACCGCGCCGGCGCGGTTGAAGGCTTCGATCACGGTGGCGTTGTAGGGCGCGATAAAGTTGTCGAGCATCTTCGAGCCGCAGCTGGTGCGAACGCCGTCGGTACAGAAAATATCCTTGTGGGCGATCGGAACTCCGGTCAGCGGGGCGGCATCGCCGGCCTTGATCCGGGCGTCGGCGGCTTCGGCCTGGGCCAGCGCCTGGGCGTGGGTGATGCTGATGAAGCTGTTGTAACGGCTGTCTTCGGTGGTGATCCGGTCGAGCAGGTTCTGGGTCAGCTCGACGCTGGAGAATGCGCCGCTGGCCAGACCTTGGGCGAGTTCGGCGAGAGTTTTGTTATGCATGGATTCTTTCCAGTGACTCGATGCGAAAGTTGGGCTGCGTAAGTTGGCTTGATCGTCGTTAACCTGAATCCAGGGACGATCACTCAATCACAGTCGATCGTTATTCAATGACCTTCGATACTATTCAATTACCTTCGGTACGAGGAACAAACCATCCTCGGTAGCCGGTGCGTTGGCTTGCAGGGTTTCACGTTGATTGGTTTCGGTCACCGCGTCGGGGCGCAGGCGCTGAACCGCATCCAGCGGGTTGGCCATCGGTTCGACGGCGCTGGTGTCGACCTGCTGCATCTGATCGACCAGGGCAAGGATGTTGTTGAGGTTGTCGGCGTACTCAGGAATGTCGGATTCATTGATCTGCAAGCGAGCCAGATGGGCGATTTTCTCCACTTCGGAGCGGTCCAGAGACATGGCGTTTTCCTGACTGGGTAATGGGGTTTGAAAGATGTTCTAAAGGATGACCGCCAATGATAATGGGCCGACCGGGTCAGAGCAATCCGATAAGGCTGTAATAACGGGCTTGAACCTTGCTCAACGGGTGCGCCATTGCTAGAGTTAGCCGTTTATTTGATAGAGCCGCCACCCGCACCCTTCTGTGTCATCGATATAGGTGCTCTGGCCACAATCATTTTTCTAGCGAAGTCGGTCAATGTTTAAAAAATTACGTGGAGTTTTTTCCAGCGACCTGTCCATCGACCTGGGCACGGCCAATACCCTGATCTATGTCCGCGACAAGGACGTGGTATTGAATGAGCCCTCGGTGGTGGCGATCCGTCAACTCGGTAACCACAAATCGGTGGTGGCGGTCGGTACCGACGCCAAGCGGATGTTGGGTCGTACCCCCAGCAACATCTCCGCGATTCGGCCGCTCAAAGACGGTGTGATCGCCGACTTCCATGTCACCGAGAAGATGCTGCAGCACTTTATCAACAAGGTGCACGAAAATTCTTTCCTGACCCCCAGTCCGCGCGTGCTGGTCTGTGTGCCCTGCAAATCGACCCAGGTCGAGCGCCGGGCGATCAAAGAATCGGCCATGGGTGCCGGCGCCCGCGAAGTCTACCTGATCGACGAGCCGATGGCGGCGGCGATCGGTGCCGGCCTGCCGGTTGAAGAGGCCAGCGGTTCGATGGTGGTCGATATCGGTGGGGGTACCACCGAGATCGCGATCATCTCGCTCAACGGTATCGTCTATGCCGAGTCGGTCCGGGTCGGTGGTGACCGCTTTGACGAATCGATCACCTCCTACGTACGCCGCAACTACGGCTCGCTGATCGGTGATGCCACCGCTGAGCGGATCAAGCAGGAGATCGGTACCGCTTATCCCGGTGGCGAGATGCGCGAGATCGATGTTCGTGGTCGTAACCTGGCCGAAGGTATTCCGCGCAGCTTTACCCTCAACAGCCGTGAAATCCAGGAAGCGCTGGAAGAGCCGCTGAAGTCGATCGTTCAGGCGGTGAAGAGCGCGCTGGAGCAATGTCCGCCCGAGCTGGCATCCGATATCGCCGAGAGCGGCATCGTGTTGACCGGTGGTGGCGCGCTGCTGCGTGATCTGGACCAGCTGCTGGCCGAAGAGACCGGCCTGTCGGTGATCGTTGCCGAAGATCCGCTGACCTGTGTGGCCCGCGGTGGTGGTAAGGCGCTGGAGATGATCGACAAGCACGCATTCGAGCTGCTGGCTGCCGAATAAGAGGGCCGCTGTGATGGCGTGCCCGATGCCAAATCCCTGTCGAATCGAAACCGCCCACAGGCTGACCGGCTTGTGGGCGTTGTCGTCGTTGGAGGTGGGTTATTAAGCCGATCTTCAAAGGCCAGTCCTCCCGTACCCGGCTATCCCTGATTCTGGTTCTGTCGTTGTCGTTGATGGCGGCGGATCTGCTGTGGTCGCCGATGTCCTATTATCGCGGCTACCTGACCCTGGCGGTTACCCCGCTGCGTTGGCTGATGGATGCCCCGACCCGATTGCTGACCGGGCTGGATCAGTCCCTCAGCGACCGGGATCAGTTGCAGATCGATAACGAGAAACTGCGCTCGGACCTGCTGTTGATGGCGCGCAAGCTGCAACGCCTGGATTCGCTGACCACCGAGAATGCCCATCTGCGCGAGCTGCTCAATTCCAGTGAACGACTGGATCAACGGGTGCTGCTGGCCGAATTGATCGGCGTCAGTGCCGACCCCTTCTCCAACCAGTTGGTCATCAACAAGGGCCTCAACGATCAGGTCTACCTGGGCCAGCCGGTACTGGATGAAAACGGTGTCATGGGGCAGGTGGTCGAAGTGGGTCCTTACACCTCGAGGGTTCTGCTGATCACCGATGTCCAGCATGCGATACCGGTGCAGGATAACCGGAGCGGCTTCCGCTCCCTGTTGATCGGCAGCGGTAAGGGCCGTGATCTGCTGCTCAACCATGTGCCGGATACCGCCGATATTCAGGTCGGAGACCTGCTGATCAGCTCATCGCTGGGGGCTCGTTTCCCGTTCGGTTACCCGGTCGCTACCGTGACCGAGGTGATTCACGATCCCGGTCAGGCGTTTGCCACTGTTCGGGCGGAGCCCTCGGCGAGATTGGATACCAGTCGACATCTGTTGCTGGTCTTTACACCGCCGCAGCAACCGGTGCTGTCGGCCGAGTCGCCGGTTGAACCCAAGGCAACAGCCCCCGAAGCCGGTTCGACTGAAACCCCGAATACCGCGGCTGACGCCTCGGCCGTTTCCGAGGAGGATTCCTGATGGTTGCACCTCCAGCCCGTGGCAGCTGGGTGATCCTGCTCAGCTTTATGCTGGCCCTGATGCTGACCGAGATCCCGATGCCGGAGCCGATGGAGTGGGGGCGTCCCCAATGGACGGTACTGGTGCTGATCTACTGGGTGGCGGCGCTGCCGCACCGGGTCGGTCCCTGGTATGCCTGGATCGTGGGGTTACTGCTGGATATTCTGCAGGGCAGCCTGTTGGGTATCCACGCCCTGTCGCTGGCGCTGGTGGCGGTCTTGATGAAGTCGCTGCATCAGCGTTTCCGGATGTACCCGGTCTGGCAGCAGGCGCTGTTGGTCCTGGTGCTGGTCGGTCTCTATCAACTGCTGCTCAATTGGGGCCAGGCATTGGGCGGGGCCAAGTCGGACTCGTTGCTGTTCCTACTTCCGTCGCTGGTCAGCGCGTTTTTCTGGCCCTGGATTTTTGTCCTTCTGCGCAGCATCCGTCGGGCGTTGAAGGTTAGTTGAGATGGATTCCGCTCCCCGCTTGATTCTGGCTTCTGCGTCGCCCCGTCGGCGCGAACTGCTGAATCAGATCGGTGTGCTGTTTACCACTGACAGCGCCGATATTGATGAGACGCCGTCGAGCGGCGAACAACCGGCGGATTATGTTGAGCGAATGGCGTTGCAGAAAGCGCAGGCCGTTGCCGCCCGTCACCCTGATGCCCTTGTGTTGGGCAGCGATACCTCGGTCATCTGTGATAACGCGATTCTCGGTAAACCCGCTGATCAACAGCAGGGGGTTGAGATGCTGATGCGCCTGTCGGGCCGCAGCCACCAGGTTATTACCGCGGTAGCCCTGGTTGCCGGGGAACGTCAGCAGACGATCCGGGTCACAACCGATGTGCGGTTCAGAACGCTGAGTGCTGAGGAGTGTCGTCGATATTGGCAAACCGGTGAGCCTGCCGATAAGGCCGGCGGCTATGGCATTCAGGGGTTGGCCGCGGTGTTTATCGAACGGATCGAGGGCAGTTATTCCGCAGTGGTCGGATTACCCCTGGCCGAAACCGCGGCGCTGCTGGCCGATGTTGGCTTTCCGATCTGGCAACGGGTCGAGGGTTGATCGGCTCCGGGTTGGTATTCGGTTCGAACAGGATCGTGGGATACGCAAACTCGGCTGATCTCAGCCACTATTAAGACAGTAGCGCAGATAAGACAGCAGCGCAGATAAGACAGCAGCGCAGATAAGACAGCAGCGCAAATACGGCAGCATAAATAAGACAGCAGAAATTCAGTCTGGCGGTGTTAACTTCACACGGCCTGGCTATGAGCAGATTCACCGGCCGGAGGCGTTATCAGATCCGGGTAGTACCTGACGAAGGAGAAACGCAGGGCATGGGCGAAGAGATACTGATCAACTTTACACCGATGGAAACCCGGGTCGCCGTGATCGAGAACGGCATGCTGCAGGAGGTCTACATCGAGCGGGCCGAGCGCAAAGGCATTGTTGGGAATATCTATAAGGGAAAAGTGGTCCGGGTGTTGCCGGGCATGCAGGCCGCTTTTGTCGATATCGGGCTGGAGCGGGCCGCCTTTATCCATGTGGCTGAGCTGACACCGAATAACGGCAATCATGACGAGAAACAGCCCGAGCCACCGATCAGTTCGCTGCTGCGGGAAGGTCAGTCGCTGGTGGTGCAGGTGACCAAGGATCCGATCGGGACCAAGGGCGCGCGGCTGACAACGCGGCTATCGGTACCGTCGCGTTATCTGGTCTTTATGCCGGGGCGCGAGCATATCGGCGTGTCCCAGCGAATCGAGAACGAAGAGGAGCGCAATCGCCTCAAGCTGCTGATCAGTGAAGCACTGGCCGAGGATAATGGCGATGAGAGCGGCGGCTTTATTCTGCGTACCGCCGCCGAAGGCGCTCGCGACGAAGATATCCAGACCGATGTGGCCTACCTGCGCCGATTGTGGCGCAAGGTGCGCGAGAGGATGACCGACGAGGCGGTCCCGCGGGTCGTCTACGAAGACCTGCCGTTGCATATGCGAACCCTGCGGGATGTGGCGATACCGATGGTGGAACGGATCCGGATCGATTCCCGGGAAACCTTTCAGAAGGCCAACGAGTTCGTCTCGTCGCTGGTTCCTGAGATCAGTGATCGGTTGGAATACTATCCCGGCGAGCGTCCGATCTTCGATCTCTATAATGTCGAGGAGGAGATTCAGAAGGCCCTTGGCCGCAAGGTGGAGCTGAAGTCCGGCGGCTACCTGATCTTCGATCAGACCGAGGCGATGACCACCGTTGACGTGAATACCGGCGCCTATGTCGGTCATCGCAACCTCGAAGAAACCATCTTCAAGACCAACCTGGAAGCGGCCACCGCCATCGGCCGACAGCTGCGGCTGCGTAATCTGGGCGGCATCATCATCATCGACTTTATCGATATGGAAGAGCCGGAGCACCGACGTCAGGTGCTGCGCACCCTGGAGCGGGTGTTGGAGAAGGACCACGTCAAGAGCAAGCTGACCGGGGTGTCGGAGCTGGGGCTGGTTGAGATGACCCGCAAACGTACCCGCGAGAGTTTGGAACAACTGCTGTGCGAGCCTTGCAGCCAGTGCCAGGGGCGGGGTTCGATCAAGACGCCGGAGACGGTCTGCTACGAAATTTTCCGCGAGATTCTCCGTGAAGCCCGGGCCTACGATACCGATACTTATCTGGTGATCGCATCGCAGTCGGTGGTCGATCGACTGATGGATGAAGATTCGGACAACGTGGCCGAACTGGAGGCCTTTATCGGTAAAACGATCCAGTTCCAGGTCGAAACCCTCTACACGCCGGAACAGTTCGACGTGGTGCTGCGGTAACGGGAAATGGTCAGGCGCCATATCCACCATCTGCGACGCTGGGTCGTTTTCAGCTGCGTCGTACTGATCTTTATGCTGGCCGCTGTGCTCAGCCTGGGACGCTGGGCGATGCAGGTGTTGCCCGAGTACCGGCTTGAGTTGGCCGAGCTGATCAGTGATGAACCCGCCTACCGGATCGAGTTTGATCGGCTCAATGGTCGCTGGGCACGCTTTTCCCCCCGGCTTGAGGCTTCCCGGGTCAGTCTGTACCTGGAGGGCGGTCGTCGGGTCAATATCGGTCGCATGGAGCTGCAGCTCGATACACTGCGCTCGTTGTGGCATCTCGAACCGGTGTTCAACCAGATTTTGATCGATCAGGTCGACCTGTCGCTGTTCCGTGATCGGGAGGGCGGTTGGGATCTGGCCGGTGATCTGAACGGTGGCTTGGAGAGTTTGCCCAGCGATGGTAAGGGCAATATGCGCTCATTGGGGCTCTCGCTGTTGCTGCACGATCAGATCGAGATCCGCAATGGGCTGATCCGGGTCCAGTTTGAAGGCCAGCCGCCGTTGCCACCGCAGTTGGTCAATCTACAGTTGCGGAATCAGGGGGATCATCATGCCCTGCTGGCCGATCTGGTGCTGGGAAGTGAGCAGGCGATCGAGCTGAGGGCGGTGACCGAAGGTTGGCCGGGCGATCAGGACTTTACCGCCCGTTTCGCCTTCAATGCCCCGGTACTCGAATCGCGCTTCTGGAATCAATTTATTGCAGACCCGCCGGAAGGGTTAGCGCAGTATCGACTGGGGGCGGAACTCTGGGGCCGCTGGAGCCCGGACGGCCAGCATCAGCTGCAGGGGCAGGTCGCACTCCCGGAGCTGATCCTGCAGCGTGATGATCAGCAAGTTCGGGTTCAGGATCTGAGTTGGCAGCTGCAACTGGCGCTCCAGGGCCTTGATCAGGGTGAGCTGGCGCTGACCGATATTGAAGGACGGATTGACGACATCGCGATGCCGCTGCAGCGGTTGTCGGCGCGTAAGCAGGGGCCGGAGTGGGAGGTGTCGGCTCAACGTCTGGCGCTGGAGCCGCTTTGGCGTCTGGTTGAGCAACTGCCGCTGCTGGACCCGGCCGTCAAACAACAGCTGCAAGGCATGAATCCGGTCGGCACGCTGGATAATCCCCGCTTTGAGTGGCTCGGTGCCGCGACCGATCAATCGCCACAGTTTCGCTTCAGTGCCGATCTGAACCGGGTCGGGGTTGGCGCTTTTGCGGGCGCTGAGGGTGCTCCCGCTTTGCAAGGGGTGGACGGCCTTCTGGTCGCAACCAACCAAGGTGGTCGGGTCGACTTCTCTTCCGACGGCTTCGGGATGGAGTTTCCGCAGATCTTCAGTCAGGGCTGGCAGTTTGATCAAGCCCAGGGGGTGGTCAGTTGGCAGATCTCGGAGCAGGGGGTCAGGGTCGACAGCGAGCACCTGCAGTTGCGCAGCGACGCGGTTAATGCCGATGGGCGCTTCAGTCTCGACCTTCCCAAAGACCGGCAGCAGGATGGACGGCTAATCTTGATGATCGGGATGCACGATGCCGATGCTGGATTGGCGCCGTTGTTTGTACCGGATAAGGTGATCGATCCGAACCTGTTCGGCTGGCTGAAACGTTCGATCAAGGCGGGACGGCTCAATAGCGGCGGTCTGATCTATGACTTGCCGATCGATCGGCCCAATGCGCTGCAACAGGCCGCGTCCCTGCAGATGTTTTACGATGTGAGCGAAGCCGAGGTCGAGTATCAACCCGATTGGCCCGCGATCCGTCAGGCGAATCCCTTTGTATTGATCAAGGGCACCGAGTTGTTGATCGATCTACCGGCCGGTCAGCTGTTGCAGACCGAGCTCTCAGACGGTCGCATCTATCTGCCGCCGCACAGTCCGGTGCTGCAGATAGACGGCGATCTGAAGGGACCGGCGGCCGATATCCGCCAGACGCTGATCGAAGGTCCGACGGCCAAGGTGCTGGCCGAGCCTTTGACACCTTGGGCGTTGCAGGGGCAGAGCGAATCTCGGTTGAATCTGGGGGTCGATCTGAGCGAACCGGAGCGCTCGCTAATCCGGGTCAGCAGTCGATTGCAGAATGCGGTACTGGAAAATGCCGATCTGGGGTTGCGCTTTGATCAGCTTGAGGGGGATCTGAACTATCACGAACATAAGGGCTTATCGTCACCCAGCCTGAATGCGCAACTGTTCGGCTTCCCGCTGCAGGCCAGTATCCAGACCCGTAAGGGGCCGGATGGGGACCGGACGCTGATCAGCGGTCGGGGTACCACCAGTATGGAGGTATTGCAGCAGTGGCTGGATCAACCGTTGCTGGAGTCGTTGAGCGGTACGACCCAGTATGCCGCCCGTCTGGAGATCTGTGCCGCTTCCGCACCTTGCTCCAATCTGCGGATCGATTCCCAGCTGCAGGGGGTGTCGATCGGTTTACCGGCGCCCTTTGGCAAGTCCTCAGCGAGTAAACGGGCCCTGGGCGTTGATGTCAGCCTGGAAGAAACGCCCTGGATGCGGGTGCGTTATGACCGTCGGTTTGACCTGTTGCTGCCGCTGACCAGCGAATTCAGCGGCGCTGAGCTGGTGCTGGGGCGGGATCAGACCGCTCCCAGTCGGCGCCGTGACGGACTCTGGATTCGTGGTCACATACCGACGTTGGAGCTGGAACCCTGGCAGGCGTTTTTTGAGCAGAGCTTTGCCGCTCCCACGAAGGCTGACAAGGCGACGAAAACAGCCACGACCTATGAGGTGGATGCCGTCGAGAAACTGTTGCGCCAAGCCGAGCTTCGGGTCGATCAGCTCAAGATCGGAGATTTTAATCTGGATCAGCTGAGTGCCCGGTTGCGACCTGCAACAGGGCACTGGCAGCTGGCGTTGGATAGTCCGTTGTTACGTGGACAGCTGCTGTTACCCAAAGTCGGGGTGCCGCAGCTGGAACTGGATTACCTGCAGTTGCCTGCGGCCGATAAGACCCAGGCCGATACTGATAAGCCGGTTACCCCGAAGCCTTTTGTGGCCGAGCAAGACCCGCTGTTTGCACTGAATCCGTCGACCTTGCCGGCCTTGAAGGTCAAGCTGGACCAGCTGCGTCGAGGCGAGCAGGCGTTGGGTCGCTGGCAGTTCCTGATGCAGCCTTATGCTGGAGGCCTGAAAGTTGTTGATCTGAGTGCCCGGATGGGAACCTTGGCAATGACCGGTGCGATTGACTGGCGCTACCGGCAGGGAGTCCATCGCACCGATGTCGGGTTGATGTTCACCACCAGTGATCTGGGCAAGGTGATGCAGGCTTGGGGTTCGGATCCGGGGATTGAAACCCAATCGGCGGTTATCGAGAGCCAGCTGGCCTGGGATGGCTCACCTTTGGCTTTCAACTGGCAGACTTTGGACGGTGAAGCCGAAATCGGAGCCGGTCAGGGCCGGATTCTGGATACCGGTGAAGGGGCTCAGGTGCTGAAGCTGTTCAGCCTGTTTAACAGCAAGACGATCTTCCGACGCCTGACACTGGACTTCTCTGACCTGACCAAGAAAGGCATCAGTTTCGATCATATTACCGGTCGTTATCGAATCAGCGACGGTATCGCTCAAACCATGAAACCGTTGGAGCTGATCGGGCCGACCTTCGATCTGACGATGGAGGGATCGCTGGATCTCTACCGGGAGACGGTCGACAAAACCATGCAGGTAACCCTGCCGGTCAGCGAGAACCTGCCGGTGGCAGCCGCCTTTATGGCCACTCCGCAGGTGGCCGGTGCGGTGTTCCTGTTTCAGAAACTTTTCGGTAAGAAGTTGAGTAAATTCACCTCGGTGAAGTACCGTATTGAGGGTGGGTGGAGTAATCCGAAGATGGAGCTGATCCAACAGCAACGGAACCCCCAGCCCAACCTGGAGAACTAATCCTTATCGTCGAAATTCACGGCGATATAGCTTGAGTAACGGATCGAGGAGTAGGCCGTGTCGATCGAATCGGACAACACCACCAAACTGTTTCGTCGTACCTTCCCGGTGGGACCGCTGCAGTGTAACTGTACCCTGATCGGAGACACCGAAACCGGTCGTGCCATCGTGGTCGATCCCGGCGGCGATGCCGACAAGATTCTCAATGAATTGAATGCTAACGGCTTGCAGCTGGTGGCGATCTATCACACCCATGCCCATCTGGATCATGTGCTGGCGGCCGGCGCACTGAAGGAGAAAACCGGCGCGCCGATCTACCTGCACGATCAGGATAATTTCCTATGGGATATGATCGAGCAGCAGTGTCAGATGTTCGGCGTGCCCTATACACCGCAGCCGGATCCGGATGAGGTGATCAAGGATGACCAGGACCTGGGTTGTTGCGGCGGGGTGGCAATCCATACCCCGGGTCATACCCCAGGTTCGACCAGCTTCTGGTTCGAAGAGGCGAAGCTGCTGATTGCCGGTGATACGCTGTTCCGTCGTTCCATCGGTCGTACCGATCTTTGGGGGGGGGATTACGGCCAGATCGAGAAGTCGATCAAAGAGCGTCTCTATACCCTGGATGAACAGGCGGTGGTCGTGACCGGCCATGGGCCCGACACCACCATCGGTGAAGAGCGCGAACAGAATATGGTGATCCGTGCCTGATACTTCAAACTCAGAACGGCGTGAGAGGCCGGCAATCGTTGCCGCGGTCCAACTGATCAGTGGCGGCGACTGGCGTCACAACCTGGAGCGGGCGGCCCATTGGATCGCCGAAGCGGCATCCCGCGGGGCCGAGCTGGTGTTGTTGCCGGAGAACTTCGCCGTGTTCAATACCTCGATGTTGATCGAGCGTGGACGTGAGGAGCTGAGTCCCGAGGGGCCGATCCGGCAGTTCTTATCTCAGCAGGCCAAACAGCATGGCATCTGGTTGGTGGCCGGATCGTTACCGATTTTGAACCAGGCCGGTGATCGGGTCCGTGCCGCCTGTCTGGTGGTTGATGATCAGGGACGTGAATGCGCGCGTTACGACAAGCTGCACTTGTTTGATGTCGATGTCGGCGACAGCCAGGGGCGCTATCGGGAATCCGATGAGATCGAGCCCGGTGAGGCGCTGGTGCTGGTGGATACCCCGGTTGGCCGCCTGGGACTGACGATCTGTTATGACCTGCGCTTTCCCGAACTCTACCAGGCACTACGCGCCCAAGGGGCCGAGCTGGTCAGCGTACCGGCCGCCTTTACACAGGTGACCGGCGAAGCTCACTGGGAAGTCTTGTTGCGAGCCCGGGCGATTGAGAATCAGTGCTTCGTCATCGCCTCAAACCAGGGCGGCGTGCATAACGCCAAACGGGAAACTTACGGCCATTCGATGATTGTCGATCCCTGGGGTGAACGTCTCGACTGTCTGGAAAAAGGTGAGGGCTTGGTGCTGGCTGAACTCGACCTGGAGCGTCAGCAGCAGTTACGTCGACAGATGCCGGTGGTCAGCCACCAGCGCCCGGAGCTGTTTCGCGATAACAGCGACTGATCTCGAGGGCGCTTAGGCTAAGTCATTTCCGCTCGGATTAATTCGATGGGCTCGAGCGTAGAAGTTTGTACAACGTCACCTGATCGGGCAGACCGGTGACCTTGATCCCCTGCTGTCGTTGGTAGCTCTCCAGAGCTGCGATGGTTGTGTCACCGAACAGCCCGTCAGCCGCCCCGGTGTAATGCTTGGCTTTCTGCAGCTGCTCCTGAACCTGTTTGAGCACCTTTTTATAGATGTAGGTTTTCTGCTCGTCGTTAACTGCAACGACGAGGTCGGAGTGCTCGGTTAGCCGTTGTTCCAGCAGGGTTCCGGCCAACATATTTACCGCGACGTAAAAGCGTTGGTTCAGGTTTTTCCGGCAGTGGTTCTCCAGCAGGGCTGCCAGGAAGGGGGTGTTACCCCAGGGAACCAGGTCGAAGGTCTCGTCAGTGAACTGGTTGGCCGCCGAAAGGTAGCCGTCGATCCAGCCCATATAGAGGTTGAAGGTTGGCGAGTTTTTGCTTTTTTCCTCGATAAACTTTGCACAACTGACCATACCGGCATTTCTGACGGCAAAGCGCCCTTGTGAGTCGGCGGCAGTCGCGAGGGTTGAGCTAAAAAAGCCAAACAGCAACAGCAGGGTTGAGGCTCTGTTTCTAAGGTCCAAGGCTCGATTCCTTTCTTAACGGTGGCGTCTCCATCATTGGAGATCGTCCGTCCATGGTAGCTAAGGCGGATCATAAGTACACCCTGGAGACGACCTGTCTCCAAGGTGTTGTGGGGGAACGTCCGCAATCTTTAGCGGCGGCGAGTGACCCGGCTCATGCCCAGCAGGCCGCCGAGCAGCAGTAGCAGGGTGCCGGGCTCGGGGACCTGAGCCGAGACGCAGTCAGCGCTGCCGTCGCAGGTCTGGATCGCGGTCTGGGTTACCTGGATGGTACCGCCGTTGGTGAAGGTCAGACCGGTGACGAAGGCATTGGGATCGTCCGGATCAAGGGCAGCCCCGATCTCGATTCCGTCGATCATAAACCGCGAAACCCCGTTGGGGTCGATCGACAGGAAGTTGAACTGCTCGCCAACGCCGATCACGTCGGCAAACACAAAGCTGGTGCCATCCCAGTAGTAGAGGTTGTATTGGCCGTCACCGTAGGTGTTCGGGATCACCACGGTGGCGAAGTTGGAACCGTTAGCCTCGTAGGTGTAACCGGTTGCGACGAAGGGATCGAAGAAGATCGGCAGGGTCGGGTCGATACCAAAGCCGGTATCGCCGACATCGACGACAAAATCAAACCCTGGTGTGGGTCCGTCCGGATCCGGCAGGATTGGGTCATCGGCACTGATGCCGCCTTCATCCAGCATCAAGCCCTGCAGGTTGCCGACAAAAATACCGGTATCCAGTGCGGTGTCACTGGTATCCGACACGGCGATCTTGATGGTATGGGTGTCGCGTGAGCTATCCAGCAGCCCGAGCAGGTTTAGCGGCCGGCTGACTCCGTCATACTCGATCGCCAACGGCGAGTCGCTCGGAGTCAGGGTGCCGTCGTTGTGGATATTGTTGTCGAAAAAGTTACCGCCGCCGACGGCATCACTGGTAACGGTCAACAGTCCGCCATCGGCAAAGCCTGCGTAGTTCACCCCGTCCACAAAGACGGCAGCGATCTCCGGAAAGGAGTCGACATATTCCGGAAACTCTTCGGAACCGAAGATAAAGTCCAGGCTGATCGCATTAACGCCGCTATCGACGGTAAAGTCGAATGACAGCACGGTGGCATCCGAACTGAATTCGTTGATCCCTTGGCTGGCCAGCAGCTGATCCAAGCCTGAATCCCCCATACCGCTTGCCTGACCGGTGAAGCCGGATTCAGTGTTCATTTCGGCCGGGGCTGCGTTACCACTGGTCAGCAAGATACCGTCAGGAAGACTGAATTCGACCCCATCGATGGTGCCGAAATTTAGATCCTGGAAGAAGGAGGCGGAACCGTAGCTGGGCGCGACGGGTAGCGGCTCGACGACAAATTCGCCATCAAACTCGCCATCAAAACCGCCGGCATTGTCGAAGTTGCCCTGAAACTGAGAGGAGCCACCGACGATACTGATCCCGCTATCCGGCCTGACCAAGGCGTCGGCAAGCTCCGAGCCATCACCGAGAAATCCAGCCGGGTCGAGGTCGTTATATTGTTGGAAGACGACAGCTTGAGCACTGCTGCTAAGCAGAGTCATCAGGATACCAGCCTGGGCCAACTGTGTCGTTCGAAGCATTCTTTTGCTCATATGGATAGATCCCTCTATTTTCAAACAATTAGACGGTTTGCTGCTGTGCAATAATTAGGCCTTGATGGATTAAATCTTAATTATCAAGTGCTTATATAAGGCGCAGTAAGAGGGTCGGTTTTTTTCTGTAAAATTTGCCGACAAAACAATGGCTTGAGGGTGGGGGTTGGCTGTTTAAGGAAACTGGGGGTACCCGCAGGTTAGCAATTTAGAGGTATTGGTTACTGGATGGGTGCAGGCCGGGTGGCCGCCGATCAGGGGGCGGGCCTAAGCTCGTCGGGGGCTTAGGCAAAGCGATTACCACAGCATCCGTTTCAGGGTGCTGTCACGATCTACAAACTGGTGCTTCAAGGCTGCCGCCACGTGTAGTGCAACCAGACCGAGGGTGCCGTAGGCCAGCCATTCGTGAATCAGCGTCGACAGATCACGGGCGTCGTCGCTGATGGTGAACAGTGCCGGAAGCTCGAACAGGTCGAACAGGTTGATGCCATCGCCGGCGGACGTGGAGATCAGATACCCGGAAGCGGGGATCACCACCATTAGAGCCAACAACAGGTAGTGCACAGCACCGGCTGCCCAGAGCTGCCAAGGGGGAAGCGGGGCGGGTGGTGCGGGCTGACGATTGAGTAAATACCAGACCACCTTCAGGCCGCCAAGAAACAGCGCCAGGACACCGAACGCTTTGTGGTATTCCAGAGAACCGTGGTAGTTGGGGTCGTAGTAACTCAGATCGACCATGTACCAACCCAGCCATATCAGACCGAGGATGTGGGCCGCGACCAGCCAGTGAAGAAGCCGCGTTACCCAGCCGAATTGGTTAGCGCTGTTTTTCCAGCCCATGGTCGATCCTTGTTAACTCAACAAACGTCTTGATATCGCTTACTTGCGGATACCTTCAACATTCAGCTCCAGCTTAATGACTTCAGCGGCCGGCCCCAGGTTCTTGTCGATACCGAATTCGGAACGCTTGAGGTCATAGGTGCCCGTGAAACCGGCGCGATAACCGCCCCAGGGGTCTTTGCCTTCCCCGACTTTGGTCACTTCAAAGCTGATCGGCTTGGTGACCCCGTGCAGAGTCAGATCACCGTTCAGCATCTTGCCGTCAAAGCCGGTGCTCTTGAAGGTGGCGGTCGGGTATTTCTTTACATCAAGGAAGTCGTCACTACGCAGATGCTTGTCGCGTTCAGCGTGATTACTGTCGACACTGGCGGTGTTGATGGTGATATCGATCATGGCATTGCTGGGTTTGTCGGCATCCCAGCTGAAGTTACCACTGATATCGTTAAAACGTCCCTGGAGCCAGCTAACTCCAAGGTGACCGGTTTTAAAGTTGATAAAGCTGTGAGTCGGATCCAGTTCATAGTCAGCGGCTTGTGCCAAACCGGCGCTTGCTGTCAGTGCGGCTGCAATCAGGATTTTCTTCATGTTTTCTTCCCTGGTTGGTTGTAGGGCTGGCTTTCGGATTTCAAGTTTAGTTCAGCAACCTAAAGGGTGCTGAGTCTCGGAGTGTGAGCGATAGGGAATTAAAAGGTTCCAATCTTTACAAACCTTGACACTTCGATGGCAAAAGAGCCGGACCCGGTTTCTTCCCAACAGCTCCCTTGAGTGTTGGCGTTGTCCAGTCTGGGCCTCGGAAGTAGGGCCAGTTTTACGAATTCAAACCTGAAGATAAAGCATATCTGTGCAAGCCTTCTGTGCATCAGCGCACATAACATGGTGCGAAAGTTTTCCCTATGGCTTGATGGTATCTGCTTGGTGACCCTGTTGATGACTAGGGCAGGGAGCCAGTTACAACGCGACCGGTAAGCGGATCAGGGAATTGCTGTAGTGAAGCAACTGGCTGCCGCAGCGCTGATCCCACCGGCTAGCACTTTCGACAATCTGAAGGTCGTTGGGTGGGGGCTGGTCAAACCCGAAAATCAGGCAGTTGTGTTTGTTTTCCAACGGCAATAGCAACAGATGTGGAAAGGCCTGGCGCAGCGGTAGCAGCCAGCGCAGCAACTGATCGTTATCGACGGGGAGAAGGTTGCAGACCAGGATGCCGCCCGGCGCCATCGCGTGTTTGAGCTGGCGGTAGAATTCGGCCTGATCCAAGCAGTCGGCATGGCCTTCGCCGATATGCAGGTCACAGAAAATCAGCTCGAAGCGTTGTCGGTTCTGTCTCAGGAAGGTCTCTGCGGTGGTGTTAAACAGCTCCAGATCGTCGGGGAGCTGGAACCAGCGTTGCGCCAGGTCGATGATCAGTCGGCTGGCTTCGACCGACGTGATTTGAAGGCTGGGTAGATAGTGTTGGAAGTAGCGCTCGAACGAACCGGCCCCGCAGCCCAGATTCAGTAGTCGGTTGGCCCCCGGTTTGAGAGCGGCAGCCAATACCATGGCCTCGGCGTAAGGGATTGTCAGCTGGTGGGGATGATCAAGGTCGATACAGGCCTGTATCGCATGCTGATCAAAGTGAAGCCAGCGTAATCGTTGCCATTGCCGAACCTGGATCGGTATGCCGAGGTCGCAACCGCTAAACAGCAACCGTCCCTGCTGGTGGTTGCTGATGGCATCCGAGGCGCTCACTTTAATGCGCTCAGGTTTAGCCGTTCTCGTCTAGATCACGGATATATTTGAACAGCTTGCGCGAACTGGCCGGTGGTTTGTTCTGGGCTGCTTCCTTGCGTGCGTTGCGCAGCAGCTGGCGCAGGTGCTGGCGATCGGCGTCGGGGTATTCGGCCATAAAGGGCGTGATCTGGGCATCATCATCGATCAGTTGATCGCGCCAGCGCTCAAGTTTATGGAAATGCTGGACATAGGCCTGGGTTCCCGCTTCCTGACGATCAAGGGCCTGCTGAATTTGCTCGGCATCGACGTCGCGCATCAGTTTGCCGATAAACTGCAGGTGTCGACGTTTAGCTTCGCGTTGCTTGATGCGCTTGGACTCTTCCAGTGCAGCCAGCAGTTTGTCGCTCAAGGGCAGCTTGGCCAGGAAGTCCGGCTTCTGGTCGATCAGCCTGGCGCCCAGCTTTTGCAGGGCTTCCATCTCCCGCTTGAGCTGGGTCTTGCTTTTGTAGTCGTCGTCAAACTGTTCGATATCGTCGAAGCTGTTGCTCATGCTGGCCTCTTTTCACTCGGTCGCCACAGTGGACAACCGGCGTTAACCGTCGTTGTCGCTTGGGAAGGTTTGGGTTTTGGCGGAATTATAGGTTATCGGTGAAGGGCTATTCGCCTTCACCAAAATAGTCGTTGATCAGGGCTTCGATGGCGTTCATGGCTTCGGTCTCGTCATCACCTTCGGTGGTGACGGTCAGAACGGTACCCTGAGAGGCGGCCAGCATCATCACCGACATGATGCTCTTGCCGTCGACTGCGCGGCCGTCGCGGATCAACTGGATACGACTGGAATAGTTGCTGGTAACACCGATCAGTTTTGCTGTTGCTCGGGCGTGCAGTCCCAACTTATTGATGATGGTTAACTGCTTTTCGATCATCCATTTACCCCGTTTGTGGAAGTTCCCGATGCTGAACCAGTACATTATGCATGGTTCGTTGGAAATGGCCAGCCAGACGCTCAGCCAGATAGACCGAACGGTGTTGGCCGCCGGTGCAGCCGATGCAAACCGTCAGGTAGCTGCGATTGTTGTGCTGGAACTCCGGCAGCCAGCGCTCGATATAGCGCGCGATGTCGGCCTGCATTTCGGCCACCATCGGCTGGCTGTCCAGATATTCGCTGACCGCCTGATCCCGTCCGGTATATTGCCGCAGCTGGGGGTCCCAATAGGGGTTGGGTAAACAGCGGGCGTCGAATACCAGATCGGCATCCATCGGTACCCCGTGTTTGAAACCAAACGATTGGAACAGCAGCGACAGTTCCTGGCTGGCTCTGCCAACCACTCTCACCTTGATCTGATCCCGCAGTTCGTAGAGGGTCAGGCGGGTGGTGTCGATGGTCAGGTCGGCCAGATCGGCGATCGGCTCCAGTAGCTGTTTTTCCAGCTCTATTGCCTGCTTCAGGCCTTTTTCGCCGTTAGACAGCGGGTGTCGGCGGCGGGTGGAGCTGAAGCGTTTCAGCAGCGTGGTCGGAGTGGCATCCAGGTAGAGGATGTCGCAGTCGATTCGATCTTTGATCTGCTGCTGGTAAATGCTCGGGAACTGTTCCAGCCCCCGAATGGTGTTGCGGGCGTCGATGCTGATGGCAACGCCGCTCTTATCTTCGATCGGATGCTGTTGCAGCTGCTCGGTCAGCGACGGCAACAGCCCCACCGGAAGGTTATCGATGCAGTAGAAGCCCAGGTCTTCGAGGGCTTGAAGGGCGGTGGACTTGCCCGATCCGGAGCGACCGCTGAGAATCACCAGTCGCATGGTTTGCTCCCGTTGGGAGGTTGGCGAGTTTCAACCGCGCCAGGCTGCATCAAATCTGCTCCATGTCGTAGTCGACCGCGGCTTTGTAGAGCTCATCGGCCGACTCGGTCAGGCGCAGGCGTTCACGGACATCGGCCTGGCTGAACATTTCCGCCAGGGCTGCCAGTATTTGAAGGTGAGCCTCGGTGGCTTCCTCCGGAACCAGCAGCACAAACAGCATATCGACAGCCTGGCCGTCGATCGCATCGAAATCGACCGCTTCCTGCAACCGAACCAGGGCACCGACGCTGTTGCGACAGTTTTCCAGTCGGCAGTGGGGGATAGCGATGCCTTCACCGATGCCGGTACTGCCAAGCCGTTCTCGGCCAATCAGTCCGCTGAAGATATCTTCGGCGTCCAGATCCGGAGTCTGTTCGGCGATCATCTCGCTGATCCGTTCCAGAACGCGCTTTTTGCTGTTACCGGGAACGCCGTGGAAGCAGCGTTCCCGTACCAGGGTTTCATGGATCAACATTAGGCCGGTCCAAGTGGTGGGTGAAAAAGCCTACTTGTGGCTTTGCAGTTTTTCTTTGTGCTTGATGACCTGGCGGTCGAGCTTGTCGATCAGGCCGTCAATAGCGGCGTACATGTCGGCATGTTCGTCCTTGGCGAACAGTTCTCCGCCGGAAACTTTGACGGTGGCTTCAGCTTCCTGGCGTTGGTTCTGGACCGTCAGGGTAACCTGAACGTTGGTAATGTGGTCGAAGTGACGCTCCAGCTTTTCGAATTTTTCGTTGACGTAGTCGCGGATGGCGTCGGTTAGATCGACATGATGACCAGTGATGTTCAGTTGCATTATCTGTCTCCTTAATGCGACTTATGAAAAAGATGCATTTACTAAGGGATTAGACCCTGTTTAATCGCATCATACCAGACGTTTCCTCTCATTTGACGGCGGTATCTGCAGCGCTTCGCGATATTTGGCGATGGTTCGGCGAGCGACCTTGATACCCTGCTCTTCGAGCAGAGCGGCGATCTTACTGTCGCTGAGAGGTTTGGCCGGATTTTCGGCCGCTACCAGCTTTTTGATGATCGCGCGGATCGCCGTGGAGGAACACTCGCCGCCGCTGACGGTACTGACGTGGCTGGAGAAAAAGTATTTCAGTTCAAAGATCCCGCGGGGGGTGTGCATATATTTCTGCGTGGTGACGCGCGAGATGGTGGACTCGTGCATCTCGACCGCTTCGGCGATATCGGCCAGCACCAGCGGTTTCATCGCTTCGTCGCCGTACTCGAGGAAGTCCTGCTGGTGTTCAACGATCTTACAGGCAACCTTGAGCAGAGTTTCATTGCGGCTTTGCAGGCTCTTGATAAACCAGCGCGCTTCCTGCAGATGGTTGCGCAGGTAAGCATTATCGGCGCTGTTGTCGGCACGTTTGACCAGGCCGGCGTAGTTGTCGTTGATCCGCACTTTGGGCATGGCATCGTTATTGAGACTGACGACCCAGGATCCGCGATCCTTCTTCACGCTGACATCGGGGATCACGTATTCCGGGTCACCGAAATCGATCAGGCTGCCGGGACGCGGCGTCAAGGATTGAATCAGCTGCACCACTTCGAGCAGATCCCCTTCCTTGAGTTTCATTCTGCGCATCAGTTGCTTGAAGTCGCGGTTGCCGAGTAGCGCCAGATGCTGGTTGACCAACTGGCGAGCCTGCTTCTGGCGGGTGCGTCCGAGCAGATCCTGGGCCTCGGGCAGTTGGTCGAGCTGGACCAGCAAGCACTCGCGCAGGTCTCGGGCTGCCACCCCGGGAGGGTCGAACTGCTGAATCCGGCGCAGTACCGCCTCGACCTCTTCGATCTCCGGCAGTTGCTCTTCATCGAGCTCCAGGGAATCCAGCTCCAGGCTGATCAGTACGTCTTCAACACTGACTTTGAGGTAGCCATCCGGCGCAACGCCGTCGATCAGCGCTTCGGCGATCAGACGGTCCAGGTCGCTCATCGGGGTCAGGTTCAGTTGCCACAGCAGGTGATCGTTGAGGGTTTCGTTGGACCGATCGGCCGATTCGAACTCCATGCCCTCAAAATCGTTGCTGCCGGCGCCGCTGCTCAGGGTGGCCGACTGATAGGTGTCGTCCCAGTTGCTGTCGGTCGCCAGCTCGACCGGGATATGTTCGTTCCACTCGTCGTGATTGAGTTCGGTCTGGTCCGGCGTGGGGGCTTCTTCGTTGCGGCCGGAGTCACTGCTGCCCGGTTCCGGGGCGGCTTCGTTTCCGGCATCGGCGGTCGGAGCTGATTCCTCCACGCTCTCGAGCATGGGGTTGGACTCGAGGGTCTCCTGAATCTCCTGCTGCAGGTCCAGCGTGGAAAGCTGCAACAGCCGGATCGCCTGCTGAAGTTGCGGCGTCATCGTCAGCTGTTGGCTGATTTTTAACTGAAGCGAGGGTTTCATTAAACGGTTATTGGCCTTAATCCGCGCCTAGAAATACCATCGGGCGACCAGGGTTGATAACTGCCCGTCTAACCGGGCATGTTTCTGGCATGATAAAAAAGCGATTGGCGGGTGACAACTGAAACTTACGGTCCGTTTTGACAGGGGTCACAGTTGGAACTGATCACCAAGATAGACCGCCTTAACCTGCTCATTGGCCAGAATCTCGTTCGGCGTGCCTTCGGCCAGCAGGTAGCCGTCGTTGACGATATAGGCGTGCTCGCAGATATCCAAGGTTTCACGCACATTGTGATCGGTGATCAGCACGCCGATACCGCGATCTTTCAAGTGCGTGACTATCTGCTTGATATCATTGACTGAAATCGGATCCACCCCGGCGAAGGGTTCATCCAGCAGAATAAACGCCGGATCGGTGGCCAGTGCCCGGGCGATCTCGACCCGGCGCCGCTCACCGCCGGACAGGCTCATGCCCAGGCTGTCACGGATATGCTGGATATTGAATTCGCTCAGCAACTGTTCCAGCGCCTGACGGCGCATCTCCTTGTCCAGGTCCTTACGGGTCTCAAGAATCGCCATCAGGTTATCGTGGACGCTCAGTTTGCGGAAAATGGAGGCTTCCTGGGGCAGATAACCAAGGCCTTTGCGGGCACGACCGTGCATCGGCAGACGGGTAATCTCTTCGCCGTCGATCAGCACCTCGCCATTATCCGAGGGTACCAGGCCGACGATCATGTAGAAGCAGGTGGTTTTTCCGGCACCGTTGGGGCCCAGTAAGCCAACAATCTGACCCTGTTCGATCGACATCGAAACGTCTTTGACCACCTGGCGGCGCTTGTAGCTCTTGGCCAGGTGGCGTGCTTCGAGTCGGCTCATTGAGCGTTGTCCTTTTTGCTGTTGTCCTTCTTGCCGCTGCGCGGTTGGATCACCATCTCAACCCGGCTGCTGGGCTTGTTTTCATCGCTGAAGGCGCGGATCACGTTGTTGTTGGTGTTGACCTTGATCTGCTGGCCGGTGAAGGTGTCGCTGGCGCGCACCAGCTTGGCTTGCTCGGTCAGGGTTAGCAGGTCCTTGAGGACCTCGAATTCGATGGTCAGACCGTAACCGTGGGTCAGCGGAGCGCCGGCTTGATGCTGTTGCTGGAAATGGGCCGGCTTACCAGTGGCGACGATACGATTGATATCGCCTTTATCGTTGGCGTAAAGGGTCAGCTTATCAGCTTCCAGTTCCAGCGTACCCTGAACCAGTTTAACGGCCCCGGTGTAGATGGCGGTACGCTTGCCGTCATCCAGTTCGGCACTGTCGGCGGCTATATTGATCGGTTGTTCCTTGTCTTCAGGCAGCGCCTGGGCAGCTGAGCTAGCCAGTAGTAATGCACCCAAAAAGATCGAGTTGAGCAGGTGGGGGCAGCGGCTAGTTCGTTTCATAAGTACCTCGCACAGCGTTGTGCAGCTTTATTTTGTCGTTGGCCAGATCTGCCGTCATGCCGATGCCGTGAGTCACACCGGTCGGTTGTCGAATTATGACCGGAGTTTCGGTTTCGACCAACTCCTTGTCCGGGGTGATTTTCAGCTCTGGGGCTTCGAGTCGGTAACGGCGGTCGATCATATTGAACACCAGCGCGTCTTCCCGTAGCCAGAAAATATCGTTGTTGGCTTCCAGTTCGCCGAATCTGGCCTTGGCGGTAATCGGATCTCGATTCTGACGATAAACGGTCATCAACGGCTGGTCGAGCAGGGTCACGCCGGTATCGGGTAGGTGACGCAACCGTTCGGCGCTGACCCGGTGGGTCAATCGGCCGCTCTGATCGAACTGTTTAACTCGGGCATTGGTGACATAGGCGTCCACTTCGCCGAGGTAGTCAGGCCGGGGTTCTACCCGACTGCGTTCAGGCTCCAGAAATCCCCAGATGGCCAGCACCAGTACACTGACGCTCAGGGATAGAAACAGCTTGAGCTTTCTGCGATTCACTCGAACTCCTGCAGGTCCGGCAGTTCGAGATAGGGTTCCAGTGCCTGATCCAGAGTTTGCTGGGCGCTCATCAGCAGGTCACACAGCTCCCGGACCGCCCCCTCACCGCCGCCCAGGTTGGCAATCCAGTCGGCGTAGCGTTTCACCACCGGGTTGGCGTTGGGAACGGCGCAACCAAGCCGGCAGGCGCGGATGGCAGGCAGGTCGGGCAGATCATCGCCCATGTAAGCGGTATCGGCGGGTTTGAAGCCGGTCTCGCGCCACAGCTCCTGCAGCGCGGTGAGTTTGTCTTCGCGTCCGGCGTAGAGGTGCTGGATGCCGAGATCGCGAATCCGGCGCGCCATGGCCGGGCTGTTGCGGCCGGTGATGACGGCGACCTGAACGCCGTTGGCCTGCAGCATCTTGATGCCGTGGCCGTCCAGGCTGTTGAAAACCTTCAGACGCTCGCCGTCTTCGCTGTAGTAGAGTCGGCCATCGGTCAGAACGCCATCGACGTCCAATGCCAGTAGCTTGATATCGCGGGCGCGCTTGAATACCTCGTCCATCTATAAAACTCCGGCTCGTAGCAGGTCGTGCATGTTTAAGGCGCCGACCGGGTGTTGTTGGTCATCGATCACGATCAGGCCGTTGATCTTCTTCTCTTCCATCAGGTGCAGCGCTTCGGCAGCCAGGCTATCCGGCGTGGTGGTCTGGGCCTGTCGCGTCATGACCTGGCTGATCGGGGTCTGTTTCAGGTCCAGCTGCAGATCCAGAGTCCGACGTAGGTCTCCGTCGGTAAAGACACCAACAAGCCGGTTTTGTTCATCCACCACGGCGCTCATTCCCAAGCCCTGGCGGCTGATCTCCAGCAGCGTATCACTCAGGCTGGTCTGCTGATCGACCACGGGCAGGCGCTCATCACTGTGCATCAGGTCTTTGACTTTCAGCAGCAGCTTGCGACCCAGCGCACCGCCGGGGTGGGAGAAGGCAAAGTCTTCGGCACTGAAACCGCGGGCTTCTAACAGCGCGATCGCCAGGGCATCGCCGATTGCCAGCGCGGCCGTGGTGCTGGAGGTGGGGGCCAATCCCAGCGGACAGGCTTCGGTTTTGACGCTGACATCCAGGTTGGCATCGGCGGCCTGAGACAGGGTCGATTCCGGCTTGCCGGTAATGCTGATCAGTGGGCTGCCGAGTCGCTTCAGCAGCGGTAGCAGGGTCACGACTTCCGCCGTGGTGCCGGAGTTGGACAGGGCGATCACCACATCATCACCGGTGATCATCCCCATGTCGCCGTGGCTGGCTTCACCCGGATGGACAAAGAACGACGGTGTGCCGGTGCTGGCCAGGGTGGCGGCGATCTTCTTGCCGATATGGCCGGATTTGCCCATGCCGGTGACGATCACCCGGCCGCTGCAGTTAAGCGCCAGTTCACAGGCGCGGCTGAAGTTCTGGTCCAGCTGCTGTTGCAGCGCCGCCACGGATTCGGCTTCGATCTGTAGGGTGCGGCGAGCGGATTGGATATAGGCGTCGGTTTGGCTCATGAATCAATACAAATGTTTGGGTGGCGGTACGGCATTCATCGGGGCGGGCGGTTAAGCCGAGGCCATATAATATAGCAGTCCGAGATAACCTGAATAGCCGGCTAACAGCATCGAGCCTTCGAGACGGTTGATCTTGCCGCGCTCAAGAATGTAGGCAAATGCCAGTAACGCCAAAGTAAATAGCATCATGGCGCCGTAATCACGCCAGAGCACCGTGGCTTCGAAGTCGATCGGCTGGATCAATCCCGGCAATGCCATCACCGCCAGTAGATTAAAGATGTTGGAGCCGACCACGTTGCCGATGGCGATATCGTGGTGTCCCTTCAGGGCACTGGCGATGGAGGCGGCCAATTCCGGTAGGCTGGTGCCGATAGCAACAATCGTCAGTCCGATCACCAGATCGCTAACGCCCATCGCTACCGCAATTTCGGTGGCGCCCCAAACCAACAGTCTTGAGCTACCGGCCAGCAGCACCAAGCCCAGTAGCAGCCAGAACAGTGCGGGTTTGATTGCCAGATCGGGGAGCTCTTCCTCTTCGTGCTCGACCTCTTCCGGGTCGGCGCTCTTCTGGAAGCGACTGAACAGATAAAGGGTTACCACCAACGCACTGATCAGCAGCAGGCTATCAACCAGCCCCAGGCGTTGGTCCATCAGAATCAGGCCGGCACCGATGGAGATGATCAGAAGCAGTGGTAGCTCTTTACGCATCAGACCGGTCTTAACCGGCAGCGGCGCGATCAGCGCTGTGGCGCCCAGGACCAGGCCAATGTTGGCGATATTAGAGCCCAGGGCGTTGCCGATTGCCAGGCCGCCAGCGCCGGTGTAAGCAGCGAAGCCGGAGACCAGCATCTCCGGTGCGGAGGTGCCCAGTGAGACCACGGTCAGGCCGATCAGCATCGGCGACATACCCAGGTTTTTTGCAGTGGCCGCAGCTCCCATCACAAAACGGTCGGCGCTCCAGATCAAAATAATAAAGCCGGCCAGCAGAGCAGCAACGGCAAATGCCATCTCGGACATCGTTAACCTCGAAATAGATGTTGCGTGGTTTTTCGATACCTGCGAACTAGACCCGGAGGGGAGTTTTATTGGTTTGTTTTTCGCAGAGTTGTTGGCTTTGTCGTTGTTTTATATAGCCTTTTTAACCTGATTGACGAGGTGCCAGGTTGTTGAGTCAGGGCAGTCTACATTCACATGCGGGCAGATGCTATAGTAGCGCCCCTGTTGTTCCCGGTCGGTGCCTCAAGGATGAAACTCGTTGCACCAAAAACTGTCTGTGTTGATTGGGCAGTCTAGGGACCCGCATTTTTAACCGCCGAAACCACCGGGTTATGGATCAATTAGACGACATCATTATCAATATCGACGGCCTGACGTTTACCCGTAATGGTCGCTACATCTTTAACGATGTTTCGATTCAGGTTCCCCGCGGCAAAGTGACCGCCATCATGGGGCCCAGTGGGACCGGTAAAACCACGCTACTGAAACTGATCGGGGGGCAGTTACGCCCCGATGCCGGCCAGATCGTGATTGACGGTCAGAATGTACCCACGCTGGGGCGAAAAGATCTGTTCGATCTGCGCGAAAGAATGGGGATGCTATTCCAGAGTGGCGCTTTGTTCACCGACATGAGCGTGTTCGAAAATGTGGCCTTTCCACTGCGGGTTCACACTGATCTGAATGATTCGATGATTCGTGATCTGGTGCTGATTAAACTCCAGTCGGTGGGTTTGCGTGGGGCGGCAGAATTGATGCCCAGCGAGCTCTCCGGGGGTATGGCGCGCCGGGTCGCGTTGGCACGAGCGATCGCGTTGGATCCCGACCTGATGATGTACGATGAGCCCTTTACTGGCCAGGATCCTATTGCGATGGGCGTGTTGGTCAAACTGATCAAGTCCCTCAACTCGGCGTTGGGTCATACCAGTATTGTGGTCTCCCATGACATCCAGGAAACCCTCAGCATCGCCGATTACATCTATCTGGTGGCCGATGCACAGGTGGTCGCCCACGGGACACCAGAATCACTGCTGGCCGAGGAGTTGCCGAAAGTGAAGCAATTTATGCAGGGACTGCCCGATGGGCCGGTGCCTTTCCATTATCCGGCCGACGACTATCTGCCCAGCTTGATGCACCCGGAGGGTCGGCGATGATCGAGATGATCGCCTCGCTGGGGCGCAATACCTTGGCCCGATTGGAAGCGCTGGGGCGTTCCGGCCTGTTTCTATTCCATTCGATCGTGGCAATGCCTCGCTTTCGCAGCGGTTTCCCATTGCTGGTCAAACAGCTCTATTCGGTCGGCGTGCTGTCGCTGATTATCATCATCGTCTCCGGTCTGTTTATCGGCATGGTGCTGAGTCTGCAGGGTTACACCATCCTGGTGGATTACGGTTCCGAGCAGGCGGTGGGGCAGATGGTGGCGCTGAGTCTGGTACGGGAGCTGTCACCGGTGGTCACGGCGCTACTGTTCGCTGGTCGGGCCGGTTCGGCGCTGACCGCCGAGATCGGTTTGATGAAAGCCACCGAACAACTGGCCAGCATGGAGATGATCGGCGTCGACCCACTGCGCCGGATCGTGGCGCCGCGCTTCTGGGCCGGCTTTATCTCGTTGCCGATCCTGTCGATGATCTTCAGTGTGGTCGGCGTCTGGGGCGGCCTGCTGGTCGGGGTCGACTGGCTGGGCGTTTATGAAGGCTCGTTCTGGGCCAACATGCAGGCATCGGTCGACTTTGGCGAAGATGTCCTGAACGGCATCATCAAGGCGATTGTGTTTGGTTTTGTGGTGACCTGGATCGCGGTGTTCCAGGGCTATGACTGTATTCCGACATCCGAAGGGATCAGTCATGCGACCACCAAGACTGTGGTTTATTCTTCGTTGGCGGTACTGGGACTCGACTTCCTGCTGACCGCACTTATGTTTGGAGATCTGTGATCATGCGGATTCGTACCCTGGAGTTAGGGGTTGGTGCTTTTATGCTGGCGGGATTGCTGGCGTTGGCGGTGTTGGTGGTGAATATCAGTGGTCTGAGCCTGTCGGCCCCGACGCAGAGCTATACCCTTTACGCGCTGTTTGAGAATGCCGGTGGTCTGACGGTTCGCTCCAAAGTGGCGATGTCCGGGGTCACCATCGGTCAGGTCACCGCGATCGAGATCGATCAGGAAGCGCTGATGGCCCGGGTTGAGATGAAGATCAACAGCGATGTCGATTACCTGAGCTATGACAGCTCCGCCGCGATTCTGACCGCGGGTCTATTGGGTGAGAAATATATCGGTATCACCGTCGGTGGTGATGAAGAGATGCTGACCGAAGGCGATTACATCGACGACACCCAGTCGTCGTTGGTTCTCGAAGAGCTGATCGGCAAGTTCCTGTTTAACAAGGTCAACGAAGAGTAACCCTCGGGTTGCTTTCGAGGCTCTTTCAACCGAGGAATCGTGATGTCGGTACAGTTGGCACAGCAGCAGTCGGGACAGTGGCAGGTGGTCGGTGTCGTTGATTTCAGTACGGCCAATCGACTGCGTCAGGCCGGTATCGAAGCGATCGAGCAGGCTCGGTCGCAGCAAAATGGTCAGGCTGAACCGCAGTGCCTGTTTGATTTCAGTGGAGTGGTATCGGCCAATACCGTGGCCCTGTCGCTGCTACTGAGCTGGCGTCGTAACGGTGAGCGGCGCGGAGTTGAGGTCAGCTTCTGCAATCTGCCGACCGAGTTACATGCCATCGCCGAATTCAGCGATCTGCAAAGATTGGTGAACGGCGCCTGAGCTTAGCTGCATGGCAGCCTGATTCCGTTTGGCCAGGCTGCTCTCCTGATTGAGCGTTTCTTGCTACCTCTTAGCGATCAGCGATGCTTCAGTAGTATCGGCCAGTCATTAGCGTCGGTCAGCATTTCCCGCATATCAAATCCCTGTCGATGAATGCCATGGCAGCGGGCGCAGGCCTGTACGGCCAGGGTGCCGAGCTGACGACCCTGCTCTTTCAGGGTACCGCCGTTCAAGCTCTGTTCGAGCTTGGCCAGGGTTTCGTTGATGGCCGGGCTGGGATAGGGCTTGCGATCGGTTTTATGGCAATCCAGGCAGGTCTCTCCCAGTTGTTCCATACCGAGCTTGAGTTGTTTGACTGAGGCCAGGGCTTCATCGGGGCGCTGGTCGACGCTGGCGATCTTGATCGCGTTAACCTGGCGAATCAGTTGCTGCATCTGTTTCGAAGAGTGTTGACCGTCGGTCAGGGTGACATCGCTAAAGTCCGGTGCCCGATAAAGTAGGGCGGTTTGGACCCGGAAATCGTCGTGACAGCTGTTACAGCTCTGCTGAAGTCGATCCAGAGGCTCGTTGATTTGGTTGAACTGTTGCGCCGCGACGGCCTGTTGCAACGCTTCCAGCGCGGCCAGGTCCAGTTTCTTCTGCCACTGCGGCACCATCTCGCCGATCTTCAGATAATGCTGCTCCAGTTTTTGACTCCAGTCACTCAGTAGTGTCGCGTCCCCCCGGTCGGCGTAGTCGGCCACGGCCTGCATTTCTCGACGCAGATTGAACATGGTGTGTAGCCAGACTTGGCGTTTGTTGTCGGGTTTGTACCACTGAGCTAGTTCTTCGGGCGGCTTCTTGAGGATGATCAGCCGGTCTTGGTGCAGATAGCCGATCGCGACCACGACGGCGATCAATAGCAGTTGCAGCAGAAAAAAATGGCGCCAGCGCATAGCAGCTCCTGAAGATTCTGGGTTGTGTCTCAACACCGACCGGAGTCGGGCAGCGAGCGGCAGGTTACCAGTCTCCGGGGATGGGTGGAATCCCCGGAGATTGACAGAGGCGGGTTTGGTTGAGTGGGTCGTTAGATTTGGCTTGCCGAGCCGATTTTATCCGCCAGGCTGACCACCGAGCCGACAATGATCAGCGACGGTGATTTGAACTGGTGCTCGTCCTTGAGTTGGGCGATGTTGTCCAGTTGGCCGACCAGCAGACGCTGCTCCGGACGGGTAGCCTTGTAGACCAGCGCGACCGGGGTGTCAGACGGCATGCCATGGGCCTGCAGTTGCTTGGCGATAATCGGCAGTGCGGTCAGGCCCATGTAGAACACCAGGGTCTGGTGTGGTTGTGCTAGACCATTCCATTCTAGGTTGAGCTGGTCGGTCTTCAGGTGTCCGGTGACGAAGGTGACCGACTGAGCGTGATCGCGGTGGGTTAACGGGATGCCGCAGTAGGTGGAGCTACCGGAGGCCGCCGTGATGCCGGGGATGACCTGGAAACGGACACCCTCCTGCAACAACTCTTCAACTTCTTCTCCGCCGCGACCGAAGATGAATGGATCGCCGCCCTTGAGGCGTACTACGCGTTTGCCTTGGCGTGACAGTTTCACCAGCAGCTGGTTGATCTGTTCCTGCGGCAGGGTGTGATTGCCCATGGTCTTGCCGACATTGATCATCTCGGCGTCACGGCGGGTCAGCTTCATGATCTCATCGGAGACCAAACGGTCGTAAACCACCACGTCGGCTTGCTGGATGATACGCAGCGCCTTGACGGTCAGCAGGTCGGGATCGCCGGGGCCGGAACCAACCAGATACACCGTGCCGCTGGTGGGTTTTTTGGCCGCGTAATCCTCAAGCGCCTGCTTGACCAGCTGATCGGCCTGGGTATCGCCAGCGCGGATCTGTTCGGGCAGGTCGGCATCGAGCAGCGCTTCCCAAAACTGCAGTCGCTCGGCTGCGGACGGGACGATCTGCTTGACCGGGTCGCGATGGCGAGCCATCAGTTCGGCCAGACGATCCAGTGAACCGGGCAGGCAGGTCTCGATCCGACGGCGCACATAGTGGGCCAGAATCGGCGAATTACCTTGGCTGCCGATCGCCACGGTGATCGGTGAACGATCGACCACGGCGGAGAAGAAGAAACTGCATAGCGACGGCTGATCGACCACATTGGTCGGCAGGTTCAATGCCCGGGCCTGTTCAGCGATCTGCGCGGCTTCGTCGGTCGCAATATCGGCGATCACCACCAGATCGTGCTGCTTGAGCAGCTCGGGAAAATAGCCCTGGCTTTGATGGTTGAGACCGGCTTCTTCGATCAATTGGCAAAGCTCGTCGCAGGGGGCCTGCGCGGCGATGGTGATGGTGAATTTGGCCTGATTCAACAAGCGGGCCTTGGCGGTTGCCTGCGATCCTCCCCCCACAATCAATGCGCGAGCCTGTTGTGAGCGTAGAAAGAGTGGAAACGTCTCCAAGATATGACCCCTTTCAGGTTGTCATGGGAACACAGCGGTTGGGGTAAACCTGATACCTGCCCCGGTCGGTGTGTCAGCTTGGAAGGCAGTGTAATCCCTCACCTGGGAGGGGGAATTGTCCTATGTCAAGGCGATAGATTGGTCAACCCGTATTCTGATCAGCAACGATCGCAGGCGGTATGGATGCGCTCAGAACTACGCACCGATTCGGCTCGTAGCTTGTAGTTAAACACCCAGTTGGGCTCCTCCGTCGCTTGCTTGTTTTGGTTTGTTTATTTGGTAGATGGTTTGCTAACTATTTGTACCGAATGGAGTTTTTAGATGGGCGATAAGATGGGTACAGGCCGTCGCTGGTTGGGGATTGCTGCACTTTTGCTGGCGGCTCCGGTCATGGCAGAGCCGTCCGATTCACGCCAGCAATCGCTGGCTTATATGCTCAAGCACGACTGTGGTTCCTGCCATGGGATGACCCTCAAAGGGGGGTTGGGTCCTTCGTTGTTGCCGGAGCTGCTGCAGCAAAAAGGCCACACCATCGATAGCCTCAGTCTGATTATTCGGCACGGGGTGCCGGATACGGCGATGCCGCCCTGGGGGCCGATTCTGGCCGACGAAGATATCCGCTGGATTTCCGATCAATTGTTGAAGGGTGCGAACTGAGTTCGGGCCCGGACGAGTGATCATTGCTAGGAAACATTTCATGCTACGACGTCAACTGCTGAAATCTGTTATCGCTGCTGCCGCACTGGGACTGGCCGGTTGTGCCAATCTCACCAGTGAGCCGGCCGCACAGGAACACTGGCTGCCGACCGGTGATCTGGGAATTATCATCGAACGCGCCGATGGTCGGGTGGCGCTGGTCAACACCAGCAGCCGCGAAAAACTGGCCGAGATCGACGGCCTGGGTGATCTGTCCCACGCCTCGGCGGTATACAGCCGCGATGAGCGTTACGCCTATGTGTTTGGCCGCGATGGCGGCTTGAGCAAGGTTGATCTGATCGGTCGCTCGGTGGTGAGTCGGGTGATGCAGTCCGGTAACAGTATCGGTGGTGCGATCTCGCAAGACGGCTCGCTGGTAGCCGTTTCCAACTACGAGCCGGGCGGTGTCCGCATCTTTAACAGCGATACCCTGGAGATGGTGCTGGATCTGCCCGCCGTCGGTAGTGACGGTCAGGCCTCCAAAACCGTTGGTCTGGTCGATGCCCCAGGACACAAGTTTGTCTTCAGCCTGTTCGACTCCGGCGAGATCTGGGTGGTGGACTTCAGCCAGGCCAAAGCCAATGGTGGTCAGCCGCAAATCACCAAGTTCGATAACGCCGGCAAACAGCCCTACGATGCGCTGATCACCCCGGACGGGCGCTACTACATCGCTGGCCTGTTCGGTGAAGATGGTCTGGCGCTACTGGATCTGTGGCACCTGGAAGAGGGGGTCAAGCATATCCTGCCGAACTACGGTAGGGGTGAGAAGCGGCTGCCTGTCTACAAGATGCCCCATCTGGAAGGCTGGGCGATCGCCGGTAACAAGGCCTTTATGCCGGCGGTGGGTCGCCACGAAGTCCTGGTGGTCGACATGAATACCTGGACCGAAATCGAGCGGATTCCGGTTCACAGCCAGCCGGTATTCGTAATGTCGAGCCCCGACAGTCGCCAGATCTGGGTCAACTTCGCGTTCCCGGAAAACCGCCACCTTCAGGTGTTCAATACCGATACCCATCAGATGCTGACCCACATGGAACCCGGGGAAGGGGTGCTGCATATGGAGTTCACGCCGCGCGGCGAAGAGGTCTGGGTGTCGGTTCGTAATGAGAACGAGGTGCAGGTTTTCGATACCGCCAGCTTTGAACAGCGGGCCTCGGTACCGGTGGCTAGCCCCAGCGGCATCTTCTTTACCAATCGGGCTCACAAGATCGGTCTTTGATCGGTCGAGAACAGGCAGGGGAAACGATTGTGGCGGCAGAAATTATCGAGTTGAACGAGCAGGAGCGTCAGTTGCTGAACCAGTATCAGCATGAACTGCCACTGTGCCCCAACCCTTACGCGGAGATGGCGGCTTCCTGTGGTATGACCGAGAAAGAGGTGATTGAGAAGCTGCGCTATTGGGATGAGAAGGGTGTCCTGAGTCGTGTCGGTGCGGTGATCAATCACCAACGTCTGGGAGCCAGCACCCTGGCGGCGTTGGCGGTACCGGAAGACCAGCTTGAGGCGGTTGCCGATTTGGTCAGCGGTTACCCGGAAGTGAATCACAACTACAAGCGTGAACATCGGTTCAACCTCTGGTTTGTGTTGGCCGCGCCCGATCAGCAGCAACTCGACGATGTGCTGGAAGATATCGAAGCGCGTACCCAGCTGCCGTTGTTGAATCTGCCGATGCTCAAAGCACATCATCTGGATCTGGGGTTTGCACTCTAATGGACGGATTGACTGATCAGGTTGTCGTCAGCGACAACCCCGAAATTGAACAGCTGTTGGAACTGTTGCAGGAAGGGTTGCCGTTGGTTGAGCGCCCCTACGCCGAACTGGGGGAAGCCCTGGGGTGGAGCGAAGGTCGCGTTATCGAGACCATGGCGGCACTGGCCGAATCCGACCGGGTCCGGCGGATGGGGATCGTGGTCAAGCACCATGCCCTGGGGTTTCGTGCCAATGCGATGGTGGTCTGGGATATTCCGGACGATCAGGTCGATGCGGTGGCCGAGCAACTGGCGGCCCAGAATGCCGTTACCCTCTGTTACCAGCGCCCTCGTCGGCTGCCGGATTGGCCCTATAATCTGTTCTGCATGATCCATGGCCGTCAGCGTGACCAGGTGATGGAGAAATTGGAGGAGCTGGTCGAGACGCTGGGTCTTCAGCAGATTCCTCACGAGCCGCTGTTTAGCACCCGTTGTTTCAAACAGTGCGGTGGACGTTATCTCAAGCGGGGTCGACCGATGGTGTCGATGCCCAGCGCCCATGCAGCCGCTGCGGCGATCTAGGTTTTTTCTATGAGTGGTTCCAGCAATACCAATCGGGCCGCCGACGCGGCCGCGCTGTCGGCCGAGGCCGACCTGTCGAGTCTGGATGCGATCGACCGGCAGCTGATCAACGACTACCAAAGCGGCTTTCCGCTGTGCGCCGATCCCTATGCCGAGATCGGTGCCCGTCTCGGCATCGAGGCCGAAGAGGTGCTTCGCCGGATCGAAGTGCTGCTCGACAGCGGTTTTCTGAGCCGGTTTGGTCCCTTGTTCGATATCGAGGCGATGGGGGGAGAATTCACCCTGACCGCGATGGAAGTGCCGCTCGAGCGCTACGATGAAGTCACCGAAATCGTCAACAGCTTCGACGAAGTGGCCCACAATTACGAGCGCGAACATCAGCTCAACATGTGGTTCGTGCTGGCTTGCGAAAGCCGTGAGCACACCGAAGAGGTGCTGGAACAGTTACACAAGGCCAGCGGCATCAAGCCTTATCCGTTCCCGAAATTGCAGGAATTCTTTATCGGCCTGAGGTTTGACGTATGAGCCTTAACGAGAAAAAACCACCCCAGCAAGACGCCGATCAAAGCTTGGATCCAATCGATCGTCGTCTGGTCGAGTTGACCCAGAAGGGACTGCCGCTCGATCTGCACCCATACCGTACCGTGGCCCAACAGCTGGCGCTGGAAGAGGCTGAGGTAATCGATCGTCTGCAGCGTTTGATGGATCGCGGTGTGGTGCGCCGGATCGGCCTGGTGCCGAATCACTACAAACTCGGCTACCGCTACAACGCCATGACGGTCTGGGATGTGCCGGACGAGAAGATCACCGAACTGGGTGAGCAGGTGGGTGCACTGCCGTTTGTCAGTCACAGTTATGAGCGTCCGCGGGCATTGCCACTGTGGCCTTACAACCTGTTCGCGATGGTCCACGGCCGTAGCGAAGCTGAGGTCGAGGAGAAGGTGGCTCAGCTCAAACAACTGCTGGAGGCCGACTGCCGCCAGCACCAACGGCTCTACAGCCGTCGTATCCTGAAAAAGACCGGGATGCGGATCAAACAACGCAGCAATAATTCAACTGCCAAAGATTCAACAGCCAAATAAGCCGCGCCCAACCCTTCATGGGTAGTAGGCGCCGCCGTGGTCCACTCCACTGGAGTGAGGTCCACCAAGGAGATAGCACATGTTCCGACTGACTCAATATGTACGCGAGCTGGTCCACCCGGGTTCCCAACGCAAGCCGGGAACACCGCCCGGCCCGGTCGTGATCTGGAATCTGATCCGACGCTGCAACCTGCTGTGCAAGCACTGTTACTCGATCTCCGCCGACACCGATTTCAAGGGTGAGTTGAGCACCGAAGAGGTGTTTACGGTACTGGATGATCTGAGGAAATTCCGTGTTCCGGCGCTGATTCTATCCGGCGGCGAGCCGCTGATGCGCCCTGACATTTATGAGATCGGTGCCCGCTGTAAGGAGCTGGGCATCTATACCGGTCTGTCGACCAACGGCACCCTGATCGACGAAGAGGTGATCGAGAAGCTCAAAGAGGTCGGCTTCGATTATGTCGGTATCAGTCTCGATGGCCTGGAGGAGACCCACGACGAGTTCCGCCAGAAGAAGGGCGCCTTTGCCGCGTCGTTTCGGGCGGTCGAGCTCTGTCATGAGGCCGGTATCAAGGTCGGGCTGCGCTTTACCCTGACCCAGGATAACGCCCACGAGTTGCCGGCCTTGCTGGATATCAGCAAGGAATACGATATCGAGAAGTTCTACCTGTCGCACCTGAACTATGCCGGTCGCGGAAACAAGAACCGTGAGGACGATGCGTTCCACCGTACCACCCGTGACGCGCTGGACCTGCTGCTCAAAGAAGCGCTGCAGGATGTCAAAGAGGGACGGGACCGGGAATTCGTCACCGGCAACAACGATGCCGATGGCGTCTACCTCTACAAATGGGCGCAGAAGGAGTTCCCGGATCAGGCCGAGCATATCCGTGAATACCTCGAAGCCTGGGGCGGCAACGCGTCCGGCCTCTATATCGCCAACATCGACAACCTGGGGACCGTGCATCCGGATACCTTCTGGTGGAACTACGACCTGGGCAATGTCCGCGACAAGCCGTTCTCCGAGATCTGGAGTCAGACCGAGGATCCGCTGATGGTGGGTTTCCGTCAGCAGCCGCGTCCGGTCAAGGGTCGCTGCGGTGAGTGTGAGTTCCTGAAAATCTGCGGCGGCAACACCCGGGTGCGCTCTTATCAGCTGACCGGCGGTGATCCCTGGGCGGAAGATCCGGCCTGTTACCTGACCGACGAAGAGATCGGCTACGACGGTGGTGTCGAGCGTCTGAAGGTGATGCCCTATGTTCATGCGGACCGGGTGAAAAAGGTGCGTACCGTTGACCCACGCGGAGAAAACGTCTGATGGGGAGTTCCGTTAAAGCTGTGGCCAGCCGCTTGAGCGTGGCCTTGTTGGGCGCAGCGGCGCTGTCGGTTGCCAGCGTACCTGCGGTGGCCGACGATGTTGCCGCGCTGTACCAGGATAAGTGTGCCAGCTGTCATGGTGCCGATCGATTCGGTCTGATGGGACCGGCGTTGCTGCCGCAGAATCTGAAGCGATTGCGTAAGAACAAAGCAGCCAAGGTGATCGCCAATGGCCGTGCCGCTACCCAGATGCCGGCCTTTGCCGAGCAGCTGAATGAGGCGCAGATCCAGTCGCTGGTGGACTATGTTTACACGCCGCTGGCCGAGGTGCCCGAGTGGGGCATGGAGCAGATGCTGGCCAGCCGTATCGTCAATCATGAACCCGGTTCATTGCCGGACGAGCCGGTTTTCGAGGCGGATCTGATGAACCTGTTCCTGGTGGTCGAGATCGGGGATCACCATGTGACTCTGCTCAACGGCGATACCTTCGAGCCGATCCATCGCTTCAAGACCCGTTTCGCGCTGCACGGCGGTCCCAAATACTCTCCCGACGGGCGCTATGTCTATATCACTTCCCGCGACGGTTGGATCAGCAAGTTCGATATCTACAACCTGAAGGTTGTTGCAGAGATCCGGGCCGGGATTAACAGCCGCAACCTGGCGGTTTCGTCCGATGGTCGATATGCCATGGTGGCTAACTACCTACCCCATAACCTGGTGGTGCTCGATACCGAAACGATGAAGCCGCTGAAGGTGATCGAGACGATCGGTAAGAATGATGAAGGTGTCGAGATCAGCTCCAGGGTCAGTGCGGTCTATAACGCGCCGCCACGGCAAAGCTTTATCGCCGCCTTGAAGGACATTAAGGAGGTCTGGGAGATCAGCTACGCGGATGAGCCGTCGGAGGATTTTGCCGGCTGGATTCATGACTACAAGAATGAGAAAGCCGCCAATAAACCGCATGAAGACTTCCCGACCCGTAAGATCCCCACCCGGGTGTTCTTGGATGACTTTTTCTTCAACCAGCAGTATGACCTGCTATTCGGGGCTTCCCGAGACGGTGAGGCGCTGGTTATGTCGATGGATGCGCGCCGTGAATATACCCAGTTGGAGCTGAGTGGTATGCCTCACCTGGGCTCTGGGATCACTTGGGACTACCAGGGCCGACCCGTGATGGCGACACCGAATATTAAGGAAGGGCTGGTTAGCATTGTTGATATGGAGAGCTTCGAAACGATCAAGATGATCGAGACCGAAGGCCCCGGCTTCTTTATGCGTAGCCACGAGAACTCGCCTTACGCCTGGGTGGACGTGTTCTTTGGCCCCAATAAGGACAAGGTCCATATTATCGACAAATCGACGTTGGAGATCGTCAAGACGTTGAAGCCGTCGCCGGGCAAGACCGCTGCGCACGTCGAGTTCACCAAAGATGGTAAGTATGCCTTGCTGAGTATCTGGGATATGGACGGTGAGCTGATTATCTACGACGCCAAAACGTTCGAAGAGATCAAGCGGCTGCCGATGGTGAAGCCCTCGGGTAAATATAATGTCTGGAACAAGACCCGATATTCATCAGGGACCAGTCATTAAGCCAATCAAGAATAGAGAATCAACCTCTTTTCTTTCTCAAATAACGGCTCCGTAAGGGGCCGTTTTCTTTTGGGCGACAGAGTGCATATCGAGAGTGAAAGGCGAAATTTCTTAGAAATGATAAAAACTTGTACTCTTTTGGAAAAATAAAACCAATCTGTGCTCTAAAAAAAGTGGCTTAATTAGCTGTCGCTAAATTTAAATAATTTTTTTGCTGATATTAAGTCTCTGCGTGTTAACTGCCTGTTTTTATTGAAAAATCTTTAAGTTAATTATTGATAAAAATCAGCTTTTCTGATGTGGATGGCCAACTTGACAAGGATCAAGTCAGTAAAGTTCCTAGGGGTTTACTATTTTTTCCAGCTCATCAGATAAGTGCCTCTTTCATAAGTGGTTATGACCCAGGAAAAGGACGACTCGCCGATGGGCTCAGAATTCTTGTTGTTAAGGGTTTCTAAAAAGACACTAAGTCGTTAATGAGGTCACCAACTTATGAAACGAGCTACTCTAGGACTCTCTACTCTGGCACTGGCAATGGGCCTGAGCGCGGGTGGAAGTGCAATGGCTGCCAATCAGGCGCCGACACTGACTCCGGAAGAGTTTGAAAAAGCCAAAACCATGTACTTCCAGCGTTGTGCTGGTTGTCACGGTGTTCTGCGTAAGGGCGCTACCGGTAAGCCCCTGCTGCCTGAGGATACCCTGAAGAAGGGTACCGAGCGTCTGTCTCGTATCATCGAGCTGGGCACCGAAGGTGGTATGAACAACTTCGACGATACCTTCTCCAAGGCCGACATCGACCTGCTGGCCAAGTACATCCAGCTGGAGCCGCCGGTTCCGCCCGAGATGTCTCTGGAGCTGATGAAAGAGCGTCACAAGGTCTTCATCGAGCCGAAGGACTACCCGACCAAGCCGCTGCACGGCCGTAACTGGAAGAACTTCTTCGTTGTTATCGAACGTGACGCCGGTAAGGTTGCCATCATCGACGGCGACACCAAAGAAGTTATCGATCACATCAACACCGGTTACGCGATCCACGTAATCAAGGGTACTGAGCATCACAAGACTCAGCACGACGACAAGTACGAGACTGGTCGCTTCTGGTACACCCAGGGCCGTGACGGCAAGATGACCAAGATCGACCTGTGGCAGAAGCCGGGTAACATGCTGGTTGCTGAAACCCAGATGGCTTATGACGCCCGTGACGTTGCCGTATCCGGCGACGGCAAGTACGTCATCGGTGGTGGTTACTGGCCGCCGCACTTCGTAATCCTTGACGCTGTTACCATGGAGCCGCTGAAGGTGGTTTCCACCCGTGGTATCGACGTTGACGGTAACTACGTCAACGAAGCCCGTGTAGCTGCTATCTACACCACTCCGAACGAGCCGACCTTCCTGGTTGCTGTTAAGGAGCTGGGTCAGATGTGGCAGGTTGATTACTCCGACCTGGATAACCTGCGTATCGAGCAGATCAACTCTGCCAAGTTCCTGCACGACGGTTTCTTCGATCCGTCTGGCCGTTACTTCCAGATCGCTGCTAACGCCTCCAACAAGATGGTTGTCGTAGACACCAAGACCCGTAAGCTGGAAGCGATGATCGACACGGTTGATCTGCCGCACCCGGGCCCGGGCGCCAACTGGATGGACAAAGAGTGTGGTCAGGTTTCCGGTACAACTCACCTGGGTGTAGGTACTGTTTCCGTTTGGGGCAGCGATCCGATCAACAAGCCGGATCAAGCTTGGAAGCTGTGCTACGAAGTTGAAACCGATGGTGCTGGTGTATTCATCCGTACCCATCCGGATTCACAGTACGTCTGGGCTGACCAGACCAAGCACCCTGAGCCTGAAGTTCAGCAGTCTGTACAAGTCTTCGACAAAGATACTCGCGAGATCGTTAAGACCATCCGCGTAACCGAGGAAGAAGGTAAGGCTGCGGTACACATGGAATTCAGCGCTGACGGCTCTGAAGTCTGGGTATCTGTCTGGAACCGTGCCGACAACGGCAACCCGACTGGTGAAATCGTGGTTTACGATGCGAAGACTCTCGAAGAGAAGACTCGTATCAAGGGCCTGACTACACCGACTGGTAAGTTCAACGTCCACAACCGTATCAACCACGTAACTTGATCCGGTAGTTGAACCTGATAACCGGAGGGGGCTTTCCCCCTCCGGTTCTTGCATTCCCCCTCGCAGTACTTCAGTTGTACCTATAACCAGTACCTATAACTAGAACCACAAGGCTCTTAGATTTCGGAGAGATGGCTATGCCGCAGGGACTTTCTAAGTTGTTATCTCGAAAGATCATTCTTGGCACGTCTATCGGCGTTGGCCTGACCTTCATGCTTGTCGGCGTGATCTTCTGGGGCGGTTTCAATACCGCGATGGAAGCAACCAATACGATGGAATTCTGTATCGGTTGTCACGAGATGAAAAACAACGTTTACGAGGAATACACCCAGACTATCCACTACAACAACCGTAGTGGTGTGCAGGCGGTCTGTTCCGACTGTCACGTTCCACGTGAGTGGACTTACAAACTGATTCGTAAGATCCAGGCCAGTAAAGAGGTCTGGGGCAAGATTACCGGCAAGATCGATACCCGGGAGAAGTTCCAGGAACATCGACTTGAGATGGCCGCCCGCGAATGGTCGCGGATGAAAGGCACCAACTCGCGTGAGTGCCGTAACTGCCACGATTTCAACACCATGATGCCGGAAAACCAGAAGCCGCGTGCGCGTAAGCAGCATATGAACGCGATGAAGGCGGGTAACACCTGTATCGACTGTCATAAAGGTATCGCCCACGAGGCGGTCCATGATCAGCTCAGCGACGAAGAGATGGAAGCGCTGAGTGCACCGAACCCCGAGCTGGCGATCGAACTGCCGCCGCAGTGGGTTGCCTTCCTGGAGAAGGAAGAGGAAGAGAAAGCGCGTAAGATCGCTGAGCAGAAAGCCAAGGCCGAAGCTGCCAAGATCGCAGCCGCCAAGGCCAAGGCCGAGCGTGACGCCAAGAAAGCCGAGCAGGCGGCCGGTGCGCCGATGGCTGCAGCCCCTGCCGGCGGTAGCAGTTTTGTCGACTGGTCCGGTGTGCCGGCCCGTGAGATCACCCTGTTCTACCCGGGTGAGGCCTCTATGGAGTGGGTCCTGGGCGGTAAGCACAAGACTGGCAAGCACGGCGGTGGTCGCGCATTCAAGAGCGGTGACCGTTGCGCAGACTGCCACGACGAAGAAACCGCCGATATGGGCCAGAAGATGGTTACCGGCGAGAAGCTCGAGCCGAATGTAATCGCCGGCAAGCGTGGTGCGATTCCGGTCACCGTTAAGGCGGCCCATGATGCCGACAACCTGTATCTGCGCTTCGAATGGCCCGATACCACCGAGTCCAGCGGTGACAAGATGGATCCGGCCAACCGGATCAAGATCGCCTTTATGCTGTCCACCGACGCGGTGGAATACGCTGACCGTGCCGGCTGCTGGGGCACCTGCCACGCCGATGCCGACAGCATGCCGTTCGATCCGGAAGGCCAGGAGGTCACCAAGTACCTGACCGAAAGCCGTACCAAGATCGAAGTCAAAGGTCGTCGCGGCAAGGCGATGGGTGGCTGGGACAAACGTAAGACCGATGAAGAGATCGCCGCAGAGTTGGATGCCGGTCGCTTTATGGACATCATCCGCTACAAGGTTGATGAGAAGAAGGTCGAAAACGGTGCCATTCTGGCCGATCGCCTGATGGACGAGACGCCGATCTCGATGGCCAATGCCAAGCTGGAAGACGGTGTCTGGGTTGTTGAGTTCAAGCGTCCGCTGAAGTCCGACAACAAAGGTGATATCAACCTGGATATGGGCCAGATCTACAACTTTGGCTTCGCGATCCACGATGATTACACCAACGCCCGTTACCACCACGTATCCCTGGGTTACAAGCTGGGCTTCGACAACTTCGATGTGGAAGTGAATGCGGTCCAGGCTGAAGCGCTGGCGCAAGCACCCGCTGCAACTGCAGCCGCTTCGGCACCGGCTGCTGCTCCGGCAGCAGCACCTGCCGCCGGTGGTGCCAGCGATGTCGACTGGTCCGGTGTACCGGTCCGCGATATCACCCTGTTCTACCCGGGTGAAGCCTCTATCGAGTGGACGTTGGGCGGTAAGCACAAGTCCGGTAAGCACGGCGGTGGTCGTGCCTTCAAGAGCGGTGACCGCTGCGTCGATTGCCATGACGAAGAAACCGCCGACATGGGCCAGAAGATGGTGACCGGTGAGAAGCTGGAGCCAAGCGTGATCGCCGGTAAGCGTGGTGCGATTCCGGTAGGTGTGCAGGCTTCCCACGATGGTGAGAACCTGTACCTGCGCTTCAAGTGGGAAGACACCAGCGAGTCCAGCGGCAACAAGATGGACCCGGCCAACCGCGTCAAGATCGCCTTTATGCTATCCACCGATGCAGTTGAATACGCCGACCGTGCCGGTTGCTGGGGCACTTGCCACGCCGATGCCGACAGCATGCCGTTCGATCCGGAAGGCCAGCAGGTCACCAAGTACCTGACCGAGAGCCGTAGCAAGATCGAAGTCAAAGGCCGTCGTGGTAAAGCGATGGGCGGCTGGGACAAGCGCAAGTCCGATGACGAGATCAAAGCTGAGCTGGAAGCCGGTCGCTTTATGGACATCATCCGCTACAAGGTTGATGAGCAGAAGCTTGAAAACGGTGCGATCCTGGCTGACCGTCTGATGGATGAAACGCCGATCTCTACCGCTAATGCGAAGTTGGAAGACGGTTACTGGATTGTTGATTTCAAGCGTCCGCTGAAGTCTGACAACGCCGGTGACGTCAGCCTGGATCTGGGCCAGACCTACAACTTCGGTTTCGCGATCCATGACGACTACACCAACGCCCGTTACCACCATGTGTCTCTGGGCTACAAGCTGGGCTTCGATAACTTCGATGTCGAGGTTAACGCAGTCGGCATGTAACTCGGATAGCTCGGGTTGACCTGAGCGAGTCTGAAGATACAAAACCGGAGGGTGAGAGCCTTCCGGTTTTTTTATGGGTGAAGGTTGAGAAGGTAGCTTGACTGGAGTTCAGCGCTTGTCCTGAATTACTTCTATTTCTTTTCAGTTATTACACCTGTCGGCGTCTTAAGGATATGCGCCGCCATATCCTTAAGAATCTTAGGCGGCCCCTGCGAAAACGCCCTGCGGGTACGCGCCTTAGGCGCTATAAACCCCGGTCTGAGGTGGGCCGAAGGGGCATCCTTGCCCCTGCGCCCCATCGCGTCTTCCATGACGCGACCCTGAAGGGCCTTTTTCAGTCCGAGGTTTATCGTTTTCGAAGGGCATCGGGGTGCAAGCCGTCACTTCCGTTGTCGGGTCGAAGGGCTGTCATTGCTGCCGGTGAGCACGTAAGCGGAATTTGGATAAGGCCTTCTTTTAAAAGAAGGGCGAGGCAGGGAAGCCGAGCTACAGCACCGGGGCATGGACGCCCCGTTGCTGTGCCCCGAATTTCGCTTGCGCGCGCAGCGAACCCGTCAGGGCGGTAGCAGGCGGCTGGCACCGAAAAGCGGTTTTGCTTCGTTTTGTCGCGATTGACAAAATGAAGGCGCCCGACGGGGCGCAACATAAGTTAGAGGTAAACACTGGAATTCAGAAAGAAAACAAACCCGAAATCCATCCACTCTAATCGACGCTGATACAATTCGCCTGAACATCGATAGCGGTGGTATAAAGGGCGCCATGAAACCCAACCCCAAAACCGAATCCAACACCCGCAAATACGGCAAGTACGACTATCCCGGCTACGCCGATATCGAAGCCTTTATCGAGGCGATCTGGCTGGAAAAAGGTGTCAGCGAACATACTCTCAGCGCCTATCGGCGTGACTTGAAGGCGTTCTCGATCTGGCTAGATCAGGCTGGCGGTCGTCTGATGCAGACCCGCCACGAGGAGATCCGTCGCTACCAGAGTTACCGTCAGCGTGAGGGTTACAGTCGTGCCTCCACGGCGAGGTCGCTGTCCTGTCTGCGGGGGTTTTTCCGTTATCAGCTGCGCGAGCAGCAGATCGATACCGACCCGACCCTGCGGATCGAGAATCCGAAGAAAGCCCGGCCGCTGCCCAAGGTGCTGACCGAGTCCGAAGTGGAGGCGTTACTTGGCGCACCGGACCCTTCAGATCCGCTGGGACTGCGCGACCGGGTGATGCTGGAGTTATTGTACGCTTGCGGGCTGCGGGTCAGTGAGCTGGTGGGCTTGGAGTTGTCGATGGTGAATCTGCGCCAGGGGGTGGTGCGGGTGACCGGCAAGGGCGACAAGGAGCGCCTGGTGCCGTTGGGCGAAGAGGCGATCGAGTGGTTGGCTCGCTATCTGCGTCAGGGACGGGGGTTGCTGCTGGAGCGAGCTGACAGCGAGGTGTTGTTTCCCAGTCAGCGGGGGCGTCAGATGACCCGTCAGACCTTCTGGCATCGGATCAAGAAATACGCTCAGTTGGCCGGTATCGGCAAACCCTTGTCACCCCATACGCTGCGGCATGCCTTTGCCACCCATCTGCTCAATCACGGTGCCGATCTGCGGGTGGTTCAGCTACTGTTGGGGCACTCGAGCCTGTCGACGACTCAGATCTATACTCATATTGCCCAGCACCGATTACAATCGTTGCATCAACAACATCATCCCCGTGGCTGAACTTGTTGCCCCTGTTGAGGCTCTAAGGGTTTTACAGTTTGGTATCTAAGGCCGTTATTCACAGATTTTGAGGTGCTCATGCGTTTATCCGCTTCTCTGTTTTCTCTTCCGCTGTCCTTGTCGCTGCTGCTGGGTAGCTCCCTGCTGAGTGCTGCCGAGGTCAGTGATTCACAGCGCCAGCTTATTATCGATAAGCTGCAGCAGGTCAATCCGATGATTGAAGTCAGCGCGGTCAACCCGTCGGTGATCGAAGGGCTGGTCGAGGTCGAATTGAGCAGCGGCGAAACCCTGTTCTCCAGCCCGGATGCGAGTCATTTCGTGCTGGGTAAACTGTTCCAGCTGCAGCAGGACCGGTTCGTCAATCTCAGTGAACAGCGCAAAGACCAGTATCGGGCCGACGCCCTGAAGGAGCTCGGCAGCGATACCTATATCAGCTTCCCGGCCGAAGGTGAAACCAAGGCAGTGGTTTATGCCTTCACGGATGTAGACTGCGGCTATTGCCGTAAACTGCACAGCGAGATGGAGGCGTACAATAAGCAAGGAATCGAAGTGCGTTACCTGGCCTTTCCCCGTGCCGGAGTCGGTTCGGGAACTTACCAGCAGATGGTCTCGGTCTGGTGTGCCGAGGATCAGCATGATGCCATGACGAAATCCAAGAGCGGTAAACAGGTTGCGGCCAAGGATTGTGACAATCCGGTGGCGGATCACTATGCCTTGGGCCAGCGCTTCGGCGTCACCGGCACCCCGGCGCTGGTGTTGGAAAACGGTCGTCTGATGCCCGGCTACCTGCCGGCTTCCCGTCTGGCGGCGGTGATCGACGATCAGAGCTGATTCCGAATTGCTCTAACGAGCGGCGCCTTTGAATGGCTTGTCGCTCATTCCCATCCCTCGCCCGGTCGTTGACCTGGTGCGCTCTGCTTTAATAAGCCGCTGATGAAAAACGGGTTTTGATCTGCTACTTTCAAGCAGTCTTTCATCAGCGGTATTGCATCATGTCCAACCCCTGCGTCAGTCAGATCAGCGTTTATCCGATTAAGTCCACCTCCGGTATCCACCTCAACCATGCCTTTATGGAGGAGCGCGGGTTGGCCTTCGATCGGCGCTTCGTCGTTGCTCGGCTGGATGGCAGCTTTGTGACGGCGCGAACCCATCCCCGCTTATTGCTGGTTCACAGCGCGCTGGCCGCCGACGGCCTGCATCTGCGGGCGCCGGGTATGGAGCCGTTGACGTTGAACTACCGCGACTTTGTTGACGATTACCGAGCGCTGGAGATCTGGGGGCAGTCGATGCGGGGACAGAGCTGCGGCGAGATGGCGGGTGACTGGTTCAGCCGTCTGTTGGAAGAGCCGGTCCGGCTGCTGTATTGCGGTGAGCAGACCCAGCGTCCGAGAAAGGAAGGTTTCGACGGCGTGCCGGATGGGCAGGTCAGTTTCGCCGATGCCTCGCCATTGCTGCTGATCTCGGAAGCCTCGCTGGAGGATCTCAACAGTCGGGTGGGCAGGGAGTTGTCGATGACCCGTTTCCGCCCCAATCTGGTGGTTAAGGGTTGCGAGGCGTTTACCGAGGATAGCTGGAAGCGGATTCGTATCGGTGAAGTGGAGTTTATCGCCACCAACGGTTGTTCACGCTGTGTGCTGACCAGTATCGACCCGCAGACCGCAATCCCCGATGCTGATAGTGAACCCTTGGTAACCCTGTCCCGTTACCGTAAGGGCGAAGACCGGCAGGTCTATTTCGGGCAGAACTTCGTGGCGGTCAATCCCGGAAAGATCTCCCTCTATGATCCGATCGAAGTGTTGGAGACCGTCGCGCCGCCGCAGTATCCGGATAACGCACCGCCGAAACCGAAACCCGCCGCTCGACCCCACCGTTGGCGCAGCAATGAGCTGGCGGAACTGCGATGCGTTCACCTCCGGGATGAGACAGCGGATGTGCGCACCTTTACCTTCGAGCTGGCCGGAAAACTGCAGCCGGATTATCAACCGGGGCAGTTTATCTGTCTTGAGCTGGATGTCGACGGCGAGCCGGTGCATCGAAACTATACCCTGTCGAGCAGCCCCAGCCGCCCGGAGCGGTTGTCGATAACGGTCAAGCGGGTCGACGGTGGGCGGATCTCCAACTGGCTGCACGATAACCTGAAACTGGGTGATTCTATCCATGCGCGCGCCCCTGCGGGAGATTTCCACTGCTTCGCGGCGCCGCAGGACAAGCTGTTGCTGCTGTCAGCCGGCAGCGGCATCACTCCGATGCTGTCGATGTTGCGCTGGATGACCGATCTTCAGCTCGACAACGATATCGTGTTCTTCCACAGCGCCCATACCGAGGCGGACCTGATCGCCCGTCAGGAGCTGGAGCTGTTGGCGGCACAGCATGGCCGTTGCGAGCTGATCTACACCCTGACCCAGGCCAAGCCCGGTGATCTGCGCAGCTTCCGCGGGCGGTTGGATCGTTCGATGTTGGAGGCCGTGTCGAAGCTCAGCGAGCGACAGACCTATGTCTGCGGTCCGCACCCGTTTATGGCCCGTGCCAAAGAGTTGCTGTTGGCGTTGGGCTTGCCGGAAAACCACTACTTCGAAGAGAGCTTCGGGGTACGTGAGTTCGACCAGTCCAGTGATACCCTGCCGGACCAGTCGGTCAAGATCCTGTTCGATTCCTGGGACAGTTTTGTCGAAGGCGATACCCACAGCACGCTGTTGGATCAGGCAGAGAAGGCCGGGGTCGAGATCCCGTTTTCCTGCCGCGGCGGCTTCTGCGGCAGCTGCCGGGTCAAGCTGGAGAGTGGCGAGGTCGAAGTGCTGCAGGATGCCGGCCTGTCGGATCAGGACAAGGACCAGGGTTACGTGCTGGCCTGTAGCTGCCGCCCCAAGAGCGATCTAGTGGTTACCCAAGGCTAGAGACGCCGCTGGAAGCTTAAATCATTACTGCTCAGCCTTGGCCAGCAACGCGACCCCCTGACGGTAACCCAGCCCACCGTTGCCATGGACCATGCCGTAGCGTTCTTCGCCCTGAAGCAGGCCGTGATGGATGCTGATCAGGGCGTTCAGGGCCGGGTTGTTCCAGGCCGCCTTGGCCAGGTTCATGCCGCCGGTCACGGTAATGCTGTGACGCTGCAGAAACTCGGGAATCTGTTCCAGCACCTCAACCAGCCCGGAGGCCAGTAGAAACGCCATCGGTACCACCGGGTAACAGGTGTAGGCTTCCAGCAGTCCGTGTCCGGCTTTGAACTCGTCGGCAAAGTCGATTCCGGCTGTGCGACAGCAATCCTGATAGGCGCTTTCGAGGTGCTCGTAGCGGGCGATCTGTTCGAGCCCTTCGGGGCCATCTTGTTGTAGTCGACTCAGGCCGACGGCGCGGATATCCAATCGCTGATCGGTGGGGCAATCCAGTTGATCGGCCAGCTGGTCGCTGACAATCAGCAACCGGCCCTGGAAGTCCACCAACGGGTTGGCGCAGTCGACCCCGCGGAACAGCGAAGTCAGCGGCTGGTGCCAGCGGGCATCGGGCAGCAGCTCTTCACTGAAGTCATCGCTGAGTACATTGCGGTAACTGAGACAGTAGTTGTCGAACAGCGCGTGGGCCAGCTGGCGGAAGTGGCTCTCGTCGATCTGGTGCAACTGCAAGAACCGTTGTGCCAGCGCGTTGTAGGCTTCGGTAATCGGTTGCTGTTGACCGTAGATCTCCATCAGCTCCAACCGCTGATGGCGGGCGTAGCCGGTCTTGATATTGTCTTCGCCGCAGATCGCGACCGCCGGGGTACCCTCCCGAACCAGCTCTCTGGCCCGCGCCAGCGCTTCGATGGGGCCGCAGCCGCTGCGGAAATGGTCCGGTTGTTCCGGACTGTGCCAGTCGGTGCTCAACGGATCGATATGGAGCTGGCGTAGGGGAAGGCCCAGATCGAGGATGCGCTGCTCCAGGGTCAGGCACTGCTGCATGCTGCCGACATTATCGATCATCTTTGCGGCGCTGATTATCTGGGCGCGAGCCATACTCTGTTCCCTTAATGTTGATGGTGGCGCCCGAAGGCGGCCTGGCTAGGCTTCGGGATGCTAGCAGCTATCGGCGTCCGATTCGATTTTGACTTTGCGGTTCTGGCCGGGCTGGCCTGGAAAGTCCCGGAACAGGGCTTCGAGCATGACCTCGAATACCGGGGTAATGGCGCTGCACCGGCCCAGACTGTGCGCTCGCCCTTCATAGATCGGCTGGCTGTCCGGATCATCGTTGTTGGGACGGATCTGCAGTGATAACACGCGGTTGTAGCGGGGCTGTGCGGCGGCTTGAGCCATGGACTGGTGGGTGATCCAGTCGTGGTGACTCAGATGGGTGCCGAAATGGACCGAGTTAAAGCCACGGTAGCTGCCGATGCCGAAACTGAATTGCGGCTGGTTGCGGATCTCGGTCTGGCCGCCGTCGACGCTGTAGTCCAGCAGGGCGACCAACTCAGCAGACGAGGCGTCGCGATTGTGGCTCTCGACCACCCGGTAGCCCTCAAGACTCAGGAAATGCTCCAATATCAGGCGGTGGTGATCGAACTCCAGACTATTGCGAAGGGCAGGGTTGGCAGGTATGACGCTGATTGAGCCCCGGGGTTCGAGCCGATTTTCATGGAAGCTGATCACGTTGGAGGTCACGCTGTTGCAGCCGCTCAATACCAGGGTCAGGAGTCCCAACAGGAGCAGCGCGGCGGATTTGGGCATCGGGATTTCCTCAACGGTTGGCTGTCGATCAGAACCTGGTACGTCTTTGGTCGCGTTCCAGGGTCGAGGCATTGGACTCGTCTTGAGGGGACAAGTTCGACCCGCTCGCCTTGAACGATACCCGGTTTGGCGGTTTATGTTAGTTGTAAGTAACACGGGGGTATTGATAAATACTTATCTTCGTAGTCATATGGTTGCTATTGCTACTGTTATCTTGACTAAGGTGTCGTTGTGTCTGATCTGACTGTCCCCGCTGCTTATGTCCATTCATTGATCAAGTCATTGGAGGATAGCTCCGCCGATCTGCGGGCGTTGCTGGAAGCGGCCGAGATCAGTGCCGAAGAGCTGCAGCAACCGGAGCTGTCCGCCGCCAAGTATGGTCGTCTGTATCAGAAGGCGATGTGGCAGATGCGCGATGAATCCTACGGCATGCCCAGTGGCGGCAAGGTTCCCAACGGTACCTTCCGGATGATGTGTCTTTGCTGTATTCACTGCCCGACGATGGGAGAAGCGATGCAGCGGGCCAGCGAGTTTTACGAGATCTGCCGTGGTGCTCGGATAAAACCCATCTATGAAGAGCGTGGCCGCCATGGCAGTGTCACGCTGGGGCCGTTGGAAGAGGTCAGCGATGAAGAGTTCGACCAGATTATGACCGATGCCGGTCGTAATTCGATCCGTACTGCGCTGTCCTGCTGGCACCACTTTCAGAGCTGGCTGGTCGGACGGCGGGTGGAATTGTCAGCGGTTTGCTTTAGCTTTTCCAAGCCTCGGGACGCCCGAGATTATGAGGTGCTGTTTCAGGCGCCGGTGAAATTCAATCAGCCGGTCAATCAACTGCGGTTCGAGTTGAGCCAATCGAAATTACCGTTGGTTCAGACCGAAGAGAGCCTGCAGGGTTTCTTGAAAACCGCACCTTACCAGCTGTTGGTGATGGTCGATAGCGACAACAGTCTCAGAGCCCAGGTTCGGGCGCTGATCGGTCGCGATTTCAGTCGTCCGCTACCGGGAGCCGAGCAGGTGGCTGAGACCCTGCATATGTCGGTCACTACGCTGAGGCGGCGTCTACAGGCGGAAGGCACGTCCTACCAGAAGATCAAGGATGAGTGCCGTCGCGAGGCGGCAACCAACTATCTGAGTTATCCGGACCTGAGTAATACCGACGTGGCCTTGCTGATGGGCTTCGAGGAGACCAGCGCATTTTTCCGCTCGTTCAAAAAATGGACCGGAATGACCCCCGGTGATTACCGTCGCCAGATCAGCTGAAGCCAGCCCCCTCCAATCGCTGCAATCCTTTCCCCGGCTGCTAAGTTTTAGGCAGAGCGGCAGTGGCTTATTGTCTTCTTAGACTTGTTGAAGAAACCAGGTAGACCGTTTTTGTCACTAATTTGGCCAAAACTGACATTGTCTGCTGCCAGCTGCTGACCAACAATGCATTATCCCTGCCGGGCTTTGTCCCGGGAGAACAATAACCATCCACTCCGAGCGATTCGGATAACCGGATAAGGGTGAAACCATGATCTACCAAGGACAAGCGATTCAGGTCATCGCGTTGGAAGATAACGTCTTCGAACTGCGTTTTGATCGCGAAGGCAGCTCGATCAACAAGTTTGACGAGCAGGCGCTGACAGAATTCAAGGCAGCGGTCGAAGCGTTGCAGGGCCAGGGCGATATCGCCGGCGTGCTGGTGAGCAGCGCCAAGGACGCATTCATCGTTGGGGCCGATATCACCATGTTCCACGGTGTCTTCTCCCGCAGCGAAGAAGAGATCGTTGAGATGAACCTGGGCTTGAATCAGATCTTCAATGCGCTGGAAGACCTGCCTTGTCCGACCGTCACGGCGATCAATGGCCTGGCTCTGGGCGGTGGTTTCGAACTTTGTCTGTCAACCGACTACCGGGTGATGGCAGACAGCGCCAAGGTGGGCCTGCCGGAAGTCAAGCTGGGTATCTTCCCGGGTTGGGGCGGCAGTGTCCGTCTACCGCGTCTGATCGGTGTCGATAATGCCATCGAATGGATCTGCAGCGGTAACGAGAAACGTGCTGACAAGGCGCTGTTTGAAGGCGCCGCCGACGTGGTTGTTCCGGCTGATCAGGTACGTGCGGCAGCGCTGGATCTGCTGGCGCAATGCAAGGCCGGTAAGATCGACTACTTGGCCCGTCGTAGCGAAAAGACCAGCCCGATTAAATTGACGCCGATGGATGCGATGATGGCGTTCGAAACTGCCAAGGGCTTTGTCGCCGGCAAGGCGGGGCCGCACTACCCGGCGCCGGTCGCCGCGATCAAGGCGATGCAGAAGCATGCCGCCATGGGGCGCGACAAGGCGCTGGAAGTGGAAGCCAAGGCGTTTGCCAAGGTGGCCAAGACCGAGGTCTGCGCCAATCTGGTTGGCCTGTTCCTGAGCGATCAGCAGATCAAGAAAGTCTCTGCCAGCCACGCCGAAGGTGCAGCCAAGGTGGAGCAGGCAGCGGTTCTGGGTGCCGGCATCATGGGTGGCGGTATCGCCTATCAGTCCGCCGTTAAAGGCACACCGATCCTGATGAAAGATATCAACGAGCCGGCGATCCAGACCGGCTTGGATGAAGCCAGTCGTCTGCTGTCCGGTCAGGTTGAACGTGGCCGCATGGATACTAAGAAGATGGCTGCCAGCCTCAGTCGGATCCGTCCGACGCTGAGCTACGGTGACTTTGCCGAGGTCGACCTGGTGGTCGAGGCCGTGGTTGAGAATCCCAAGATCAAGGGCGCGGTGCTGGCCGAAGTTGAGAAGCAGGTTGGCGAGCAGACGGTGCTGACCTCAAATACCTCGACGATCTCGATCAGTCGACTGGCCGAGTCGTTGGCGCGTCCGGAAAACTTCTGCGGCATGCACTTCTTCAACCCGGTACACCGGATGCCACTGGTGGAAGTCATTCGCGGGGAGAAAACCTCCGACGCCGCGATTGCCGCCACCGTGGCCTACGCCCAGAAGATGGGTAAGACCCCGATCGTGGTCAATGACTGCCCCGGATTCCTGGTTAACCGAATCCTGTTCCCCTACTTCGGCGGTTTCGCCAAGCTGCTGGAAGCCGGTGTAGAACTGGCTCGCATCGACAAGGTGATGGAGCGCTTCGGCTGGCCGATGGGCCCTGCGTACCTGCTGGATGTGGTCGGTTTGGATACTGCCGTTCATGCCAACGGCGTGATGGCCGAAGGCTTCCCGGATCGGATGGCCAGTGACAACCCCAGTGCGATCGCCAAGTTGGTCGAGCAGGGGCGTCTGGGTCAGAAGAGCGGCAGTGGTTTCTACAACTACGAGAAGGACCGCAAAGGCAAACTGCGTAAGCAGCCGGCGCCGGAAATTCAGGCATTGCTGGATTCGGTGGTGATCGAAAAGCGTGACTACAGCGATGAAGAGATCATCGCCGCACTGATGGTGCCACTGTGCATGGAGACCGTTCGTTGCCTGGAAGACAACATCGTCGCCTCGGCTGCCGAAGCCGATATGGGGCTGATCTACGGCATCGGTTTCCCACCATTCCGCGGTGGCGCACTGCGCTATATCGACGCCATGGGTGTCGCCGAATTCTGCCAGTTGGCCGACAGCTTTGCGGCCCTGGGCAACCTATACAAGCCGACTGATAAGCTGCGTGCGATGGCCGCAGACAATCAGCGTTTTTACAGCTAATCGGGGGATCGAGAGATGAGTTATTTGGATACCGATGCGGTAATTGTTGATGCCGTCCGTACCCCGATGGGGCGTTCCAAAAAGGGCGCTTTCCGAAATGTTCGTGCCGACGAGCTGTCGGCGGTGCTGATCGATGCACTGTTCGAGCGTAATGAAGGCGTCAAGCCGAACCAGACCGATGATGTGATCTGGGGCTGTGTGAACCAGACTCTGGAGCAGGGCTTTAACATCGCTCGCTCCGCAGGCCTGTTGAGCCGACTGCCCCATGAAGTGCCGGCCCAGACCGTCAACCGTCTTTGCGGCTCCTCGATGTCGGCGCTGCATACCGCGGCTCAGGCGATTCTCAGCGGTAACGGTGACCAGTTTATGGTCGGTGGTGTTGAGCATATGGGCCACGTTGCCATGACCCACGGTGTCGATATCACCCCGTCGCTGAGCAAGCATGCGGCCAAGGCATCGATGATGATGGGCTTGACCGCCGAGATGTTGTCCAAGCTGCACGGCATCAGCCGTGAGCAGCAGGACGCCTTTGCTCTGGCTTCACATCAGAAGGCTCATACCGCGACCCTGGCGGGCGGTTTTGCCAATGAAATCATCCCGGTTGAAGGTCATGACGACAATGGCTTCAAAAAGCTGATCGAGGTCGATGAAGTGATCCGTGCCGACGCTTCGCTGGAATCGCTGGCAGGACTGCGTCCGGTGTTTGATCCCAAGGGGGGGACCGTGACTGCCGGTAGCTCCTCGGCGCTTTCCGATGGTGCCTCGGCGGTGCTGCTGATGTCTGGTGCTAAAGCCAAAGCACTGGGGCTGACGCCACGGGCGCGTATCCGTTCCATGGGGGTGGCCGGCTGTGACCCAGCGATCATGGGGTATGGTCCTGTGCCGGCGTCGAAGCAGGCGCTGAAGAAAGCCGGACTGACCACCGCGGACCTTGATTTTGTCGAACTTAACGAGGCCTTCGCAGCCCAGGCTCTGCCGGTACTGAAAGACCTGAAACTACTGGACCAGATGGAGCAGAAGGTCAACCTGCACGGCGGCGCCATCGCGCTGGGTCATCCGCTGGGTTGTTCCGGTACTCGGATCATCACCACCTTGCTGAACGTGATGGAGCAGCGCCAGGGCACCCTGGGTTTGGCCACCATGTGTATCGGCATGGGGCAGGGGGTTGCGACCGTTATCGAGCGCCTCTGATCGCATTATTTCTGTTGAATTCAGGCGCTTCTCGTTGGGCGCCTACCTCTGGGGTGTCTCACCCTATGAGATCGGCTTGCCGATTTCAGTGTGTCTTTTGCCACGGCTTTGCCGTGGCTTTTTTTTGTCCTGTCGATGGCATTCCTTGGGCTATCCTCAAACACGGGCTGGCCGGTTTTGTTCGTGTTGTAAGGGGGCGGTGAATTTCTTTGTTTCGAGGACTAACTGTCTGAATCTAAAGATGCTGCGCTGCAATACTGAACAGTGTTTGCTGGGGGTTGTGGTTGGAAATGTTAGTTAATCGGGTGGGATTTGACATTGTTGGATGACGGCCGTTGAACGATCCTTTTAACCATCAGGGTACTGCCTGTCAGTACCACCCAATAAGAATTTAGCCGGCCCAACAAAGCCTGGGAGAGCAACATGCCTGAATATAAAGCGCCACTGCGTGATATCCGTTTCGTCCTGAATGAGATGCTCGATACCGAGCAGCATTACGTTAATCTGGGCGCGGATGAGGCTTCACCGGATATGGTCGATGCCATCATCGAAGAGGGTGCCAAGTTCTCCGAGCAGGTGCTGGCACCGTTGAATCGGGTCGGCGATACCCAGGGATGTCAGTGGAACGACGGCGAAGTGACGACGCCGGACGGCTTCAAAGAGGCTTATCAGCAGTTTGTTGAAGGCGGTTGGCCGTCGCTGGCCCATAACACCGAGCTGGGTGGTCAGGGCCTGCCGGAGTCATTGGGTCTGGTGTTGAATGAGATGGTTGGTTCGGCGAACTGGTCCTGGAGCATGTACCCGGGATTGAGCCACGGTGCCATGAACACCATCGAAGCCCACGGTACCGATGAGCAGAAGCAGACCTACCTGACTCAGCTGATCTCCGGTAACTGGACCGGCACCATGTGTCTGACCGAACCCCATTGCGGCACTGATCTGGGACTGCTGCGCACCAAGGCTGAACCGAACGACGACGGCAGTTACAGCGTTTCAGGTACTAAAATCTTTATCTCAGCCGGTGAGCACGACATGGCCGAGAATATCGTCCATATCGTGCTGGCCCGTCTGCCGGATGCGCCGGAAGGCACCAAGGGGATCTCTCTGTTTATCGTCCCCAAGTTCAACGTCAATGACGATGGTTCGGTGGGTGATCGCAACGGCGTGGCCTGTGGTTCACTGGAACACAAAATGGGCATCCACGGTAACTCCACCTGTGTGATGAATTTTGACGGTGCCAAAGGCTATCTGATCGGTCCGCCGAACAAGGGTCTGAACTGCATGTTCACCTTTATGAACACCGCTCGCCTGGGTACCGCGATTCAGGGTCTGTGCCACGCCGAAGTCGGTTTCCAAGGCTCGCTGGATTACGCCCGTGAGCGTCTGCAGATGCGTTCGCTGACCGGACCGAAAGCGCCGGAGAAATCCGCTGACCCGATTATCGTTCATCCCGACGTGCGTCGGATGCTGCTGACCCAGAAGGCCTTTGCCGAGGGTGGCCGGGCGTTGATCTATTTCGCCGCGCAGCAGGTCGATATTGTTAAGCACGCCGAGACCGATGAAGAGCGTGAGAAAGCCGATGCGCTGCTGTCCTTCCTGACCCCGATCGCCAAGGCGTTCCTGACCGAAGTCGGCTTCGAGTCCGCCAACCTGGGTCTGCAGTGTTTTGGTGGCCACGGCTTTATCAGCGAGTGGGGCATGGAGCAGAATGTTCGCGATTCACGGATCTCGATGCTGTACGAAGGAACCACCGGTATTCAGGCGCTGGACCTGTTGGGTCGTAAGGTGCTGATGACCCAGGGAGAATCGCTGAAGACCTTCACCAAGATCGTGCACAAGTTCTGTCAGGCCGCCGAAGGCGATGAGGCGATGGCGCCTTATGTCGGCCCCTTGGCCAAGCTCAACAAAGAGTGGGGCGAGCTGACCATGAAGATTGGTATGTCGGCGATGCAGAACCGTGAAGAGGTCGGTGCGGCTTCGGTCGATTACCTGATGTACTCCGGCTACATCGTGCTGGGTTACTTCTGGGCTCGCAGTGCTCAGATCGCCCAGCAGAAGCTGGCCGAAGGTACCACCGAAGAGGCGTTCTATCAGGCCAAGCTGGCAACCGCCAACTTCTACTTTGCCCGTATCCTGCCGCGGACTCAGACCTTGGCGACCACCATGACCTCCGGCGCCGATAACCTGATGGCGCTGGCCGCCGAAGATTTTGCCTTCTGAGCGGAGTGGTTTGATGGTTTCCATGCGCGCACCGAGGCCGCCCGCTGCCGGGCGGCCCAATGCCAAATTTCTAAACAGCAACAATCTCAATACACTGACATCCGGGAGAGAATCTATGTCACATCAACAAATGCTCGATACCATGGTGAGCCGTTTTGACGCCGATGCGGCCGGTGATCTGGATGCGGTTTTCCAGTATCAGCTCGAAGGCGATGATGCCTTCTACGTGACCATTGTCGACGGTACCTGTACCCTCAATGCCGGTGAGCACGATGACCCCAACGCCACCCTGAGCCTGGACGACGAGACCTTCGAGGAGCTGCTGTCCGGTGAAACCGACGGGATGCAGGCGTTTATGGCAGGAAAACTGATGGTGACCGGCGATATGATGCTGGCGACCCGGCTGACGACACTGTTCCCGGTCAGCTAAAGTGAAGTCAGAGCCTGTCTGCAGGCTCTTGAGGTTAGGCCCGCTCGGTAGCTACCCGGCGGGCCGATACCGTTTATCGCTGCTCCCATTCGAATAACAACAGGACTAGGTCAGATAATGAACGTGAGTGAAGTAGCCAGCCAAGATGTCACCCCGGAGAAACCCTTTCTGGCAGAGATCAATCCGGACGGGGTTAACTCAATCAACGAGGTGCTGGCGTTATCCTGTCAACGGTTTGCCGACCTGCCGGCTTACACCAGCCTCGGACATACACTGACTTACGCCGAGGTTGATCGTCTTTCGGCAGACTTTGCCGCTTTTCTCCAGCATGTGCTCGGCCTCAAGGCCGGTGATCGTATCGCGGTACAACTCCCCAATCTGATTCAATATCCGGTGGTGGTGTTCGGCGCCATTCGAGCCGGATTGGTGGTGGTGAATACCAATCCGCTCTACACCGCCAACGAGATGCGCCATCAGTTCAACGATTCCGGCGCCAAGGCGCTGGTGGTGTTCGCCGGTTGTGGTGACCGGGCCGAGCAGGTGGTCAAGGATACGCCGATCGAGCATGTGATCGTCACCGAAGTGGCCGATCTGCACAGCCCATTCAAGCGGATACTGCTGAATACGGTGGTCAAGTACATCAAAAAAATGGTGCCTAAATACGATATACCGGGCGCCATCTCACTCAACCAGGCCCTCAAGCAGGGGGCTTCTTATGATCATTCCCCTGCCAGTCCCGGGCCCGATGACCTGGCAATTCTGCAGTACACCGGTGGTACCACCGGGGTGGCTAAGGGGGCGATGCTGACCCATGGCAATCTGGTCGCCAACTACCTGCAGCTGGCCAGCCACTTCGGCGATTTCATCGGATCCAAGAAAGAGGTCTTTATCGGCCCGTTGCCGCTGTACCACATCTATGCCTTTACGTTGCACTGCATGTTGCTGCTGGGCACCGGCAACCAGAGTGTTCTGATTCCCAATCCGCGGGATATTCCCGGTTTCGTCAAAGAGCTGAAAAAGTGGAAGTTCACCGGTTTTGCCGGCCTCAACACCCTGTTTGTGGCGTTGGCCAACAACAAGGCGTTCGGCGAGCTGGACTTCAGTCAGCTGAAATTTACCGCCTCCGGCGGCATGGCTCTGACCATGGATGCTGCCAAGCAGTGGGAGCAGGTGACCGGCTGCGGCATTCTGGAGGGCTATGGCCTGACCGAAACCTCACCGGCGGTGACCTTCAACCAGCCGGGTAAGGTTCAACTGGGGTCGATCGGGATACCGATTCCGATGACCCAGTTGAAAGTGGTGGATGATGACGGCGTTGAGTTACCGACCGGACAGCCGGGCGAACTCTGTATCCGTGGTCCCCAGGTGATGGCCGGTTATTGGCAGCGCCCGGAAGAAACCCGCGAAGTGATGTCGGCGGAGGGTTGGTTCCAGTCCGGTGATATGGCGATTCTGGCCGAAGATGGTTTCGCCCGTATCGTCGATCGCAAGAAGGATATGATCATCGTCTCCGGATTTAACGTCTATCCGAACGAGATCGAAGACGTGGTCTGTACCATGCCCGAGGTGCTGGAGTGTGCCGCCATCGGTGTTCCGGATGAGCGCAGCGGCGAAGTGGTGAAGCTGTTTGTGGTTCGTAATGACGACAGCCTCGGGGTCGAGCAGATCGTTAACTACTGCCGTGATCGATTGACCGCCTACAAGATTCCGCGCCAGGTTGAGTTCTGCGATGAGCTGCCCAAGACGAATGTGGGTAAGGTGCTGCGTCGGGCGTTGAAAAGTCCGCCGACGGCGGCCTGAGAGTAGCTTGCCGGCTTTGCTGGCGATGACAACTAAGCGGTGCGATCTGGCGTGATAAGGCGGGTCGCGCCGTTTTTTTGTGCGACGGTTTTCCGTTCCGATAATCCTTAATCCCTATTGCAGAGGCACCCATGACTGACTGGATCAGCACCGACCTGAACGACGGCGTTTTAACCCTGACCTTCAATCGCCCAGACAAGCTCAATGCCATGAGCCTGGAGATGTATCACGGGATCGGCGACAGCCTGCGCCAGGCCGATCAGGATCCGCAGGTGCGGGTACTCTGTTTAAAAGCTCAGGGAGATCATTTTTGTGCCGGCAACGAGATCGAGCTGTTTGCAGAGGTCGCAGACGACCAGACTGGCGAGGCGGCGGCCCGCCTGTCCCTGGCCGCCCAGAGTATCCTGCAGGCTCTGGCCGCGTTCGGAAAACCGATTGTTGCCTCGGTGCAGGGGGTAGCGGTGGGTATCGGCACGACGATGTTGCTGCACTGTGATCTGATCTATGCCGCACGCGATGCCCGCTTTCGCTTACCCTTTATCGATCTGGGACTGGTGCCCGAGGGGGGCAGCAGTCATATCCTGCCGCAGTTGGTCGGCTACCCCAAGGCGGCCGAGTTGCTGATGTTGGGCGAATTTTTTGATGCTGCTACGGCGCGGGACCTGGGTTTGATCACGTCGGTTTGCGACCCTGAAGCGTTGCAACCGAGTGCTGATCTGGCGGCGAGGAAACTGGTGGCAAAACCCGCTTCGGCGCTGCGTATGATAAAGCGGATGCTGCGACAGAATCCCCACGTACCTTTATCGCAGGTGATCGACACGGAGATAGAGCAGATCTGCCGGCAGCTCAAAACTCCCGCCGCGGCCGAAGCGATGAGTGCGTTTATTGAAAAGCGACCGGCAGATTTCTCCAAACTTGATTAATCGAATAGCGGGTAGGCGGCTCCGCCCGATGCAGATGCGGGCGGAGTTATTAATGAGAGCCGGCTAGCGGTTGGACAGGGCCAGGTAGAGCACGTTACCGCCGCGGTTGATCAACAGCAGCAGCTTGCGGTTGCTGTTGTTGGCAGCCTTGGCGAATTCATCCAGATTTTTCACCTGGCGTCGATTAACGGCGCTGATAATGTCGCCGCTGCGCAAACCGGTAAATGCTGCCGGGCTGTTACGCTCGATCGTTTCGATCACCACCCCTTGATCACTTTCTGCCAGGGTCGCGCCTTTCAGGCTGCTGCTGTAGCTGCCGCCGTCGGTTGAGCCCTGGCCGGGTTGGTCCAGCATCAGGGTTTTCTGCAGGCGTTTGCCGTCGCGCAACAGCTCCAGCTTAATCTCGGAATCGATCAGCCAGACGCCAAGCTTGGAGCGCAGTTCGGCGGTATTTTCGACCGCGATATCATTGACCCGCAGAATCACATCGCCCGAGCGCAGGTCGCCTTTTTCAGCAGCCGAGCCGGGGGAGATCTGGCTGATCAGAATGCCCTTTTCATCGGCTGCCATCCCGAAGGCTTCGGCCAGGTCCGGGGAGATATCCTGCAGCGCCACGCCGAGACTGCCGCGGCGGACTTCGCCGCGGGTTGCCAGTTGTTGGGTGATGGCGCGGGTCATGTTGCTGGGGATTGCAAAGCCGATACCGACGTTGCCGCCGCCCGGTGCGATGATGGCGGTATTGATGCCCACCAGTTCACCGCGGAGGTTGATCAGGGCGCCACCGGAGTTGCCGGGATTGATCGAGGCGTCGGTTTGAATAAAGTTCTCATAGCCTTCGATGCCCAGGCCGGTCCGGCCCAGGGCGCTGACGATGCCGGTGGTCACGGTCTGGCCAAGCCCGAACGGATTGCCGATCGCCACCACAAAATCACCCACTTCCAGTGCATCGGAGTTGGCCATCGGCACCTCGGTCAGGTTGTCGGCCTCAACCTTGAGCAACGCCAGGTCTGCATCGGGATCACTGCCAACCAGAATGGCCTGCAGGCTACGGCCGTCGGTCAGCGCGATATGAATCTCATCGGAATTGGCGATCACATGGTGGTTGGTTACCACCAGTCCCTGCTTGGCATCGATGATGACCCCGGAACCGGCGCTTTGAGAACGGCGCTGACGCTGCGGCTGCTGGGGTTGCTGCGGCAGGCTGAAGAAGCGGCGGAAGAACGGATCCTGCAACAGCGGGTTGCTGACCCGGCGATTGGTGAAGGTGGAGATGTTCACCACCGCGGGGGTAACCGACTTCATCAACGGGGCCAGGGTCGGCAGCGGTTGGCCCTGGGAATCCTGAGTCGGCAGCGCCGCGCCGGCCTGCTGGCTCAGTAGCCCCAGGGTAATAACGGCACTCAGGATCAGGGAGGGCGTGAGGGTTCGGATGGCCAGCATCATCGCGGGTAGAGCTCCTAATTCATGACTGTTGAACCGATTGGATTGCGATCAAGCAAAAAAGTTTAGCCCGATCAGCGGATTTGTTGTTCGGTGGGAGCAGTTGGTCGCGGCTAGCTAAGCAGGGTTTGTCCGATAACGATCAAGGCGCTGGCCGAGCACAGCACCAGAATGGCAGGACGGATCAGTTTGGCGTCGACCCGGTGGCGCAGGCGCAGGCCGAGTAGGGTCCCCAGCAGGGTCGCCGGAACAAACCAGGCCACATAGACCCAGCTCTGGGCGGTGATAAAACCGCCCATCGCCACGCCGGCTAGCGAGATCATGCTGCCGATGGTGAAGTAGGCCGACAGGTTGGCTCGCACGTAGTCTGCCGGTTGATTCTGATACAGCAGTGCCATCGGTGGTCCCCCGATGGCGGTGGTGGTGCCGCTCAGGGCGGAGAAGAAGCCGGCGATGGCATGGTTACGCTGATTGGGTTCGGCTTCAAACTTGAACAGGCTGATCGCCACGGCCAACAGTACCGAGGTGGCAATCACAATCTTGATCCCGTCAATGCCGTAACGCCCCATCAGCCAGACCGCCAGGGCGGTACCGGGGATACGGGTGACCAGCGCGATCCATAGCGGTTTCCAATGGATGTCGGCCCGATGCTTCCAGGCCGAGATGCTCAACTGCAGCAGTGAAACGATGATCAGCGGTGCCGGTACCATCTGCGGGTCAATCAACACCAGCAATGGCACGGCGATCAGCGCCAAGCCGAATCCGATCGTGGTTTGCACCAGCGCGGAAACAAGGACGATCAGGCAGGCTAGCAGTAACAGCATCGGGGAAACTCAGAAATAGTAAAACGAAAACGGCAGCGCCTGAGCGCTGCCGTGTCTGGTTGGGCTCTCCAATCTGGTTGGAAAGCCCGTGATCGGGATCAGTTGCCTTCGATCAGTGTACTCTTGCCGCTTTGGATCTCAATCTTGCGGGCTTTCATCGCCTCGGGGATTTCGCGTTCCAGCTCGACGTGGAGCAGGCCGTTTTCCATCGACGCGGCGGTAACGCGGACATAGTCGGCCAGTTGGAAACGGCGCTCGAAGCTGCGCTCGGCGATGCCCTGATACAGGAACTGACGATTATCGTCCTGGGCGGTTTTCTTGCCACTGATCACCAGCGTATTGGCCTGGCTCTGGATATCCAGCTCGGACTCGGCGAAACCGGCCACGGCCATGGTGATTCGGTATTGGTTCTCATCCAGCAGTTCGATGTTGTAAGGCGGATAACCGGCCTGATTGGCGCCGGCATTGGCGTTTTCGATCAGGTTGGCCAGACGGTCGAAACCGATGGAGGAACGGTACAGTGGGGTAAAGTCGATATGCATAATCACATCCTCAAATGAGCAATATGGTGGTTGCCCCTCTAACACAGAGCGGGCGGTGTTAAATCACGGCCCCGAATGGCGACCGTTGATCTCTATATGTGGTCGAGTTTCAGGCTTTCAAGCCGTCGAGGGAAAAAGTTGCCGGCGGCTGACGGGAGTCGGGCGGGAGGGGTGGCTGTTCAATGATGGGAAAATGGGGCTACAGCGGAGATAGCTCGGCTGTAGCCGGTCTGTTTAAGCTTCGACAATATCCGCGCGGGTGCTGTCGATAAAGGCCAGCACATCGGAGCGCTCCGGCGCCGGTACCGCGAAGCTGTCCAGGGTGCCGTTCAGGTGGCCCAGGAAGATATCCCAGTCGCTTTGACTGATCTTCATGCCGGTATGGGATTGCTTCATCTCGCGTCCGGTGTAAACCATCGGTCCACCCGCGGCGGAACACAGATAGTCAATCAGCAACTGCTTTTCCCGTGCGATACCGTCATCGCCTCGATGCTGCCAGAAACGGCCTAGTTGCGGGTCGTTCTGCAGTCGGGGCAACAGGTCGTGGCAGACCGCGGCAATGGCATCGTAGCCGCCCAAGCGTTGGTATAAGGAGGATTCGCTCATCTCACAGTTCTCCGTGGTGGTTTCGATGTTCCCAAGGGTAAGGGGCAGCGAGGATGAGCGGGTCAGCTAGACGTCACAGAGTGGTGATTTTACGGTGATATTTTTCGGGTTCAGGCAACGTTGCGGGTGTTGAGTCGGTAGCCGCGACCGGCCAGACCTTGAATCTCCAGTTCCGGAACCTTTTTCCGTAGTCGGAGCACCAGTGAGCGTAGCGAGCTGTCGCTGACCACTACATCCGGCCAGATCAGCTGCTCCAGCTGTTGATGGCTGACCACCTGGTCGGCGCTGTTGAGCAGGGTCGCCAGCAGCTTGGCCTCTTTAACGGTCAGATGGATCGGTTGCTGGTGGCGGGTCAGGGTCAGGCTCTGCGGATCGAAGCGATAGCCGGACGGAAGAGGCTGGGTCTGGGGGCGTGGCTGCGGCGGAAAAGCGGGCTGATCGGCCATCAACAGCAGCAATCGGCTCTTGGTACGTTGCAACTCATCTTCGACCTCAAGCCGTTTCAGGTTGTTGCGATAGGCCTCAACCAGATTGCTGCAGGTCGATAAAAACGGCGCCAGGAAGTCCACCAGCTGCTGGTCGTAGCCGTTCACCCGGTTGGCGATACCAACGACTCCCTGTAGCTGCCCATTGGTGTAGAAAGGCAGCCCCAGAAAACTGTTCAGCGGCGGGTGCCCCTTGGGAATTCCGCCGGCACGGGGATCATCGGCCGGATTGTTGGCGATCACCGGTTGGGCGGTCTTGAGGACTTCTCCATAGAGGCTATTGAGCTTTTTAAATACCATCCCTTTTTCGAGGGTGTCCTGATACAGCTGCTTGGTTTCATCGCTCCAGGCGATATTGGTGGTGGCGTAGTTTTGGATATAGGGCAACTGCTGCCGATCGTAGAACACTTCACCGATAAAACCGTATTCGCTGTTGGTTAAACGCAGCAGGTCTTCCAGCAGCCCGTTGAACAGCCGGTAGGGGTTGGACTCATTGATATAGCGGGATAACGTTGAGCTGATGGTTTCCAGCAATTGAACGTGATCTTGGTTGTCGATGGGCATGATAAAACGGCGGTAGAGATGACGAATCGGGCCAGTTTACCCCCAACCTGCGATTTCTCAATTGATCTGGATTGCATCCGGCCAACGGAAAATGTTCAAGACCACAGGGTTCTTTAGCGGGCGGCAATCAATCGGGTAGCAGAATAATAAAAGCCGCTGAGTTCAGCGGCTTTATATCAGAGACGGGTTTCAGAGTCGTTTAGAGGTCGTACTCTTTAAAGATTTCCCGCAAGCCCGGTTTGTTTTCCAGCATCTCTTCGCGATCCAGGCCGTTGAGCTCGTGGGGGAAGACCAGCCAGTCGTCTGACTTGTGCAGGTAATAGTCCGGCTCCAGATCGGTCTGGTTATTGGCCGGCTTGAACCAGGGGGTAGCGATACGGATATCGCCGGGGGTGTTCAGACGCGCTTTTTCCTTCAGGGTATCGATAACTGCTTTAACGCTCAGGCCGGAGTCGAACACGTCGTCGACGATCAGCAGCGAATCGGGCGCATTGACGTTACGGATGATGTAATCCAGACCGTGTACGCGCACCTCTTTGCCGCGCTCGCCGATACCGACGTAGGAGGAGGTACGGATCGAAATGTGATCGGTCTTAACGCCCAGGTTATCGAGGATCTCTTGAACCGCGATGCCGACCGGGGTGCCCCCACGCCAGACACCGACGATGAAGTCCGGACGGAAGCCGCTTTTGTAGATCTCCAGCCCCAGACGGAACGAATCTTCGAGCAGATCCTGGGCTGACAGATAGACTTTTTCGATCATGAGAAGCTCCCCAACAGCAAGTAAACCGCGAACACTAAGACTTTAGTCCGCGAATGACAATATCGATGTTTAATATTTTCCCCGAATGTCAATAAAAACGGTCGGCATATGGACTTTAGTCGACTAGAATATGCCGCTCAGATTCTGACCAGCCGGATGGCTTTCATCAACCTGTTGAACCCGGCACCACCAAAACAGCGTCTGAGCCCACTAAACCAATGCAGTAAGGGGAGTGCTGTATGGACGCGTTAGTGCGTTATTTCAAAATTTCCGAGCGGGGCAGTGATATCGGTACCGAAATCCGGGCCGGCCTCACCACCTTTCTGACCATCTCGTACATTCTGTTCGTTAACCCGCAGTTGCTGAGCATCTCCGGTATGCCGGCAAACGATGTCGCCATCGCCACCGCGCTGGCAGCGGCTATCGCAACGCTGATCATGGGTCTGTACGCTAATTTCCCGTTCGCACTGGCGCCGGGTATGGGTCTGAACGCCTACTTCACATTCGGCGTCGTCCAGGGCATGGGGGTGCACTGGTCGGTCGCGCTGACGGCGGTATTTATCGAAGGCCTGATCTTTATGGCGCTGGCGATGACCGGCTTCCGTACCAAGCTGATCAATGCGATACCGAAAGCCATTAAGATTGCGACCATGACCGGTATCGGCCTGTTTCTGGCCATCATCGGTTTCCAGAATGCCAAGCTGACCGTTGACCACCCGGCCACCCTGGTAACCCTGGGTGATCTGCACGATCCGGCGGTGCTGCTGTCGCTGCTGGGTATCATTCTGACCAGTGCGCTGATCGTACGTCAGGTCAAAGGTGCGATTCTGATCGGCATCGTGGTACTGACCGCGATCGCCTGGGGCTTTGGTCTGGCACCGGCGCCTGAGCAGTTTATGGCCTGGCCGAGCCTGCCCACCGAGACACTGGCGGCATTGGATTTCTCTCAGATCTTCACCGGCGCGCTGGTGACTGTGGTTATCGCCTTCCTGTTTGTTGATATCTTCGATACCGCCGGCACCCTGCTGGGGGTTGGCCGTCTGGGCGGCTTCCTCAACGACAAGGGTGAGCTGCCGGGTTCTGATCGCGCCTTTATGGCGGATGCTACCGGTACCACCGCCGGTTCCCTGCTGGGTACCAGTACCGTCACCACCTACATCGAATCGGCTACCGGTATCGAAGAGGGCGGTCGTACCGGTCTGACCGCCGTGGTCGTAGCGATCATGTTCCTGCTGGCGATGTTCTTCACCCCGCTGTTCACTGCGGTACCGGCGCTGGCTACCGCACCGGCACTGATTGTCGTCGGTGCGATGATGATGGGAGCGGCTAAGGAGCTGGACTGGTCGCAGATGGAAGATGCGGTACCGGCCTTCCTGACCGTGATCGCGATGCCGTTCACCTACTCGATCGCCCACGGTATTACTCTGGGTGTGATCTCCTGGGTGGCGATTCACCTGATCACCGGTAAGGCCCGCGACATTCATCCGCTGATGTGGATCCTGGCTGTCGCTCTGGTGGCTTTCCACGCCTTCCTGTAAGTCGGCGAAGGGATCTGAAAACGGCGCCTCCGGGCGCCGTTTTTGTTTGTCTTTGCTGTTATCTGATCCCAGGGGTTATTTATTCAATCTCGACAGGTCGATCTTACCGCTCTCGTTGACTTCAACCCGGGGTAGCAGGCTGCCGACATCGAGCTTGGCATTGAGGTCATAGGTCAGGCTGTTGCTGGGGCGGTTCACCAGCGAACTGAGCATTCGCAGAGTATTGAACAGATTGGCGCTGGCCTGCAGTTGGATATCGCCTTCCCCGTAGGCGGCGATGACCGGTAGGTCGTTGGCCACCCCGGTCAGAATCTTGTGTCCCTCGATCTCGACGTTATAGACCAGCCCCTTGAGCGATAGCGGGGTGCGGTTCGGGTTGATTACGTGCAGGCCGATGCCGAACTTGGGGGCGACCCCGTTGGAGGGCAGCAGCTCGAACGAGGTGAGGTTGACCACCGGCTTCTCAAATCCGGGTTGCAGGGTGGCACAACCGCTTAATCCCAGTCCGAGCAGGACAACAAGCCAGAAACGCTGAAGTGCTTTGAATCGATTGAGCATCCCGCTCTCCTATACAGATAGACAGAAATGGTTGGCAAATGCCGGAGTTTGAGAATCACGACCTAATCGTAGCCGAAGCGCCTGAATGGAGGATTAAAGCAGCAGCTCTGAGAATCCTTCGGCCAGAATTTTCAGGCTGGTCAGGAACAGCAAACCATAACACAGCAGATAGAACAGGTTCTCATTGATCCGTTTGTGCATCCAGATGCCGGTGTAGACCCCGATAGGGGCGAAGATCACCAGGGCCAGCGAGGTCGTCAGATTGCCGCTCTCCAGCATCCCCATCAGGGTATAGGGCACCAGTTTGACGTAATTCACCACCGCGAAGAAGATCACCGTGGTGCCGGCAAACAGGGTCTTGTCCAGCTTCTGAGGTAACAGGTAGATGTTCATCGGCGGACCGCCGGCGTGAACGCTGAAACTGGTAAAACCTGCCAGGGTCCCCCACAGGCTGCCCTTCACCGGATCGGCTTCGGTTTTGGCCGGTTGACGACGGCGCAGCTTGTTGAGCCAGAAGTTGGCGGTAAACAGCAGCGCAATGATCCCGATCATCAGTTTGATATGGGATTCGGAAAGGTACTGGAAGCTTAGGGCTGCGATGCCGATACCCAAAACGGCGGAGGGCAGCAGTATCTGCAGATTTCGTCGGTCGTAGTTACCGCGGAACCCCCACATACTGACCAGATCCATCACACAGAGTATCGGCAGCATAATCGCGGCGGCCTGGAAGGGGGAGACCGCCATCGACATCAGCGGCACGGCGATCAATCCCAGTCCTCCCCCAAGACCACCCTTGGAGATGCCGACAATCAGTACGGCCGGGATAGCGCACAGGTAGAAAAGCGGATCGGTGATCAAAGTCGGCTCTCGGTGAGGCTATCGATCGCTCAGCATAACGGAGTGTTTCGCTCAGGGCCAACGGGGTTGAGCGGCCTCGACTGGGGTGATTTTTTGCCCAGGATCAACCACGGGCGTAAAAAGTCTGCCATATTAACGATCAGGCTTGTCCCTGATTTCAGCTGGGGTAATCTTTTAAACACTCGTTTAAATTCCGGGTCTTGTGCGCTCAGCCGATGGATAACTTATATGGATACAAAGGTCGGACTCTTTTTTCTACTCAACACGGATAAAGCCAAGGCACCGTCTGACTTCGGCATGAATATGCCGGTCTCATCGATTGCACCTTTATACGAGTCGCTGGAGGAAAACTGCCGCTTTACCAAGGTCAGTTATTCCGACTGCACCGTATACGGCCTCAGTTACTTCAGTAAACCCTATCAGACCGACATGCTGGTCGTGGTCAGGGACATGGACAGTATCGGGCGCAAGCACCTCGAAACCCAGTGTGCATTCCAGATAGCCGAGATGCTCAGCCTGAATGAGCCGGCTCATTACGGCGAGTATCTGCACCAGGCGATCTGGCTGCCACGGGGGCTGCAGAAGCAGGAGTTTTTGAACAAGCTGAACCATGCTAGCGGCGATCCGGAGCCGAATCTGGACGGTGTTACCCGCAAGTACATGGGTAGCAACTGGTCGATGAACTATCATCGTGGCTTTATCTTCGGCGGCAAGCAGGAGGCCAGCTTTGCGCGCTCGCTGGTGCTTTACGGTCTGGGGCTGGCCTACCACTTTCAACTCAGCGCCATGATCAACCGGCTGTCACAGATGACGACTCTGGGCGGGGATCAATTGAATCGCACCCAACTGGATGTGCAGCGATTCTGCGCCCAATATCTGTTCGATAATCCGGTGCGGGCCAGACACCATGAGCAGTTCGAAAACTACCAGCTGATCGTCAAGACCCTGGATCTGCCGAGGTTGGAGCAGCAACTGCGTAAGAAGATGCAGGATCTGCAGCGTCTGGGCGAGCTCAAGAGTAGCCGGGAATCGATCGAGGGTGGCCTGGGACTGGGACTCGCGGCGGAGTCGCGCCCGTCACCGGGACTGCAAAATGGTAACGGCGATCAACCTCAGCGTGGGGGTAGCAACAAGTTGCTGCTCGGCGCCTTGCTGGGGATAGTTGTGGCTGCCGCGGGGCTGGCTTACTCTGACAGCTTGCTGGGCTGGTTGCGAGCCCTGGTCAGTTAACGGTAAAACCGGCTGTTGAGAGGCGGGACTTCTCAACTCAACAGTCGATCACATTGACCGCCAGTCCGCCTTCGGAGGTCTCTTTGTATTTGGCCTGCATATCGTGCCCGGTGTCTTTCATGGTCTTGATCACTTTATCCAGCGACACGAAATGATCGCCGTCACCCCGTAGCGCGATCTGAGCCGCATTGATCGCCTTCATCGCGGCGATGGCGTTGCGCTCGATACAGGGGACCTGAACCAAGCCGCCGACCGGATCGCAGGTCAATCCCAGGTTATGTTCCAGGCCGATTTCGGCGGCATTCTCCACCTGCAGCGGGCTGCCGCCGAGCACCTCGGTCAAACCGGCTGCCGCCATCGCACAGGCGGATCCGACCTCACCCTGGCAGCCGACGTCGGCACCGGAGATCGAGGCGTTGGTTTTGCACAGGGCACCGACCGCGGCGGCCCCGAGGAAGAACCGAGCGATCTGCTCATCGTCCAGACCCTGATTATAGCGGATCAGGTACTTCAGCACCGCCGGCATGACTCCGGCCGCGCCGTTGGTGGGTGCGGTGACGATCCGGCCGCCGGCGGCGTTCTCCTCGTTGGTCGCCAAAGCATAGAGATTGACCCAGTCCATGCCCTCCAGACTGGCGGCGATCAGGTTGGCCGGTTGCTTCAACCGCAGCGCCTGATACAGCTCGGGAGCGCGTCGTTTGACCGCCAGACCTCCCGGCAGAATGCCGCGACTGTGAAGGCCCCGGTCGATCACCGCATCCATAACCTTCCAGATGGCAACCAGGCGCTCGATAACCTGTGGGCGGGGTATCAGGCTGGCTTCATTACGCAGCACCAGTTCGCTGATGGAGATTTTATGTTGCTGACAGAGCGCCAACAGCTCTGCTGCGGACCGGAACGGATAGGGCAGATCCAGCGGGGCCTGCTCAACGGTTTCTTCCTGCCCCTGCTGATGAACAAAGCCGCCACCGATGGAGAAATAGGTCTGACTGAGCAGCTTGTCGCCAGCGTCATTGAAGGCGGTTAGGCGCAGCGCGTTGGGGTGTTCGGGCAGGGGGACCGAATCGAACTCCAGGTCGTCGTCATAGCTGAAATCGATCGGATGGCGTTGCAGTAGTCTAAGGCGTTGTTCGGAGACGATCTGATGGAACCAGGGTTCAATCCGGTCCGGATCGATCTGATCGGGTAGTTCGCCCAGCAAGCCCATCAGGCAGGCACGGTCGGTGGCGTGGCCGACCCCAGTGGCGCTGAGGGAGCCGAACAGGTGAATCTGAACCCTGGTTGTTCGGGCCAACAGGCCGTTGTGATCCAGTTCGGTGGCAAAACGGTGGGCCGCCAGCATCGGGCCAACGGTGTGAGAGCTGGAGGGACCGACCCCGACTTTGAATAGATCGAATACACTGACCGGCATGGTTAAGCCCTCCCGTCTACAGTCTGTTTACAGTGTAGATCGGTTTGCCGGGGGCTTTGACGGCGGCTGAAAAGCGGGGGGCCGCTAGCGCTGTTTTTGCCGATACATTCGGCGGTCGGCTTTTTCCAACCAGAACTCCAGCGGCTTGAGCGGATTATCCAGCAACACGCTACCGATGCTGGCGCGCAGCTGCTGCCGGCCCAGTAACTCCGAGATCCGTTCGGCAATGGTATCGAGCTGCTGTTGATCCTTGGCGGCCACCAGCATCACGAATTCATCGCCGGATAAGCGTGCCGGAACATCGTTTTCCCGTACCACCTGACGGATTGAGGCCGCCAGTTGCTGCAACGCCGCGTCGCCGGCGGAGTGGCCCTGATTATCGTTGATCTGTTTGAGGCCATCCATGTCGAGATAGAGCAGCCCCAGACTCAGCCGTGAGCGTTTCGCCAGTGCCAGATACTGGCTTGCGACCGAGTAGAAACCGCGGCGGTTGTAGAGCCCGGTCAGTTCATCGCTCATGGCCAGGTCGGAGATCAGTTGATATTGGTGCAGGATCGCCAGATCGGCCTCGATCAGGTCACGCAACTCGCCCAGCAGATCGACGTAGCTGTCACCGTAATCGGTGCTGTCGAAGTCCATCACGCAGATGGTGCCGAAAGGCTTGCCGTCGGGCCAGAACAGCGGAAAGCCCAGGTAGGAGCGGAAGCCATCGTCGGTAACTTCGGGGTTGGTATCCCAAAAGGGGTCTTCGGGCGCGTCTTTGACATAGAGTCGATGACGCTCTTCGACCACCTTGCGGCAGAAGATATTGGTCTCTTCCGGGATCAGGCCGCCCGGGCCGTAGGGATTGCTCTCCTGGTCGCTGGAAATAACCACCTGATAACCGCCGGGACCACGCTGAACGATAAAGCCGGCAGGAGCCTTGAAGACTCGGGCCATGACGTCGACGGTTTTTTGCCACTTGTCGAGCGGCACCAGCAGCTCTTTCTCTTCCAATACCCAGTGATCGGGGCTAATCATGGTCTTACCTCGCCTGCGGCAGACTGCGTAACTGACAGCTCTCTGGAGCGGTGCGGCGACTCATGCCGTTTAGCTGGAGTCTGTGTAGCGCTTATCAAGTAACCCTATCGTTTGTATGATAAGTCGGCAACACAGGATCGCGTAGCGGGCGCTTCTGCCTCACCGGGATTGAGCACCTCTGGTAAGGTAGACCCGCATGCTGTCAGTTCGTTTCGTCGAACCTAATTATAGGCGTTGGCGGAACGCGGTGGGATCATTTGCTCCGCTGTGCCAGCAGCCGGTCCAGTTGGTTGGCAAACGCCTGCCGGTCGGCCTGGGAAAGCGCTGCCGGGCCGCCGGTCTGAACGCCGCTGGCGCGTAGCGTTTCCATAAAGTCGCGCATATTGAGACGTTGGCGGATACTCTCGGTGGTGTAGAGTTCACCGCGTGGATTCAGCGCCAGCGCCTGCTTCTCAATCACTTCGGCTGCCAGCGGGATGTCAGCGGTGATCACCAGATCACCGGGGTGGGTCTGTTGCACGATATAGTTATCGGCGATATCGAACCCCGATTCCACCCGAACGGCGCTGATCCAGGGTGAGGGCGGGGTGGCGATTAACTGGTTGGCCACCAGCGTCAATTTGACCTCCACCCGCTGCGCGGCTCGAAACAGGATATCGCGAATAACCTTGGGGCAGGCGTCGGCATCGACCCAGATCTGCATAAAAACCTCGTTTATTGCACCGCTCAATCGCTGCTGTGCCAGACTGTGGTGTAGAATGGCCGCTATCTTAGCGCCGCCCCCCGGCCTATTCGAGTTTTATCCGAGGAATATACGTGTTTTCTGACCTACCGCTGCATGAGCGCCTGCAAAAAGCGCTGGCCGAGCTGAATCTGCAACAGCCTACCGAGGTGCAGCAACAAGCCCTACCCAAGGCGCTGGACGGCAAAGATCTGTTGATCAGCGCCGAAACCGGCAGTGGCAAAACCGCTGCATACCTGTTGCCGAGCCTGCATCGTTTTCTGGAATCTGATGCGCCGAGAAGCGGCACCCGGGGCTTGGTGTTGTTGCCCACCCGTGAATTGGCGCGGCAGGTGTTTAAGCAGTTCAAGCAGTTGTCCGCTTTCTCGCATCTGCAGGCCGGTCTGATCACCGGCGGTGACGACTTCAAATACCAGCGTTCGATCTTCCGCAAGAACCCGGAGCTGATCATCGCCACGCCGGGGCGGATGCTGGAGCATATCAAGCGCAACTCCTGCGATCTCAGTGATCTGGAAGTACTGGTGCTCGATGAGGCCGATCGGATGCTGGATCTGGGCTTTGCCGAAGACGTATTGGCGATCGCCGATAGCTGTCGGCCCGAGCGCCAGACCCTGCTGCTGTCGGCCACCTTGAAAACCAAGGGCTTGATGCAAGTGATCGATCGGGTTCTGCGGGATCCGGAGGAGCTGATCCTCAGCGGTGCCCGTGACCTGCATGGCAATATCCGCCAGCAGATCGTCCTGGCCGACGATCGGACCCACAAGGAGCGGTTGCTGCATCGGCTGCTGGAGAAAGAGTCGTACGCCAAGGTGATCGTGTTCACCAATACCAAAGCTCAGGCCGAACGACTTGGTGGTGCCATCCGTTACCGGGGTCACCGTACCGGGGTGCTGCAGGGGGACATGACCCAGGACGACCGCAACAAGGTGATGGACTGGATGCGGCGCGGTAGCATCAACATCCTGGTGGCCACCGATGTGGCCGCCCGTGGGTTGGATATCAGCGGAGTCGATCTGGTGATCAACTTTGATATGGCCCGTAGCGGTGACGAGCATGTGCATCGGGTCGGTCGTACCGGTCGTGCCGGAGAGAGCGGCTTGGCGATCAGCCTGATCAGTGCATCGGAGTGGAACCTGATGGCCAGTATCGAGCGCTACCTGCGGCTGCAGTTCGAGCGTCGGTTGGTGCCCGGCCTGGAAGGTAAGTACAAAGGGCCGGCTAAACTCAAGTCTTCCGGCAAAGCCGCCGGTGTCGGCAAGCGCAACAAAGGGCGTGCCGACAAGCGTCGCGGCGATTCGGAAGCGGGAAGCAAGAAACCGAAACAGCGACTGCGGGATCAGAAATCGATCGGCAAGCGTCGTAAGCCCAGTGCAAACAAACCGGCTGCCGAGCGCAACGAACAGCCCGGTTCCGGAGCGCTGGGGGATGGCTTGGCTCCCTTTACCAAACGTCGTTAGCGGTTGTACCCGGGTAGTTCATAGCCGGTCTGTTAGCAATTGAAACAGAGTCTCGCCGGGTTTGGATTGGCTGAAAAATGTTCAGCTGATTTGAATCCGGCTTCGTCCTATTCTGTAACTGGGCAAAGAGTACAGCCATCGAGGGGTAAGCAAATAAGCCTGAGGGGGTGGTGACCATGTTAACTTACAAGGATTGCCTGGAAGTCAGCGATCTCCATCAGAGCGAAGTCGATGCAGTGGGCGAGCATGAACATCTGCAAGGTCTGCCGGCGTTGGCAGAATGTGAACACATGCTCCACACCGACCAGGGTGTTCGACGGATTCAGCACATGATTGTGGATGATATCCAGCATGCGCAGCGCGCCGGGAAGCTGCAGCATGCACGCGATCTAAGACGGGTCCTAACCCGTTTCACGAAGCACCATCCATGTGGTGCCGGTCACTAGAGGTGACCTTATAGGCCTGAACTGGGGCCGAAATGAAACAGGGGTGTCGCAATGACACCCCTGTTTTTTTGGGACCGTGCAGCGAATCCAACTCTGAATTACAGGTTGTAGCCGGTCTCTTCATGTTCGGCGGTATCCAGGCCCTGAATCTCCACGTCTTCATCGACCCGCAGACCGACCATAGCGCCCACCAGCTTAAGGATGATCCAGGTGACGATGGCGGTGTAGACAAAGGTGACGACGATACCCACCAGCTGGACCCAGACCTGTCCGCCCATGGTATCGATGCCATCGGCATAACCAAAGCCGCTGAAGACACCCAGGCTGGTACTGGAGAAGATACCGGCCATAAAGGTACCCAGGATGCCGCCGACACCGTGCACCGGCATAACGTCCAGCGAGTCATCGATCTTCAGGGTGCGCTTGATGTACTGGGTCGCCATAAAGCAGACCCCGCCGGCGACGATACCGATGATCAATGCACCGCCCGGGCCGACGAAACCGGAGGCCGGAGTGATGGTACCCAGGCCAGCCACCATCCCGGTGACCGCACCCAGCACACTGGGCTTGCCGAACTTGAACCATTCGATAAAGGACCAGACCAGGACACCGGCAGCAGCAGAGATGTGGGTAACCAGCATCGCCATCGCCGCGTCGCCGTTGGCGGCCAGGGCCGAACCCCCATTGAAACCGTACCAGCCGACCCACAGCATACCGGCACCGGTGACGGTCATGGTCAGGTTATGGGGGGGCATCGCCACCTGGGGGAAGCCTTTACGCGGACCGACCACAATGGCGGCAACCAGCGCAGATACACCACAGGTGATATGCACCACGGTACCCCCGGCGAAGTCGTACAGACCCATCTGACCGAGCCAGCCGCCGCCCCAGACCCAGTGGGTCACCGGCGAGTACACCAGTACCAGCCAGATGCAGCTGAACAGCAGCATGGCGCTGAACTTCATCCGCTCGGCGAAGCCGCCGATGATCAGCGCTGGGGTGATGATCGCGAAGGTCATCTGGAACAGCATGAACAGCGGCTCGGGAATATCCCCCATCAGCGTATCCTTGCTGATGCCCGCCATCATCACCTTGCTCAGGTCGCCGATCCAGGCGTTGCCTTCGCCGAAGGCCAGGCTGTAACCGAACATCATCCAGATGATCGACGCGACGCCGGCGATGGTAAAACACTGCATCAGCACCGACAGTACGTTTTTGGAGCGCACCAGGCCGCCGTAGAACAGCGCCAGTCCGGGCAGGGTCATAAACAGCACCAGTGCGGTGGAGGTGAGAATCCAGGCGGTGTTGGCGCCGTTGAGTTCGTCGGCCATGGCGATACCCGGGGACATCAGCAAAGCGAGGGTAGCGATTCGTTTTAGCATGGGGGCGTTACCGTAGTTCAATGGAGTTCAGTGAAGGTCGACAGGGACGGGCTCAAAGCGCGTCGTTGCCCTGTTCGCCGGTGCGGATCCGCACCACTTCGTCGAGAGGGCTGACAAAGATCTTGCCGTCGCCGATCTTGCCGGTGTTGGCGGTTTTGACGATCGCCTCGACGGCCGTCTCGACCTGCTCATCGCTGACCGCAGCTTCGAGCTTTACCTTGGGGAGGAAGTCGACCACGTACTCGGCGCCGCGATAGAGTTCGGTATGACCTTTCTGACGGCCGAAGCCTTTGACTTCGGTCACGGTCACCCCGTTGACCCCGTTTTCGGACAGGGCTTCGCGGACATCGTCGAGTTTGAACGGCTTGATGATCGCAGTGATCAGTTTCACGTTTGTCTCCTTTTTTGGGCCTTGGTGGGTGGTCTGACGCCGCCCTAAATCAATTGGTATCGGATAAAGCACAAAATGTGCCATTCAAAGAAAGCTTTAAATTCAAAGAGATAAAATGACGTGTTCAATTCTGGGGAGCGAGTGTGCACGGAGTTGGTGCATGCAGGTTGGATTGTCGCCCGCTATTGGTGCGTAGGATGGGGTGTTGCGTAAAGATGGTGCGTGCTGCGATCAGTTGCTGATTCGAGCCCGCTTTTCGAGCACAAACTCGATCCGGCGGTTCTGCTTACGTCCCTCGGCGGTGTCGTTACTGACCAGCGGCACCGAGTCGCCGAAGCCGGTGGCGGTCAGGCGACGTGGTGAGATCCCTTTGCTGAGCAGATAGCGCAATACCGTGGTGGCACGCACCGCCGACAGCTCCCAGTTGGATTCGAAGCGGCTGCTGCTAAGCGGCAGGTTATCGGTATGACCCTGTATATCGATATTGAAATCATGGCGCTTGTGAAATACCCGGACCAGATTGTCGAGCACATCGTCGACCTGAAAATTGAGTTCGACTGAGCCCGAATCAAACAGCGCCTGGCCCTTCACCTGAATCACGATGGTGCCGTCGATGGGGGTGTCGATCTCAACCTCGTCGGCCAGATTCTTATCCGCCAAGGTAGATCGCAGCTGTTCGGCCAGGGCTCGCCACTGCTGTTCGATGGCCGGCGTCGGGGCGCTGGCGAAATGGTCCTGCTGTTGCTGGCGGGAGTTGGGAATCGGATTCTCGGGATCGTCGGTGATCTCCTGATTCAGCTCGGTCAGGGTACGGCGGACCGCGTCATTGGGTAGCGGCACGATACTGTTGCCGGCACCCGACTGGCCGAGACTGACCTGAATCGAGTTCATCGCCGAGCGGAATTTATCGATCTCCACCGTCGACATGGTGAACAGCAGAATAAAGAACACCAGCAACAGGGTGACCAGGTCGGCAAAGGTGGTGATCCAGGCTGGACCATCATCCTCTTCCAGCACTGAACCGGATCGGTTGGGGCCGTTCAAAGGATCGGCTCCTTGATGGTGTTGGCGCCGGTATGGCGGGTCAGCGGCTTGCGCTTCACCTCGGGGATGTAGGACGACAGGCGTTCATAAACGTTGGCGTAATGGTCGTTGCTCAGAATGCTCAGGGTGCCTTCGCGGATGATCTCCAGGTTGGTGATCTGCACCTGAGTCCGGCGCCGAAGTTTGCCGGCGATCGGCAGGAACACCATCGACGACAGCAGCGAACCGTAGAAAGTGGTCAGCAACGCCACCGCCATGGCCGGGCCGATGGTGGCGGGATCGCTAAGGTTACTGAGCATCTGGATCAGCCCGATCAGGGTGCCGAGCATGCCGAAGGCCGGGGCGTAGATCGCCATCTTTTTGAACACGTCCTGGACCGAGTAATGACGCACCATCAGTGAATCGATCTCGGTCTGAAGCGTGGTGCGTACCATCTCTTCGGTGGACGCTTCGGCGATCAGCATGCAGGCGCGCTGCAGAAACTTGGAGTTGGTTTCCACCTTCGACAGGGCCAGCAGACCGTTGCGATGACTGATCTTGCTCAATTGCAGCATGGTATCGATCATCTTCTGCTGATCGGTATCGTCGCGGGTGAAAACGATATAGGCGGCGCGGAACGCGGCCGTCACATCCGTGAAACGTACGGTCAGTAAAGTGGCTGCCCAAGTGCCGCCGAAGACGATCATCATGCCGGGCACGTTGACGAACAGGTCCGCGTCACCGCCGAGAAGTATGGCTCCAATAATCAGTGCCAGACCGGAGAGAAAGCCCAGCAGTGAAGCAAAATCCATTGGATGGTTCCTGCCTAATTAACGAACTAGGGTCCCATTATGCCCAAACCGATCGCTAGGGTATTGATAAGTGTCACGATATCGTCGACCACCCGGCAGATAGTTGTTAAAGAATCTTGTGTCAGGGCTGATCAGTCACGGACATTAAGGAGGGGTAGCCCGGCGGGGTTATCCTAAAAACTAAGTGCAACCGGCGAAGGCTTTGCTATAGTCGAGCAGACCAGTCGCAAAAAATTAATAAAGGAACTGGCCATGTTGTACGTCGATTCTGACTCTGCTGAGGCGGAAATGGTCGATGAGATGGATCAACATACACACTAGGAGAGGTTATATATGACTCAACGGATCGCATTGGTAACGGGCGGTACAGGTGGTATCGGATCGGCAATCTGTGAAGCCCTTGCGGATGCAGGGATGAAGGTCATTGCTGGTTACAGCAACGAAGAAAAAGCTATTGCATGGCAGCAGGACCAAAAAGCTGCCGGGAAAGATTTTCTGATTCAGCATGTGGACGTCACCAGCCTGGAATCCTGTGAGCAGGCGGTGGCTGAGGCCAAAGAGAAAGCCGGTGGTGCCATCGACGTGCTGGTTAACAATGCGGGTATCACCCGTGACGGCGTGTTCAAGAAGATGAGCTGGGATCAGTGGCATGCCGTTATCAACACTAACCTGGACAGCGCCTTCAACATGACCCGTCCGGTCTTTGAAGACATGCTCAACAGCGGCTTCGGTCGTGTTATCAACATCTCGTCGGTGAACGGTGAAAAAGGTCAGTTCGGCCAGAGCAACTACTCGGCGGCCAAAGCCGGTCTGCACGGTTTCACCAAAGCGCTGGCACAAGAGGGTGCGCGTAAGGGCGTTACCGTCAACACCATCTCGCCGGGTTATATCCTGACCCCGATGGTTGCCAAGATCGATCAGGCGATCCAAGACAAGATCACTGCGGGTATCCCAGTTGGTCGTATGGGGGCTCCGTCTGAAATTGGTCGCGCGGTTGCCTTCCTGGCAGCGGATGAAGCCGGTTACATCACCGGTTCGAACCTGTCGATCAACGGCGGTCAGCACATGTTCTAATACCGGACATCCGGAGGAAAAAAGCCCCGCAATGCGGGGCTTTTTTGTGTCGAGGAAGAAAGTTGCGGCCTTGATGCAATCCTAGCAACTGAATGCTTACTCGATCGGAGCGAGGGCGACTCGATTCCGACCTTCATGTTTGGCGTTGTAGAGTGCTTTATCGGCTCGATCCATCGTGATAGTGGCTGATTCTTTCGGGCTCCAAAGGGTTGCTCCGATGCTGGTGGTGACTCGGATTTCATGCTGGTTGTAGTGAAAGCTGGCTTCCTCCAGCTCCTGCCGGATTCGATCGAGGATTCGATGAGCTTGCTGTAAGTTGACCCCGACCAACACGATCACGAACTCCTCTCCGCCAACCCGGGCAAATAGGTCATCCTCCCTGAGGATGCTGGCTACCAGGCCGGTGAAGCCTTTCAACACCTCATCCCCACCCGTATGGCCGTAGTTGTCATTGAGGCTTTTGAAGTGGTCGAGATCCAGCAGGGCCAACACAATGCTGTCTTGGCGTACATAGCGGTGCAGGTCATCACTCATTTCCAGGAAGGCTCTGCGATTCAGGATGCCGGTCAGTGGATCGGTATTGGCCTGCTCTTGAAGTAGGTGTTCACGCAGCTTTCGCTCGGAGATATCCGTGACGGCGGAGAAGATCGCTTTTTCCTCACCCAATTGGATCAGGGTCGAGGTGAACTGAGCCCAGAAAGGAGCCGTTTTGGGGGCTTTTAGTTGGCACTCCAGGTCGGTCACGGTGCCTTGCGAACGGATAGTCTCGATCATCTCCTGGCGGTCGAGTGCCGAGACATAGAAATCATTGGCATTCACGCGATCCAGCTTGTCCGGATCCAGTTTGAACTGCTGGCAGAAGTGCTGGTTGGCGGCGATCACTTGGCCGTCCATACCGGTCAGAACATAGGGCAAGGGTAGGGCGGCAAGAATCGATTCCAACCGATCCGACTGTTGTTGTAGTTCCTTGGTCCTGGCGGCAACCAGTTGCTCCAGCTCCAGATTGTGGTCCTGTACGCTCTGGTACAGCACCGAGTTGTTATGGCTGATCAGATACTGCGATAGCAGCAACTCGACCAGATTGGCCTTGTGCGGTGTGAACAGGCCGGGAGTGCGGTTATGTTCCAGTACGATCACGCCGTGGATTTGATTGTCGAAGATCAGCGGTAGTGCCAATACCGACAGGCAACCTCGCTGGCTGATATAGTCATCAAGGATAAAGTCACCTTCCTGGCAGGCGTTCTTCAACAGCAGCGTGTTTCTGCTGTTAAGGCAATAGTTCAGCACACTGGTGGGAAGAGACTCTGGTTGCGGGTCGGGACTGAGAATCCCTTCGTGCAACTGAATGGCACATCGCCATTGTTCTGCCTGATCCCGATGATAGAGCCCCAGGGTCTGGGCGCCGGTTACCCGGGCAGACCAACTTAGGATCAGTTCCTGCAGCCGCCTGTCATCCAAGGGTTTAGAGAGTTGCTGTGAGGCCTCAATCACCGTTTGCCAATCGATGTTGATACCGGCAGCGGTGCTTTCCAGAGTCTTAGCAATGCTGGTTAGCTGCTGGTGAAGTTCCAGCGCCTTGGCCTCTGCCCCCCAGGATTGATAGAGCCGGATACTTTCTTCCAGATAGGCTTTACCGAGATTGGTTTGCTGTTGTTGAAGCCTATAGCGCCCCATACGCTCATTGGCGAGCGCCTGCAGCAGCGGGAAACCGCACTGTTGTGCCGATTCTATCGCCTGTTCGTAGTGGGCAAGAACTTGGGGGCGGGGTTGATCCAACACCGCTTGCTCTGCCCGGATGAGATGAGCGGCGGCGGCAAAGGTCGATGGGTTGAACGACTCCCAATAGCTGAACTTCTCCAGCGCGGCTTTCAGCCAGGCCTGCCAGTGAGGCTTCTGCTCAACGCCCTGCTGTTGCAGGGCCAGTAGCGAGAGGATGTTGAACAGGGTGAAGACAGCTTCATGAAAGATACCTTCGTCCAGGTCTTCCTGGGTCAGGGTGTCTGCCAGCGATATCTCCACGCCGTGCTGGTAGTTGCCAAACAGGTAACTTTGCAGCAAGCGACCGAGTAAACGGTCGTACTTTCCGCACATGTAGTGGTTGTCGTGAAAGTGTTCGACCGCCTCCTGCTCGTATCCCGGGATATGATCGAGATTATGCTGGTTGTCCAGTGAACCCTGCAGGATCATGATCAGGTTGCACTGTAGCTGGCTCAGATAAACCTGTGCGGGTTGCTTAATTTTACGGCAGGTTTCCACCACATTGAGGGTGCGTTGCAGCAGCGTACCGAGATGTTCCGAGCACATCAGGTCGGCATAAAAACCAAAAATATAGGCATGCACACCCCAGTAGTAGTCTCCCTGGTCGAGGCAGGCGTGGTAGGCACGGTCGCGCTCCTGACTGCTCTGGGTTAGGGAAACCTGCCAGGGCATGATGAAGTTTGCCCGCATCATGCTCAAACGTCCCTTGACCAACGGAATGGTCGGGAATTTCTCGCCCACGATCCGGGAGTAATGCTCCGCTTCAAAGGCGGTAGGGTAGTCCTTCAGCACCTTGGTACAGAGCAGTCCATACATCATGAACACATAGCTGGAATGGGGACTGTTGCCATGGCTAATGGTCAGTCGCAGCAGTTCCAGAATGGTTAGCGGGAACAGCAGAGAGCCGGAGTTGTAGCAGCAGGGCTGCATCGCCATCAGCAGATCCAGAATATTGAGAACCTGCTTGTCCTGAATGGCGGGTTGTTCGGCTAAATTCTTGAATGAATGCTGTTGCAGCAGCGCCTGAATATCCGCGATCGCATTACCGATGTCCTGCATGTCCGGGTTGTCCGGCAACGGGTTCTGCAGTGAGTTAAGCCCACTTAGCCCCTCTTCTATGGCTTGGTTTAGGCGACCGTAACGGGTGTATTGGGTGATCAGAATGGTTTGCAACCGAACCTGGTCGGCCGTAAGGCGGCAACGCTCACCGACCAGCTGTTTGATCGATTCCGCCTGCTCGAAACTCCCTGCCAGATAGAGGCACTCAAGCTGTAGTAGGACCGCATCCGTGATCAGCGCTTCAGGTTGGTTGTCGGTCTTCAGTGCTTCAAACTGCTCCAGGTAGTCGACAGCAAGGCTGTAGGCGGTTGCATCTCGTGCACGTTCTGCCGCGATCAGATTAAGGTGCGCTACTGTATTTATCTCTGCCGGGTCTAGGACGTTGTGAGCCTGGTTATAGTGGTTGAGCAGCTCGTAACTGTGTTCCTTCCACTCGGATCGCTCCAGCGGAGCAAGTAACAGGTTAGCGATGCGGTGGTGAAGTTGTGCTCTGTCGTTTGGCTCTAATAAACCATAAGCCGCCTGCTGGACCCGGTCATGGAGGAATCGTAATCGCCCCCCCGGTTCCTGACTGGCTTTATCTTCATGGTGATAGAGAAGACCGGCGGACAGGATGGGTTGTAACACCGATGAAATCTCTTCTTCGCCCGATTGCAGGACTTGAATCAGTGACAGCGGAAATACTGAACCGATACAGGCCGCCTGTTTCAGTAACTCCTGCGAGGCATGAGGAAGACGGCCGATCTTGTTCAGCATCAGCTCGACCACATTATCGGTGATATTGCGCTGCTTGATCGCCTCGGTCGACCAGTTCCAGCAAGGTGCACTGTGGTCAAACGACAGCAGATCGGATTGGTACAGCTCTTGTAAGAACTGGCGGAAGAAGAAGGGGTTACCGGCTGTTTTCTGATAGATCAATGCCGTCAGGTCTTGAACCTGAGATTCCTGCTGACTCAGGGTATCGGCGATCAATTGATTCAGGTCGGGTTGTTTCAGCGGCTGCAGTGTCAGTTGGGACAGGCGAGAGGTTTTCTGCTCCAGGCCGGCCAGCATCTGCATAAAGGGGTGTTTGGCGTCGACTTCGTTGTCGCGGTAGGCGCCGAGCAGCAGACAGTAGCGGCAGTCTTCATTGCTGATCATCAGCTTGAGCAGGTGGATGCTCGCCAAGTCGGCCCACTGCAGATCATCGATAAAGATGACCAAGGGTTTGTGTTGGGTGCAGATGGTCTGCACGAACGTAAGGAACAGGCTGTTAAAGCGGTTTTGCTGCTCCTCCGGCCCCAGCGGGCTGGGCGTTGGTTGCGGCCCGAGTAGCTGACCCAAGCCCGGTAGCACATCGATCAGTATCTGGGCGTTCGGTGCCAGTTCCTCGGATAAGCGTTGGCGCCAAAACTCTACCTGCTCGGCAGGGTAGGTCATGATGGTACGGATAAAGTGATCGAAGGCCTGGGCGATCGCGCTGTAGGGGGATGCGTTCTGGTACTGGTCAAATTTGCCCGAAATAAAAAGTCCATTGGCACGCAGAATCGGGGCTTGAACTTCATTGACCAGGGAGGATTTTCCGACACCGGAAAATCCGGCAACCAGTAATGCTTCGGAGGGCCCCTGTTCAACTCGATTGAATGCATCGAGTAGTTGTTGTGTTTCCGACTGACGGCCATAGAGTTTGCTGGGGATCAGTAGCCGATCGGGGACGTTGTTCGAGGCCGGAACAAAGCTCTCCAAGGCGGTGCGATCCAGCTGTAACAGCTGGTTCAGATCACGATTTAACGCGACGGCGCTCTGGTAACGATCCGTCGGCTCTTTTGCCATCAGCGTGCTAATTACTCGGTAGAACGCCTGCAGCAAGGATCGCTGTGACGCTTCGGTAGGCAAGCTGGGTTCGGGCAACTCGATCGCGATATGGGCGTAGCTAAGCTCGTTACCACTGAACTCCGGAAAAGGGGGCTGGCCGCTCAGTAACCAGTAGAACACCGCACCCAGCGCGTAAAGATCGGTGCGCGTATCCAGTTCATGCTTGAACTGGTATCCCTGCTCGGGTGCCAGATAGTGGGGGTCGGCTAAGGTTGGGCGAAAACTTTGGATACCGCCGCCCTCTCGGCTCAGGGGCTCTGAGGTGGTGAAATCAATCAACTCGGCGTATCGGTGATCTGGGGTGAGTAAGAAGGTGCCTGGCCGCAATACCAGATGGACCAGATCATGGTGATGTAATCGAACCAGAGCCGAGGTCAGCGTGATCGCTAAACGGACTTTTTCAGTCGCCGACAGCGTCGTTGAATCTACCTGATTGAGGGGAGACGGGCAGCGACTCAGTAGGTGGAGCTGTCGGGGAGAGGTTGATACCAACCGTGGTGCTGCGTCACCTTGCAGTCGTTGCAAGCATTGAATTTCCCGTTCGATAAGCTGCTGGACTTCGAAGCTGGCCAGGTAACTGGGGTACTCCTTGACCAGAGAATAATCGTCGCCGTTGATACCGGTCTGAGAAACTTGGCAGTGGGGGTCTTCTAACAGGTTAGAGACGGCTCCCGCACACTGGTGTCGGCTCATTACTTCATATCTCGTACTACAGGAACAAGAAAGTACTAACAGTATATTTCCTTATGATTCATATGCCATAGGACTCATTGACCGTTTTAGCGCTTGACGGGGGCAGGGCTAGGGTTGATCCGTTGATCTTTCAGCCGGTTAGGAGTTTTAACAGGGGGAGAAAAAAAGCCGAATTAATTGGACAAAACAGAGCTTTGAAAACTACAGAGAAAGCCGGTAACTGAGCTGAAACTGATGCTCGGTTTGCCGGGCAGCCAGACCCAGGTCGGCCCGGTTCGGGCGGCGACTGTCGATGCGGATGAACTCTGCAATCAGGCGGCTGTTTTTATCGAGCTTGTGAGACAGTGCCAGAGTCCAGGCCGAGCCGGTCTCGCCGTTGTTATCGATGCTGACAAAGCTGTTGTCGTCGGCATCGAACCAATCACGCCTGAGGGTCACCCGGTTGTCACCCAGCTGTTTGGTGGCCAGCAGATAGGCCCCCTCAAAATCGACATCGACCTGCCTGACGCCTCCGCTCTCCGGTCCCATCTGGGTTCGACCGGTCATGTACTGGGCAATCAGCAAGGTCGATGCCGGCAGTTTGGTTTCAAAATACAGATTCCAGAAGTGGGTGTCCCAGGCGTACTGGCTACGCTTAAACACCTCGGGGTCACCCCGGTTATCGTAGAAAAAGGCGCCGAATTTATGCCTACGTTCATATTCCCAGTCCAGTGCGCCGTAAAATCCGGGGCGATTATCGACTTCGCGGACGGGATCTACCCAAAGCGGTTGGGGCGAGAAGGCGCTTGGCGAGCCGATTGAGGACAGCGGGGGCAGCGGTACTCGACTGAATGCGCCGACTTTCAGGTCGTGCATGGCCCAACCCCGATACGCCAGCAGGCTTCCGGCAGGATCGTTGAAGCCGAAAATGGCTGCGGTGGCGGTCATCTTCCACGGACCCTGTCGGTGGGTCGCCGAGCCTTCCAGTGCCAGCGTACGAATCTCTTCACCGACCCAGCTGTTGATGGCCGAGGGGGTGATGGAGAAAGGGGTGGTCCAGGCCAGCCCACGATTCTCCCGTGAGATATGCGGGAACAGCAGGCCCGCTCGAATACGGTAGCGAATATCACCGTCCGGAACCGGATTGAAACGTACATAGGCTTCGACCAGATCGAGCGCCTGATCCTGCTCGGGATCGTATTTGAGATGGGTAAAGCCCTGCCACTGCCAATTGAAGTCGGCTTCCGCCACTAAGGAAACTTCGGACAGTTCCAGCAATGGAGAGGTGCTGTCGTAGCGACCTTTGCCCAGTCCCTGTTCCAGCCAGGTGGTTTCACTGTCCGAGTGGGCGGCTCGTGCATCTACCAGCCACCTCAGTGAAAAATCGGTAAAACCGCTATCTTCAGCCTTCACTGATAGGGCGAAGAGCAGAAGCAAAGCCGCTATCCAACTGCGGTAGAAAGTCGGGTTAGGACGGCTCATTGTCGTTCTGACTGCGAACAAAATTCTCTAGCTCGTCGGCGCCGATCGGGCGGCAGATATGAAAGCCCTGCACCATATCGCAGCCGTACTGGCGCAACAACTCCACCGATTGCGCATCTTCGACCCCTTCGGCGGTGACCGTCAGACCCAGATTATGGGCCAGCTCGATGGTTGAACGGACCAGGATCTGATCTTCGATATTCGAAGCCAGTTTCAGCACAAAGGCCTTGTCGATCTTGAGTTCATCCATGGGCAGCTGTTTCAGATAGCTCAGGGATGAATAGCCGGTTCCGTAGTCATCGATCGAGAGGAACAGCCCGAGATCGTGCAACCGGTTCAACACGGCCAGGGCGCGATCCATGTCGTGCATCACCGCGCTCTCGGTGACTTCCAGTTTCAGTAGACGAATCGGAAGCTGATAGCGGTTGAGCAGCCCCATCACCTGCTCCGGCAGCCGATGGTTGGTTAGGTCGGTTGCCGAAAGATTCAGTGCAACGGCGATCTCGAGCCCCTGGTTGTGCCAGTCGCTGGCCTGACGAATAGCGGTTTCCAGGCCCCAGTCTGTGAGGTGGCGAATATCACCGGTACGCTCGGCGATCGGAATAAACTCATCGGGCGGAATAAACCCGTGGGTGGTGCTGTTCCATCGGACCAGCGCCTCAACCACTTCGACCTGGCCACTGGCTAAGTTGACCTTCGGCTGGTAGGCGAACTGGACCTCTCCGTTCTTCAGTCCCTGGCGCAGTTCGCTCATGATCGACAAGCGTCGTTTCTGCAGTACCGCGCTGTCCTGGTCGAACCAGGCATAGGGCTTGCCGCTGGTTCGACACCGATCCAGTGCGGCATGGGCCTGTCGCAACAGCAGCTCGGCATCTTCGCCGTCGCTCGGGAAGTTCACCAGCCCGATTCGCAGCTGGATATCCACCACGATACCGGCCACCTGGCAGGGCTCAAGAAAGCGTTCCAGTACCTCGGCCACTTTCTGGTTGGTATCGCCGGGTGACTGGATGACCGCCGCAAAGGTCTCGGTTGAAAGCCGCGCCACTTCGCTGGTGAGTATCTGTTGCAGGCGGGCGCCAACGCCCTGCATCAGTTCGCTGATATTGGTGTGATCCAGAAAGGTGCGCAGCTCTCTGAGCTGCTGGACTTCAATGATCGCAAGGGTATAGGGATTCCGTTCGCCGCACTGGTTGTTGAGCTGCTTCTCGAACTGGAGCCGGTTGGGCAGCCCGGTTTCGGTGTCGTGATAGGCCTGAAACAGAATCCGCTGCTCACGTTCTCTGACCGTGTTGACCATGGTGTTGAAGCTATCGGTCAGATCCGCGATCTCATCGCCATGGCTGGTACATTTGACTTCGTGATAGTCGCCACCGGCAACCTGCTGTACCGCCGTGGTCAGCTGCCGCAGCGGTCGGGTAATTCCGTTGGCGGCGACCAGGCTGCCGATAACCAGCAGCAGAAAACCGACTCCCAGAATCACCACGGTGGTGATGAATAACAGGCGATAGGGCTGGTAGGCGCTGCTTTCCGAATAGGACAGTATGGCGGCGATCAGGGTGCCGTCATCACGGCTGCTCAGCGGCAGGTATTTGTAAAAGATGCCGCCCTTATCGAAGGCGTCGGTGCTGATGTCGGCACGATCCTGGCTGCCGGTGCCGCTCTGTTCGAACACCGGGGCATCGGCAAAATCATTGGCCAGCTGGAACCGGGCATCGCTACCGGGACGGTGGACAAAGGCGACCTCCAGATCAATGGCGGACAGGCGTTTGATCTCTTGGGCATACTCACCGTCAAGCTCAAAGCCGAAGGCGACCCAGGCGATTGTGATCGGAGCCTGCACCGGAACCACGACCAGCTGATAGAGGTGGCCATCCAACTCCACCAGTTTGGCGCCGATCCCCTCGGCTTCGGCCATGTTCTTGAGTGCATCGGAGATATTGGGGATGCGCATCGGCTGGTTGGTATCGGTAACCGCCGTCACCCGTTCATCCAGATCGAGCAGGTAGGCCAGGTCGGCACCAAAGCGGGCTTTCTGATTCTGCAGTGCCGAGCGGATGGTTTTGAGATCTTCGGTGGCGATCGCCTCCCGGAAGCCGTAATCCTTGGAGAGTAGTTGAGCGCTGGCACCCAGGACATCGACCCGTTGCTGCACGATGCGTTGAAAGATCAGCGCCGAGGTGTCCAGTTGCTGCAGGGCTTGCGATCTGACGTTGTCGGCCATGGTTTGGACAAACACCAGCGAGATCAGGCTCTGGACAACCACGAACAACAGCAGATAAACCAGCGTCAGTTTTGCCCGATATCTCAGCTTCAACATGCGACGAGCCTGCTTGCGAAAAACGGCGATATAAGTTGTTCAAGCATAAGCAATACCGGTACTCCTTCACCTTGCTGCAGGGAAAACCCACTGCAGCAAGACCGTATTTATTTCGTGTGAACAGGCCCTAGTAGCCGCTTTCCTCATCCGGTGGATACTGGACACTGCGAGCCGACTTCAGAATAAGCTCGGCGTCTAAAGACTGGGGTTGTTCCCCGGTCAGATCAATGCTGCTGATCTCGACTTCAGTGCGGTCTTTGATATCCGGGTGCCAGGCGTACACCTTATAGGTTCCTGCCGGCAGGTCATCGAAGGAAACGCTGCCGTCGTCGCCACTGAGGCTGTAGAACGGGTGGTCGGTGACGTAGACAAAGGCCAGCATGTTGTCGTGGATGTTGCACCCCAGCGCGATCACACCGGGTTGGTCGAAGACGATCGATTTACTCTCATCCTGCCCATAAAGCTGCAGCTGAAAACGCTTGGCTTTGGAGAAGGAGTAAACGTGGTGTCTGAAATCGTCGAAATTGGGAAAGCTGACCTTGGTGCCGACACTCACCGGCAGCACGAAGGGGCGAAACTGCGCCCCCTGCTGTCGCACCATCGCCTCCAGAGGTGGGTTGAGCGCGGGGTTGTCGAACTGGGGCTCCAGGCCGATAACGACATTTTCCAGCGGGGCCTGCTGGCCATCGACCACATTGATGTGGAGCTGGGAACCGCTGTGGGCGATCACCGGGTTGAATAGGAATGAGATCAACAACAGCTCAAGCATTCGGCGCTTTACATCTTGGGGTCGGAAAGACTTGCGTTGATGGGCAAGCCTAACTCGTTCAACTAGTTTCCTCAATTCGGTATACCTTTTCCGTGCGTGTTGAATGTCATGTTCAGCCGTCAGCAGCTCGGAAACGGGGCCGCGCTAATTCGGCTAGAGTTGGAACTGCTGCAGCTTGGATTCCACCCGCTGTAGCGCATCGACCAGGGTTTGCCGACGTTGCTGCAGTTGATTGGCGGTCATGGAAGCCTGGTCCGCAATGCTGTTGACCTCATCCATATGGTGGTTGATCTCTTGCATCCCCGAGTGCTGATGACCGGTCTCGGCGGCAATACCCAGACTCATATGGTTGATCGACTCGACGCTCCGGCTCATACCCACCAGGGCTTCGGAGACTTCCCGGCTTTGGCCGACACACTCCACCGCCAGGGTTCTGCCCTGTTCCATTACCTCGCGGGTATCGCTGACCCGGGCCTGCAAAGCCTCAATGGTAGCCTGGATACCCTCGGTCGATTCGCGGGTCTTCGACGCCAGCATGCGGACCTCGCCCGCCACCACGGCAAAGCCTCTGCCGGCCTCACCGGCGCGGGCGGCTTCGATGGCGGCATTCAGTGCCAGCAGGTTGGTTTGATCGGCGATATCCTTGATCACCGTCACCAGCTCGGTGATCGAGTCGCTGGCTTCGACCAGTTGCTGAATATTATCACTGGCGTTGGAAACTTCGTCGGCCAGTTGGTCGATGGTTTGGGTCGAGGCCTGAACCAGCTGCAGGCTGTGTTTGGCTTCGCGATCGATCTGGGCCGCCTGCTGCTTGGCGCTGGTGGAACTCTCGGAGATCGATTCTACCGCACCGGTAATCAGATCAACGGCGGAGGCGGTTTGCTGCAGTCGTTGTTGCTGCTGCTCGACACCGGCATGGGTCTGATTGCTGAGTTCGCCCACCTGTACCAGTACTTCGCCGGCCTGATTCAGGGAGCGGTAGGTTTCGCTGACCAGCTGATGAATCTTCTCGATAAACAGATCCACCTCGTCCGCCAGTTGGCCGATCTCGTCGTTGCGGCGTTGGTTCAGGCGCTGGGTCAAATCACCTTCGCCGCGGGCCAGGTCGCGCATGGCCGACAACAGCTGGGTGATGGGGGTGGTCAGACTGCGTGCCAGCAGCACCGCCAGCGTGAGTCCCAGCACGACGACCACGATCAGGCTGATCGTTCCCACCTGCCGTGTCTGCTCCACATCGGCAATGGTCTGGGCCTGGTTATGGGCGGCGGAGGCAAGGCTGTCGCTGACCAGTTTTTCCAGTGCCGCCCCGAGGCGATGATCCAGCTCGGTCAGGACTCGCTGATCGGGCAGTTGCTGCTGGATCGATGCGCCGACCCGTTGCAGGTTCAAGCGATACCAATCATCGGCCAGTTGGTTGAGGGCGCCGAAATCGCTATCCACCATCAGCGCATCGGTCGCTTGATGGACCCGTTCCAGTTGCTGCAGGAACTGCTGGCGTTGCGCTTTCAGCCGCTGCTCGGCCTCGGCAGCGTCGCTGAAATCGATTCTGGCCAGCTTTTCCGCCACCAGGTCGCGACTGTCCCGAAAGGTATCCCAGGCGGCGCGGCTGTTATCGACCGCCACCAGTGGGTATTCGAACGCCGCGATGGCGCTTGCGCCCAGGGCGCTGAGCTGCATGTTCTGATAAACACCCAAGCCGCTGAACAGGCTGACCAACAGGCCAAAGCCCAGCCACATTTTAACTCTGATCGTCATATCCAACCCCAAGCAACAATTAGTACGGCAGAATCGGCAAACTGACTGCCTGGGCTTCGCCCGTCAGGCTTTCGAGAAATGCCAGTAGGTCGTTTTTCTGCCCTGGTGTCAGCACGATCGGAGTCATTTGAGGCGATAACGTCTCCCGTTGAATCCCGCCGCTGATGTAGTGATCGATCACCTGCGACAGATTTTTCACGCTGCCGTTGTGCATGTAGGGTGCCCGCTGACTGATATTGCGCAGGCCCGGGGTCTTAAACGCGTGTTGATCGGAAGATTGCTGGCTGATCGTCATGCGACCGTTATCGGTGGTCGCCAGGCCGATGTCGTGGAAACGGTTATCGGTGAAGTTCCAGCCGCTATGACAGCGGTTGCAGCCCGCTGCGCCGTTGAACAGAGCAAAACCCCGCTTGGCAGCATCCGAGACCGCCGCCGAATCACCCTCGATCCAGCGATCGAACGGGGCGGTGTCCGAAACGATAGTCCGCTCGTAGGTCGCAATCGACTTCAGGATGTTCTGTTCGGAGATGCCCTCGTTGGGGAATACGCGGGCAAACAGGTCGCGATAACCATCCACGGCCTGAAGACGCTCCACCACCTGGGCGATCGGAATGTTCATCTCATTCGGTGACTGGATCGGCCCCTTGATCTGCTCCTCCAGTGACGGCGCTCGTCCATCCCAGAAGAACTCCTCGCCCCAGGCCAGATTGAGAATGGTCGGCGAATGTCGATCCAGGGTCTTTCCCTGTCCGCCAAAGGCGCCGGGCACACCGTCCTCCCAGCCCAGCGACGGGTTGTGGCAGGTGGCACAGCTCATGTTGAAGTTGCGACTCAGGCGCTGATCAAAAAACAGCATCTTGCCCAACTGAGCTTTCTCGGCCGAGTAGGGATTGGTGGCGGGGAAAGGAATCACCTGGGGGCGCTGATAGTCAGCGGCCAGAGCGGCGGGCGCTTTGTCCTGCGCAAACGATGGGGTTACCACTATCGCCATCGTTGCCACCAGCATATTTCTTAACATTTCTACGGACATCATCAATCTCGTTACTGCATGTTAGAAAAACGTTTTTAGTGCAGATGCTGATATCCGACGAAGCAAATCCTCAGCTGTTACGTGGGATCAGAAAATAATTGAAATCGTTTAATCACAACAAAGCGGATTCTTCGTCGCGATTGCCTTTGGCAAACCGTGGTCTTGGCGAGTTTGGGAGTCGAAGCGAGCTGTTTTTTAAATCGGAAAAAGGACAAGAGTCGGGGAGAGGGCTGGAAGCTGGAGCGGGTGAGGAGAATCGAACTCCCGTATGCAGCTTGGGAAGCTGCCGTTCTACCATTGAACTACACCCGCACTATCTGTCGTCGAGCTCGAAGACCTGCGCCCAGGGCGCTGACTGACGAGGTTGAAGAGTCCCAATAGTACCGAGCCGCCCCGGTGAATGAAAGATCGGATCTTACGGCCTGTTAGCCCTCTCTGACCTACCTCTCGGAGGTATGGTGCCGATGGTAAAGCTGGCCCATATTGGCCTGATCAAGTCGCACGGGCTGGTGTGCCGCTCGGCATACGCGTCTCTCTTGGGTGCGGCTTCCAACAATAAGAGATGCGCACGGCGGTAGTTCGGGCCGGAGGATAACGATGACGATCAAGCGGATTCTACAGCTGACAATACTGAGTATTGCGGTTTCACTCATCATCACCGCGCTGCTGGTGATGCAACTGCTGAACAATCAGGTGGCCCTGTATGACGCCTCCGAGCGTCAGCAGGAGAGCACCAGTTTTATCCTGCACAACATGGCCTCCAATGATCTGCTGATCCGCTCGCTGCGCGAGTACGCCTACACCGCGAACCCGCAGGCACTGGAGGAGTACAACCAACGGGCGGCGATGTTCACCGGTGAGGCACCCTGGCCCACCGGCAAGACGCTGGCGGAGGCCGACTATATCCGGCAGCTGGGGTTTGGCGAGATCGGCGATCGGGTACTGGCGAAGATCGAGACCATCGCCGCGCCGGTCTGGGATGCGGAGGAGCAAGCGTTGGCGCTGATGGAGCAGGGGGGAGGCGATCCAGCCCGACGCCAGCAGGCGATGCAGTTGTTGCACAGTGCCGATTACATCAAGTATGCCCGGCTTCAGTCCGAACCCCTGGAAGAGTTGGGACAGCATATCTTCAGCACCAACAAGCAGAACATGGCGGGGCTGTTCGAAGACAGTCAATCCTATGTGACGGCCATTGTCGGGTTTGTTCTTCTGAGTCTACTTCTTCTGTTGGCCGCATTTTTCTATCTGCAATTCAAAGTCATCCGCCCGATCGGCGAAGTGGTCGATTTGACCGAGCAGGTTGCCGAGGGTGACTTCCGAGTACGTTCGGACCTCAAGGGCAGCAACGAGATGGGGCGCTTTGGTCTGTCGATGAACGCGATGCTGCAGAAGATTAATCTACTGATTGCCAATATCGGCGACAGTGGTAGCCGGATCAACCAGGTCTCCGACGAGCTGACCAGGATGGTGGCCGGGGCCAAGTTGCAGGCCGATCAGCAGCAGCTGGATGTGGAGCAGGTGGCCACCGCCACCACCCAGATGAGCCACACCACCCAGGAGGTGGCGACCAATTGCGCCGATGCGGCAGTGGCGGCCCGGGACACGGCCTCGACCACCCGCGACGGGCAACGGGTGGTGGAGGAAACGATTCATACCATCAACCAGCTGTCGGCGCGTTTGAACGATTCCAGCGACAGTATCCAGCAGCTGGAAACCCACACCGAGCGGGTCGCCAACGTGGTCAATGTGATTCAAGGTATCGCCGAACAAACCAACCTGCTGGCACTGAATGCGGCGATCGAAGCGGCCAGAGCCGGTGAGCAGGGGCGGGGGTTTGCAGTGGTGGCCGATGAGGTGCGGACCCTGGCCCAGCGTACCCATTCCTCAACCGAAGAGATCAAGACCACGATCGAGCAGCTGATCTCCGGCACCCATCGGGCGGTGTCGCTGATGGAGGAAAGCAATCATGTCGTCGGCGACGTGGTGGTCAAGGCCGATTCGGCCGGTGCTGCGCTGGAGGCGATCTTCGCATCGGTGAATGTGATTCAGGATATGAACAACCAGATCGCCACCGCGACCGAGGAGCAGACCTCGGTGGTGGATGAGATCAGCGGTATTTTAGAAAAGATTCGTGAGTTTTCCCGTGGCTCATTGCAGGATGCCGAGCGGGCCGAATCGGCGGCGGATAATCTGCGTCAGGTGGTTCAGGGCCAAACTCAGATGCTGCAGGGGTTGAAAACCTGACCCGAGGGCGTTGTCCGTGTGGATCAGTGGAGCCGATCTATACTGGAACTCTTGACCAAATTCCGGAGGTTTCCATGTCGACCCATCACCGCATTGATTATGTTGAGCTGCCCGCGCGCGATCTGGAGATCACCAAGCAGTTTTTCCGTGATGTATTCGGCTGGGGCTTTACCGATTTCGGCCCCGATTACACCGCTTTCGAGGATGCCGGTTTGATGGGCGGATTCTTCCGCGACTCCCAGGCCAGCCGAACCGATCGGGGTGCGGCGCTGGTGGTGCTGTACAGCCGTGATCTGGAACAGACCCAAGCCCAGGTAGAAGCCGCCGGTGGGCGGATCAGCAAGGCGATCTTCAGCTTTCCAGGTGGACGGCGGTTCCAGTTTTTCGAACCCAGCGGCAATGAATTCGCCGTCTGGTCCGATCAGGGCATGGACGAGACGGCTGATCAGTAAGACTGACAGGCCACGCTGCAGGCGAGTCGGAAGGCGAGGGTTGTCAGAAATTGCAGCGCTCGATTGGCTAGCCGTTTCGGTTACTCACCAAGCACGGGGGCTTATCCGCCTGTGCTTGGTGAGATCGTACTAAACGCCGGTTAACTTAACTCGGCTCCACCCAGCTCCCGTCAGCTTCCAACCGCGCAAGGCTGTCAGCCCAGCGGGCGGTTTGCTCGCTCAGCCCTTGCTGCTGGAGCCAGTCGGGGTTGTGGTAGGTATCGAGGTAGCGCTCGCCGCTGTCGCAGATCAGCGTCACCAGACTGCCCTGTTCGCCGTCCTGCTTCATCCGCTGTGCCAGCCGCACCATGCCGATCAGGTTGGTGCCGGTGGAGGCGCCGATCTTGCGACCCAACTTACGACTCAGAAACTCCATCGCTGCCAAGCTGGCCGCATCGGGGATCGGCATCATCTCGTCGATCACGGTGGGGATAAACGAGGGTTCGACCCGTGGCCGACCAATCCCTTCGATTCGGGAGCTGGCGTTGAGGGTGGGGCTGCCGCCGTGCTGGTAGTAGTCGTAGAACACCGAGTTTTCCGGGTCGACCACGCAGAGCCGGCTGCCACCGCCCCAGTGGCTGCTGTAGCGCAGGTAACGGCCGATGGTGGCCGAGGTGCCGCCGGTGCCGGCGCTCATCACGATCCAGCGAGGTTCAGGGTGTCGCTCCAGCGCCATCTGCTGGAAGATCGCATCGGCGATGTTGTTGTTACCGCGCCAGTCGGTGGCCCGCTCGGCGTAGGTGAACTGATCCATGTAGTGGCCGTTCAGCTCCTCGGCCAATTGCTGGGCTTCGGCATAGATGTCGGCTGGCGCCACCTTATGGCAGCGGCCACCGTAGAACTCGATCTGGGCCAGCTTTTCCTGGGCCGTGCCCTCGGGCACTACGGCGATAAACGGCAAGCCCAACAGGCGGGCGAAGTAGGCCTCCGAGATGGCGGTGCTGCCGGAGCTGGATTCGATGATTGGCGTACCCTCATCGATCCAACCGTTACAGAGCGCGTACAGAAACAACGAGCGTGCCAGCCGATGCTTGAGACTGCCGGTGGGGTGGGTGGATTCGTCCTTCAGGTAGAGGTCGATTCCGTCCAGCGCCTCCAGCTCCAGCTTGATCAGGTGGGTGTCGGCCGAGCGGTTGAAGTCGGCGTCGATTTTTCTGATCGCCTGAGCGATCCAGCGGCTATTGCACATAAGGGCGTCTCGTTGGTATGTGTTGTCTATAGTTATAACAAAAAAGAAAATAGTATTTCTGAAAAATTCTAATAAACAGATTAAAAATTCTAATAATGGATTTTAGATTAGATTCTGGGTTCTGTTGGTTCGGGTTTGCTGAAATCCTGAGCTAGTCTTCATTGAGCGGGGATCATCTGCGGGCCGGGTCGTAACATGGCCGCACTTTGCCGCTCTATCACTCAGACACTGCAGGGAGAAAAGACCAATGACCGATCTGTTCGATGATGCCCTCAAGCGGGTTCGACAACTCAGTGATAGCGCCGGTATCGACCCGGAGGTGGTGGAGTCGCTGATGCAACCCAAGGCGATGATGAAGGCCGCGCTGCCGGTGCGGATGGATGACGGTTCGACCCGTTACTTCACCGGTTACCGCTGTCGCTTCAACGATGTGCTGGGGCCGACTAAGGGGGGAATTCGCTATCACCCGCAGGTCAGTCAGGCCGAGGTGCAGGCGCTGGCGCTGTGGATGACGATCAAGTGTGCGCTGCTGGGGCTGCCGTTCGGTGGCGGCAAGGGCGGTGTGGTGGTCAACCCGAAGGAACTGTCGCCGATGGAGCTGGAACGGCTGTCGCGCTCCTATATGCGGGCGATGGCCGATTTTGTCGGCCCGGAGGTCGATATTCCGGCCCCGGACGTGTACACCAACGCCCGGATCATGGGCTGGATGATGGACGAGTACGAAGCGATCCGGCGACTGCGGGCGCCGGGGGTGATCACCGGTAAGCCGATCCCGCTGGGCGGCAGCCTGGGGCGCGACGAGGCCACCGGACGAGGGGCTTATCTGTGTATCCGTCAGTTGGCCGAGAAGCGGGGCTGGCAGCCGGATCAGACCCGGGTAGCGGTGCAGGGATTCGGTAATGCGGCCTACCATGTGGCCCGGCTGCTGCAGGCCGACGGCTATCGGATCGTCGCGGTCAGCGACTCCAAGGGCGGGATTCACTCCGAGCAGGGCTTCGATATCGACAGCCTGTGGAAAGAGAAACAGTCGTCCCGGCAGATGCGGGCGGTCTACTGCGAACAGTCGGTTTGTCAGCTGATCGAACATCGCGAGATCAGCAACGAAGAGCTGTTGGCGCTGGATGTGGATCTGCTGATCCCGGCGGCGTTGGAAGAGGTGATCCGGGCGGATAACGTCGACAACGTGAAGGCCAAAACCATCGTCGAGGTGGCCAACGGCCCGATCGCCACCGAGGCCGAAGCGGTACTGGATGCCCGCGGTGTGACCATTGTGCCGGATGTGCTGGCCAACGCCGGCGGTGTCAGCGTCAGTTACTTCGAGTGGGTCCAGAACCGTAGCGGCTTCCCGTGGGATCTGCCGGAAGTGCGCGACAAGCTGGCCCAGTACATGAGCCGGGCGTTCGAGCAGGTCTGGCAGATCGCCGAGACCGAAGGGTTGTCGCTGCGTGCGGCGGCCTATACCGCCGCCCTGCGCCGGATCAGTGAGGCCACCACGGCCCACGGTACCCGCGAGTACTTCAAGGGCGATAACTAAAGGGCTAGCGAAACAACACGGCTAAAGTGAACCGCTAAAGAGAACAGCTCAGGTCGATCCGTCACTCGCCCTGGCTTGATGGATCAGATCGATTCGCCGACCACCGTGGCTACGGACCCGCTAACCCCGGGTCTGCTATCATGTCGCTCCTTTTAGAACACGAGTGGGCGCTGGGCCGAGATGGAGCTGTTGCTGTGGAAATTGCTGGTATCGATCCTGGCGGTGCTGGGGTTGTCGCTGGTGGCCGAGCGGGTCAGCCCCAAGGTGGCCGGCGTACTGTCCGGCTACCCGCTGGGCAGCGCCATCGCGCTGTTCTTTATCGGCCTTGAGCAGGGTCAGGCGTTCGCCGCCGAAGCGGCGGTCAGCACCCTGGCCGGTTTCAGCGCCAGTCTGGTGTTGGCCGGGGGCTACTATTTAGCGTCTTCTCGGATAGCCTCTTCTCGGCTGGCATCGTCCTCGCGGTTCTCTGTTAAACCGGCTTCGAATGGCCGTGTCTGGTTCGACCTGCCGGTGGCCGCCGTTGCCGGGGTGCTCGCCTTCCTGTTGGCCTCGGCGCTGCTGCAGCAGCTGACGCTCGGCTTGATCGGCGGTGCCCTGATCACGCTGGCGACGATCCTGTTGTCGGCGCGTCTGTTTAAGCATATCGATAATGTGGCGCCGCTGAAGACTCAACGCCTGAGCCGCTGGGTGATGCTGCTCCGCGCGCTGATGGCGGCCGCCACGGTGCTGCTGATCACCGGACTGGCGGAGCTGATCGGGCCGACCTGGTCCGGGCTGCTGTCGGCGTTTCCGATCACGCTGTTCCCCTTTATGCTGATCATGCACTACAGCTACGGCCCGGCGGTGGTCTATACCGTGATTCGTAACTATCCGATGGGGCTGGGGGCGTTGCTCTGCTATACCCTGACGGTGGCGCTGACCTATCCGGACTGGGGCGTGCCCTGGGGCACGGCGTTAGGCTTCGTGGTGGCGACGCTGTACCTGTGGGGGCTGTATCAGGTGCTTCGATACCGGGGCGAGAAGAATTGAATACCAACAAGAGGGCAGAGGGTGAGTCCTGACAATAACGCCTCGACCGTCAGCACGACGATGCGGCTGGATAAGTTTGTCTCCCAGGCCAGTGGCCTGAGTCGCAAGCAGGTGCAGAAGCTGATTCGCAAGGGCGAAGTCAGCGTCGATGGCGAGAGCTGTCGCGACGGGGCCACCAAGGTGACAGCGCAACAAACGGTTTGCCTCGACGACGAACCGCTGCAGCTGCGCGGGCCGGTCTACCTGATGCTCAACAAACCGCTCGGGGTGGTCTGTTCGACCGAAGATTTCGACCACGAGACCGTGCTGGACCTGCTGCCCTACGAGTTGCAGGAGGGCGTACATCCGGCCGGTCGGCTGGATATCGACACCAGCGGTCTGGTGCTGCTGACCGACGATGGCCAGTGGTCCCATCGGGTCACTGCACCCAAACGCGGTGCCGCCAAACAAGGGGTGTTCAAGCGCTACCGGGTCGAACTGGCCGAACCGCTTTGTGACGAGGCCGAACAGCGACTGGACGAAGGTCTGATGCTGCGGGGCGAAACCAAGCCGACCCTGCCGGCCAAGCTGCAACGGCTGAGCTCGACCGAGGTGCTGATCGAGATTCAGGAAGGGCGCTACCATCAGGTCAAGCGGATGTTCGCCGTGCTGGGTAACCGGGTGGTGGGCCTGCACCGCGAAGCGATCGGCGCGCTGGCGCTGGACCCGAAGCTGGAACCCGGGCAGTATCGCGCCCTTGAAACCCACGAAATTGACCTATTCTGACTGCGCCTGATTGATGGATTTACCGCGGAGCTATGGACCTAATAGAACAGACCCTGCTTGACCAGCTCAACCAACATCCGGCCGACCTGCCGGGGCTCTGGATCGCCGACGAGAACCTGATCGGACTGGCGTCGCTGACGCCGCGGCCGGGACTGACCCTGCTGACCAACCGTTTCGATGTCTATCAGGCGGCCCAAGAGAAGGGCTGGGAAGTGCGCTATAGCGACTTCGATCTGTCTCCCTGGCCGGAAGGCTCGCTACAACGGATCTACTACCGGGTCTCGAAAGAGAAAGCGGTGGTCCATCACCTGATCAACCAGGCAGCGCTGCGATTGGCGCCCGGTGGTCAACTGCAGCTGTTCGGCGCCAAGCAGGAAGGCACCAAAACCTACTTCGACAAGGCCCGAAAATACCTGGGTGACGGTCAGCTCAATAAACTCGGCAAGGGCGGCTTCTTTGGCGAACTGAGCCGTGGAGAGCAGCTCATCGGAGAACCCCTGGATGACCGCGATTACCCCCGTCTGCGCCGCATCGACGACGACTTTATCAGCAAGCCGGGGCTGTTCGGCTGGGACAAGCTCGACGCCGGCAGTGCCCTGATGGTGGAGCAGTTCGACAGCATCTGGCCTCGACTGAGCCAACCCACCCCGAAGGTGCTGGACCTGGGTTGCGGCTATGGATACCTCAGCGTCAAAGCGTTCAGGCAGGGTGTTGAGTCGATCCGGGCGACCGACAACAACGCCGCTGCGGTGATGGCCTGCCGACAGAACTTCGAGCGCCTGGAGATCCCCGGCGATGTTGTAGCCGATAACTGCGCCGCCGGCATCAACGAGCGTCACGACCTGGTGCTGTGCAACCCACCGTTCCATCAAGGCTTCAGCGTCGAAGGCGAACTGACCGACCGCTTTATCGCCACCGCCGCTCGACTTTGTAATCGTGATGGATTGGCGGTCTTTGTAGTCAACCGTTTTATCCCGCTGGAGCGTAAGGCGTCCAGCCATTTTGGCAAGATCGAAACGCTGGCCGATAACGGTAGTTTTAAGGTGCTGCTGCTGAGTCAACCGAAGAAAGGTTAAGGGCGAACTAGTCCGAGACCTTCGGACTGACAGCCGCTTTGCTCAATTTGGGTACTGCGTTATATTGCCAAGCAATGGGTAATTGACGAGTCGAGATCGTACTCGGTAAGTTCGATGGCCTGTCGAAGATCAGGGAGATCGGATCGATCAGCAGGGATCGTTTTTTCAGTTGCTTTATTCTGAAGTGAATCTAGCCGTTGGCTAAACAAGCCATTGGCTCCTGTTATTTATTATCGCGTCGATATCTAGAGATCCCCATCTTCCAAGGGCTGAATATTAAAATGTTATGTGCTTTCAAACTTTCAACCTATGGTTTCTTAATAACATAAATGAAAAAGTGTATTAATGAATATTACTGCGAGCTAGATAAGCCTGTAGAAATTCAGTTTCAGTTAGGTGGTTTTTCCGTACATTTTGTTACTAAAGTAGACGGTGTGGATGCATCGGCAGACTATGGTTATTTAAAAATTTCCGTTGAATCAAATTTAAAAGATTATGAGTCGATAACTGATTCAGCAATATTTTCACGATCTAAATATCTTGTTGCTTTAGGAGTTACCTCATTTGTTATTGATGAGCCTTTGGACGTATTCGGTTTCACCTCTAAAAGTTATGTTTTTGAAGGCAATTCCGAGAGTGTGGAGTCTAGGTTCATTATTGATGGAGTGGATAACACTCAATACCTTACCGAAATAATTGAAAAGCTTAACGCAATGAAAAAACACGAAAGTGAGCTGTTTTTTTCCTTGCTAGATAGGTGGAGAAAAGCAAGATTTATGGAGAAAGGTTCCGAGACGAGCCTTACATACACTGATGAAGCTACTTTAGCCTATTTTCATGTGCTTGAGCTTTTGGGGGATCTTTATTCAAAAGAACTGAAAACAAGATCTGATGTTCTGATAAGTAATTTTGTTAAAGAATACAATGAAGAAGTTTTATCTTTATCAGGGCAATACCTAGAAAACGAAAATAATTCAAAGGCTAAGTTAATCTCAAGCTTTTTGTCTAAAGACTTATCCGTCACTGGAAAGATACTTTACCTTCTCAAGAAATATGATCTTTATAGTAATCAAACAGCATTTTGGATCAAAAACTTGGTCGAAGCTAGAAATAGTGTAGCCCACGGAAGACGAGTTTTTTACGATAAATCAATATTTCCAGTTCAACCTTTTTTCCCTCTGGTTGCCGATACAATTTATCCGTTGCAGTTTGTTCGAGTTTTGGCTGCTAATGTTATTTCAAAGCATTTAGGGATTAGCTTATATTCAAACGAGTGGAATATTGTCAAAGCATTTCTGATTAAAGATGTCCATGAAACAAAAGAATACTTGTCTTCAGGTAGTTTCAAATTACTAGATGAAATATATGGTGAAGAAGAAAATATCGTCAACGGCGGTATAAGCTCACTCGTATTAAATAAAAAAATACCCGCCAATCAATGTGTTGATTTTTATAGGTTTTATTTGGCTAATGAAATTGAAAATCAAGACTTTTTGTATTCTAACATTTACTCAATAATAATCTTGTTCGAATCTATAACAGAAAGTGAGTTGTCAGAGATGTTAAAGCAAGCAATATTAAATACGCATGCTCTTGAATGTAATATTGATTTTAAATTCAGAGACACGATGTATTTTCTTGAGTTTCATGGCTTTGAAACCCCAAAGCTTGAAGCTCTAATTAAAAGTGGCGATATTCGATAGCAAATACAAGTTAATCAAAAGGACGCAAAACGCTTGGCTTGTGCTCCTTCTCCGCTAATTTTATCCAAACATTTTGCGCCTCTTATTAAGGCTTTATTAAGGAGGGTTCATGCCATACCCAATTGAAAGGAAGCTCGTGATAGCGGTATCTTCTAGTGCATTATTTGATTTGTCAGAATCACATGCAGTTTTCGTTGAACAAGGACCAAAATCTTATAAGGAATTTCAAGAAAAAAATCTAAATAATATTCTTGGAAAAGGTGTCGCCTTTCCATTTATAAAAAGATTCCTTCAAATCAATCAACGGTTCGAAGATAAAGTTCCAGTTGAAGTGGTTTTGTTATCAAGGAACTCTGCTGCTACTGGTAAAAGAGTATTTCGCTCCATTAAGCACTACGGCCTTGATATTTCTAGAGCTGCTTTTATGGAAGGTAGCTCTCCTTATGAGTATGTCCCAGCATTCAACGCATCACTCTTCCTTTCAGCAAACGAAGAAGATGTCCAAAATGCAATAGATGCTGGGTTTCCTGCAGGCGTTGTATTGCCAAGTAAGGTCGTAAATGATGATGGCGATGATGAATTAAGAATTGCTTTCGACTTTGATGGTGTGATTGCTGATGATGAGGCAGAAGCTATATTCAAAGATAGAGATTTACCTGAATTTCATGAATATGAAGTTAACAAATCTGACATTCCTCACCAGCCGGGACCACTCGCAGACTTATTCAAGAAATTATCTTTCCTACAGAAGCTAGAAGATAGAGAAGTCGAAAGAGACCGGAACTATAAGCGTATTCTAAGAACTGCGATCATAACTGCCAGAAATGCGCCGGCACATGAGCGAGTCATTACTACTCTTGAGGATTGGGGTGTAAGCGCGAATGAAATGTTTTTTCTAGGCGGGATGGTAAAGGATCGAATACTGACTAGGCTTAAACCTCATATGTTTTTTGATGATCAAAGAAGCCACCTTGAATCAGATGCCGGTGATATACCTATGGTACATATTCCATTCGGTATCGCAAATAGAAGAGATATTGAATAAGAAAGTGTATCTGACCAGCTTTAGCTGGTCTGCTAATTTTGGATTTATAAAGATTAAATACGTAATTTCATGCTAAGACAATTATTAAGTAATAAAGCTGTTTGGATAGCATCCTGTATCTGTTTTGTTGCCGGCATCCTTCTTCCCATGTTTACCTTTAGAAAATTTGTCATCTTTGATGACACTTTTTCTCTGTTAGGCGGAATCATCCACTTACTAAAAGAAGGCGAAATTTTCCTGTTTCTGGTGATTTTCGCCTTTAGCATTCTTGGCCCAATTTATAAGCTAAAGTTGATTCGCGATCTGATCGTTGAAAAACATGACGATGAAGCGACGAAGTTACAGTCAATTAAGCACCTGGCGATTGTCGGTAAGTGGTCGATGGCTGATGTGTTTATTGTTGCCATCCTTGTGGCAACAATCAAACTCGGCATGTTGGCCAGCATTTCGGTCCATATTGGTATCGTGTTTTTCGGTGTTTCTGTACTGTTATCGATGCTACTGGTACAACGGCAGATGGTCGGTTACGAATTCCGGCCGAAAGAATAAACATCCAAGGGTGTCACCAAGCTCTCTTGGTTGGTCCCCTTAAAACGCCAATAGCCGCTTTCGCATCATTCTCCACCAGCATCGCATCGACCCTATCGCCGGCGGTTTACCCAGCACCAGCAGATTCCCGGCAATCACCACCAGCAGCCCGATCATGCCGGTGCTGGTCCAGCGATAGTCCTCAAACAGACTCGACAGCGTCAGCGCGATCACCGGGGTGCCGACCAGGGTGTAAGCGGCGCTGTTGGCGCCGATCCGGGCCACCAGCAGCAGGTAGACATTAAAGCCCACCACCGAGGCCAGTACGGCCAGATAGAGCAGGCCCCAGAAGTAGCGGGGGTTGGAGTCCCACCAGGCCATCTGCTGGATGCTGTCAGCTTTAAATCCGAGCTGAACCAGCGTCACCGACAGCAGAATCAGGCAGCCGTAGAGCATCGCCCAGCTGTTGTAGGTCAGCGGTTGAAGACCATTTTTGGCGTGGCGTACACCGACCATATTGCCGAGCGAGAACAGCCAGCTGCCCAGCAGTGCGAACCCGATGCCGTAGAGGGTCTGCTGCGACCACTGCTGCGACAGCAGGTCGTTGCTGAACAGCAGCATCAGCCCGACGGTGCCCAGCAGTGCGGCCCAGCGGAATCGGGGGCCTGCCGGTTGCTGCCAGAACAGCCGGTTGTGGGCGGCGTTGAGCAGGGTGGTGGTTGACATCACCACCGCCACCAGGCCGCTGGCGATATAGCCGGTGGCCAGGTAGAAAGCGATAAAGTTGCAGGAGTACAGGCAGCCCCCCTGCAGCGCGCAGAACCACTGATCCCGACGCGTGGTGCGCTGCAAGCGGCCGAACAGCAGCACCAGGGCGATCAGCAGCGCGGCCGCCAGCCCGAACCGGTACAGGATCGACAGGCTGGTCGGCACCGGCCCGGCCTGCCATTTGATCGCCAGCCAGGAGCCGCCCCAGACCAGTAGGGTGGTGACGTAGAGTAGAGCGTTGAGCATGGCGGGTGCCTTTTTATGTCGGGTTGGGGGATGCCGGATTGGATCGATCCAGCAACCTGGATTCAGCCATAGTGCCGCGAGGCGGTTCGGGCGGATTTCACCGCGTTGCCGTTTTTGGCACGATCTTGCGGTTAACTGGGGTGGGGTGCTTGGCGAGCCGGGGCGGCTTAGCTAGTCTTGGATCAGTACCGAGTTTCCAAGATAGAAGCTCAGCCCTTGGCCTAGCCTTGGCTCATCCCAATTGAATCGAACTGAACAGAACTGGCTCTAACCAGCAGCGCAAATGACCGACTCCCGTAACCCAACCGATAGCCGCGCCGTCGGCCCGTCCGGTGTCAATCGACCGACCTGGTTTTTTGACTCCAACGCGGCGCCGCGACGCTGTCTTGGTCTACCCGAAGGGCTACGGTTGGTGCAGTACCGCAACGGTTGCGAGCGGGTCTATTACCAGAACGAGATCAGTCATACCTTCAGCCTCTATCTCGACGGCGGCCATCGTACCCAGCGCACCGATCAGCAGTCCCGTCGCGGTGGGCCGGGGCTGTTCTGCCTGATGCCCAAGGGAGCCTATTCGGCCTGGGATATCGGCCCCACCCAGGAGTTTATGCATCTCTATTTCGACGATGACTATCTGAAGCGGTTGGCGTTGAAGACCTTCGATCTGGACCCGCGTCGGGTCGAACTGCCGGAGCTGAATTTCGATGCCGACCCGGCCATCGAAGCGCTGGGTCGTTATGGCTTGCTGGGTTGGGATTGGCAGAGCGGCGACAACAGCCTGGCGGTGGAGCAGGGGGTTCAGACGCTGCTGGTCAATCTGCTCAAACACCTGCAGCTCGATAAGCCGGAACCGGCCAGCCTGACCGGCGGTCTGGCACCCCAGGTCAGGGAACGGGTGATCGACTATATCCAGGCGAATTATCAGCGCCCGATCCGACTGGCCGAACTGGCGGCGATTGCCGGACTCAGCGAATACCACTTCTGCCGGATGTTCCGGGTCAGCCTGGCCCAGACTCCGCAGCAGTACCTGACACGGGTGCGCATCGAACGGGCCAAGCAGCAACTGGAACAGGCCGCTGCCATCGGCCAGAAGCCGTCACTGGCGCAGCTGGCGCTGGATTGCGGCTTCTCCAACCAGAGCCACCTGGGGCGCCAGTTCAAAAGCCATATCGGCACCACGCCGGGGCAATACCTGCGCAGCCGGCGCTAATTCGCGGATTGCTCGGGTTTGCCGAGCTAGTCGATAAACAGATGTCCCAGGTAGGAAAAGATCCCGATCATGATGCCGGTGAACAGCTGCGCGTGGACCAGATAGGAGAATTTTCGCAGCTCCTTGGGTGAATACTTCCAGCTCATAAACAGGCCGAACAGCCCCTGCCAGATCACCAGAATCAGTACGGCCGGGAAGAACAGGATATGCATCGGCAGGCCCATCAGGGCGATATGCAGCACGATCATCGCTACCGCGGCGATGCCGAAGTAGACATGGGTTCGGTCCAGCCAGCGGATCAGGTTTTTGAACAGATCGGCATCAATCGGTGCCTCGAAGTCGGGCAGGATCCGTTTCGACAGGGCGCCTTTTCCCAGCACCAGCTTGATCAGGGTGCGGGCGTAGATAAACAGCAGCAGCCAGAGTCCGATCTCACCAATGCCTTCGCCGATCTCGGATAGGAAGGTCTCATGCTCCGGCGTCGGCGGATAGACCGAGCGGGCATAGAGGTAATAACCCAGCGACAGTACCGTCGTTGCCAGGGTGAAAACGACGACCTTTCTGAGGCCCTTGGGCATCAATTGCAGGGGATTATCCATGAGCTGATTCTGGCTTTCCGTGGCTGGATTGAATGGAGGTGGTTGAAAATCGGCAGTATTACCGGCTTGCGCTTGGCTGACAAGCGCCGATCGGCGCTGAAAGCGGCTAAGCTTGCTGTATCACGGCCAAACAGGAGTGCCCGCTATGTCCTGTGAACCCAAAGACTGTTTTGTGGTGGTCAATCAGGTATCCGATCCGCGTCTGGAGACCTTTCGCAACCACCAGAACGACAGTCGCACCTACAGCATGCCGACACCCGACTCGGGGTATTACAACGTTGGGGTGTTCCCGCAGATGCGCGATACCTTTGCCGTCGATATCCAGCGTCGGATGGATGACTACCCGAAGCGGCAGGAGTTTGGTTGCGCCGAAGGTTGCGGTTGTACCGGCTCGACCGATCCGAAGCATTCGATGACCGGCCAGCGCCGGATCAAGTTCAGCACCGAATTCACCTACAGCAACGGCGATAAGGCGACCCTGACCGGCTCGTTTCTACTGACCTCGACCCGCACCCAGGGGTTCTGCGGTTGTGGAGAAAGCGCCGAGGATCAAACCGCCATCCCGGCTGGTGAGGAGCAGGCCGGTGGTGGTGAGGACTGTGGTCAGGGGAGCAGTCAAACCGGCCAGCAACCTCAGCAGGGCCAGCAAGGCGGCTCGCCGGTCGACGAACAGCGAACCGCTAAACCGGGAGCGTCCGGCAGCAGTTCCGGCTGTTAAGGGTCTGCGGCTGTCTCAAACGCTGGGCTTTAAGCGCAACTGTTCGGATTGAATACCCGCCGGATTGAAGGCGGGTTTTTCTCCAGCTTCGACTCGGGTCGAATCGGCCGGGGGCTGAAGTTACCGCCGCAGTTGGGGCAGACCCCCTGTAGTCGATGATCGACACAATCTCTGCAGAAGGTGCACTCAAAGCTGCAGATCATCGCCTGTTCGGACTCGGGCGGCAGGTCTTGATCGCAGCATTCACAGTTGGGGCGAAGTTCCAGCATCGGTTTCTCCTTGGGGTTAATACCTGCTCTAGATGGCTGATCTTTGCTCAGTCTTGAACGTCGCTGATCAGCTCGAAGCCTTCATCGATCCAGCCGGTTACCCCGCCAATCATCTTCTTCACCGGTCGCCCCAGTTTGGCCAGTCGGATGGCGACTTTTTCGGTGGCGTTGCAGTGGGGGCCGGCGCAATAGACCACGAACAGGGTGTCCAGCGGATAGTCGGCCAGGTTCTGTTGATTGAGCTGGGGGTAGGGGAAGCTGATCGCCTGATCGATATGCCCCTGCCGGTAGTGATCAGCGCTGCGCACATCGAGCAGCACGAAGTCGCGACGGTCGTTGCTGATGGCGTGGTGAACGTCCCAGCAGTCGGTCTCGAATTTCATCAGGGCTTCAAAGTGGGCCAGGGCATCGGCGCTGGCAGCGGCTTGGACGCGGGATACGGCTGAAGTCATCGGTAGGCTCCTGGGATCTGTGGACTGTAGTGGTTGAAGATCATTCTGCGACAGCTGGCCCGATCGAACTATTGGCCTGAAAGTCAGGCTTCGCTAAGATCAAGCCAAAAGCTGAGAAGGCTTTGAAAACTGTGACGGAGGCTTGAATGAATCGTGTCGCCATACTCGCCCATGAGCAGGTCACGCTGTTTGAACTGGCCTGTGCGGTGGAGATCTTCGGGTTGGAGCGCCCGGAGTACGATGACTGGTACCGCTGCGATGTAGTATCGCTGTCCGCCGGTCCGTTTCGGACCAGCGCCGATATTCTGCTCAGCACCGGCCAGGTCGAATCGCTGCGCGACTACGACACCCTGGTGATCCCCAGTTGGCCGGTTGCTACCGAGCCGGTGGCAGAGCGGGTGGCGAGCGAAGTGAGCCAATTTGATGCCGAGGGCAAACGGATTCTGACCTTCTGTTCCGGCGCCTTTCTACTCGGGCGGCTGGGATTGCTTGATGGCCGCAAGGCGACCACCCATTGGCTCTACGCCGAGCGTTTCAAGCAGCAGTTTCCCCAAGTGGATTACGTCGATAACGTGCTCTACGTGTTCGATGGACGGCTGGGCTGTTCGGCCGGCAGCGCTGCCGGGATTGATCTGGGGATCGAGGTGATTCGTCAAGATTATGGCTACCAGCGGGCCAATCAGGTGGCCCGTCGATTGGTGATGTCGCCGCAGCGCAAGGGTGGCCAGGCGCAGTTCGTCGAAACCCCGGTGATCAAGTCGCCGTCCCAGTTTGCCGGGGCGATCGACTGGGTGCTGGCCAACCTCTCCCAGCCGATCAGCGTCGATCAGATGGCGGAGAAGGCTTGTATGTCGCGGCGTAGTTTCGACCGTAAATTCCGTGCGGCTTATGATTGTTCGGCCAATGCCTGGCTGATACAGATCCGGCTGAACCGGGCCAAGACTCTGCTGGAATCGGAAAGTTGCTCGATCGATCAGGTGGCGGAACGGTCCGGCTTCGACAACGCCACCAGTATGCGCTACCACTTCGACAAGCAGCTGGGAATCTCACCCAAGGAATACCGGGCGTGTTTTCATCGTAGCGAGCTGGTGATGGATTGACCCCGGCATGGCCGGGGTCAGACAGGAGGGTGGCTGGCTAGATTACTGCGTGGGCGGCAGCGGCGGCAGGCCCGGGTGGGAGATCTTGGGCCAGTAGAGTTCGGGCTGGAAGCTGGGGCTGTGCTCCTTGACGTGACAGCCGCTGCAGATCTGCTCCTTGGGAAGCCCCTTGTTGGGGGTCGCGGTCTTACCGGCGCTTAACGCATGCTCCTTGGCGGGGCCGTGACAGTTTTCACACTGTACGCCGCTCAGGTTCGGGGTCAGCTCCTGATCCAGGAAGCCGCCCTCTTTCTCGTAACCGACCACATGGCAGCCGACGCAGTGACCGTCAAACGCCTTGCCGACGTTTTCCAGGTCGGTGAACGCCTGGGCGTGCTGGCTCTGGCTCCAGATCTCATGCTGGGCCTGGTGGCAGGCCTGACACAGCTGCTGACCACCGTAGGGGCTGTCGCCGCTCTTCAGCGCCTTACGCTTCTTGACCCGCTCCAGATAGTCCTGACGCAGGGTTTCGTTGTAGTCCTCGTACCACGGGTCCAGCCGCTCGGCGTTGGCAATGTCGACCGGCAGATCGAAAACCTGCTGGCCCCAGTTCAGAATGCGGTTCTTCGGCCCCAGTTCCAGATCCAGCAGCGCAAAGCGCTGGCCCCGTGAGCCGGGCTGCAGCACCAGGGTGTTGCCCAGCTGTTGCGGCTCGGCAAATTGCTCGTAGGCGGATTTGATCAGCAGGAGATCGACGCTGTCGAGCTGGAACAGTTGCTGAGCTTTTTCCAGCGGCAGCGAGGTGCTCAATACGGTCAGCAGGCCGCGCTGCTTGGCCTGATCCAGCGCTTGCTGAACCGGCTTGGGATCGTCGGTGATCGGCGATTGGGCCTGCATGCCCTCGAACGGAGAGTTCTCCGGCTCCAGCCAGTGGCTGAAGAAGACTTGGGTGTCGCCGCGCATGAGAGTCTGGCCTTTGGCCAGCTGGTCGTCTTTCCAGTTGCCGGCGGTAAACGGTAGCTCGCTTTCTTTCAGCATCTGCTCGCCGTGCTGCAGGTCGGCCCATTGGACCCCGAAGGCATCGAACTGCTGCTCCTTGATGCCACTGAGGATAAAGCGGTGCTTGATCAGATCGTGGCCCATATCGGGGCCGAACAGGCCACCGCTGTTGAGCAGCAGCAGGTTGGGATTTTCTGTGCGGAGTTGGTCGATCATGGTGGTCTGGCGCTGGATGCCGCCGAAATCGGTATCCAGGGTGCAGCCGCAGGGTTCGAGCTCGCCATCGAGGTTGCCGCTGTAGAGCAGCTGTAGCTGGGTGGGCGGTTCGGCCCCTGCCTGTATCGACAGCGGCAGTGCTAGCAGGAGAACAGGCAGGTAGATCAGGCGGCGTAACAGCGGCATAGCTCGGAATATCCTTGTGGGGTTGACTAAGGAACCTCAGAGCGCAACTTAATCCTTGAGGGACGTTTGCTCAAGTCTGAGATTCGTGACTGTTAGATACCCTGATCCGGATCAGTTCCCTTGATATCTATAAGCTTATTGGTTGCAAGCACCCGCGGCTTTCGGTGTACTGGGGACAGAACACCGAAATCAGGCATACAAGGAGTCACCCATGCCATTGAAAGTCAGCACTTTTATGACCTCTAAAGTTCTGGTCGCCAATCCGGAGGACGGGATTCGCCAGACCTTCTTCCGGATGCGGGAGAACGACGTCCGGCATATGCCGGTGGTGGACGAAGATCGGAATCTGGTCGGTATCATCAGCGACCGCGATTTGCGTCGTCCGGAGTGGGTCGATGAAGCGCCTGACCTGTCCCATATCTACAACCTGGACGACAACCTCAGCGTCGGCGACCTGATGACCACCAACGTGGTCGTCGCCCATACCTACGACACCATCGCCAAGGCCACCAAGGTTCTGACCCAGCATCGTTTTGGTGCATTGCCGGTATTGAACAAGGATCAGGATCTGGTCGGCATGCTGTCGGCGTTGGATCTGCTTAAGGCGTTGGATCTGATGCTGGACGAACAGAAGAAGGCCAAGAAAGGCTGATTTAAGGCTTAGCCGTTTCCGCCGAGCTTCCAATCAGATTCCCCATCTGATGCGTCCCTTGGTTTTATCGCCATGGGACGCTTGCTGAATTTTCTTACTCCCTCTCCTTGATTCCTTTTCTCTCAACCGGTTAACCAGGTTTCACCTTTCCGATTGTTTACGCCGACGGCTTTATCGAGCCCGAATTTACCCGAGCAGTGAAAATGGTCTTTCATTAATTAGAAAAAACTAATATCATCTCGCAATCTTAATATTAGGTGTATCTAATTAAATGGAGGGGTGGATGATGAGCAAACTGATAAATCGGACGGCATTGTCGATGGCGGTGGTCTGTGTATTGGCATCGCCGTTAGCGATTGCGGCAGAGAAACCGGCCAAAGTAACGGCTCAGACCAAGCTTGACCTGTACCTGACTGCCACCGAAGCCTGGCAAATGATGCAGGCGCAGAAGGACGCGATTCTGGTTGATGTTCGTGATCCGGTTGAGATCAAATTCACCGGTTTTGCCACCCCGACCCAGATCCATGTGCCCTGGATGGTGGCTGACAGTAACGGTTGGAGCGCCAAGCGAAGCAGTTGGGCGATGGTGAAAAATCCCGATTTTGAAGCTCAGCTCAGCGACCGTCTGGCCGCGCTGGATGCCAAGTCCGATACCCCGATTATCGTGATGTGTCGCTCGGGTTCGACCCGCAGCGCACCGGCGGTCAATCTGCTGGCGGACAAAGGCTACACCAATGTCTGGACCGTGGTGGACGGCTTTGAGGGCGGCAAGCTGAAGGAGGGCGATTCCAAGGGGGTTCGGGCTCAGAACGGCTGGCGTAACTCCGGACTGCCCTGGAGCTACAAAATCGACCAGGCGGTGGCTTGGCAACCCAATTCGTAACCGGAGAAATGGAGATGATGAACAAAGTGATCAAGGCAGCGCTGATGGCAGCACTGCTATCGGTACCGGCAATGGCGCAGGCTGAAGCGGTCGATAAGGTACTGATTACCCTGACCAGCGCCGAGCAGCAGACCCGTGGGATGGCGATGGTACTGGGCAACACCATGCAGGCCCAGGGTGCCAAGGTGAATGTGCTGCTATGCGACAGTGCCGGCGATATGGCGTTGAAGGATCATCAGAGTGCGTCGTTGAAGCCCAAAAACGTGACCCCGGAGCAGCTGTTGAAGAAGCTGATGAAGGGCGGGGCTGGCGTACAGGTCTGTGCTCTCTATCTGCCAAACAAAGGCGTGAAGGCCGACAGTCTGCTTGAGGGTGTGACGGCTGCTAAACCGGCAGTGATGGCCAAGGCGCTGACCGAACCGGGCACCCGGGTTTTCAATTTCTGATCGGACTCTCACCCGATCGGGCGTGCCGAGTTGTCGGTGCGCCTTTTTTTTGCCCGAGCTTTCTCAACCGTGTTGGTGGTCGTCAGGGGTTGTCAGCGCTCGCCGGTTTGCGACGCAGGTGGTAGCGATAGAAGCCGATCAGGCCACTGCTCAGGAAAATGCCTTCGACCAGAATACCCAGTGGGGTGAACGCCAGGGTGTTGTGTACGATCCAGCAGCAGGATGCACTGATCAGCATCAGCCGCAAGGCCCGGTCGGTCTTGCAGAAGCTGCCCAGGGTCGAGAGCAGATTACCGGCACCGCTGAGCAGGCTCAGATAACCGGCGAAGGTGTAGGCGGTGGTCGTCAGCGACACGACGACGAACAGCGCGGCCAGCCACTTCGACTGCCAGTGGATGGTGATAAAGAAGCGCACGGCGGCCAGAATCATCATCCAACCGGCGGTCTGCTTATCGAGCAGAAAGAAATGGATCGCCAGCAGCGATGAAGCCAGACAGAGACAGAGCTGCAGGTGACTGCGCTTTCGCATCTGCAACGCAGTGGCGTCGACCAGGATCACCAAACCAGCAAGGATTTGCGAGAGAAGAAACGGAGTCATGACTGGCCAGGTGGAACCTTGTGGACGAGGAGCCGTGGGGGCGTAGTTGCAGCGAGGTGGCTTCCGTGGGCGATGTTACACCGATTGGATCGATCTAGCAGCCTGTGGGGAGCCAGTGTTTGTGAGAGGAGAGAACCGGAAAAAAAGGGTGAGCCAGTGCTCACCCTTGGTGTCGAGAGTCAATCAGTGCACTGATTAAGCCAGCTCAGCCAGACACTCGGCCAGGATATCCAGGCCTTCGTTGATCAGCTCGTCGCTGATGGTCAGGGCCGGCAGGAAGCGGATCACGTTGCCACGGTAGCCGCAGGACAGCAGGACCAGGCCTTTTTCGTGGGCCTTGGCAACCAGCTTGCCAGGCAGCTCGGCGTTGGGCTGCTCGTTGTCGCCCTCTTTAACCAGCTCCATCGCGATCATGGCGCCACGGTCGGCACGAATCTCACCGATCACATCGGCGTGGTCGCGCTGCATTGCCACCAGACGCTCCTTGAACAGGGCGCCGATCTGGTTGGCACGCTCGACCAGGTTCTCTTCCTTGATCACATCGATAACGGCCAGTGCCGCGGCACAACCGATCGGGGAACCACCGTAGGTGCCACCCAGACCGCCGGGCAGCGGCGCGTCCATTACTTCGGCTTTACCGATCACGGCGGCGATCGGGAAACCGCCGGCGATACCCTTGGCGGAGGTCATCAGGTCCGCTTCAACACCAGCGTGCTCGGCGGCGAAGAACTTACCGGTACGGGCGAAGCCGGACTGGATCTCGTCGATGATCAGCATGATGCCGTGCTCGTCACACAGCTTGCGCAGCGCCTGCAGGAACTCGTTCGGGGCCGGGTAGAAACCGCCTTCACCCTGAACCGGCTCAACGATGATCGCAGCGACGTCGGTCGGCGCGATATCCACTTTGAACAGGGTCTCGAGGCCTTTCAGGGAGTCCTTGACGGAAACACCCAGGGCTTCGGCCGGGAAGGGCGCGTGGAACACATCACCGGGGAACGGACCAAACAGGTTCTTGTACGGGGTGATCTTGCCGGTCAGCGCCATCGCCAGGTTGGTACGGCCGTGGAAACCACCGTTGAAAGCGATTACGCCGCGACGACCGGTGTGGGCGCGGGCGATCTTGACGCAGTTCTCAACCGCTTCGGCACCGGTGGTGACGAAGGTGGTTTTCTTCGGGGTGTTGCCCGGGGCCAGCTCGTTCAGCTTTTCGGCCAGCTCAACGGCTACTTCGTAAGGAGTCACCATCACACAGGTGTGGCTGAACTTCTGAATCTGCTCCTGCACAGCCGCGGTCACCTTCGGGTGAACGTGACCGGTGTTGCCGACCGCAATGCCGCTACCGAAGTCGATGTAGCGCTTGCCTTCGACGTCCCAAAGTTCCGCATTTTCAGCGCGCTCGACATAAACCGGAGCCAGGGTACCCTGGCCGCGGGCGATGGCGTTCTCTTTACGCGCCTGCAGTTCTGCGTTAGTAGTCATCAGTAATCCTCTTTATGATCCTCTGTCTCAACGGACAGTTGTTATATGCACGGCGCGACGACCGGAGTCGCCGCGCACTGATGGGGCGGGCGCTTACTGGTCCAGAGAGCCCATGCAGATGTATTTGGTTTCGATGTAGTCTTCGATGCCGTACTTGGAACCTTCGCGACCGACACCGGACTCCTTCATGCCGCCGAACGGAATCACATCGGAGGTGATGGCCACTTCGTTAACGCCGACCATGCCGTAGTCAACGCCTTCGGACACACGCCAGCTGCGGCCGATGTCGCGGGTGTAGATGTAGGCGGCCAGACCAAATTCGGTGTCGTTGGCCATCGCGATCGCTTCCTCTTCGGTCTTGAACTTCACGATCGGAGCGACCGGGCCGAAGATCTCTTCACGGTAGGCGCGCATGGAGCTGTCGACATCGGTCAGGATGGTCGGCTCGTAGAAGGTCGGGCCTTGCTCGCCGAACTTACCACCGCACAGAAGGTTGGCGCCCTGGGCGACGGTGTCCTGAACGATGCTGTCGATGTCTTGTGCGGCCTTGGCGGTAACCTGCGGGCCGTGGGTGTTGCTCTCTTCCAGGCCGTCACCCAGCTTGTAGTTGCCGACAGTCTCGGCCAGCTTGGCGACGAACTTGTCGTAGATGCCTTCCTGAACCAGCATCCGGTTGACGCAGATGCAGGTCTGGCCTGAGTTGCGGTACTTGGACGCGGCAGCGCCGGCAACGGCTTTGTCGAGGTCGGCATCGTCGAACACGATAACCGGTGCGTTGCCACCCAGCTCCATGGAAACTTTCTTCACAGTCTCGGCGCACTGCTTCATCAGCAACTTGCCGACCGGAGTGGAGCCGGTGAAGGTGAACTTGCGAACGGTCGGGCTGCCGGTGATGACGGCGCCGATTTCGCGGGAAGAACCCGGAACCACGTTCAGCAGACCGGCAGGCAGACCGGCACGATCGGCCAGTTCGGCCAGCGCCAGGGCAGACAGCGGCGTTTCGGAAGCCGGCTTGATTACGATGGAGCAGCCAACGGCCAGTGCCGGGCCCGCCTTACGGGTGATCATTGCGCTGGGGAAGTTCCACGGGGTGATCGCACCCACGACGCCAACCGGCTGCTTAACCACGATACCGCGACGGTCGGTCTGCGGCAGGGCGATGATATCGCCGTAAACACGACGGCCTTCTTCGGCGAACCACTCAATGAAGGAAGCGGCGTAGGCGACTTCGCCACGGGACTCGGCCAGTACCTTGCCCTGCTCGGCGGTCATGATGATCGCCAGGTCTTCCAGGTTGGCCATGATCTCGTTGTACCACTTGCGCAGGATATCGGCGCGAGCTTTGGCCGGCAGTGCTTTCCAGCTCTGCATCGCTTTGTCGGCAGCTTCGATCGCTTGCTCGGTCTCGGCAGCACCGGCCACTTCGATGGTGGTGATCAGCTTGCCGGTGGCCGGGTTGGTCACATCCAGTGTGCCTACGCCCTTGATCCACTCGCCATTAACGTAGGGACGAGTTTTGATCAGGCTCATATCGTTGAGTTGGATGGTCATCGTGGATGTCCTCATGTCATTGGTCGGCAATGCGTTCGCCAGACTCGTTTTTTGTTTGTTGCCTTTATGGGACCGCTTTTGGAGTGTAAAGCGCCCCCACACAGGGCTATGCGCGTCTATTGGGCCATTAAATGCAGAAACACTTTTGGGAAAAATATAATTATTGCTATCTTTACTTTGATATAACCAAAACTAAGTTGTCTCGGTGGTGAATAAATGGGACGTCAAAAGACCCCGCTGTCGCGCCAGCTGGCCGATATCGATTTGAAACTGCTGCGTATTTTTAAAGCCGTGGTGGATGCCGGTGGCTTCTCGGCGGCCGAAACCGAACTCAATATCGCCACCTCAACCATCTCCAATTACATGAGTGATCTGGAGAAGCGTCTTGATATGCGGCTCTGTACCCGGGGCCGGGCCGGCTTCAGTGTCACCGAGCAGGGACGGGTGGTGTACGAGGCGACCCAGGAGCTGATCGAGGCGCTGGAACAGTTCCGCAACCGGATCAATCAGACTCACCATCAACTGCTGGGCGACCTGCATGTCGCCTTGGCTGAACAGGTGATCTATGTCCAAAACAGCGGCCTGGTCGATACCCTGCGCGAATTTAACGAGCTGGCGCCGGGGGTAAAACTGCACCTGCATACCCAGGCTGCCGAGGCGATTCCGCCGATGGTGGCGGACGGCAGTATGCATGCCGGTATCGCGATGTTGCTCTATCCGCAGCCGCAGTTGCGATGCGAGCAACTGTTCGACGAGCGGATGGCGCTCTATTGCGGGCGGGGACACGAGCTGTTCGGCGCGCCGGATAACCGTCAGACCCTGGAACGACTCAACGACTGCAGTTTTATCGAATCCTTCCGGATGCGGGCCGGGCATCAATTCGACCCGGCGATGGAGCACTGGCGTACCCAGGCCTCAGCGGTGCATCAGGAGTCGCGCTTGGCGCTGATCCTGTCGGGTAAATTCGTCGGCTATCTGCCGGGCCATCTGGCCCAGCAACAACCTTGGCAGTCGGATCTGCACCCGCTGCTGACCCGCCAGTTCGGCTATACCAATACTTACCAGTTGATGATCCGTCCCCAGAATCTGCAGAACCGGATTCTGTCGCTATTCCGTGAGCTGTTGCTCAAACATGCCCGGCCGCCGGAAGCGCCGGTGTTGCACCCGATGTGATCGGGCCAGATGGTAGGCCGACGCTTCGGTCTGGAAAATATCAACCGCCCATATAAGCTTCGCTAGGACAGATTGTGACTCATAACTCAGGGTTTCGACTCTTGAAATCGGTACCAACCCGGATAAGCCTGGTGTTATTGCTGGGAGGGCTGCTGGGGCTTTCCCGCTTTGCTGATGCCGCCTGCTCGAAGACGATACTGGTGGCCTATGATGACTGGATTCCCTACACCTACACCCAGACCGATGGAACCGTGGTCGGTCTTGATGCCGAAATTATCGCCGAGCTGATGAAACGGGCAGGCTGCGACTACCAATACAAGCAGGTCTCTTCGAAGCGGGCTTTTATCGAATTGAAGAACGGTGCGGTCGACATGCTCCGAGGGGCTTCGATCACCGAGGAGAGAAAGAAACTGGGCTGGTTCACCGAGGCTTATCGGCAGGAAGAGATTCGCCTGATGGTTCGCAAGGGCGAGTCGCAGGAATATCCGCTCGATAGCCTGGCATCTATTATCGGCACCGATATTGTCATCAGTGCCGGGCAAGGCTGGTATGGCCCGGAATACGCCGAACTGATCCAAGATGAGCGTTTTCAACAGCAGCTGCTGATCACCCATAGCAATGTTCAGCGGGTGAAAATGTTGGCCCGCAAGCGCGTCCATTTGATGCTTGGCGATCCGGTCAGCATGATTCACTCGGCAAGAAACTGCTGCGATGCGGCCCAATTCGAAATCCACCCGTTGAGCCTATACCGCGGAGAGGTCAGCTTTTTACTGGGTTCCCAATCGCTACAAAAGAGCGACAAGGCGGCCATCGACTCGGCCTTGGAAAGCATGAAGCAGGATGGCACGCTCCGCGCAATCATCGATCGTTATTCCCTCAACTGATAATTGAGGTTGCGCGCTGATCCTAGATTGTGGGTTTGAAAACCATCAGGCCGAAGACGATGGTCATCGCGATGAAAGCGGGCACTCCCAACCAGAACCAAATTCGCGCATAACGATGATACTGTCGGGGTAGTTCCTGATTGAGGTTATTGGCTTCGGCGGCCAAATCCCGCATACGGATCTGGAGCCATACCACCGGCAGCCAGCAGCAACCAGCGATAAGGTAAAGTCCGATGGTAAGGACAATCCAAAGTTGATCGAGTGGGTAGCCCAAGATTTTAACCAGCCAGAATCCGGAAAGCGGTTGAATGATTACCGTGGGGGTGGTGAACATCCAGTCGGCTAGCACCACGATTCGGTTAGTGCTGGCAATGGTACTGATATCACCGCTTCGATCTGCCATCCACTTGTAGTAAGCGCTTCCGAGCCCCGTCCCAAACAACAGTGTGGAACTGAGGATATGGATCACTTTAACCAGTGCATATTCCATTATTTCCTTTCCTCCAGAATGAGCAGGATCATGGTTGAAACCAGTAGTGGGAGGTTCTTGGTGAGTGCGCCAAAGGGATGTAGCCACTGCGCTGGAAGCCAGACTGTAATGATGGCGCTGTATACCAAAATGATGACAATTTGGATTCTGCCTATTAGATGCAAGCGCACCGAAAATAATGTGGCAATCCCCAGCAGGGTATCCATCAGTGCAGCACCGTAAAGAAACGCGGGTTGCCAAGCGGCTTCTATACCGATTTCAGCCAGTAGCCCATAACTGAGCTCAGCCGGGTAGACGAAGGCTGAGATCAGACCAGTGAATAGCCACAGTAACCCGATGCTGATGCGCAATAAGGGAGCCAGAAAATAGAGTCCGGCAAACCACCGATCAGCCTGTCGTGAAGGCATGTCGCCTAAGGCCTGTACTCTTGGGCGTAAAGCCAAAACGGCTGACAAAGGGTTGTACTGACGCGGTATTACCCTCGCGTAGCATTTCGACTGTGGCTGCCGTGAACGGCGAATCTCCAAGCGGTCCGGTAAGCTTTGCTGCGTATAAGGCGAGCCCATAGGGAATCGATAGTGTTCTCCCGGCAGGAAGTCCAAGCCATGCGCGAAGCTGTTGGTACAGGCACCGGATGGAAACTGGTTCCGGTCCTACCATCTCAATGTCCGCCTGCAGAGGGCTTTGCGAATCGACCAGATCGATAATAGCCCGGGTCAGATCGTCGATATGGATGGGCTGGATTACCTGCTTACCACTGTCAATCAAGGGAACCACCGGGAGAGCGGCCATGGCGGTAAACAGGCTCATGCTTTTGGCCCCTGGCCCATAGACAATGGATGGCATCACCACCGCCCAGTCGAGACGGGTTGACCTTAGGTATCGATCTGCTTGGAACTTACTGCGATGGAATTGGCTCACGCTATGCTCGTTGGATCCCAAAGCCGAGACTTGGATAACCCGTGCTATGCCTCTGACTTCGCAGGCTTTAAACAACGCGATGGGTGAGTCAGCATGAAGTGCGTCGAAAGATTGCGACTTGGTTTGCCTAACAATACCGACAGTGTTGATGACAACATCGATACCTTTCAGTCGATGTAACCAGTCCTGCACTGACAGGTCCTTAGTGAAATCTACTCCAAACGTCGTTATTCCCGGCGGGTATCTAAGGGTTCGTTCATTTGGACGTACACAGACGACCACACTATGCCCCTGTTTTGTTAGCGCCCGAACCAGATGGCTACCGATAAATCCTGTGGCGCCGGTTATTAGAATACGCTTGCTGTGTCTCTCCATTCCAAAGCTCCTTTTGGTTTGTTCGTTAATTTCTGTATAAACAGAAATTATTAGGCAAAAATAATGGGAGACTATTTGCCTCCCAGAAATCCCTGTACTTTGGCCCCGAGCTTGATCAGCTTTTGGAGTGTTGATCGGGGCAGAACTTTAATCTGGTTATGCCAGGTATCCAGGCCCTCCATGAACTCAAGCACGTCTTTGATACGCTCCTTCACTTCGGCCGGTGTCTGCTTATCCTCATCACTTTCCAGAACACATTCTCGAAGGACCGTTAAGGTTGGATCGAGCTCTCGTTGTTTGCGACCTTCCATGATTGCATAGAACAGCTCCCATGGGTCTTTCATTGTTTCGAAGTGATCGCGGCGATCGCCTAACAGGTGGACCACCTTCACCAGCCGCCAGGCTTGAAGTTCTTTGATACTGGTGCTGACATTGGATCGGGCAACGCCTAGGGTTTCGGTTATCTCCTCGGCATTCAGCGGCTTCGAGGAAAGGAATAACAGAGCCTGTATCTGGGCTACTGTCCGATTAACTCCCCAGCGGGTTCCCATCTCACCCCAGTGCAGGATGTACTTTTCCATAACCGGTGTAAGTGTCATTACTTTGTTCCTGTAATTTCTGTTTTTACTGAAACTAGTGTATGGGTTTGCAATTGTCAAATATTGACAACCACTTTTCGTAAGGCATCAGGTTTTAGTTGAAAAAAAACCGCCGCCCGAAGGCAGCGGCAGAAAGGATCATAACGGTACGGGAGCCGTTATGCGGTGTGCTCACCCCATAGGAGCGACCAACAGAGCCGTCGTTACTACAACGAACGGTGACTATCTCGGAGTGATAGCCACCCCTTCAGCATAGGCGTTGTCCAGGGGCCGACTCCATACCCCGAATAGGGTAATTCGAGTTTTTCGGTGCGGGCTACAGCTTGGTGGCGATTTCACTCAGGTGGGGATCGTGCAGGCCCAGCTGGTCCAGGTGCTCGATGGTGTTGAGCAAATAGTCGCGGCTGGAACCGCTGATACCGACCGCATCGCGGACGTGGCGGGCGCATTCGGCAGGGCTTAGGCGACCGGCGTACTGAGAGGTGGCGCGGTCAACCACGAAGGTCAGACCGTTGACGGTCGATTGGCCCCGGTAGGGGCTCTCAAGCTGCAACGGATGAAAGCGGGCATGATAGATCGGCGTCGGCATCTCGCGGGCGAACAGGTAGTCGGCGATCGCTTGCTTCTGTTGCGGATCGACCCGGTAGGCGCAGCCGCGGCAGGAACCGCCCCGGTCCAGCCCCAGCACCATGCCGGGATTCTCGACGGTACCGCGATGGGTGTGGGACCAGACACACAGTGAGCGGTGATAGCCGTACAGCCGGGCCGGTAGCCGATCGGTAAAGTCAAACCCGGGTCGCCACAGCAGCGAGCCGTAGGCGAACACCCACAGATCGCCCTCGGGCAGCTCCGGACAGATGGCGTCGGGATGGACCTGTAGGCGGGTGTCGGCGTGCATCAAGAAATTCCGTTGGTCAGGGATATACCTTCAAGTACAACTACTTTAAAGTTCAATGCGTTAATTGCCAAATGGGCCGGAGCGGAACTGTTTCCGGCATTGACCGAGGAGTAGCGCAAGGATGGGTTGGGAAATAGAAGCCTGGCACCTGTGGTTGCTGGCCGGCATGGTGTTGGCGGCGATGGAGATGCTGGGATTGGCATTTGTGGCTTTGGCCCTGGGGGTGTCCTGTATCGCCGGCGCGGTGGCGGACCTGGCGGGGGCGTCGCTGACGGTACAGATCGCATCGACCGCGTTGATGGCGATCCTGTTGACGCCGCTGTTTGTCCGCTGGTTTCAGTCCCGCAAGGGCGGCGATGACAAGATCAGCCTGGTGGGCGAGAGTGGTAGCGGTGGCCAGATCTGTACCCTGCTGGAGCAACAGGGTCGGATCGGGGTCAAGATCAAGGGGGATTTCTTTCCCGCCGAATCCGCCGATGGGCGTGAGCTTACGCCCGGCCAGCGGGTCGAACTGCAACATTTCAGTGGTATCACCGCGATGGTGTGCCCGCTCGATTCGGATTCAAACGGGTCCGACGATTCCGGCAAGGAGCCATAATCATGATTGAAATTACTCCGGTTACTATTCTGATCGCGGTCTTTGCCGCAGCGATCATCATCTTCCTGGCCAAAGGCCTGGTCATCGTGCAGCAGAGCGAGGCGATGGTGATCGAGCGTCTGGGTGAGTACTCGCGTACCCTGGAGCAGGGATTGCACCTGCTGATCCCTTTTATCGATCAGCCGCGACCGATCCAGATGCGCCGCTACCAGACCCTGGACGGGGTGCAGATTCCGGTGACGGCGCTGACCACTCGCATCGATCGACGTGAGATCGTGGCCGACTTCCCCAAGATTCCGGTGATCACCAAGGACAACGTTACTGTTTTGGTTGATGCGGCGTTGTACTTCCAGATCATCACGCCCAGGGATGCGGTGCTGGCAGTGGAAAATCTGATCCAGGCGATCGAAACCCTGACCCAGACCTCACTGCGCTCCAAGGTCGGTGAGATGGAGCTGGACAAGCTGCTGGAGAGCCGTGCTGAGATCAATAACGCCCTGACCGTGACCCTGGACGAAGCCGGCAACAAGTGGGGCACCAAGATCAACCGGGTGGAGGTGCAGAACATCATCGTTCCCGAAGAGGTGGAGCAGGCGATGCGCAAGCAGATGAGCGCCGAGCGTGAACGACGTGCCACCGTAACCGCCGCCCAGGGGGAAAAGGAAGCTCAGATCAACGTTGCCGAAGGTGAGAAGCAGGCCGCGATCCTGCGCGCCGAAGGCCAGCGCCAGGCGATCCGGACAATCATGGAGGCGACCGGTACCACGGTGAAAGAGGAGCAGATCCTCAGCTACCTGATCGCGCTGGAATACATGAAGACCCTGCCGTCTATCGCCAAAGACGGCGAGCGGGTGTTCCTGCCCTATGAAGCCAGTTCGCTGCTGGGGTCGATAGGATCGATTAAGGATTTGTTACCGGGGGCTTCGATCAAGTCTTGATCGGGGTTTGCTCGTTGACGGCAGAGTTGCTCGGGTTTGAGTGCTCTGCTGTTTTTGTTTCTGGCTGATTTTTTAGCTGACTGATAGTTCTTATTGCGCTCTGCCGAGCGCCTTCATTCTTTGCTCATAGCGGCAAAGAACGAAGCAAGAAAACGCCTAGCCCGATGACTTGGCCCTACGGGCTACCCTGCGCGTTGGCTTGTAAAACGGGCACCGATGGAAACTCGGCCTCCGGCCTCAGACAGCCATCGTCGCTGATCCGTTTTTCAAACCAGTGCTCGGCTTCGTCAAGGGCAGTTGAGTCCGTGCTAGCCGATCTATCGAGCTTTCAGCTCCACATTTTTTTTCAGAATAAACTCCAACTCCCCCTTTTGCGCCGATGAGCACTGCAGCCTGGCAATGGAGATAAGCGATTTATGTCTGAGAGAGCGAAGCGAACGAGTTCAAATCGCGGCCATTGACGGGTGAAGCGCGCAATGAAGTCGGCAACGCCGACCCAGCAAGTGGGGCGTTTTTTCTTTGCTTCTGTTTCTTTTGCACGGGCAAAAGAAATGAAGGCGCCCGACAAGGCGCAACAGAGTCTATCAACCCTCGCAGTAATCCAGAACGACACCAGAACCCTCTCCCAGTTAAAGACTTCAACAAAACTTCTGTTAGACTACGGGTTTTCCAGTATTAAACCCGAGTGGGGAGCTCTGTTATGCGCTTTGAAGGCACCGACCAATACGTCGCCACCGATGACCTGCGAATGGCGGTCAACGCTGCGATTACTCTGCAGCGTCCGCTGCTGGTTAAGGGTGAGCCGGGTACCGGTAAGACGATGCTGGCCGAGGAGATCGCCGCGGCGCTGGGTAAGCCGTTGCTGCGCTGGCATATCAAGTCCACCACCAAGGCGCAGCAGGGCCTTTACGAGTACGATGCGGTGTCGCGGTTGCGGGACTCGCAGCTGGGGGACGACCGGGTCCATGACATTGCCAACTACATCAAGAAGGGGATGCTGTGGGAGGCGTTCGGATCTGATGAGCAGGTGGTGCTGCTGATCGATGAGATCGATAAAGCCGATATCGAATTCCCCAACGACCTGCTGGTCGAGCTCGATAAGATGGAGTTCTTTGTTTACGAGACCGGCGAGCGGATCCAGGCCAAGCAGCGCCCGATCATCATCATCACCTCCAACAACGAGAAGGAGCTGCCGGACGCCTTCCTGCGACGCTGCTTCTTCCACTATATCCAGTTCCCTGACAAGCAGACCATGGAACAGATCGTCGAGGTCCACTTCCCGCAGATCGAAGCCCGGCTGGTGCAGCAGGCGCTGGAGGTGTTCTTTCAGGTACGTGAGGTTAACGGCCTGAAGAAGAAACCGTCCACATCCGAGCTGATCGACTGGCTCAAGCTGTTGATGGCCGACAATATTCCGCCGGAAGTGCTGGCTGACCGCGATCCCACCAAGGCGATTCCGCCGCTGTACGGCGCTCTGCTTAAGAACGAGCAGGATGTGCATATGCTGGAGCGGCTGGCGTTTATGGCCCGTCGTGAGTCTCGATAGCCATCCAGGAGCGATCTGATGCTGATCGACTTTTTCGGCGAGCTGCGCAAGGCACGGGTGCCTGCCACCCTGAAAGAACTGCTGTCGCTGCTCGAAGCGATCGAGGCCGGCTTCGCCTTTGCCGACCTGGAAGCGTTCTACCTGCTGTCCCGTACCTGCCTGGTCAAGGATGAGAAATATTTCGACCGCTTCGATAGGGCGTTCGGCGCCTATTTCAGCAACCTGACCAAGCTGGAAGGCGAAGGTCTGGTGGAGGCGCTGATCCCGGAAGACTGGTTGCGGGCCGACTTTCTGAAGCAGTTGTCGGACGAGGAGAAGGCCAAGATCGAGTCGCTGGGTGGTTTCGACAAGCTGATGGAAACTCTCAAGCAGCGCCTGGAAGAGCAGCAGAAACGCCATGCCGGCGGCAACAAATGGATCGGCACCGGCGGCACCTCACCGTTCGGTCACAGCGGCTATAACCCTGAAGGGATTCGGATCGGCGGTGAGAGTCGCAACAAACGGGCGGTCAAGGTGTGGGAGAAGCGCCAGTTCCGGGATCTGGACGATAGCGTCGAACTGGGGACCCGCAACATCAAGGTGGCGCTGCGCAAACTGCGCAAGTTCGCCCGCACCGGCGCGGCCGAAGAGCTGGACCTGGACGACACCATCCGTTCCACCGCCAACAACGCCGGTTATCTTGATTTGAAGATGGTGCCCGAGCGTCACAACGCGGTGAAGGTACTGCTGTTCTTCGATGTCGGCGGCTCGATGGATCCGTACATCCGTCAGTGCGAGCAGCTGTTCTCGGCGGCCCGAACCGAGTTCAAGCATCTGGAGTATTTCTACTTCCATAACTGCCTCTACGAGAAGGTGTGGAAGAACAACGTCCGTCGTCAGAATGAGTCGATTCCGACCTACGATCTGCTGCACACCTACGGCCCCGATTACCGGGTGATCTTTATCGGCGATGCGTCGATGTCACCCTACGAGATCGCCTATGCCCACGGCAGTGTCGAGCATTGGAACGAAGAGCCGGGACAGGTCTGGCTTCAGCGGGTACTCGATACCTGGGATAAGTGCATCTGGCTGAATCCGATGGCCGAGCAGTACTGGAACTACACCCAGTCGATCGGCATGATCCGCAAGCAGTTTGAAGGGCGGATGTATCCGCTGACGCTGGAAGGGATGGAGCAGGGCATCAAGACGCTGTCTCGATAGCGCTTGAGGGCTTAAACGAGACCTCTAATACAGGCTGCGACCGATCAGCAGCAGTGCGCTGAGACTGGATAGAATCAGCACCGCGGGGCGGGCGTAGCCCTGATCGATAAAACCGGCCAGCCGCGGTGAGATCAGATAGCCGATCACAAAGCCCGGCACCAGAGTCAGGCCGGAGATCAACTCGGCCTGGCCGAAGCGACCGGCCCAGTGCAGCAGCGCCAGCATCATCAGCGACGACAGGCAGTACAGAAGCGCCAGCGTGGCCCTTAGGGTCGGACCACTATGGTGCTGATACAGCAACGCCAGCACCGGCGCGCCGATACCGGCGGCGGTTCCCATCACCCCGGACAGCAGTCCTGCACCGAAACAGCCGCCGACGCTGAAGTTGAAGCGGGGTTGTCGCAGGCTCAGCCCCACCGCCAGCAGGATCATCACCCCGAACAGTAGCCCCAGCTTTTCCAGCGGCAGCTTGGCCACCGTGGCCGCGGCGACCACCGTCCCCAGCAACAATCCACCCAGCAGCGGCTCGAATCCTTCGAAATCGATCTGCTGCCGACCGGCGATCGCCATGGTGGTCGACAATGCCAGACTGGCGAAGATCATCGGTCCGGGCACCAGGCTCAAACTCAGCATCGCCAACAGCGGCACCACGATCAAACCGGCGCCCAGCCCGGTTGCCGCCTGCAACAGGGCGCCGCTGGCGACACTGAGTGTGGCGATGGCGAAGTGGCTGAGGGTCCATTCCATGGTGGCTTTCGTTCTGGTGAGCAAAACTAGAGTATACCCACCCCGGAGTGACAATTTGGCTCGACAGCGGCTGTGATCCGGCGTTTTTTGTACTGGAGCGGATGGGGGAAAAGTCTCAAGATCGTTATTTAACCGCCCACCACGTCTTTAACCGGACTTCAGCGTAGCGCATCGTGGCCGTTGACTATCAGTCACTCAAACCCAACGAGGCGAACAACAGAACGATGAGTACCGAACAACCCAACAACCCCCTGCACGGCATCACCCTTGAGCAGATCGTCACCAAGCTGGTCGAGCATTACGGCTGGGTCAAACTGTCCCAGCGGATCGATATCAACTGCTTTAAGAAGGATCCGTCGATCAAATCGTCGCTGAAATTTTTACGCAAAACCCCGTGGGCCAGAACCAAGGTCGAGGATCTGTATATCTCCACCTTTGCCAAACAATCGCCCTGGAAAAACACCAAGATACGATGAACCTGTCACCCAATCGCCTCCGAAAACTGCTCAACTTCTACCCGCCCTATCTGGGGGCCGGGGTCAAAGTGAATTACATCAGCGAGGACTGGAGCGAACTGCACGTGTCGATGGCGATGCGCTGGTACAACCGCAATGCCGTGGGTACCCACTTCGGCGGCAGTCTCTACTCGATGATCGATCCGCATCTGATGTTACTGCTGATGCAGCAGCTGGGCCGGGACTATCTGGTGTGGGACAAGGCTGCCGAGATCGAGTACATCAAGGCGGTGAAGGGCAGGGTCAGTTCGGTGATTCGGGTGACCGAACAGCAGCTGGCGCAGATCAAGGCCCAGACCGCCGAGGGTGACAAGCACTACCCGGAGTTTTGGCTGGAGATCCTCGACGAGAGCGGTGAGCTGGTTGCCAAGGTGAAGAAGATCCTCTACGTCAAACGTAAGGCGGCTGCCTGAATTTGCCCCGTTAACAACGAACTCAGCATTCCAGGGCTACCCAGGAGATAACGGACCATGTTGATGATCACCCCGCTGTATGCCGGACTGCTGGCGCTACTGTTTGTCGGCCTGAGTGTTCGCACGCTGTTGTTGCGACGTAAGCTGCGGGTGGCGGTTGGAGACGGTGGCGATAAGGCGCTGCTGAGGGCGATGCGGGTCCATGCCAACTTTGTCGAATATGTGCCGATCAGCCTGATTTTAATCGCGATGCTGGAGCTGAGTCAGATCAGCCCGGTGGTCGTTCATGCGCTGGGACTCTGCCTGCTGCTGGGACGGCTGAGCCATGCCTACGGTGTCAGCCAGCTCAAAGAGGACTTCCGTTTTCGGGTCTTCGGCATGGCACTGACTTTTGCCGCGTTGGTCAGTGCCGCCTTTATCAATCTGTTGCAGGCGTTGTTGGCCTAATCGAGGCTGTGTTCTGCTGCAGCCAGCGATGCCGGGTTAGTCGGTAAAGATGCACCGTTCGCTGGTGAAAGTCGGTCTTTGCGTCGAGGTGCAAACCTGCCTTCTGGGCCACCCGTAGGGAGGCTAGATGGTCCGGCTCGATGATGGCCACGATCGAATCCACCGGGTAGTGTCGGAACGCATCGTCGATCATCGCCCGGGCCGCTTCGGTCGCCAATCCCCGGTTCCAAAAGTGTTGCGCCAGGCGGTAACCAAGGTTGATCTCGTCCCGTTCAGCGACCCTCTCCACGCCGACACCGCAAAACCCCACCAGCTCGCCACTGGCTTTATCGATCAGCGCCGACGGTCCGAATCCTTGCTCGGCATAACTGGTCTGACACCAGCGGATAAACCGGTGGGTTGCCGGCTCGTCACAGACACCGCGGAGAGAGTGTTTCATCACCTGCGGATCACTCAGTATCCGGCACAGGGGTTTCAGATCGGTCAGCGTTAGCGGGCGGATAGTCAGTCGCTGGGTTTCAATATAGATAGTCTGATCCTCCATGGATCTTCAGGCCCGGGTCCCTCGGGTGAACAGATAACGCTCAGTGTGCGGTCCGGCTCGAGCCGATATAGTCGGCGTCGAAAGTATCCGCCGGCACCGGTACACCGTACCAGTATCCTTGGCCGTAGTCGCAGTTCTCTTGCTGAATGAAGCGGTGATGTTGCTCGGTCTCAACCCCTTCGGCGATCACTTTGAGATTAAGTTTGCGAGCCAGTGCAATGATGGCTCGGGCCAGTTCCCGGTCCTGGGCGTTGCTGTGGGAGTCGGTGATGAAACTACGGTCGATCTTGAGGGTGTCGAAGGCGTATTTCTGCAGGTAGCTCAGTGATGAATAGCCGGTACCGAAGTCATCCAACGACACACGGATGTGCAGGTCGCGCAACTGTCGCAGTACGATCTCGGCCTGATAGCTGTCCTGTAGCAGTACCCCTTCGGTGACTTCCAATTCCAGGCTACGGGGATCGAGATCGTAGCAGCGCAGTAACTGGTCGATCTGCTGAACCAGCCTCGGGTCACTGATCTGAATCGGTGAGATATTGATGGCGATGCTGAATGGGCGACCGAGCCGGTCCTGCCACTGCTTGGCCTGCTGAATCGCCGAACGCAGCACGAAGTTGCCGATCTCGTTGATCTGCCCGGTCTTCTCGGCAATAGCGATAAACTGCTCCGGACCGATCGTGCCCAGTTGTGGATTATTCCAGCGCAACAGGGCTTCGGCTCCGATGATCTGTCGACTCTGGACCGATACCACCGGCTGGTAGTGGACCGAGAGTTCACTATTGCGCAGCGCGTCGACCATATAGGACTCGAGCTGATAACGCTTATCCAGCTCGGCTTGAGTCTGTTGGCTAAAGAAACAGTAGGGTTGATCCTGCTCTTTGGACACCGCCATTGCGGCGCTGGCTTTCTGCAGCAGGGCGAGTGGCTCGGTGCTGTCGGTGGGGGCGACGGCGATACCGGCGTTGAAGCTCAGCGAGATTTGGTGATGGTCGATCTCGAACGCCGGGCTTAGCCGCTGAGTCAGCTGTTGCAGCAACTGCATCGCCGCATCGGTGGCAGCTGCGCAGGGTAGCAGGATCAGGAACTCATCGCCGTTACCTCGGGCCACGCTGTGCTCGATGGTCAGACCGCTCTGTAAGCGCTGTCCCAGGGCTTTGAGCAGCTCATCGCCGATCATATGTCCGTAACTGTGATTGACCGACTTGAAGTTTCGCGGACCCAGGCAGATCACCGCCAACTGCTGACGAGAGCTGGCGTAGTGCTGGATCATGTTGCCAAGGGTATCGGTCAGCGAGGCGCGGTTGGGCAGGCCGGTCAGTGGGTCGAAACGGCGGTTGTGCTCGAGCACGCTTTCAGCCGCATTGCGGCGATCGATTTCGCTGGCTAGCCGATGGTTCAGCTTTTCCAGCTCGACGGTCCGCTGCTTGACCCGTTGTTCCAGTTGTTGATTGTTGAGAATCAACTGGTGCTGTTGATAGAGGATTTTAAGATCCGCCTCGAGGGTTTCCCGGAACCGGGCCAGCAGCTCCTTGCTGCGTCGGTTGTAGTGATTCTCCTTGCCGTCGAGCATACAGAGGGTGCCGAACGGCTGCCCGTCGGGCCAATTCAACGGCAGGCCGTAGTAGGAGATCATTCCCAGTTCGATATCCGGATTCTGATTCCAGTCCTGGTCGGTCAGCGCATTGGGAACCAGCAATTCCTGGCGGGTTTGAATCACGGTTTCGCAATACAGCCCGGTATTGAGATTGGCCATCTCGTTGACCGGATAGGGGTTACCGTCGCTATGACTGGTGGCAAAAACCTCAATCTGCTGCTCATGTACGCGCATCACCAGGGACGCAGGAATCTCGGCGATCTCGGCGATCAGGTCGACGGTTTTCTGCCAGTGCTGGAGCATCTGCTCGGGTACTGCGAGTTGTCGTGTATCAATCATGCCGATTTACTCTGCCGGGCGGGAATGGGTTATCGGCTTGAAACCTCGTCGATACTGATCCTCCTCAATCCCGTTGGGTTTGTCAGTTGCGGACTTTCTTATATTAGAAGGAACAAGTAATTCTTAGCATCTGCCCAGCTAAAAATACAGCGATGTCGGATCACCGGCTTGAAATAGGTCGGTGGCGTTGGGGATAAATCCGGATTCTCAGCGGTTGGAGGTCTTGAGGCTATCCCCAATATCTGTGGATAAAATTGGGGATCGGCTCGGGGTAGTAGCTGGAAGGCCAGGTTTCATGGTGCCTGCAGCGGACTGAGCGAAAAATGTTCGGGTCGGGACGCGGCATGAATAGGCTGAGTTATCAACTACTTTCAGCGGTTTAATTGTCGCGGCTATTGGACAGCAGTTCGATGCAACGTTGGCGCAGCAGATCACGAAGCATCAGCACCGCCGGGGTGACCTGACGGCGGCTGGGGCAGATCAGCCAGACCTTCAGCGGCGGTGATTGAAAACCTTTGAACAGCTGTACCAGCCGACCGTTTTGAAGATCCATCGCCACATCCAGCCTCGACTTGAACAGCACGCCCTGGTCGGCCACCGCCCAGCGTCGAACGATCTCAGCATCGTTACTCTCCCGATTCCCCTTTACCTTGACCCGATAGCGCCCCTGATCGTCATGAAACTCCCAGGTGTCATAGAGCCCCTTGTCGAGTCGATAGAGCAGGCAGTTGTGCTCGCGCAGATCGTTGGGGTGCTGCGGTTCACCTTGTTTGGCCAGGTAGCCCGGCGAGGCACAGGCGACCCGATCCACGGTGGCAATCTCGAACGCCACCATCGTCGAGTCCACCAGCTCACCGTAACGCATCGCGACATCCACCCGGTCCAGATAAAAGTCCGACACCGAGTCGCCGACGCTGAGACTCAGGGACAGCTCCGGGTGTTGCTCCAGCGCTTGATCGAGCCAAGGCAGCACCAGGTTGCGCCCCAGGTCTGATGACACCGAAAAGCGCAGCCTCCCGGCGATCTTTCCTTGGATGCTGTTGATCGAGGCTTGGCCGTGCTCGAGGGCTTCCAGTGCCTGGCGACAGTAGAGCAGGAAATGCTCGCCCTCGGTGGTGATCCGCAATTGCCGGGTGCTGCGGATAAAAAGCTGGGCTCCCAACTGCTTCTCCAGCCGCTTCAGGGCGGCACTGGCGGCAGCCGGACTGATATCCAGTTGCTGGGCCGACGCGGTGATACTGCCGCTGTCGGCGGTGCGAACAAACAGGTTCAGATCGGTAATATTCATTATCAAAAATAATTTGAAAATAATTAAATCATAGCGTGGTTTTTAGTGTAGTAAGGCTGAGCCAGAATGTCGCCCTCAATCATTGAGGAGGCAACAATCATGAAAGCCATTGGATACACACAGGCCGGTTCCATCGACGCAGCTGAATCGTTGATCGAATTTGAGACCGAACAACCCACCTTGGGGCCACGGGATCTGCTGGTCGAGGTACGGGGTATTTCCGTCAATCCGGTCGACGTGAAGGTTCGCGCCAACGTCTCGCCGGATCAGGGCCACAAAGTGATCGGCTATGACGCGGCTGGCGTGGTCCGTCAGGTCGGCAGCGAGGTGGAGAGCTTTCAACCTGGCGACGAGGTGTTCTACGCCGGTGATATCACCCGCCCGGGTACCAACGCCGAACTGCATGCCGTGGATGAGCGGATTGTGGGGAAGAAGCCGAAATTGCTGGGATTTGCCGAGGCGGCCGGTCTGCCGCTGACCTCGATTACCGCCTGGGAGATGCTGTTCGATGCTTTCGGTTTGAAAGAGGGCGAAGGCGAAGGCGAGGCGCTGTTGGTAATCGGTGGCGCCGGTGGGGTGGGATCGATTCTGATCCAGCTGGCCAAGCAACTGACCGGTCTGACCGTGATCGCCACCGCGTCACGCCCGGAGACGATCGATTGGGTTAAGAAGATGGGCGCAGATCATGTCATCAACCACCGCGAATCGCTGGTCGATCAGGTTCAGGCACTGGAGCTCGAACCTCGCTACGTGGCTGCGCTCACCAACACCGACGATCACTTTGGCGCCATTCTGGAACTGATCAAGCCCCGCGGCCACGTGGCGGTGATCGATGATCCGCAGGTGCTGGATATCAAGCCGGGTAAGATGAAGGCGCTCAGCTTCAGCTGGGAGTTTATGTTCACCCGCTCGATGTTCCAGACCGACGATATCGACAAACAACACCAGTTGCTGAGCCGGGTTTCGACCTTGATTGATGAGGCCAAGCTGATCTCCACCGTGACCAACAACCTGGGGCAACTCAGTGTAGAAAATCTGAAACGGGCCCATGCACACCAGGAGAGCGGTCGAGCGATCGGCAAGCAGGTGCTGAAAGGTTTTTAACCGAGCCTTCCATTCCAACCAATCCAGTGCAACACAAAAGGATCCACCATGAGCCAACTGACCATCGTCGCCAATATCAAAGCCGAAGCCGACAAGATCGAGCTGGTGAAGGCCGAACTGCAAAAGCTGATCGCAATTACCCGTGCCGAACCCGGCTGCATCAACTACGATCTCCATCAGGACAACGACAACCCGGCCCACTTCCTGTTCTACGAGAACTGGGAATCCCGCGAGCTGTGGCAGGCCCATATGGCGAACCAGCATCTGCAGGATTACCTGGCCGCCACCGAGGGTGCGGTGGCGGAGTTTACCCTCAATGAGATGAGCCGGATCGGCTGATTTGCCCGAGGCTAACGATAAACGGCAGCCGCTTCTGGCTCACAACACAAGGAGACGAAGATGCTATTGGATACCCCGGTTTGCGATTTCGGTTGGAAAGCGCCGGAATTCAGCCTTAAGGATGCGGATGGAAAACTTCATCGGATGAGCGATCATCTGACCGAGAAGGGGCTGCTGATCGCCTTTATCTGCAACCACTGCCCCTATGTACAGCGGATTGCCGAACGGTTGGCGGCCGATACCCGGCAACTGATGGACGAAGGCTTCGGGGTGCTGGCGGTGATGTCGAATGATTACCGTAGCCACCCGCTGGATGCGCCGGACAACATGAAACGCTTCGCCGCCGAGCAGGGTTTTGGCTTCCCCTATCTGGTCGACGAGGACCAATCGGTGGGGCGCGAGTACGGTGCGATCTGCACGCCGGACTTCTTCGGCTTCAACGGTAAGGGCGAGCTGCAATATCGGGGTCGATTGGATGACGCCAAGATGGGCGATAGCGCTGACCGGCAAGCCGAACTGCTCAGTGCGATGCGCCAGATCGCCAGCACCGGGCAGGGGCCGCAGATTCAGCATCCCAGCATGGGTTGCTCGATCAAGTGGCGGGATTAGCGCTTAGTAGTTTCGCTTGCGCAGCAGGGTTGCTGTTGTTGGATCGGCGGGCAGGGAACGTCGCCGTAAGAGCAGAACACGCAGCAATCACCGAGCAAGGGTTTGAGCAGCGTCTCGCAATGGCTGCAGGCGTGGAAAAAGAGGCAGGCGTTGGTGGGCATGGTTAGCCGCTGACAGTGCCCGCAGCGCGGGCAGGTCAGGGTCGATTCCAAGATCAGTGTGGTCACCGGACACCTCCTTGGATAATCAAAGCGCCTGGGACCACAGGTCGCGCAGGCGCAGGGTTTTCATCCATTACTGAAACAGGGCGGCGTACTGGCCGTAGCCCTCCTCTTCCAGCTTCTCTACCGGCACGAAGCGTAGTGCGGCGGAGTTGATGCAGTAGCGCAGGCCGGTCGGCTCCGGACCATCCTTGAACACGTGACCCAGGTGCGAGTCACCGTGCTTGCTGCGCACTTCGGTGCGCGGTAGCAGCAGTTTGAAATCGCGCTTCTCAACGATGTAGGCGGACTCCAGCGGCTGGTAGAAGCTCGGCCAGCCGGTGCCGGACTTGTACTTGTGGGTCGAGGAGAACAGCGGCTCGCCACTGACGATGTCGACGTAGATGCCCGGCTGCTTATTATCCCAGTACTCGTTGTTGAACGGCTGCTCGGTGCCTTCGTGCTGGGTGACCTTGTACTGCAGTGAGGTCAGTTTCTGCTTGATTTCACTGTCGCTGGGTTTGCTGTAGCTTGCCTCGTTCATCATCTTCTTCCCGGTTTTTTCAGGTTGGGCTGATTTCACCATTGCCGTCGGTTCAGGCGGCGGCAGCTTCAGATCCTTACCCCAGGTTTCTTCCAGATACTGGTCGCGGCCGGAACCGTGACGGTAGAAAGTGTAGCGGATCGGATTCCGGTCATAGTAGTTCTGGTGATAGCCCTCGGCCGGCCAGAAGGTTTCCAACGGCAACAGCTCGACGGTCAGCGGCTTATCGTAGCGACCACTTGCCGCCAGGGCCTGCTTGGACGCTTCGGCCTGCGCCTTCATCTCTTCGTTGGAGTAGAAGATAGCTGGACGATACTGGGGGCCTCGGTCAACAAACTGGCCGCCGCTGTCGGTCGGATTGATATGGCGCCAGTAAACCTGCAGCAGGTAGTCGTAACTGACCTTGGTCGGATCGTAGTAGACGATCACCGCCTCAATGTGGCCGGTTTGTCCCGCTGAAACCTGACGATAGGTGGGGCGATCTTCTTCACCGCCGGTATAGCCCGACACGGCTTCGATCACGCCATTGACCTTTTCGAAGTCGGATTCGGTGCACCAGAAACAGCCCCCGGCAAATACCGCAGATTCGGTGCCTTCGGGCAATTCCGGAATCTCGTAGTTGTTGGCCGCGCGCATCGTGCTGGTGTAGGCCAGGCCGGCACCCAGAATCAGGGTCGCGAGAACGCCGGGAACACGGCCGGAAAAAATGGAAAGCAACTTCATTGTTTAACCCCTGTGTCGATCGTTGTTATTAGCTATACGCACTAACTGGGGGATTAGATGCAAAAATGGCGGAAATATTTCACGCCGAAGCCTGATTTTTTGTTGCCAACGCCGAACGGTGACAAGGATTGGCCTGTGAAGTCTGCTTGAGGTTAGAACACCATCGGCGTTGAGATCGACTGAATCAGCAGCTGCTCTGCATCTCTCAGTGCCGAGGCAGCATCCAATAATTGCTGCTCCGTCAGCGGCTGCCCGGCTTGAAATGCGCCAGGCTTGAGCATCCACAGCCAAGCTCCATCACGGCTAACCGTGGCCGCAGCGCCGGCCAACAACAGGCAGAGTGCAAAGGCGGATAGGGGGAGGCGCAGTGACATGATGTCTCCTAACTCGGTACTGACGATTGAAGAACTTGTTCGATCAGATCTTCGCGATCCATGAGTGGAGGACTATAACGATCCGGGGTTAAAGGGGGGTAAGGGAAAGGTAAAGAAAGTGTAAAGATCGCTTAATCGGCGAGCTTAATCAGGCTCTGTCGGGATGACCGCATACAGTAGTTTTGTAGCCGTTGGCCATCGCGAATCAGCTCTTGAGCCTCCACGATCTCAAAACCATGATGCTCGAAAAACGGCAGTGCGACCTTGCTGGCGTCTACGCTCAGGCGCTTCAGCCCCTGTTGACGGGCAACTCGGCACAGGTGGATCAGCAACGCGGTGGCAATCCCCTGATGCTGGTGGTCCGGATGCACATACAAGCAGTCGATATACCCGGTTTCGCGCAACTCAATAAAACCAACGATCTGGTCGTTGGAGACCGCCACGAAGGGTTGGCTGAGCTGCAAGCGCTCCCGCCACTTAGCGTAATCCGTCGGCGGCGCCCAGGCCTGTTTTTGTGCCGGCGTGTAGATCGCGTCATCGATGGCCTGGACCGAACGGTGAAACAGATCGGCGATCTCGTCACTGTCGGTGGATCGGAAGTTACGGATCTTCATAGGGTCTATTGCTCAAGCCATCGAAACTGCGAATGACACTGCCGGATTGCCCTACCGGTCGCATCAAAGGCGCCGGAAATATCACACCAGAGGTCGGCGGTCATCACATAAGCCGGCTTGCTGTAATGGAACAACGTAGCCGCCATCAGCAAGCCGATTACCAGACTGATCGCGGCCAGAGAGGTGCGGACCACCCGGCTGTACTGGTGAGATCGCTTCGATTCGAGCGCTTTCAGGATAAACAGTGGCAGGTAGGCCAGCAGTCCGACAAGACAGTAGCTGACAAAGATAACCCCCAGCAGCAGTAAAAAGATCGGAATAATAACCACCAGAGAGAGTGCGAGCATATGCCATCCCTATCCAGGTTTTGGGGGTTAACATTCTTGTACCAGCAAGGGGGCTTTTCTCGTAGCCTGATCAGGAAGCTGACTGGCTAGCCGAAATTGTTGGCTTGGTGTGTCTATAGCCATCTGCGAACTTCTCGCTTGTAAGCCAAGAAATCTGATCCAAATAATGAATCCAGCGCTTGTTCTTCTGGCTGAATCTGGAACCTGTTCATATACCAAACAAAGCCTAGGGTTAAGGCCAGAGCATAGAGATTAGCCAGAAAAAGTCCCCAACCGATCAGTGCGAACAAAAAACCGACGTACATGGGGTTTCGTGTGTGTCGGTAGATGCCCGAGGTCACAAGCGCCGAAGCGGCATTCGGTGTTATAGGGTTAACCGTTGTCTTGGCCTTGTTGAAGCAGTAGACGCCGGATACAGAGAAACACGCTCCGATGGCGGTAAAGACCAACAAGGCAGTGATTCTGGCTGCCAGAGGGACCGCTATGCCGGGAGACAGCCAAGAGATCGCCCACATCAGCATGGCAAAGGTAATAACCAGCAATACCGGTGGGATTTTTAACTCAAGGCTAATCATCAGTGTTCTCTGTGCATGATGGGGTTACTCACATAGCGAGTCGCGATATAAGGCTATCAGCATCGGTGCCTGCATATGTCACCTGATCAGATGCCAGACAAAGGCCGCAATAAAGAGGCCCCAACCTAAGGTTATAAAGGTCTTGGAAAAGGTTTGGTACTTCTTCTCATTGTCCCGTTGGTCGTAATGGTTGTAGTGGTCAAGTAAAACTGGCCACGGATTTGTACGCATTCCAGTAGTTTTTCTCTGTCATATTCGGCGGCAACATATCGTTGTGTTGATGCGGCCGGACCTGGCTGTAATAGCCAATCAAGTAATCAGTAATCGACTGCTTGGCTTGAGCAAATGAGGTGTAGCCAGTTTCGGGTATCCACTCCGTTTTCAGGCTGCGGAAGAAGCGTTCCATTGGCGCGTTATCCCAACAGTTTCCTCTTCGACTCATGCTCTGCTGGATCTGGTAGCGCCATAGGTGCTGCCTGAACCGCAAGCTGGTGTATTGAACACCTTGGTCGCTGTGGAACATCAGATCCTTCGGCCTTCCTCTCGATTCATACGCCATCATCAACGCCTTACTTGTCAGCTTGCTATCAGCTTTTAGCGATAGCGCCCAGCCGACTGGCCTGCGGGCATAAAGATCCAGTACGACCGCTAGGTAAGCCCAACGCTCTCCAGTCCAGACATAGGTGATGTCGCCACACCAAACCTGGTTAGGTTTGCCGACCACGAACTGTCGATCTAGTGCGTTCGGGATTGCCACATGAAGCTTATCGGCTCGCTTATACGCATGTTTTGGCAGCTGGTTGCTCACGAGGCGTAACTCCTTCATCAGCTTGCTTGCAACATAACGGCTGAGTGCCACGCCTCGCTGAGTGACGATGCTGGCCACTGTTCTTGCTCCGGCAGACCCTCCGCTCAACTGATGGGCGGCTCGCACCATCAGTTTAAGCTTGCGACGATAAGGGTTATCGCTTCGAGGCTGGCTGCGCCAGTACTTGTAACTGCTGCGCTGAATATCGAAGATCTGGCACAGCTGTTTGATCGGATAGCTCTCTTGAAGACGCTGAATTATCGAATATTTTTCAGCTCGTCTGACATCAAGAGAGCCAATCCCTTTTTTAGAATCTCTTTCTCCGTCTCTGCGCGTTTGAGCTGTCTCTCTAGCTCCCTTATACGACGCTGCTCCGGGGTCATCGGCGCGGCTTTCGGACTGTCCCCGCTACGCTCCTGTTTGAGTTGACGTACCCACTTCTCCATTGAGGAGCGACTGACGTTCATCGCCTCACAAGCTTCGCGGATGGTGTAGCCGTGGTCGATAACCAGTTGAGCTGATTCGAGACGGAATTCGGGGCTGAAGTTAGGTCGAGATTTTCGGGTCATTGGATCACCTGTTGTTGAAGAGGTGATGCTATCACCTCTATTCAGGTGGCCAAATTCACTATGCCACTACAAAGATCAGGTCGTTCTTCCTTGAGTAGAGGCATAGGTATCTCTTAAAAATCTAACAGTCAGGTTATGAGGACGGCGTCCTCATGATAATTATTAGCGGGATGTCCAGTTATCATCTAAGTATGCTAATAGTGCTCCGTCTATCCCTTTGTTTAACAGTGGTTTTTCTAGAATAGGCTGATTTCTGTCGCAGGAAAGGTGGACGGATTGAAGGAGTAAGGTGAATCCTAGCGAGGGGGGGCGTAAATCGCGGTCGAGGTTTCCTTGCATATCCTTATCTCCCTACTGCAGTCCTTTGCTAAGCGGTTGGGCTAAGGCAGCCCGACAATCGCTCTGGGTAGCGTTGAGTGTTTCATACTCAACGGCCAAAGAAAACCATGAGTTATCAGGTCACTAGGTCGATCTGCTGTAGGGTGCCGGCTTGGCCGTTCTCGGAGAGATAAACCCCGGTGGCGCGGATTTTCCCTTGCAGTTCATTACTGCTGTTTTTCAGCTCGAACGGGGTGTCGGTGGCACCCAGATAGAGGGCGCCGACCTGCAGTTCGTTGAGGCTGAGCAGTTGCTCGTCGCCGTTGTCCTGTTTGATCCAGACCCGAAGTTGGTCGTAGACGTCGTCGGCTTCGTCGATCCAGCCGTTGTTGTCGTCGTCATAGGCGGCCAGATCGGCAAAGCCGTTGCCGCTGAGGGCGCCGAACAGTTCGCGGCCGTCGTTGATGATGCCGTCGCCGTTCTTATCCAGCGCCAGCATGCCGCTATGGCTGGCCAGTTGATGGATCTCGTCGAGCTGGCCGTCGGCGTCGATATCGAACTCAAACGTGTCGGCACGCAGCTCGGCGGCCTGGGCATCGAGGTTGATGACCAGCGGGTCCTTCAGCTTGGCGCCGGATTCGATCAGGACCCGGTCGTGCTCGATATATTCGCGCGACATGTTCAGATCCAGGGCGAAGTCGATCTCACGACCATCGCTGGTGCGGACCTTCCCCTCGGCCTGAAACTCGGTCTGTTCCGATTCGATGTAGGTGCGCTCGTATTCGTAGCGCATCCCGGCCTGAGGCAGAGTGTCGACGCCGGTCTCGGCGCCAGCACTGACGTCGGCGGCGGCTTGGTTCGGGTCGGTATTCAGGTCCGGCTGGCTCAGGTTGATCTCGCGGCCGGTCAGTTGTTCCAGCAGCGCTTTAATTAGCTTCAGACGCGGCGACAGTTCAGGTTTGTAGGGTTCGTCCTGATCAGTTTCGATGTTCGCTGTCGGAGACGAAAGCAGCGGGATCGGCACGTTAGCCTGAGTCTCATCCGGGGCCAGGGTGCCCAGTTCGGCCGGCAACTGCTGACCGGGGCGGTTATTAGCCGTCGCCTGCTGCTGGCTCATCTCCAGTGACAGCCGCCGTCGGCTTTCACTGCTCAACTCGACCGAGCGGGTGATCTGTCCGTCTTCGTCGACCTGAAACAGACGCAGGGATTCGCGTTCATGCAGTTGTTGATCGGCACGGTGCTCGGCCTGGAGGTTGACCTGGCTGGATTCGATACGCATCAGTGACTCGCTTGGGCACTTTCCGACAGGCCCGGTTTTTCATAAGGGGTAAGGTTTTTTAGCGGCAGGAATCGAGCAGACTTGAGGGACGTGAGCGGGTTGGCAGCTCTTCATTTTCAAGCCATTGATTTAATTGATCCCAATTGCGGAAGGCTTCGATGGGGGCACCGATACGGGTGGTTCTGGCCTGCTGGGTGTACATCCGCAACATGCCGTAGATAAAGGGATGATTGCCGATAAATAGAGTCGGAGCGCTGGGGCGGTGCGGACTGCACTGACGGGCCGCCAGCATGATCTGCTCTAGATCGGCGGTGTCGATCAATCGCAGATCGGCATCGCACAGATCCCAGATCACCAGTTGGCAACCGCTCTGCTGGTAGTGGTGGCGGATGGTGGTGACGAAATCCCCGGCCTGAGCCGGACCGCTGACCAAGATCGTCAGGGTCTGGTCGTGCGAGTCAAAGTAGCTGCTGATCTCTGCCATGGCGAACTGCGCCCAACAAGGTGATATCCCGATGCTGATGTTCCGAAATAGCGGGCCGGAACGGCAATAACGCTGATTAGAGTATGGTTTTGGGGTGCTAACGGCGCAAGGATGCAGACTGATATCGATCAATATCGGGTGAATCAATATTGGTGAACTGTGCGGTAAAAAGCGCCTGATCGGTACCGAAATCGGTCGATCTGTAAAGTAATTGTCAAAAATATTTAACTTGTTTGTTCCGCGCAAATGCCCTGACAGCGGGGGCTATGCGTTTCCTGTATCAGCGCCCTTTAACATTTCGATTGTGGGGTCATAGCCGTTGACCTAGGCTCTGATTCGGTATTTTCAACACGATAGCTCTATCGAAACCGCCGAAAGCCAGGTCGGCTGTCGGCGGTGCGTTGATAACAACAACCATAAACGGATGGAACGATGAAGAAAATTAGCAACCTGATGGCCGGCGCCGCCCTGACGCTGGGTCTTTCGCTGAGCGCCCACGCTGCCACGCTGAAGATGGCCTACGATGCCGACCCGGTATCGCTGGATCCGCACGAGCAGCTTTCCGGCGGCACCCTGCAGCAATCGCACCTGAACTTTGACCCGCTGGTTCGCTGGAACAACGACCTGGGCTTCGACGGTCGTCTGGCCGAGTCCTGGGAGCGGATCGACGACAAAACCGTGCGCTTCAAGCTGCGCTCCGGGGTTAAGTTCCACTCCGGCAACAGCCTGAGTGCCGAAGACGTGCGCTGGACCTTCGAGCGTCTGCAGAGCAGCCCGGACTTCAAGGGTATCTTCGCGCCGTTTGAAGGCGTCAAGGTTGTTGATGATCTGACTTTCGATCTGATCACCAAAGAGCCGTTCCCGCTGGTACTGCACTCGGCCACCTACATCTTCCCGATGGACTCCAAGTTCTACACCGGTGAAGATGCCAACGGTAACCCGAAAGACCAGTTGGTTAAGCACGGTAACTCCTTCGCTTCCACCAACGTTTCCGGTACCGGTCCGTACATCGTTTCCAGCCGTGAGCAGGGCGTTAAGGTCGAGATGACCCGCTTTGCCGACTACTGGGACAGCAACTCGCCGGGTAACGTCGACAAGATCGTCCTGACTCCGATCAAAGAAGCGCCGACCCGTGTTGCCGCGCTGCTGTCCGGTGATGTTGACTTCATCGCGCCGGTTCCGCCGACCGACCACAAGCGTATCAACGGCAACGGCAAGGTCGACCTGGTCACCATGCCGGGCACCCGTATCATCACCTTCCAGATGAACCAGGAGCGTCGTGACGAGTTCAAAGACGTTCGCGTTCGTCAGGCGATCGTTCACGCGATCAACAACGAAGGTATCGTCAAGAAGATCATGAAGGGCTTCGCCACGGCGGGCGCTCAGCAGGGTCCGGTCGGCTACGCCGGTTACAAGGACAGCCTGAAGCCGCGCTACGACCTGAAGAAAGCCAAGCAGCTGATGAAGGAAGCCGGTTACGAGAAGGGCTTCTCCATCACCATGATGGCGCCTAACAACCGTTACGTGAACGACGCCAAGATCGCCCAGGCGGTGGCTTCGATGCTGTCCAAGATCAACATCAAGGTTGACCTGAAGACCATGCCGAAGGCGCAGTACTGGCCGGAGTTCGATAAGCGCGCGGCTGACATGATGATGATCGGCTGGCACGCGGATACCGAAGATTCCGCCAACTTCACCGAGTTCCTCGCCGCTTGCCCGAACGCCGACACCGGTGCCGGCCAGTACAACAGCGGTAACTACTGCAACCCGAAGGTTGACGAGCTGGTCAAGATGAGCGGCAGCGAAACCGATCCGGCCAAGCGTGCTGCGATGCTGCAGGAAGTCGAGCAGATCCTGTACGACGAAGCCGCTTTCGTGCCGCTGCACTGGCAGAACCTGGCATGGGCCGCCAACAAGAAAGTGAAGGCAGCTCCGGTTCTGAACGTGATGAACTTCCCCTACCTGGGGGACCTGGTGGTCGAGTAATCGCCACCAAACCCGGCTGATGGGTGGCTCGTCTCCCGTCCATCGGCCTTGCTGTCGCCTTGCCCAACACTCACGGGGTAGGGCGTCAGCAGTCTTTCCCAGCGCTTAAACATTTTTATAAAACGGTAGCGCTGCGCTCGGAAAGGCTGTTGTATCGGCGGCCGTGGGGCTGTCTCACTGCGCACCAATCTGTAAGAGTTGACCGCTATGATCGCCTTTGTGATCCGTCGCCTGATTCAGGCGATGATTGTGATGTTCGTCATCAGCCTGCTCAGCTTCTCGATTCAGGACAACTTGGGTGACCCGCTGCGTGAGCTGGTGGGTCAGTCGGTGTCCGAACAGGAGCGACAGCAACTACGCGACGAACTGGGATTAAACGACCCCTTCCTGACCCAATACCTGCGTTTTGCCGGCAAGGCGCTCGAGGGTGACCTGGGAACCTCCTATTTCTTCAAGGAACCGGCGCTGGATGTAATCCTGAAAAAGCTGCCGGCGACGCTGGAACTGGTGTTCGGCGCCACCCTGATCATCGTCTGCCTGTCGGTGCCGTTGGGGGTCTACTCGGCGATCAATCCCCGCAGTTTGTTATCGAAGACGGTGATGGGACTCAGTATCGTCGGGATTTCGATTCCGGTGTTCCTGACCGCGATCATGCTGATCTACCTGTTTGCGGTGGAGCTGGCCTGGCTGCCCTCCTACGGACGCGGTGAGACGGTGCCGGTGTTCGGCAGCTGGGAAACCGGTTTCTTCACCGTCGACGGTCTGCTGCACCTGTTGTTGCCCTGCGTGTCGCTGGCTTCGATCATGCTGCCGCTGTTTATCCGTCTGATTCGGGCCGAGATGATGGAGGTGCTCGAATCCGAGTACATCAAGTTCGCCAAGGCCAAGGGCCTGCCGTTGAAGCGGATCTACTTCCTCCACGCGCTGAAGAACACCATGCTGCCGGTTATCACCGTCGGCGGGGTGCAGATCGGCACCATGGTGGCCTACACCATTTTGACCGAGACGGTTTTCCAATGGCCGGGCATGGGCTTCCTGTTCCTGGAAGCGGTGAATCGGGTCGACACGCCGCTGATCGTGGCGTACCTGATCGTCGTCGGCGCAATCTTTGTGATCACCAACACCCTGGTGGATCTGATCTACGGTCTGGTTAATCCGACCGTCAAACTGGCGGGAGGCAAGTCATGAGCAGCGACGTTTTGGCCCCGGCTGCCGCGCCGAGCCGCTGGCAGCGTTTCAAGGACAGCCAACTGGTTCACAGCTTCAGCCGTGACAAGTTGGCGATGGTCAGTTTTACCATCTTCGTACTCTATCTGTTGGCGGCGTTGTTGGCGCCGCTGATTGCGCCCTACAACCCCTACGATCCGGCCGCGATCGATATCATGGACTCGGAGATCCCGCCGGCCTGGCAGGAGGAAGCCGATGAGCGCTTTGCGCTGGGCACCGACGCCCAGGGCCGGGATATGCTCAGCACCATGCTGTACGGCACCCGGATCTCGCTGATGATCGGGATCTGCGCGGTGATGCTGCAGATGTTCCTCGGTGTGATGATCGGCCTGACCGCCGGTTACTTCGGTGGTCGTATCGACAGCTTCCTGATGCGGCTGGCCGATATCCAGCTGTCGTTCTCCACCATGATGGTGGCGATCGTCGTGCTGGCGGTGTTCCAGGCCGCCTTCGGCGCCGAACTCTATGCCGACCTGGCGATCTTTATGCTGATATTGGTGATCGGCATCGCCGAGTGGCCCCAGTACGCTCGAACCGTGCGGGCCTCGGTGTTGGCCGAGAAACACAAGGAATATGTCGATGCCGCCCGGGTAATGGGCTTCAAGAGCTCGCGCATCATGTGGCGCCATATTCTGCCCAATACCCTGTCGCCGATTCTGGTTATCTCGACCGTGCAGGTGGCCAACGCGATCATCTCGGAAGCCTCGCTGAGCTTCCTCGGTCTGGGGATGCCGGTGTCGCAGCCGTCACTCGGCTCGCTGATTTCCAGTGGCTTCGAGTACATCTTCAGCGGCTCCTGGTGGATCACGGTAATTCCGGGGATCGTGCTGGTGGTGCTGGTGCTGGTGATGAACCTGCTCGGCGACTGGTTGCGCGATGTTCTCAATCCGAAACTGTACAAGGGGTGAGTCTGATGAATTTGATAAACCCTGTGTTTGTGGGCTGCGCGATGTCCTGCCCTTCATATCCGGCGAAACTGTACAAGGGGTAAACGACGATGGCACTACTCGAAGTCAACAACCTCGAAGTCAGCTTCGGACTGCGTCAGGGGGCGGTCAAGGCGCTGCGTAATGTCAGCTTTACCGTCGAGCGCGGTGAGCGGGTCGGGATTGTGGGTGAATCCGGCGCCGGTAAATCAGTGGCAGCGTTCTCGATCCTGAACCTGATCAGCCGTCCCGGCGAAATCACCGATGGCGAGATCCTGTTCGAAGGCCAGAACCTGGCCTCGATGAGCGATAAGCAGATGCGCAGCATTCGTGGTAACCGCATCGCGATGATCTTCCAGGATCCGATGATGACGCTGAACCCGGTGCTGACCCTGGGTCAGCAGATGGTCGAGTGCCTGCAGGCGCACCGGAAGATCAGCACCGCCGATGCCCGTGCGATTGCGATCGAGAAACTGCGCCAGGTACAGATTCCGTCGCCGGAAAAACGCATCGATCAGTACCCCCATGAGCTGTCCGGCGGCATGCGTCAGCGGATCATCATCGCGATCGCGCTGCTGCTCGATCCGGTGCTGATCATTGCCGATGAGCCGACCACGGCGTTGGATGTGACCATCCAGGCCGAGATCATGGAGCTGCTGCTAAATCTGTGCGAATCCAACAATGTCGGTCTGATTCTGATTACCCACGATCTGGGGGTGGTGTCGCAGATCACCCAGAAGGCGATCGTGATGTACGCCGGTCGGATCATCGAGCAGGGCCCGACCAAAGAGATCATCAACGATGCTCAGCATCCCTACACCCAGGGACTGATCAACGCGCTGCCGCAGCAGACCGTGCCGGGTCAGCGTTTGAATCAGATCCCCGGTTCGATGCCGTCGCTGCAGGCAATTCCCAGCGGCTGCGCGTTCAACCCCCGCTGCGATTTCGTGATGGATGAGTGTAAGACCCGTCTGCCCGAATTCACCCGTTCCGGCGGATGCTCGGTGGCCTGCCATATGGTGCGGGCAATGAAGCAGAATCCGGAAACCGTGCAGCCAGTCGACAGCAGCGAGGAAGTGAAATGAACGCCGCCCAACCTATCTTGCAGATCAAGGATCTGTACAAACGCTTCAATATCTCCGGCGACTTTCTCGACCAGCTGAAGTTCGATGGCGGCAAGATCGTCCGCAAGCAGGAGCATGTTCACGCCATCAATGGCGTCAGCTTCGACGTGATGCCGGGTGAAGCACTCTGCGTGGTCGGCGAGTCCGGCTGCGGCAAGTCGACCGTGGCCCGCACCGTGATGGGCCTGCTCAAGCCCAGCGGTGGCTCGATCCACTACAAGGGCGATCGCATCGACTCGCTGTCCGATCGGGCGCTGCTGCCCTATCGGCAAAAGATGCAGATGATCTTCCAGAACCCCTATGCGTCGCTGAATCCGCGCAAGACCATTAACCAGACCCTGGAAGAGCCGGTTCGCTTCCACAACCCGCAGATGAGCAACACCGAGGTGGCCGACAAGGTCAAGGAAGTGATGTTCGATGTTGGTATCGACCCGAGCTGGGGTGTGCGTTTCCCGCACGAGTTCTCCGGTGGTCAGCGCCAGCGGATCTCCATCGCCCGGGCCCTGACCCTGGACCCGGAATTCGTGGTGGCGGACGAGCCGATTTCGGCGCTGGACGTGTCGATCCAGGCCCAGGTGCTGAACCTGATGATGAAGGCCCAGGAAGAGCACAACCTGACCTACCTGTTTATCACCCACGATCTGTCGGTGGTGGAGCACTTCGGCACCCGGGTGGCGGTGATGTACCTGGGTACGCTGTGCGAGCTGGCGCCAACCAAGACGCTGTTTGACACGCCCAAGCATCCCTACACCCAGGCGCTGCTGAGTGCGATTCCGCGGTTGGAAGATAATGCTCCGAGCCATATCCGGCTGCAGGGTGAGGTGCCGACCCCGGTGAACCTGCCCAGCGGCTGCGTGTTCCACGGACGCTGTCCCCACGCGAACGAGCGCTGCAAGGTCGAGATTCCGGAACTGATCGCCTGCGATGATGGTTCCAAGGTGGCCTGCCACGGGATCGAAGAGGGGCGCCTCTAACATTTCACAGTATCGCCGAGGCGCTGATAAATTCGGTGCTGGCTGCTGCACTCGCTGTGGTGCTATGGTCATACTGTTGAACAGTGGCAGAGTTGTTGTCCCATGGATCTGAAGTGGTTGGAAGATTTTCGCGTTTTGGCTCGGACCCGGCATTTTTCCCGGGCTGCCGAAGAGCAGAACGTGACGCAACCGACCTTCAGCCGGCGGATCAAGATGCTGGAGGACGAGATCGGGGTGATGCTGATCGACCGCAACACCCTGCCGCTGAGCCTGACCCCGGCTGGAAAACTGTTTCTGGAGGCTTCGGAGCGGATCAGTCGCGATCTGCGCGAAGCGCGCGAACAGTGTCTGGATCTGGAGCGGGCCGAAGCCGAAAAGCTGCGCTTTGCCACCAATCAGACCCTCTATCTGAGCTTCTATCCCGACTGGGTGGCGCAGTTCAGCGATGAGATTGACCTGAGCCTGAATCTCAATTCGACCTCCTGGATCGGTGCTGATTTCTGTCAGGCATTGGAGCAGGGGGAGTGCGATCTGGTGCTCTGTTATTGGCACCCGTCGATCGATTTTCTGCGACCGCTGGAAGGGCGTGATTTTCAATACCAGACCATCGACCACGAACGGCTGATGCCGGTGACCGCCGTCGATGAGCAGGGCCAGCCCCGATTCCGGTTGCCCGGTTTCGATGCCGCGCCGTTGCCATACATCGGCTACAACGACAGTACCTTCCTGTATCCAGTCATTGCCGATCATCTGCGCAAGGTGGAGCAGTTGCCCCATCTGCTGCAGGTGAATCAGAACTCCCAGGCGATCAGCGTCAAGGCGATGATCAGCCAGGGTTACGGTGTTGGCTGGCTGCCCCAACGGCTGCTGCTGCAGGGGGGTGATCAGGGCTTGGTTGCCGCCGGTGATGACAGCTGGGCGATCGACCTGGAGCTACGTCTGTACCGCTCGCGCAGCAACCTGTCGCCGCAGCTGGAGAAGCTTTGGCAGCGGGTTCTGACGCAAGCCTCACCGACACTGAAAATTGTCCGCGGCTAGTCCGCCGCATCAACCTGAATTATTCATCCACTTGCCGGAGTAAAGTCTATGCATTCCGATGCTGCTGCGAGCCCCAATCAACCCGCCTGGAGCGAACTATACGCTGATCATCTGGCCCGGCAGTTGGCGCAGATTGAGGCGGCGTTGCCGCTGTCCGGCTGCGAGCGCTTGCTGATCTTCAGTGGCACCGACAAGGTCCTGTTTAAGGACGATCATGTTTACCCGTTCCACGCCAATCCCTATTTCCGCCGGCTGCTGCCGTTACCGTTTCTGGCCGACAGCGCGGTTCTGATCGAGCCGGGCTCAAAGCCCAAGCTGTTTTACCCCAATCCCAGTGATTTCTGGCATCAGAGTGCCGGTGAGCCGGAGGGGTTCTGGGTCGACTCGTTTGAGATCGTTGAGATCGAGCGCGCCGGGCAGATCGGCCAGGCGCTGACCGACCCGGCCAGCAGCGCCTTTATCGGTGAGGAAACCGCCATGGCCGCCGGCTGGGGGCTTCAGCACTGTAACCCCGAGACGTTGCTGCATGTCCTGGACTGGGCCAGTTCGATCAAAACCGACTACGAGCTGGCCAGCCTGCGCCAAGCGTCTCAGATTGCGGTCAGCGGTCATCTGGCTGCCCGAGAAGCCTTCCTCGAAGGTTATAGCGAATTCGGTATTAATCTGGCCTATCTGGCCGTCACCGGCCAACGCGAGTGCGAGCTACCCTACGGCAATATCGTGGCGCTGAACGAGAACGCGGCGGTGTTGCACTACCAGCACCAACAGCGCATGGCGCCGGAAAAAATCCACAGTTTCCTGCTCGATGCCGGGGCTCAGGTGAATGGTTACGCCAGCGATATCACCCGTACCTGGGCCTATCCCGCCGGTTCGGCCGGCAGTGTGGCGTTCAACGCGCTACTGAAACAGATGGAACAGCTGCAGCTAAAGCTGTGCGAACAGTCGGTGGCCGGGGCCAGTTTTGTCGAACTGAATCGCCGTTGTCACGAAATGCTGGCACAGGTGCTGGTTGAGTCGAAGCTGGTTCGTTGCTCCGCCGAGGCGGCGTTGGAGAAAGGAATTACCCGGACCTTTATGCCCCACGGACTGGGACACCTGCTCGGCACACTGGTGCACGACAGCGCTGGCCGGGTCAGTGATGCCAAGGGCACCGAGCTGGCGCCTCCGCCGGAGCATCCGTTCCTGCGGCTGACCCGCGAGTTGCAGCCGGGGATGGTGCTGACGATCGAGCCTGGACTCTACTTTATCGAGCCGTTGTTGGTTGAGCTGGCTAACCGGGCTGAGTCGAAGCTGGTTGACTGGGCGGTAGTGGAGAAGCTGCGTCCGTTTGGTGGGATTCGAATCGAGGACAACCTGCGGATAACCGAGCAGGCGCCGGAGAATCTGACCCGCGACGCCTTTGCCGGCCTGGAATCCGCCTGAATTGGCGTCAGTCTGATTTAGTCTCAGCCTGGTTGCTGGGTTGCGGGCGGGATCTGAAACAGATCTCGCCCTCCAGCTCCGGGTAGAGTCCGATCTTGTCGGCGTAGAATTCGCGGATTTTCGCCAGGTCGGTTTCTTCGTCACCGGTCAGGTGAATCATCGGACCCAGCCCGATGCGCTTGGTGGTGAAGCAGACAAAGCCCAGCACCACCGGTACCTCGGCGCTGAGGGCCAGGTGGTAGAAGCCGGAGCGCCAGCAATCGGTATGGCCCCGAGTACCTTCTGGGGTGATCACCAGCACCATGCGCTCATGCTCTTGAAAGGCGCGCGCCAGCTCACCGATAAAGCCTTTGGTGCGGGCCCGGTCAACGCCGATGCCGCCCAGTGCCCGCATCAGAATGCCCAGCGGCCAGAAGAACAGGGTGTGTTTGGCGATCCAGTTAAACTGAAACCCCACGGCGAACTTGAACAGCATCGCCAGCATGAAGTCCCAGTTGCTGGTGTGCGGATAGCCGATCACCACATAGCATTTTTCATCAGGGATATTGTCGACCAGGGTCCACCCCAGTTTCTTGGCTAGCCAGCGACAAAAGGCTTGCATCGCGTTGACTCCTTACTGCATTAGTCGAGAGGCTGTTGACCTATTTCAAGGTCAGCCAGACCCCCAGCATCATGGCTCCGATGCCGAGTAATTTGCTGCTGTCGATCGGCCGCACCTCTGCACCAAACCAACCGAACTGATCGATCAGCGCGGCGGCGATAAATTGCGCGGCGGTGATCAGGATAAAGGCGCTGACCACCCCGAGGCGTGACACGCTGTAGCCGATCGACCCGACGATCACCAAGCCGACCAGCCCCGCGGTCAGTGTCCACCAGGGGAGCTGCTGCCACTGCCCCAGATTACCGCCCCGGTAGACCAGCATCACCAACGCGATACAGGCCGCGCCGATCACATAGGTCAGGAACACACTTTCCAGGGTTCCCAGCTGCCTGTCCATGACGCCCATCAACTGGCCCTGGACGGTGATGGCGATCCCACCGAGTGCGGCCACTAGCAGCAGTGAAAGCGGCGTGCTCACTTAGGCTGCTCGTAGAACACGTACGGAGTGGAGTAGTCGCTGAATTCGAAATAGACCTTCTTCTCACCGGCATCTTTGACGCCGTTGAGATTGGCATCGAGGACCCCGTAGCCGAAACGGTAGGGACGGGGCGAACTGTCGCTGGTGCCCATGGCGGTCGAGATCTTGTCGATCTTCAAGAAGCGTTTGACCACCTTCTCTCCGGCATAGACCTCCAGCACTCCGTCGGTGCCGGTCCAGTTCTGGACTGCCCGGCCGAGTTTGTTCTGAGTTTCCTGGGTACAGCCGCTCAGCAGCAGGGCCGCTGTGGCCAGAACTAGTATGGGTTTGCGCATCGTCGCTTCCTGCAATGAAAAGAAGCCCGATGGTAGCCTAAGCCGCATCGTTCACCAAGGCGGTTTCGAGGGGGCTGCAGGTGCCGGGGTTATCCCAGGCTGGCCAGCGCCTGCTGTTGGTCGGCCAGAACCCGCTGGCAACTATCACGCTGTTCCATCATGCCCATGTAGGCGCCGACCCCGGGCAAGCGCGCCAGCGGATCCTGATCGCTGAAGCGGCCCATCATCGATTGCGCGAAGTTGAAGGTCATAAATGCGGCCAGGTCGGCGTGACTGAGCTTTTCACCGGCGATAAAGGGTGCGAATTCAACCAGTTGGCTCAGTGCCTGGATGTTGTAGACCAGTCGCTCGCAGCTGGCGTTGATCCGGGCATCGTCGACCTGTTCGGGATTGCGCATCGCTTTCAGCAGCGTGCGGGCTTCGGGGTCAACATAGAGATCGATAAACTGGTGAATCTGCTGGGCTCGGGCGCCGCGCTCGGGTTCGACCGGGTAGAGGCGGGGGTTGGGCTTGAGCAGCTCCAGATAGAACAGAATCGCCTGGGACTCGGACAGGAAACAGTTGCCGTGCTGGAAGAATGGGATCTTGCCCATCGGGCTGTGGGCCAGCAGTTCGGCCTGGTTGGAGGGTGGGGTGGGAATCTCTTCAAACTCGAACTGCTTTTCCAACAACCCGAGTTTAACGATGTTGTAGAAATTGCTGATCGCGAATCCGTAGAGCTTCATGGGTCACCTCCGTTTGTAGTGGGGAGTCTGTGAATAAGTCCTGCTAGGGTTTGTTCACAGACGCCTTCTCTACCGATTCAGTTTGACTAAAGTCGTAGGCTTTTCAAGGTGCGAGCCTCAGCTTTTGTCGGGCAACTCCGGTGTCAGTTGGACTTTGGCGCTGGCGCCGGGTTGTTCGCGGGTCAGCTTGGGAACCAGATAGCCGGGTAACTTGGCGGCCATGGCACCGACCAGTTGGCGGGCCTGCTGCTCATCCATATCGAAGTGGGCCGAGCCCGCCACCGGATCGAGCAGGTGCACATAGTAGGGCAGGATACCTTCGGCAAACAGCCGCTCGGACAGCTCGATCAACACCTCGGTACAGTCGTTGACGCCCTCGAGTAGTACGCTCTGGTTCAACAGGGTGATGCCGCTGTTGCGCCAGGGTTGCAGCCACTGTTTGAGCTCATCGCCGATCTCGTTGGGGTGGTTCAGGTGTAGCACCATCACGGCCTGGAGACGGGATTGGCTCAGGCGCTGGCGCAGGGCGTCGGTCAACCGCTGCGGAATCGCCACCGGTAGGCGGGTATGGATCCGAACCCGTTTCAGCTGCGGCAGCTGTTCGAGATCGTCGATCAGTCGGATCAGTCGGCTATCGGGGGTCGCCAGTGGATCACCGCCGCTGAAAATAACCTCCTCGACCTCCGGGTGCTCGTTCAGGTAATCCAGCACGGCTTGCCATTGGGCGCCACTGAGTTGGTTGTCCTGATAGGGGAAATGACGTCGGAAGCAGTAGCGGCAGTTGATGGCACAGCCACCACTGATCACCAATAGCAGCCGGCCGTGGTACTTGTGAATGATGCCGGCGTCGGGGTTGCTGCTTTGCTCGGCCAGCGGATCGGCGACATAACCGGGGCGTTGGTCGAGCTCACGGGCCTGGGGCAGAACCTGCAGCAATAGCGGATCCCGGGGGGTGCCGGGTTCGATCAGTTTCAGAAACGGTTCCGGCACCCGCAGGGCGAAATCCTCGCTGGCAGCCTGCATGGCGGGCAGCATCGAGTCCGGTAACTGCAGTCGTCGCAGCAGTTGTTCGGGCTCACTGATCGCTTCGCTCAGCAGTTGTTGCCAGGATTTGTCGAGTTGAATTGTCTCGATCGGAGAATCAGTCTGCACAGTGACGCCGGTTCGTTGTATCATTGGCTCTTTTTTTGGCCCCGTCCGGCAAAGTCCGGCGGAGCGTTACAGCTAGGTTTGGTGAGGAAAAATGGCGAACTATTCTACCAACGAATTCAAGTCAGGTCTTAAAGTGATGGTCGATGGTGAGCCCTGCTCCATGGTCGACGTTGATTTCGTTAAGCCGGGCAAGGGCCAGGCCTTTACCCGCGTTAAGATGCGTAACCTCAAGTCCGGTCGCATCTGGGAACGTACCTTCAAGTCCGGTGAATCCCTGGAAGGCGCCGACGTGATGGAACGCGACATGGAGTACCTCTACACCGACGGTGAATTCTGGCACTTCATGATGACCGACGGTTCCTTCGAGCAGTTCGGTGCCGATGCCAACGCTGTGGGTGACTGCACCAAGTGGCTGAAAGAGCAGGATGTCTGCGTTGTGACCCTGTACAACAACGCGCCGCTGGCGGTTGCCGTACCTAACTTTGTTGAGCTGGAAGTGGTTGAGACCGATCCGGGCCTGAAGGGTGATACCGCCCAGGGTGGATCCAAGCCGGCAACCCTGAGCACCGGTGCCGTGGTTCAGGTACCGCTGTTCATCAACCAGGGTGAAGTGCTGAAGATCGATACCCGTAACGGTGAGTACGTCAGCCGCGCCAAGTAAGCGTTTTCGAAGAAGATCAAAGGTCGACCTTGGGTCGGCCTTTTTTGTGGCTTTCTTTGCTGGTGCCAAGAGGGTGTTGGGCGTTTTCCTGCACTAACAGTTGTTGTATTAGCTCCCTATTGCGCCCCACCGGGCGCCTTCATTTTTGTCAATCGCGACAAAAACGAAGCAAAAAACGCTTTCGGTGCCGGCCGCCTGCTGCCGCCCTGACGGGTTCGCTGCGCGCGCAAGCAAAATTCGGGGCGCAGCAACGGGGCTCCTGCCCCGACGCTGCGGCTCGGCGTCCCTGCCTCGCCCCTCTTTTAAAAAGAGGGCCTGATCCGAATTCCGCTTACGTGCTCACCGGCAGCAATGACAGGTCTTCGACTCCACGACTGCAATGACGGCTTGCACCCCGACTCCCTTCGAAAGCGATAAACTCCGGACTGAAACAGGCCCTTAAGGGTCGCGTCATGGACGACGCGACGGGGCGCAGGGGCATGGATGCCCCTTCGGCCCGCCTCAGGCCGGGGTTTATAGCGCCGAAGGCGCGTACCCGCAGGGCGTTTTCGCAGGGGCCGCCTAGGATTCTTAAGGATATGGCGGCGCATATCCTTAAGGCGCCATCAGGCGAAATCGTTGGGTGTAAGGCAACACCCTGTAAGGGCCAAACAAACTGGCCGTGACCGAGGAAAACTTTGATGCAATGGCAACCCACCGCCTCGCTGGAGGCGCTCCAGGCTCGCGCCGAGTTGTACGCCCAGATCCGAAGCTTCTTCGCCGAGCGAGCGGTGCTGGAGGTGGACACCCCGGTGCTGTCACAGGCGGCGGTATCCGACCCCTACCTGGTGCCGATGATCAGCAGTTATTCCGACCTTGGTGCCGAGCACTCGCAGCCGTTGTTTCTACAGACCTCGCCGGAATACGCGATGAAGCGGTTGTTGGCGGCGGGCAGCGGGCCGATCTATCAGCTGGCAAAAACCTTTCGGGACACCGAAACCGGCTCTCGCCACAATCCCGAGTTCTGCATGCTGGAGTGGTACCGCCCCGGCTTCGATGACCGGCAGTTGATGGATGAGATTGAAGCGTTGGTGGACGGGGTACTGAGTTGCGGTCCGATTGAACGTCTCAGTTATCGAGAACTGTTTGAACGCCAGCTCGGATTTGATCCGCACCGGGTCGAGCTGGCGGTGCTGCGCCAGCAGGTGAAGCAGCGTTTGGATCTGGCACTGGATAGCGAGGATCGAGACGACTTCCTCAACCTGTTGATCTCCCATGAGCTGGAACCGACGCTGATCAAGCCGACGTTCGTGTACGACTATCCCGCCAGTCAGGCGGCTTTGGCGCGGGTTGATCAAGATGAGCAGGGGCAGTCGGTGGCCAAGCGTTTTGAACTGTTCGTCAACGGGATAGAACTGGCCAACGGCTACTTCGAACTGACCGATGCCGACGAGCAGGCACGGCGGTTCGAGCAGGATTTGGCGCGTCGCCAGCAGCTGGATTATCCCTGCCACCCCACCGATCAACGGCTGGTGGCGGCGTTGCAGGCCGGGATGCCGGAGTGTGCCGGTGTCGCGTTGGGGGTGGATCGGTTGTTGATGCTGAAGCTGGGTGCGGAACGGATCGAGCAGGTGATTGCGTTTCCGCTAGCGATTGCCTGATAGGGAGAAGTGGGGCAGAAGCGGACTTACTGGATTCGCAGGCTGGCGGTGCTGCCGGCGCGTCGCTGATTCTGCTCGGCGCGCTCTTTCTCGGTACTGAAGTCGCAGCCCTGCATATCGCCGAAGTTGATCTGAGCTTCAATATCGATACCGCCCTGGGCGAGGTATTGAACCAGTTTGTCCTGACACTGCTGCTGTAGCTTTGTCAGCTGAACCTGGGGTTGGGGGCTGGATTCGCTGCCAAACAGGTGCTGTTGCAGCAGGTCGCGTTTGCTATAGGCCAGGCCGGAGACGGCCATCAACACTAATGCTAGAACCAGCAACGCCAGAATCCAGCGATCGCGGCGCTGGTTGGGATTGCTGGCTTGAGTGGCACTGGTTGCTGGCATAACACGCCCACCGATTCAGTTGGTTACGGAATACCCGGCTTGCGGGACGACTCTCAGTGTATGTAGTCATTCCGCTGCTAGCCAGCGATCGGCGCCACTCCTTTGATTTAAGTCACTGCTTAGGATCGGTCTCAGGATGACTGCTGCGTATCCCGGTGTGTCTCCACGGCCACGCGGATCCGACGCACCGCTTCTTCGAGCAGTTCGCGGGTACAACCGAAATTCATCCGCATGTAATTCTTATCGCCGAAGTCGGCACCGGGGGAGAGCCCGACACCGGCGGCTTCAAAGAATGCCGGCGGGTTTTCCAGCCCCAGCGCGGACACGTCGATCCAGGCCAGGTAGGTGGCTTCGAACGGTGCCAGGCTCAATCCCTCGATCGCATTGATCTCGCGCAGCAGGTAATCGCGGTGGCTGCGAAGGTAGTCGCATTGCTGCCGGTTCCAGTCGTCGCCGTCACGGAATGCCGCCAGAGTGGCGGTGTAACCGAGCAGGTTGACGTCCGGCACGATCCCCCGTCGGGTACGTCGAAACGCCTGGCGCAACTTGGGATCGGAAATGATCGCCAATGAACAGCCCAGGCCGGCAATATTGAAGGTCTTGCTCGGTGCCATCAGCGTGATGGTGCGGGCCTCGGCCTCGGCACTTAGGGAGGCGGCAGGAATATGCTCGACCCCCGGCTCCAGAATCAGGTCGCAGTGGATCTCGTCAGAGCAGAGGACCAGGTGGTGGCGCTGGCAGATCTCGTTCAGTCGTTGCAGCTCTTCGCGACGATAAACCGCACCACCCGGGTTGTGGGGGTTGCAGAACAGGATCAAACGGGTGTCCGGTTCGATCGAGGCTTCCAGCTGATCGAAGTCGATCACCGAGCGCTGGCCCTGTTTCACCAGCGGCAGTTGGATCAGGCGACGCTCGGAAAATCCCGGGGCGCTGGTAAACGGCGGGTAGACCGGCGTCGGTGAGATCACCGAGCTGCCGCGTTCACCGACACTGCGACAGGCCAGGTGCAGACCGCAGACCAACCCAGGCAGCCAGACCAGCCAATCGGGATCAATCTTCCAGTCGTACAGGCTTGCCAGGCGCTCGATCACCACATCGATCAGCTCCTGCGGTGGATTGGTGTAGCCGAACACGCCATGCTCAACCCGCTCCTGCAGCGCCTCGACCACCGGGCCGGGGGCGTGGAAGTCGGTATCGGCGACCCACATCGGCAGAATATCCTGGTCGCGGTACTTGTCCCATTTCTGACTGGAGGTGAGTTGGCGATCGACCGGACGGTCAAACGGTGACTCGAGGGAGGATTCGGAGCGGGATTCTGAGCTCATGCGACGGCCTTCTACAGAGGGGGGAGTAAGAAAAATGAACTCGTTGCAATCTACCCCAGCTGACCGATCTGCCGCAATATCGACAGCTGCTCACTCAATGTACGGATCGGGCTTGCAATCGACTGTTTTCGCAGTAAGATGAGCTAAATTCCACTCTGATCTGTTGAGCGACGATGCAATTTACTTTCGGCCATAAGACCACCGCTTCTGCCGGCTCCCAGCCTGCCTTGGGTGCTGTCTATCAGGTCGCTCGTCCGCTGCTCCTACGACTGCCGTAAGGCAGTCCAGCTTCCTACACCTTTAATACGCACGTTACCCCAATTTATCGACACCGGGGCCCCGAACTATCGCCCCGACGGAGCACAAACATGAGCGACAATCGAGTCATTATTTTTGATACCACCTTGCGCGACGGCGAGCAGAGCCCGGGCGCTTCCATGACCAAAGACGAGAAACTGCGGATCGCCAAAGCGCTGGAAAAAATGCGCGTCGACGTGATCGAAGCCGGTTTCGCCATCGCCAGCCCCGGCGATTTCGAGTCGGTCAAAGCGATCGCCGATACCATCAAGGACAGCACCGTCTGTAGCCTGTCCCGCGCCCTGGATGCGGATATCGATCGTGCCGGTGAGGCGTTGGTGAACGCTAACTCCGGCCGGATCCACACTTTTATCGCCACCTCGCCGATCCATATGAAGTACAAGCTGCAGATGGATCCGGACAAGGTGGTGGAGCAGGCGGTCCACGCGGTCAAACGCGCCCGTAATCTGATCGACGATGTGGAGTTCTCGCTGGAAGATGCCAGCCGCTCCGAGATGGACTTTATGTGCCGGATCATCGAGCAGGTGATCGACGCCGGTGCCCGTACCATCAATATTCCCGATACCGTCGGTTACGCGGTGCCGGAAGAGTTTGGCCATACCATCGGCCAGCTGATCCAGCGGATTCCGAACGCTGACAAGGCGATCTTCTCGGTCCACTGTCATAACGACCTGGGCTTGGCGGTGGCCAACTCCCTGTCCGCGGTGGCCAACGGCGCCCGTCAGATCGAATGTACCATCAACGGTTTGGGTGAGCGTGCCGGTAACGCCTCGCTGGAAGAGGTGGTGATGGCGCTGCGTACCCGTAAGGATATCCTCGGCCTGGAGACCGGTATCGATACCACTCAGATCGTCCCGGCTTCTCGCTTGGTGTCCGGTGTGACCGGCTTCCCGGTGCAGCCCAACAAGGCGATCGTCGGTGCCAACGCGTTCGCCCACGAGTCCGGTATCCACCAGGATGGTGTGCTGAAGCACCGTGAAACCTACGAAATCATGACTGCCCAGGATGTCGGTTGGAACACCAATAAGATGGTGTTGGGCAAGCACTCCGGTCGGGCGGCGTTCCGCTCCCGCCTGGAAGAGCTGGGCACCACCTTCAACACCGACGCCGAATTGAACGCGGCCTTTGCCCGCTTCAAGGACCTGGCTGATAAGAAGCACGAGATCTTCGATGAAGACCTGCAGGCGCTGGTTTCCGATACCCGCTCCGAGGCCTTCAACGAGAAGTTCCGTCTCAGCTCGCTGAAGGTGACCTCGCAGACCGGTGAAACCCCGGTGGCCGAAATCGTGGTGATGGTCGACAACGAAGAGGTCAAGGCGACCTCGGCCGGTAGTGGTCCGGTGGATGCGGCCTACCAGGCGATTGAAAGCATTGTGGCGACCGAGGCCAGCCTGGAGTTGTACTCGGTCAACGCGATCACCTCTGGTACCGACTCCCAGGGTGAGGTGACCGTGCGTCTGGAGAAGGGCGGTCGCATCGTCAACGGTCTGGGCGCCGATACCGATATCGTCATCGCTTCGGCCAAGGCCTACTTGAATGCCGCCAACCTGCTGTTGTCGGACGTGGAAAAAGCGCACCCGCAGGTTTAACCGGCTGATAGGGCGAACAGGATGCCGCAAACCGCACTGAGCCAGCAGCAACAGCAGGAACAACTGCGTCAGCAGTACCTGGCTGCGATAGGGGTTAGCCGTTGGCTGCCCCGCTCGGCTTTGCCGGGAGCGGCGCCCTCGCCCGAATGGCAATGGCGCTCCGAGGCATCAGAGTGCCAAACCCGTTCCGATACTGAGCCGAATGTAGCGGTAGCCGATGTAGCTGCAGCCGCTGTTGGTCAGGCTCGATCGCGTAAGGCGCCGCTGCGAGAGTTGTTATCCGACCCCGCATCGTCTCCGACTGGGTCCGAGCCTCAGTCGTTGGAACGACCAACACCGCCATTGAGTCCGGAGCCGACACCAGAACCGGTCCCGCCCCCATCGCCTACCAGTGCAGGGGCCGCTGAACCTAAACCTGAGTCGGCGCCACCGGCAGCCGAATCCGCTCCTGCAGCTTTGCAGCAGGGCCTACAGCAGCCGCTCAATCCGACCAGCTTCCCACGCTTCCGATTAATGCTGCTGGGCTTTACCGACTGCCTGGTGGTGACGGAGCTGCCGACCAATCCAGCGCTGTTCTGGACCGAGCAGCATCAATCACTGCTACAGGCCATTCTGGCTTCGGTCGGACTGGGGCAGGCGGGTGTTCAGGGTCAGCGCGAGGTTAATTGGCCGCTGGATCCGATGGCCAGTTTCGATCAGTCGGCACCGATTGCAGCACGGGCATTGGCGCTGGAGTTGAAGGCGCTACGGCAGTCGGAGCAGAAAGTGACCCTGCTGATGGGGCAGGCCGCGATCAACTACAGCTATCCGGAACCGGATAGTCTCGAAACCGGTCGGTTGATCGAGCGAGAAGGCCAGCATTGGCTCGCCTGTCATGGCCTCAATGAAGTGCTTCGACTTCCGGGCTTAAAGGCCGAGCTTTGGCAGCAACTGCAATCGTTGCGTGCTTTGCTGCGTAACGGCTGAATCCGTGGAATCCACTCCCGCTGTTCGCTTACGACCGATGCAGGTCGATGATCTCGACACCGTCGTGGCGTTGGAAACACAGCTGTTCGAGACGCCCTGGGATCGGCTCCGTTTCCGGCGCAGTTTGGAACGGCAGCAGCCCGCCTGGGTTGCGCTAAGCAACGCTCCTCAACAAGATGAAACTCCCGTGGGCTATCTGGTGGCCAGCAGTGGTGCCGGTGTGGCGGATCTGTTGACGATCGGTGTCTCGCCGCAGTGCCAGCGCTCCGGCATCGCGGCTCAACTGCTGGCTCAGTTGTTGACCCAGCTGCAGTCTCAACAGGTGCAGGAGTTATTTCTGGAAGTCCGAGCTTCCAATGAAGCCGCGATCGGTTTCTATCGGGCTAAAGGGTTTGAACAGGTCGGGGTTCGACGCAACTACTACCGTCGCCCAGCAACGCCGGACGAGGCTGAAGGTCGTGAAGATGGGTTGCTGTTTAAGCGGGAGCTGACGCAGAGCTGAGCGGTGACAGGTTATAGACATTGAGCCGGGCTGATCAGTACAACCCGGCTCTACTTCCTAATCAGGCCAGACGGTCTGACGCGACCCGGTAGTTCGGGTCTTCGATCACATTGACTTCCACCATACTGCCGGCCTTTCGCAGCAGACGGCGACACTCCGGGCTCAGGTGGCGCAGGTGCAGCTTTTTACCGGCGGCGATATAACGCTCGGCCAGGGTATCGATCGCTTCCAGACCGGAGTGGTCGGCCACCCGCGAGTACTGGAACTCGATCACCACGTCGTTGGGATCGTTGGCGATATCGTCGAACAGCTCCAGGAAGTTATTCACCGAACCGAAGAAGATCGGGCCGTGCAGGCGGTAGATCTTCGATTCGCCCTCCATGCTGGTGACGACACGGATATGCTTGGCGTGATCCCAGGCAAACACCAGCGCCGAAACGATGACACCCACGACGACAGCGACGGCCAGGTCGGTGGCGACGGTGACACCGGATACCAGTATCAGCACGAAGGCATCGTGCTTGGGAATCTTGCCCATGATCCGGAAGCTGGACCACTCGAAGGTGCCCAGCACTACCATAAACATCACCCCGACCAGCGCCGCGACCGGGATCTGTTCGATCAGGTCGGAGGCGAACAGGATAAAGGCCAGCAGGCACAGGGCGCCGGTAATACCGGACAGACGGCCCCGACCACCGGAATTAATGTTGATCATGCTCTGGCCGATCATCGCGCAGCCGCCCATGCCGCCGAAGAAGCCGGTCAGGATGTTAGCGGTACCCTGGCCGATACACTCCTTGTTGCCACGTCCGCGGGTGTTGGTGATCTCGTCGATCAGGCTCAGGGTCAGCAGCGATTCGATCAGACCGATGGCCGCCAGGATCACCGCATAGGGCAGGATGATGACCAGGGTTTCAAAATTGAACGGTACCATCGGGATGGCGAAGGTCGGCAGGCCACCGGCAATCGAGGCCACGTCGCCGACGGTCTTGGTGTCCAGACCGCCGAAGATCACTACCAGGCTGACGGTCAGAATCGCGGCCAGCGAGGCCGGTACCGCCTTGGTCAGCTTCGGTAGGAAGTAGATGATCGCCATCGTCAGCGCGATCAGGCCGCCCATGATGGCCATTGCATCGCCTTGCAGCCACTGCTCTTTGCCCGCCTCGTCGATGAATTTGAACTGGCTCAACTGGGCCAGGAAGATGACGATCGCCAGGCCGTTGACGAAGCCAAGCATCACCGGGTGGGGCACGATACGGATAAATTTACCCAGCCGCAGGACACCGGCGCCGATCTGCAGGATCCCCATCAGCACCACGGTGGCAAACAGGTACTGGACTCCGTGTTCGGCAACGAGGTCGACCATCACCACTGCGAGGGCACCGGTGGCACCGGAGATCATCCCGGGACGGCCACCGATGGCGGCGGTAATCAGTCCAACCATGAATGCGGCATAAAGGCCTACCAGCGGCTCGACCCCGGCCACGAAGGCGAAGGCAACCGCTTCGGGCACCAGCGCCAGCGCGACGGTTAGTCCGGACAGGACGTCATTCTTGATGTTTTGGGTTCGACTGGCGACCAGATCAAACATACTTCTTCCCCGAAAAATCCAGATCCCGCGACCCTGTGTTGCTAATGAAAGCCCATGCTTGTATCGATGCCCTGAAAAAGACAAAGACATACTGCGAACTGCAGTCGAGACGACAGTGTTGTGTAGGCTGGCCGGGGGTGTGTAAAGAGCTGCGCATTATACCCGCTGTATTGCGCCGCACAACGCAAATTGAGCATTTATTGCGCTATCTCATGCGCAATTGGGGCAGATCGGCGTAGTATCGGCTTAACGGTGTTAGCCTAAGGAACCTACGAACAAGTCCCTGCGGCTTCTGCAAGCGCCTGAAGTGTGCAAGGTCTAGACATTACTTCAAAGCTGCGCCTGGATTGTGAGCCAAGCTGAAAGCCAGAAGCCAGCAAGGACTTATTCGCAGGTTCCCTAAGTGACGAAAAAAGAAGGCAAACTATTCAATCGAGAGTTAGGCTATCAGTAAGGCACTCTGGAGGTAGTTGATGACAGCGCATTATTCCCATAATCAGCATCATCGTGCCAGCGAGCCGATTCAGGTTCGCCGGGTCGATCGAGATCAGCCGTTCGCGTGGCTGGCGGCCGGCTGGCGGGATTTTACCACCTCACCGGGGCACAGCCTGTTCTATGGGGCCTGCTTCACGCTGTTCTGCGGTTTCCTGATGGTCCTCAACGGCACCTATCCTGGTTTTTTACTGGTCTATCTGGCGGCACTGCTGATTATCGGCCCGTTGCTGGCATTGGGAACCTATACCGCCGCCTGGCAGCTGGAGAACGGCTTCTCGGTGTCAATCTCCGAGGGGCTGTCGTTGATCCTGACGCGGCTGGGTAATCTGGCGCTGTTGGGATTCTGTTTGCTGATCGTGCTGACCATCTGGGTCAAACTCTCGGCCCTGATCTTGGCCTTGCAAGCCCATCAACTACCGGCGGATCAGACCCTGATCAGTGCCGCGATGCTTGAACTTCCCGGTGCCAAGAACGCCTTATTCATGATGTCGGTACTGGCGGTTGTGCTGCTGACGGTCGTGTTTGTCGGCGGAGTTGCCGGGGTGCCGTTGATCATCGATCGCAATGTCGAAGCGATGCGGGCGATCCGCAGCAGTGTCAGAACCGTGCTCCAGAACCCGCTGACGATGTTCTGTTGGGCGCTGATGATTCTGCTGCTGTTCGGTATCGGCGTCATCACCGGCCTGGTACTGATGCCGGTTCTGTTTCCGGTGCTGGGTTACGCCAGCTGGCACTGCTACGAAGATCTGATCGAATAAACCCGCTTCCTTACGCCAGAGCCCTTAGCGCATTTTTTTGAGCAACTGTTGCACCGCTTCCAGGTGCTCGGGCTGCTGGTGACATTGTCCCTGCACTTCGGCGCAGATGTCCAAGAAGGGGGCCAAGGCGGTGGTCTCACTGAGCTTCATCAGCCGTTTGGTCTGGCGCAGTGCAAAGCCGGGCTTGTCGGCGATCTGCTGAGCCAGGGCCAGGGCGCCGGTCATCAACTCCTGTTGGGGTAACACCCTCAATACCAGGCCCAGTTGTTGAGCTTCTTCGGCTTCGACGATACGCCCGGTGAGGGCCAACTCGGCGGCTTGCTGGGGGCCGATCTTTCTCGGCAGGAACCAGGCTCCGCCATCGCCGGGGATAATTCCCAGATTGACGAAGGTCTCGCCGAATTTGGCCTTTTCTCCGGCCAGTGCCAAGTCACACATGTTGACCAGATCAAAACCGGCCCCGATGGCGGGTCCGTTGACCGCAGCAATGGCGGGAACCTCCAAACGCTGCATTGCCAGTGGCAGGCGCTGAATGCCTTGCCGATAACGTTGCGCCAACTCCGGTGCGGTGCCGGCGAAATCGTGACTCCGATCGGCCATGTCTTTGACATTGCCCCCGGAGCAAAACGCGCTCCCTGCGCCGGTCAGCACCAGGCACTGAACGTCGGATTGGGCATTCAGCCAGTCTACAACCTGCAGAATATCGTCAACGATCCGGGTGCCAGTCAGGGCATTCCTGACATCGTGTCGGTTCAAGGTCAGGATTGCGACCCGGTTTTGTACGTCGAGTAGGCAGTCGTTGAGTTGAGGAATAGACATGCTGGAGCTCCATTTGACAGACAATACGCAGGCGTATCTTTACAAGCCGAGGTCCTTGGCACAAGCCGGTAAAGGTCTAAGGAACCTGCGAATAAGTCTCTGCGGATTCTGCAAGAGCCTGAAGTGCACAAGTTCTAGGCGCAAGCTGCAGCTAATGGCCGTTGCCCTTAGCAAAGGTTGTAACGACGAAATTGTGTGCTTTAGTCCTTGCCCTGCGGGGCTTTCAGCTTGATCCGCACTCTGCGTTGAAGCTCTTCGCAAGGTCTAGACATCGCTTCAAAACTGCGCCTGGATTGCGAACCAAGCTGAAAGCCAGAAGCTCGCAAGGGCTTATTCGTAGGTTCCCTAAGTCGCTGCAAATAGAAGCCGACGGTCCGATTGAACCGATCGCCGCTAAGCTGTGACCCACCCTTGAAGCTGCTGGTAATGACCTTTGTACAGAGATCTGACCACAGCAGCCCGATGAAAGCTCAGTCGTTTAGAGGGGTGAACCATGAAACAGACAGTCAGCATTACGGTCGCGGTGTTGATGGCTTGGGTAAGTGCTCAAAGCGTTGCCGCGGGATACGCCAAGATTGGCAGTATCGAGGGTGAGTCCATGGCGGCAAAGGAGCAGGGCCATCAACATTGGATTCATCTTGAGTCCCTGCATATTGCGCCCAAACGGGTGCCCATTGCTGTGCCTGAGTGGCGTCAGCCAGCGGGCGGGACCTCTACCGATATGAAGTGGGATAACGTTCGAAATCAACCCTGGCGGGGCGAGACAGATCGTCATACCGATGAGTGGGCTAGTGAAGAGCTCTCGTTCTACTTCAACAAGTTTCCAATGGAAAAACCTTCAACTCCGTCCCTGGCGGCCAGGCCTGGAGATCCTAACCCTGCGAGTCTGCTGATTCCGGCGGTGCAGAAAATACGTTGATGGGAGTGTGATTTGGCACGGAGGGAAGTGAACGAATCGGGCGGTTGAACCCGATTGCACAGAATACGGAGTCGCTGGGCGACTCCGAGGGCGTTGCGGAGAAATGGCGGTTACGGCTGATCAGAACGCTTCACACTGGCCGCTGGTCTCGATCACGACATCCGGCGGTGTGGACTTGCGTGACCGGTAGCTCAGATCGCTCTTGTTGATCAGGAAGGCCGACTTGTCGATTCCCTCGACGATCGGATTCTCCATCTCACGGTAGAGCTTATACTGCTCATCGCTCTGGCTGAATTGATAGCCTTCGGCCTGGTTTACCGTGGCCTGGGTCTGCTCGGTGTCGAAACGCAGGTCATAGTAACAGCGGGTTTGTGGACACTTGCGGCTTTCAGGCTGTTTCATATAGGCCGCGCTGTAGCTGGCTTCGGTGTAGCTGCAACGCAGATTCATCGGTTCGGCCTGAGCCAGGGAGGGCAGCAATCCGCTTACCAGCAGGCTCCACACGAAGGTTTTTGTCATGATGCCTCTTCTCCTTAAGATATTGATCTGAATATACACTGCTTGAGCTTCAGCTGCAGTTTTTTGTCGCGGTGCTGATCTTGAGCCCGATCATGGAAACTCTTCGGCCGTTTGATAATCATAATGACGATGAGTGTAAAGTTTGGATAGTTCATTCCTTGTTGCTGATTAACCGTCTCCACTATAGAAAGCGTTGCCTGATCGCTGTTTGCTTGGCCATCAGTACGCTGTTCTGTGGCTGGGTCATGGCATCATCGGTCCCCGCGTTGGCGGTGGCGGATGAGCGAGCCGATTTCTCGGTTCAAGTTGGGGATTCCTTTGATAATACTGCGGGTGATAAAACCGCGAGCTATCCGCCGCTACTGAGCCATTGTCAGCCTGCCAGTGATTCCGCCCCGCCGACCAACGCTGATCTTCCCTGCTGGGGTAGCGCGACCCTCAATAGCACGCTATCTACGTCGCTGGACTCGGGCGCTTCCGTTGTAGCGGATCTGGACGACTTCAACGAAATAGCAATCCTGACTCCCAGTCTCTGTGATCAGATCAGGGCTGGACCCGGCGCAGTCGCTGAGCCGCTCTATCAGTCGGAATTTATTCCACCCAGTCACCGTGTCTTGCACTGCGTGCTGCGCCTATAAATCTTTCTTCAGTCCAAGCTGGTGATGGCCTATGCAATTCGGGCCATGGATTGATCGTTGCGGTAGCTTCCGCGACAACGAAGTAGGCGATATCGATGAAATCACAAACAGTTCCGGTCCAGAGACCGGTTCGCAGTGCGACGGCGAGAGTGCCGATATTGGCACTGTTACTTGTCTTGTTGGGCGGCTGTGCCCAGGACGAGATTCCCTGGAACAACAATGCCCAGACGGGGCGTTGGTACAGTCCATCTCAGATAGAGCAGGGTAAGCAGTTGTTTGCCCAAAACTGCGCCCAGTGCCACGGCCGACGCGCTCAGGGGGCGGCCAACTGGACTCAACCGGATGCACAGGGGCTGTACCCGCCGCCTCCGCTGGACGGCAGTGCCCATGCCTGGCATCACCCCTATGCCCAGCTGGTGAAAACGATCAGCGAAGGGAGCCGGGGCACCATGCCGGCCTGGGGGGATAAATTAACCCGGGAGCAGATCAGCAGCCTGATTGCCTATTTCCAAAGTTACTGGCCGGATCAGGGCTACCAGCTCTGGTTGCAGCGGCATAAGCGTTAAATCGAACAATTTTGAGTATCCCACTATGTCTATCAAATCTTTTCTTTTCTCTCTCCCGATGGCCGCGAGCCTGTTGCTGCCCTCCTATGCAGCCCTGGCTGGAGATCCGGTCTGGCTGCAGGGGCGCACGGACGACAGTCATCGGATTACCGTCTACCGATCCGCCTCTTGCGGTTGCTGCAAGGGCTGGGTGGAGCATCTTCGCGAGCACAGCTTTATTGTCGACGATCGGACCGTCGAAGACCTGAACGCCATCAAACAGCAGCATGGCGTGCCGCCGCAGGGGGCCTCCTGTCATACCGCGGTGGTGGATGGCAAAGTGATCGAAGGTCATGTGCCGGCCCAGGATATCAAGCGCCTGCTGGCTGAACCGGGAGATATTCGGTTGTTGACCGTGCCCGGTATGCCGTCGGGCGGTCCCGGCATGGACGGTCCCGGCGCCCGTCGCGATGACTTCAAAGTCTATGGCCTGTCCGAATCGGGTGAGGTCAGCGTCGTCAACGAGTATCGCGATTACTGATCCGGTGTATAGCCATTGAGCAGCGGCCTGATGGGCCGTTGCTTTATCCTCTTGCGATATCCACGTGGCGAGTCTTTCGGGTGTTCGCTTCTTTCTACCCATGATTTCGCTTAAGCTGCGGTGCTGTTTTTCAGGCGCTGATCAAGTTCGGATGCCTTAATCACTCACTGTTCGTCGAGGTATCTCTTGCCCCTTTCTAATTCCGCCCGCGCCGATCTGGTGTTGGTGCTGGTGACCCTGTTGGCGGCTGCCGGGTGGATCTTTTCCAAAGAAGCGCTGCAGGGCTTGCCGCCGCTACTGTTTATCGGCATTCGGTTTGTGTTGGCCGGATTGGTACTGCTGTTGGTCGGTCGCGCCAAGTGGCACTGGCTGAGACGCGCCGATTTATTACCACGGGCGCTGTTGCTGGGGGCGGTGATGGCAATGGCCATTCTGACCTGGATTCAAGGATTGGATAAGGGCCAGCATCTGGGCGAAGGGGCGTTTATTACCAGCCTCGGGGTGGTGCTGGTTCCCGTTACCGCCTGGTTGATCTACGGTGAGAGGGCCAGTGGAAATACCCTGGTGGCGTTGCCGGTAGCCGTGGCCGGATTAGCGCTGCTATCGCTTAACGGTGGCTTCAATACCGATCCCGGGCAGCTCTATTTTCTGGCGGCGGCGTTGCTGTTTTCGCTGCACTTTACCCTGATGGCACATCTGGCCTGTGCGATGCCGGCGGTGATTCTGGCAGCGATTCAGCTGTTGATGGTTGGGAGTATCAATGGCTTGGTGTCGGTATTCATCGAGCCTTGGCCTGAGGCTGTCGAAGCAGGCATTTGGGGCTGGTTACTGGCCAGTGCCCTGATAGCAACCAGTCTTCGCTTTACCTTGCAGACCTACGGTCAGGGGTTGGCGCCTGCCAGCCATGCGGCATTGATCATGATTCTGGAGCCGGTGTGGACGGCGTTGCTGGCGGCTTTCTGGTTCGCGGAACAGATGACGGCGCAGCAGCTACTGGGTTGCGGCTTGATTTTCGGCGCCATGCTGATCAGCCGTTGGCGCTGGGTCAGGGGGCTCGTGATAAAACGAGCCTCCTGAGTTCAACGACTTAGCGCTCCGGGCGTTCGAACAGCTCCGGCTCGATCTCGTAGGGCAGGCTGAGTAACTGCACGGCGTCGCCATCGACGTTGCCCAGTCGCAGATCCCCTTCATCGGCGCCTTTCTTGCTGATCACAGCCTGAAGCAGCGAGCCGTTTTCCATCGTGACGCAATGAAGCACTTTGCCGACATTTCTTCCCTGGCTGTTGAACAGCGCGGTGTCGGTTTCAACGCCGATCGCATCGGTTCGGGCGCCAAACAGCAGTTTTTTCAGCTTGCCGCGAAATTGCAGCCGGGCTACAACCTCCTGACCGGTATAGCAGCCCTTGTCGAAACTGACCGCATCGATCGCCTGCAGGTTCAGCATCTGCGGGATGTAGCTGTCGATACTGTCGGCATCGAGTTGGACCAGCCCGGCCTCAATTTCGGCGGCCTGCCAGCAGTTTTCTGACGCCGGCTGGCTGGCGTCGGCCAGCTGTTGCCAGAGCGTTTCGGCTTGATCAAAGGGACACCAGAGCTCGAAGCGCTGAGGGCCGACTTTGATCAGCACGATTCCGTCATTGAGACTTTGACCATTCAGCGTTTGAGGGAGGTTGAATCCGCGTTGTTGCAGTAGGGACTCGGCACCATCGCCGGACAGTCCCAGGCCGCACCAATCGTTAGCCGCATCATTCCAGCTCAGTTTGGAGAACACGCTGAATTTTTTCAGGTTGGCCAGGGCGGGCTCTTCGATCGCACTCGATAGTCGCAACAGCAGCGACTGAGGCGCCAGCTGGATCAAGCGCAACACACTGATCACCATTCCTTTCGGGGTGCAGTTGGCGGCCAGCAGGCTCTGCTCGGGGCTGAGTTTGCCCAGGTCGGCGGTCAGTTGTCCTTGCAGGTAGCTGATCGAATCCGGTCCTTCCAGGCCGATTACGGTCTGGGATAGCAGCGGAGTCAGCAGCGGGCGGGACTCGGCAGCGGTATCGCTCAGCGGTTGTTGGTCGATAAACTCGACCCAGCGTTCATTGGCCATGGTAGTGCTATCCGTTTATCGCTTCGTCGGTTTCGGTCGGTGTCAGAGCTTGTTCGTCAGCCGTCGGATGGGACTGGGCGAGCGGCTCGCCGAGACGGGTGGCTGTGCCGCTACCGTATTGCTGCAGCCATTCGATCTGATCTTCGCCAAACAGCAGGATCACGGTAGAGCCCAGCTTGAAACGGCCCATCTCGTCACCTTTAGCGAGGACGATCGGATCGGCTTTGGTGTTGCTGTTGCCAGTGTAGTCGACCTGTTCGACCGAACGCAGCTTCGGGGCTACCTGGCCGGCCCAGACCGTTTCGATGCCGGCCACGATCATCGCGCCGACCAGGATCATCGCCATCGGTCCATGGGCGGTATCGAAGATCGCCACCAGGCGCTCGTTGCGGGCGAACAGGTTGGGCACTTCAGAGACGGTGGCGTTGTTGACCGAGAACAGGTCGCCCGGCACATAGATCATCTGCCGTAGGCGTCCATCGACCGGCATATGGACGCGGTGGTAGTCCTTCGGCGACAGGTAGATGGTAGCGAACTGACCGTTTTGAAACTCCTTGGCCAGATCCATATCACCACCGATCAGCGTGGTCAGACTGTAGTTGTGCCCCTTGGCCTGGAAGATCCGGCCATAATCGATCGGTCCCAGCTGGCTGACCGCACCGTCGGCGGGACAGACCAATCGCGACGGGTCGGGATCAATGGGACGCGCACCCGGCTTGAGTGCCCGGGTAAAGAAGGCGTTGAAGCTCGGGTAGGCCTTCAAGTCCGGCTCCAGCGCTTCGTTCATGTTGATGTCGTAGATCCGGTGGAACAGTTGGATAAAACTGTTCTTGATCCAGCCGATACGGCTGTCGGCCAGGCGGCCGACCAGACGGGACAGCAGGTGTTGTGGAATCAGGTACTGCAAAAGTGCGAACAGACGGGCCATCTTGGGTCGTATATCTCGTTCAGGTGAAAGTTAATCGGGTTGTCGGTGCGATCAGCGCTCGACGGGGGTGTCGGGGTGGTTGCCCCACTCGAACCAGGAACCGTCATAGCAACGGATATCGGGGTAGCCGAGCGCGCGGGCAATCAGGTAAGTCAAGCCGGAACGGCGATGGGTCTGGCAGTGGGTGACAACGGTCTTGTCGCTCCCCAGTCCCAGCCCTTCCAGGTGGCGGCGTAGCGCTTCCAGATCCTGCAGTCGCCAGTCCTGCAGACTGCGAAGACTTGTGGTCCATTCGAAGTGAACTGCGCCGGGGATATGTCCCCCCTTGGCGGCGTTAACCACTTTTTCGCCACGGTACTCTTCGGCAGAGCGGGCATCCCAGATGGCCAGCTGATCATCGTTCAGGTGATCCAAGATATAGGGAATATCTGCGATCAGCGACTCATCAATTTCGGCGGCAAAGCTGCTCGGCGTCGCTGAATTGGGCTGTTGCTCCAACTCCAGTCCGGCTTCGATCCAGGCGGGCAATTGGCCGTGGACAACCGAGCTTTGACGGTGGTCGACGATATCCAGGGTCCAGATCAGCCGACCGGCAAGGGCGCCGAGTTGATCATCGTAGGCGACCACGTGCCGGGTGGCGGTCAGGCCCAGTTCTGAGAACAGCTGGCTGAGTTGTTCGGCGGTCGGCAGTTTATTGGGCACCGGGCCGCTGCCCCGCTGTAGCCTGGCCGGGTCCATCCAGATCGCGCCGGGAATATGGCCGCGGGCATAGCTGTCGGCGCTGCACAGATCGATAATCAGCAGACGCGGATCATCCAATTGATCGGACAGGGCTTGGGGTTCGAGTAATAACGGCAGGTCGGCCATAGACAATCTCAACAGCTAACGAAACGGTCGACCATTGTAGCCTATAGATGCCGGGCTGCGCAGTGCTGTTATTGAAGGTTTTGCTAACCGACTCTGCCGCAGCAGTACTACCGGTCTCAGCAGCTGCTGGAGGTCGGGACTGTCAGTCTTGGTTGCGCTGATTGATCTGGTTCAGGCAGCGATTGCAGGCAGCCATCAGCTGTTTGAATTTCTCAAACTGGAACTGGCTCAGACGTGCGCCTCTGTCGCGCAGATCCGCGTAGACAATCAGTGAGGGCCGGTGGTTGAGGAACAGGGACACCAACATAAAGCTGTCCGGATGGCAGACCGCGCGGAAGCGATCGGACATTTCGGCACGAATCTGACGGTTGTTATGTTCGCTGACCCAGACTGCCGTTGGCTTTTGTGCCAGCCGCTGCAACAAGCCCGGATGCTTGAGGTTCATCGTCAGTTTGGTGATTCGATCATCGTGACTGCAGCCCCGGAACGACAGGGTCTTCAGGCGCATTTCGCCGTCGATATGGAAAGTCAGGGCACGTTCAGCGCCCAGTGCATCGATAAGTGCCCGCTGGACCAGCTCAATCGCCTGGCTATGGTCCTTGATCTTGTCCACGGCCTTGACCAGTCGATGCAGAATCTGTTGAAACAGCTCCTTATCAACAAAATCAGTGATCTCTTGGTGATCTGGCTCCGGTTCGAACGCGGCCGCCAGGGCGCTGCTTTGGTCATCGTCCTTGGGTTGGATGGCTTTCTGTTTTAGCAGTGTGGTTTCAACTTTGGTGATTGCGGCGGCGCTGTCGAGGCGATAGCTGAGTACCTGTTCGCTCGGTAGAAGCAACATCATGGCGGCCGGGCTGAGCAGATCGGGCATCGGATGGGCGCGGGAGGCGTGGACACACTGTTGGTGCAGCAGGGTGGTCGTGTCATCGATCGGCTTCTGCAGTAGATCGCTGATTAGCTGGCAGATCCGTACGGTCTTGGGATAGTTCCAGCCCATCGGTGCGGTCAGGCATAGCCAGTTTGCCAGTTTGACCGGATAGTGCTGTGCGTTGAGCAGTTGCTTGATGGTGCGCTTTTCATCCTCATCCAGCTCACCCAGCTGGGCCGCGCGCTGATGGATCAGCTCCAGCTGCTTGGCGTCGGGGGAGTTCTCGTGCTTGAGCGCTTCGACGGCCAACGGAGATAACTGCCAATGGTCGACCAGTTGCTCGGACAGCTGCTGCACCGTGCATCCGAGAACGGCTTGTTCGGCCTCGGCGCTGTCCTGCTGCTGTTCGTAGATACGGATTTTGATCTCGCTGGCTTGATGGGGGGCGTAGCGCCACAGTGCCCAGTGACCCAGGCCGTAGAACAGCGCGGCTGTCCGGGTCGCATTGACGATCGAGTTATCACGGTAGCGGCAGAGCAACTGGGCCTGGGTCGCAGCATGGAAGCTATTGCCCAGGGCATGGTAGTACTGCTTGTGGGGGACACTGGCGTTGTTGAGTTTGATCGCCGGCAGCTTGGAGGCGAGTTCGGTGATCCGCTGCAGCCCCAGCGTCGCCACGGCCAGCTCGATGCTGGTGACATGGGTTTCCGGGTTGCGATTCAGTTGGTTGGCCAGACTGACACAATGGAGCGACAGGACCGGGTCTGACTCGATCAGCGGGCAGAGTTGCTGCAGCGATACGGCGGGGTTCTGCAGTCTTTTGCGCAGCATCAGCACGGTGCGGGCCGGAACCGGTAACGGCTTGTCGGCCAACAGTTCGCGCCATTGATCAGCACTGGACGGGGTAGTAGTCGACACCATCGAGTTCCTTATGCTTCCCTAACTACCGATTTTCGTTAGGAATATAGCACCCGGTAGTAAGGCTTCCCAGTGTCTGCTGCCGTGCTCAGGCCGCCGAGGTTGCGCTATGTCAACAATTGGGCGGATAGCTCAGTGGGGGCCGGCTCCCTCTTCCAGGCTCTGGCGGATCAGGCGGTAGCTTTCCATGCGACGCGGTGCGATCTTGCCCTGCTCCAGAGCCTCGAGCAGGGCACAGCTGGGCTCCTGCTGGTGTTTACAGTCACGGAATCTGCAGTGGCCCAGGAAGGGGCGGAATTCGACGAACCCTTCCAGCAGCTGCTCGGGCTCGATATGCCAGAGACCAAACTCGCGGATGCCGGGGGAGTCGATCAGGTCGCCACCATCAGGGAAGTGGTAGATCCGCGCCGTGGTGGTGGTGTGGGTGCCTTTGAGTTTGGCTTCGGACAGGGCGCCGACTTTAATATCGACGCCGGGCAGCAGGGTATTGATCAGCGAGGATTTGCCCACCCCAGACTGGCCGACAAACACGCTGGTGCGCTGGTCGAGTTCGGCTTTGAGTTCGCGCAGGCCTTCCTCGGACAGGGTCGAGGCGTGCAGCACCTTGTAGCCGATCTGCTCATAGCTGGCGAGCATCTTGTCCAGCTCGGCCCGACGCTCGGGCTCGGTCAACAGGTCGGTTTTGTTGAGCAGGATGACCGGCTCGATGCCGCTGACTTCGGCGGCCACCAGATAGCGATCGATCAGGTTGGCAAACGGGGTCGGTTCCGGCGCGATGGTGATGACGATATAGTCGATATTGGCGGCGACCGGGCGCAGCTCGCCGCGGCTGTTGGGGCGCGACAACAGCGAGTGACGGGGCAGGGTGGCCACGATCACGCCATAGGGATCGCCCTTGCGCCAGACTACCTTGTCGCCGGTGACCAGGGCGCCGAGATTGGCGCGCATATGGCAGCGTTGGATCTCGCCGCGATGTTCGCCCTCGAGAACTTCGACATCCACCTGGGAGCCGAAGTGGGACACGATCAGGCCCTGCTGCTCCGGTCCCAGTTCACCCGACTGCAGGCTGGCATCGATCTGTTGATCTTTTTTGCTGGCGCGCTCGATCCGCTCTTGTTGAATTTTATTGATGCGCCAGGATTGGCGACGATTGAGTTTGCGTTTGCTCATTGAGTGATCGAAAACCTGCGATGATGCCCGGAGTGCTTGAAGTGGGTTCGTGAAAGGGCTAAACATAGCACACTATCAACCACTCTCGGGCAATTACTCGTGGGCAGCTGTTGGCTTTCTCAGAGGCAATGGACTGGCCGCAAGGGCGTGCCTGGACACCCGAATACGACAGGAAATGACGATGTCACAGTCAAGCAGTAAGCAAACCAATCTGATCTGGATCGATCTGGAGATGACTGGGTTGGACCCCAAAAAAGAGCGCATCATCGAGATCGCTACCATCGTCACCGATGCGGACCTCAATATCATCGCCGAGGGGCCGAACCTTGTGATCAATCAGCCCGACAGCCTGCTCGACGCGATGGACGAGTGGTGCACTCGACAGCATGGTCAGTCTGGCCTGACCCAGCGAGTACGCGATAGTAAGGTCAGCGAGCGTGATGCCGAGCTGGCGACGCTGGCGTTTATCCGAGAGCATGTAGACGAGGGTGCTTCGCCGATCTGCGGTAACAGCATCGGCCAGGACCGTCGTTTCCTGGTGGCCTATATGCCCGAACTGGAAGCGTTTTTCCACTACCGTAACCTGGATGTCAGCACCATCAAGGAGTTGGCTCGACGCTGGCGCCCGGAGGTTCTTGACGGGGTGAAGAAGAAAGGCTCCCACCTGGCCTTGGATGATATCCGCGATTCGATCAACGAACTGGCCCACTACCGCGAGACTTTCTTTCAGATGCCTTAGGGAACCTGCGAAAAAGTCTCTGCGGCTTCTGCAAGAGCCTGAAGTTCGCAAGGACTCATTTGCAGGTTCCTTAGCCGGCTACCTTGCTTGAAGATTTGATCGGTTCTTTATCTCGGGCGGTTGATTATGAAATAATCGCGCGCCCGAGATTTTTCCTATTTAGCTTCACTATTGAGGTACTGAAATGAGCTTCGTTCGCTGGTTTGTGGGACGCATCGTGCTGTTGATCAATTGGCTGACCTGGCCCAAGTCGGCCAAACGTCCGTCTGAGTCACAGCAACAGGTTGAGCAGCAACTGGCGGCCTACTCGCTCTACCAGTTCGAAGCTTGTCCGTTTTGTGTCAAGGTGCGCCGCGCAATGCAGCGCCTGAATCTGCCGATTGAGCTGCGTGATGCGAAGAAAAATGCCCAGCAGCGCCAGGAGCTGCTGGAGCAGGGTGGTCGGGTCAAAGTCCCATGCCTGCGGATCGAAGAAGCCGATGGCCAAGTCCGCTGGATGTACGAATCCGACGATATCATTGCCCACCTGAGCAAGCGTTTTCCGGTTTAACTTCCCGCAAGGGCTGTTTAGTTAGAACAGGTGTTAGAGCAGGTGGCGTACCTTGCGTGGCTGCCTGTCGGTCAACGGCAGCGGTGAGGGGCCTTGCTCGCTGCTGAGTTGCTCGATCGCCCAGGAGACATGTTCACGGACCAGCTCTGAGGGGTTGTCCTGCTGCTGCTTCAACACCTCGATCATGGCCTTGTCGCCACTGTTACCCAAACCGACTGCCAGATTCCTTAGCCAGCCTTGATAACCGCTACGCCGGATCGGTGAGCCTTCGGTTTTCTTCAGGAAGGTCGCTTCATCCCACAGAAACAGTTCGGCCAGCTCGATAGTGTCGAGCTGGTGGCGGGGGTTGAAATCACTCTCGCCAGTGAAGTGGCAATAGCGGTTCCACGGGCAAACCAGCTGGCAGTCATCGCAGCCGAACACCCTGTTTCCGATCAGAGAACGCAATTCAAGCGGGATCGGCTCCTTCGATTCGATCGTCAGGTAGGAGATGCATCGGCGGGCATCCAGCACATAGGGTTCGGGGATCGCATCGGTGGGGCAGACGTCGATACAGGCACTGCAGCGACTGCAGTGATCCTCGGTGTAGGGGGCATCGTCCACGAGCGGTAGATCGGTAAACAACTCTCCCAGCACGAAGTAACTGCCGGCTTTACGGTCGATCAGCAAGCTGTGCTTGCCCTGCCAGCCGAGTCCGGCCCGCTGGGCCATCGGCTTCTCCATCACCGGTGCACTATCGACGAAGGGGCGATAGTTAAAACTGCCACAGTGCTGTTCGATTCGTTTGGCCAGCTGCACCAACCGCTTGCGTAGGGTCTTGTGGTAGTCACGACCCAGGGCATAGCGCGAGATATAAGCCTGCCGGGGGTTTTGCAGTACTCGGACGGTCTCCACCTCCGGCGGCAGGTAGTCCATTCGCACACTAATCACCTTCAGTGTACCCGGGTGCAGTTGTTCCGGGTGGCGTCGCAGTTCCCGGTGATTGGCCAGATAGCCCATCGAGCCGTTGAACCCTTTATCCAACCAGGCTTCGAGGCGCGTAACAGCATCGGCGGTGTCGATACCGGTGATACCGACGGCGCTGAATCCCAGTTCATCAGCCCAGGCTTTGATGTGTGCGGTCAGCTGTTCGGGGCTGGCCGAAATCGAGGGCAGGCGCGGGGCTTGAGGTTCGGGGTTGCTGGGCATGGGAAACCGGATCAAAAAACTATACTTTATAAGAGCTAATCATACCGACAACAGGAGTTGGGATGCCATTCTCGCCCCCGGAAAACGGCCTTGGATTATACCGTGCCGAGCAGACCCGTGAATTGGACCGTTGCGCGATCCAGGATCAGGGTATCGACGGTTTTGAGCTGATGAAGCGAGCCGGCAGAGCGGCTTACCGAGCCCTGCGCCAGCATTGGCCCGATGTGCGTCGTCTGACCCTGATCAGTGGCAGCGGCAATAACGGCGGCGATGCGTTGGTGGTGGCGGCGATGGCGCTGGAGCAGCAGCTAGAGGTGCAGATGCTGCTGGTCGGCGGGGAATCGACCCGTGCCAAGCTGCAAGGAGAAGCACGCCAGGCGCTGGAATGGGCCGAGCAGCGGGGCGTTAAGGTACGAGCCTATGACCCTGACGAGGCGTTCAGCGGTGAATTGATTGTCGATGGTCTGCTGGGGACCGGTCTCAGCGGCGAGGTGCGTGGCGACTATCGATCGTTGATCGAACGGATCAATGCCAGCGGGCTGCCGGTGTTGGCGTTGGATATTCCATCGGGACTTTGTGCCGATACCGGGGCTGAGCTGGGAGTGGCGATCAGAGCGCAGTTGACCATCAGCTTTATCGGCCTAAACCGTGGCTTGCTGACCCATCGGGGGCCTGCCTGCTGCGGCCGGGTTCTTTTCGATACGCTGTCGGTACCCGACGAGGTCTACCAGGCGATACCCACCGGTGTCCGAGTGATCGGACCCTCGTTGTTGAGCCGGTGCCTGGGACCACGGGATCGAACCGCCCACAAGGGCAGCTTCGGCCATGTGATGGTGATCGGCGGTGATCATGGGATGGCCGGGGCGGTACTGATGAGCTCGGAGGCGGCGCTTCGAAGCGGCAGTGGTCTGGTGTCGGTGGTGACCCGACCCGAGCATGTGGCGCTCTGCACCGGGCATCGACCGGAAGTGATGACCCACGGGGTAGATTCAGGCCAGGACCTGGAACCGTTGATTGAACGGGCCAGCGTGATTGCGATAGGACCCGGGTTAGGGAAAAATGCCTGGTCGGGACAACTATTGCGGGTTGCCCAGGCGCAGCCGGTACCGTTGGTGATCGACGCGGACGGCCTGAATCTGCTGGCCGAAGGGCAGTTGATCGAGCCCCAAGCCCGTGACAATTGGGTACTGACCCCGCACCCGGGCGAGGCAGCCAGACTGCTGGGTTGTTCGGTGGCGCAGATTCAAGCCGATCGGTTCGACGCCGTTAACCAGATACAGCAACGCTACGGTGGCGTGGTGGTGCTTAAAGGGGCCGGTACGTTGGTATCCGATGGAGCCAGCATCCGGCTTTGTTGTCGTGGTAACCCCGGCATGGCCAGTGGCGGTATGGGCGATGTGCTCAGTGGCGTGATCGCGGCCTTGATGGCCCAAGGGCTGAATCCCTTCGATGCCGCTTCGGTGGCGGTCGAGGTGCATGGCCATGCGGCGGACCTGTTGGCGGCCAAGGCCGGAGAGCGGGGATTGGCGGCGACAGACCTGATGGCGCCGATCCGACGGTTGCTCAATCCATCGCTAATGCTGCAATTGGAAAGTAAAGAACAAGTATTTTTTGAGGGCATCAATGGCTGAAGTACAGCGCTGGGACCTGGCCGATGAGGCCCGGATGGTGGAGTTCGGAGGACGACTTGGACAGGCCGCCAGACCGCAGGCCACGATCTATCTGCATGGCAATCTGGGCATGGGTAAAACCACCCTCAGTCGGGGGGTGGTGCAGTCGTTTGGGCATACAGCCGTGGTTAAGAGTCCCACTTATACGCTGGTCGAACCCTACGAGTTGGAACAGGGACGGGTTTACCATTTCGACCTGTATCGGCTGGCAGACCCGGAGGAACTGGAGTTTCTTGGGATTCGGGATTATTTCTCGATCGAAGCGGTACGGCTGATTGAATGGCCGGAGAAAGGCGAGGGTATCTTGCCGGAGGCCGATCTGGAACTATTGATCGAAAAGCAGGGAACTGGACGACAGGTGACGGTCAAAGCCAATAACCCCCTCGGGGAGCAGGTGCTGGCTCGTCTGTCAGAAATGTCGGCTGACTGAGCACGATTTGGCGGGTAGCCCTGTTTGTACGTTTTGGGTTGAATAAGAAACTGAAAAAAGTCGGATCAACAGGTGAGTAGGTGTTGAGAAGGGGAATAAATCGGATCACGGTCGTTTTGCTTGGCCTATTGGTGCTGCTGAGTAGCACGCTGTTGTCAGCGGCGACCGTTAAACAGGTGCGGGTCTGGCCGGCGCCGGATCATACCCGCCTGGTGTTCGATCTGTCGGGGGCGGCTGAGCACAAGCTGTTCACGCTGGCCAATCCCTCCCGGATCGTTATCGATCTGGCAAACAGCAAGATGGCGGCCAAGCTCAGTGCGCTCGAGCTGGCCAAAACGCCGATTGAGAACATTCGCAGCGGTAAACGTGGACCCAGTGGCTTGCGTATCGTTCTGGACCTGAAAAGTCAGACTCAGCCTCGCAGTTTTAGTCTCAAACCGAACGCCAAGTACGGACACCGCCTGGTGGTTGACCTGGTTAACAAGAAGAAGGCCGAGGTTAAGACGGTCAAACAACTTGCCACCAATGGCAATAGCAAGCGGGATATCGTGATCGCGATCGATGCCGGTCATGGAGGTGAGGACCCGGGTGCCATCGGTCCGGGAAGGGTAAAAGAGAAAGATGTGGTGCTGCGGATTGCCCGCGAACTGGCGGCACTGTTCAAGGCCGAAGCGGGATTCAAGCCGGTGCTGATCCGCGACAGCGACTATTATGTCGGGCTGCGTAACCGGACTCGCAAGGCCCGTAATGCCGGGGCCGATCTGTTTGTCTCGATCCACGCCGATGCCTTTAAGCGCAGTAGTGCCCGGGGTGCATCGGTCTGGACCCTGTCTGAGCGTGGTGCCAGCAGTGAAATGGGCCGCTGGCTGGCCGGGCGGGAGAACAGCACCGACCTGATCGGTGGCGTCGGAACCCTGAGCAAGGACAGTGATAATGACGTGCTCGAAGGGGTGCTGCTGGATATGTCGATGCACTCGAGTATCAGTCACTCCCGAGAAGTGGGCAGCCATGTGCAGCGATACATGGGCAAGGTGGCCCATATGCACAAGAAGCAGGTTCAACACGCCGGCTTTATGGTGCTCAAGTCACCGGATATTCCATCCATTCTGGTTGAAACCGGCTTTATCTCCAATCCCGGAGAGGCCCGTCTGCTGCAGCAGCGAAGCCATCAGCGCAAATTGGCGCAATCCATTTTCAACGGCATCAGGACGCATTTCAGCAACAAACCGCCCCCCGGAACGCTGTTGGCCTGGAAGCAGAACGGTGGCGACGGTAAGACCACCCGATACAAGGTTTCCCGTGGTGATACCCTGTCGGTGATCGCCAGTCGCAACGGGGTGGCATTGAAGCGGCTACGCGAACTCAATGGGCTCACATCCGACGTGATTCGGGTTGGACAGGTGTTGCGGATTCCCGCATCCTAACGCCTCTCAAACAGGTTAGAACTGATAACGGCGAACCCAGGGTTCGCCGTGTCTGTTTTCTGTCGGCGCCGCGGCTATTCCGGTGTGTTTAAATAGTCCCGCAAATTAGTTAATCCAGAGTTGCCTTGAGCTTCATACGCATGAACCGAATCTCGCTGTTATCCCCCCGTCTTGCCAACCAGATCGCTGCTGGCGAGGTGGTCGAACGACCGGCTTCCGTGGTTAAGGAGCTGCTGGAGAACAGTCTGGACGCCGGAGCCGATCGAATCGAGATCGATGTGGAGCAGGGCGGGGTCAAGTTGATCCGCCTGCGCGATAACGGCTCCGGGGTGATCAAGGATGACCTGGCGTTGGCGCTGAGTCGTCATGCGACCAGCAAGATCAAAGATCTGGACGATCTGGAAGCGGTGGCCACCCTGGGCTTTCGAGGCGAGGCGCTGGCCAGTATCAGTTCGGTATCACGGTTGACGCTGACCTCCTGTGCCGCCGGTGTCGCCGAATCCTGGCAGGTACGGGCCGAAGGCCGTGAAATGGTACCCGAGCTTCAGCCAGCCGCGCATCCGCCCGGCACCACCATCGAGATGCGTGATCTGTTCTTCAACACCCCGGCGCGGCGCAAGTTTTTGCGTACCGAGAAAACCGAGTTCGGTCATCTGGAAGAGGTGGTCAAACGGCTGGCGTTGAGTCGTTTTGATGTGGCGATCAGTTTGCGCCATAACGGCCGGGTGATCCATCAGCTACGGCCAGCCAGCAGTCAGGTGGAACTGGAGCGTCGGGTGGCGTCACTCTGTGGACCGAAGTTTATGGAGAACGCGGTTGCATTGGACGTTGAGGCGGCGGGGTTAAGGCTGTGGGGTTGGGTTGGGCTTCCCACCTTCTCGCGCTCCCAGGCCGATCTGCAGTATTTCTTTGTCAATGGCCGCTCGATCCGTGACAAGTTGGTGGCCCATGCAGTGCGCCAGGCCTACCGGGATGTGCTCTACAACGGCCGTCATCCGACCTTTGTGCTGTTTCTGGAACTCAATCCAGCCGATGTCGACGTCAATGTTCATCCGACCAAGCACGAAGTCCGTTTCCGTGATGGTCGGCTGGTGCACGATTTTCTATTCCGGACCCTGCATCGTGGTTTGGCCGAGGTCAGTCCGGCCGATCAGGTTGAGGCGGGGGGAGTTTCGCCGCCGGGATTAACTCAGCTGGATTCAGGCCAGCCGGTCGCCGATCCGGTGCAGCAAGTCCAACAGCAGGCGATGCCGTTAGGTTTCAATCCGAACCCGAGTTCGCAACCGACAGCCGGGCAGGTCCGTGAACAGATCGCCGCCTACGCTGCCCTGCATCCGGCGCAGGCAGCGGTGGGGGTAGGCCAGAGTCGAGGAATTGAATCAGTCCCGTCAATCGATCGGAACCTTGAGCCGACGCTGCCGCCCGAGTCGGCAACCGAAACCCCGCCGCTGGGATACGCGGTGGCGCAGTTACACGGAATCTACATCCTGTCTCAGAACGAGCAGGGGTTGGTCGTGGTGGATATGCATGCCGCCCACGAGCGGGTGGTCTACGAGCGGATGAAGGTATCCTTTGCCGAGGAGGGAATCACCTCGCAGCCGTTGTTGGTGCCCCAATCGATGGCACTGAGTAGCCAGGAGGCGGACTGTGCCGAGGAGTTCAGCGAGCTGTTCAAACAGCTGGGCTTTGAGTTGGCCCGAATGAGTGAGGAATCGCTGGTGATCCGCCAGGTTCCGGCGCTGCTTAAGCAGACCGATGTGGAGCAACTGGTGCGTGATGTGCTGGCCGATCTACGGGTACTGGGCGACAGTGACCGGGTTCAGGCCGAGATGAATCAGATTCTGGCGACCATGGCCTGTCATGGCTCGGTGCGGGCCAATCGCCAGCTGACGCTGCCGGAGATGAATGCGCTGCTGCGGGATATGGAGCGCACCGAACGTAGCGGACAGTGTAACCACGGCCGACCGACCTGGACCCAGTTGGATATGGATGCGCTGGATAAATTGTTCCTGAGGGGGCAGTAGTATGAATCCCTCTACCTGCTCTCAGCTGGAAAAACGCCCGGTCATCTGCTTGATGGGCGCCACCGCCACCGGTAAGACCGATCTGGCGGTCAGAGTGGCCGAACAGCTGCCCTGCGATCTGATTAGCGTCGATTCGGCGCTGATCTACCGCGAGATGGATATCGGCACCGCCAAACCCGATGCGGAGCTGCTGGCCAGGGCGCCTCACCGGCTGATCGATATTCGCGATCCGGCCGAGAGCTATTCGGCGGCCGAGTTCCGAGCCGATGCACTGGCCGAGATCGAAGCGATCCATGCCCAGGGCCGGATTCCGCTGCTGGTCGGCGGAACCATGCTCTATTTCAAGACTCTGTTGGAGGGGCTGGCGACGCTGCCCAAGGCCGATCCAGAGGTCCGCCAGCGGCTGCTGGATCAGGCGCAGGACCATGGCTGGGAATCGTTGCATCAACGTTTGCGTGAGGTCGACCCGATCTCGGCGCAGCGGATCCATCCCAACGATCCGCAGCGCTTGCAGCGGGCCCTGGAGGTGTACGAGCTGACCGGCAAAAGTCTGACCGAACTGTGGCAGCAACAGCAGCAGGTGCAGTTGCCGTTTCAGCCTTTGCAGTTGAGCCTCGATGTGGCCGATCGGGCTTGGTTGCACCAGCGGATCGAGCAGCGTTTTCGGATCATGATCGATCAGGGGTTTGAAGCAGAGGTCCGTGCACTGCATCAGCGCGGAGACCTGGAACCGTCGATGCCGTCGATCCGCTGCGTCGGTTACCGTCAGATGTGGTCTTATCTGGAGGGGGAGATTGGGTTCGACAGCATGATTGAGCGTGGTATTATCGCCACCCGCCAGCTGGCCAAGCGTCAACTAACCTGGTTGCGGGGCTGGCCCGACCATCATCGAATCGAAGCGCGCAGCGACGATATCCTGGGTAATACCTTGAAATTGATAGATGACTACCTTATATAGGTGGACTACGGGCCATTAGCGCGTGCTTGATAACGACGGTTTATCTAAGCTTTAACCGTCGGTTTTCGTTATTGACCGCTTTTTGCTGTATTTATTAATCGTTTTTTCAGTACTTTAAAGGAGTACACAATGTCAAAAGGGCAAACCTTACAAGACCCTTACCTCAACGTTCTGCGCAAGGAGCGGGTACCCGTATCCATCTTTCTGGTCAACGGCATCAAGCTGCAGGGCCAGATCGAATCCTTCGATCAATTTGTCATTCTGCTGAAGAACACCGTCAGCCAGATGGTTTACAAGCACGCCATCTCGACCGTCGTTCCCTCCCGTCCGGTCAAGACGCCGGTGCAGGCGACCGAGGGTGAAGACGCTTAAGGCGTAGCTTCTTCTCAATTCATTACCATTAGGGACAGCTTTGTTTTTTGAACGGCCTGAATCGGGCGAAATAGCGGTATTGGTTCATCTCGATCTGGCTGAAGAATCCGAACGGGAAGACCCGAAGGAGTTCGAAGAACTCGCGTTGTCCGCCGGTGCGGATCCTGTGGCGTTGATCACCGGATCCCGCAACCGACCTAGTCCCCAGTATTTTGTCGGTCAGGGCAAGGCCGAAGAGATCGCCGAAGTTGCGCGTCAGCATGACGCCAAACTGGTGCTCTTCAACCACGCCTTGTCACCGGGTCAGGAGCGCAATCTGGAGCAGCTGCTGCAGTGTCGTGTGCTCGATCGAACCGGTTTGATCCTGGATATCTTTGCCCAGCGCGCCCGCACCTACGAAGGTAAATTGCAGGTCGAGTTGGCTCAGCTTGAGCATATGTCGACCCGCCTGATCCGTGGCTGGACCCACCTGGAGCGGCAGAAGGGGGGGATCGGCCTGCGTGGACCGGGTGAAACCCAGCTTGAAACCGACCGGCGTTTGCTGCGGGCCCGGATCAAGTCGATTCTGTCACGCCTGACCAAGGTGCGTAAGCAGCGGGATCAGGGCCGTCGCCAGCGACAGAGGGCCGAGATCGCGACGGTCTCGCTGGTCGGTTACACCAATGCCGGCAAATCGACTCTGTTCAATCGCATCACCGAATCGGAGGTCTATGCCGCCGATCAGTTGTTCGCCACCCTAGATCCGACCCTGCGCCGGATTGAAGTGGCCGATGTGGGTCCGGTGGTACTGGCCGATACGGTCGGGTTTATCCGTCATCTGCCCCACAAACTGGTGGAGGCGTTCCGGGCCACGCTGCAGGAGACCATCGAAGCGACCCTGTTGCTGCATGTTATTGATGCGGCAAGCGAAGAGCGCGATGCCAACATCGACGAGGTCAGCTCGGTGCTGCATGAGATCGGCGCTGATACGGTACCGGTGCTTGAGGTCTACAATAAGATTGACTTGATCGATCAGGCTCAGCCTCGGATCGAAAGGGACGATCAGGGCAGGCCGCAGCGGGTCTGGTTATCCGCTGCGACGGGAGCCGGAACCGAGCTGTTGCCGCAGGCGATTGCCGAACTTCTGGGTGACGAAGTTGTCCACCAAACGCTACACCTTGCACCGCATGAAGGGGCTTTCCGGGCTCAACTTTATGCCCAGAATGCGGTGTTGGACGAACAGGTGGACGAGGCAGGACAGTTGGCGCTGGAGGTCAGAATACAAAAGCGCGACCTGTTACAGATTTTGACCCGGGTCGGTATCGATCCGGAACGGTTTTTACCGCCCGTTGAAGACGACCCCTGGTAGGGGATGGTAGACGTTGGCTGTGTTGCATGGCCGGGGGGCGCTACCTAGAATGTGTCGGTATAAACAACGACTTAACAATTATTAACTGATTACTAATAAAACGGAGACGCTTATGGCTTGGAATGAGCCGGGTGGCAACGGTAACAACCAGGATCCCTGGAGCGGCGGTGGCAATCGCGGCGGCGGTGGGAACCGTGGAGGTGAAGGGCCGCCAGATCTGGATGAGGCGCTGCGCAAACTGCAGGAGAAACTGAACGGAATCTTCGGTGGTGGCGGTAGTGGTTCGGGCTCGAGCTCCGGTAAGGGCAGTTCGCTCGGTACCGGCGGCATCTTGCTGCTGATCGTCGGTTTGCTGGTGGTTTGGGCCGCGATGGGCTTCTACACAGTCAACGAGCAGGAGCGGGTGGTTATTCTGCGTCTGGGTAAATACCACGATACTCAACTGCCGGGCCTGCGTTGGAATCCGCCGTTGATCGACCAGCGTTTCCCGGTCAATGTGACTCAGGTTCGCTCCAAGGATCACCGGGCACTGATGCTGACCGAAGACGAGAACATCGTCGAAGTCGGGCTGAAGGTGCAGTACCGGGTGACCGATCCGCAGTCCTACGTGCTGAAAGTGCGCGATCCTGAAGTTAGTCTGGGTCACGCTACAGAGAGTGCGTTGCGTCATGTGGTAGGTACCTCCGAGATGCACTTTATCCTGACCGAGGGTCGTGAACTGTTGGCAACCGACGTTCAGAACCGTCTGCAGGCGTACATGGACAGCTACGGCACCGGTCTGCGGATCTCCAAGGTCAACATCGAGAGCACCAAGGCACCAACCCAGGTGCAGTCGGCCTTCGATGACGTGATCAAGGCCCGAGAGGATGAGCAGCGGGTGAAGAACGAAGCGGAATCCTACGCCAACGGTATCGTCCCGGAAGCCCGGGGTAAGGCGCAACGGATGCTGGAGGAAGCCAACGCTTACCGGGAAGAGGTCGTCGCCAAGGCCCAGGGTGAAGCGGATCGTTTCAGCAAGCTTCAGACCGAGTACGCCAAGGCACCGGTGGTTACCCGTGAGCGGATGTACCTGGATGCGGTTTCTTCGGTATTGGCCAACTCGTCCAAGGTGTTGATGGATGTCGAGGGCGGCAACAACATCATGTACCTGCCGTTGGATCAGATCGTCAACCGCCGCGGTGGCGGTGGTGATATCAACCTGGGCGGCAGCTCAAGCCTGGACAGCCGCAGTGTTGACGCGGTTGCCGATGAGGTGATCGAGCGTTTACGTCGTCGTCAATCCAACATCAGACGGGAGGAGCGTTAACATGAACAGTGGACGTACTTTTGCCGTCATGGCCGTGCTGCTGCTGCTGGTTGTGGTGGCCAATAATTCACTCTTTATTATCAAAGAGACCGAGCGTGCGGTGAAGCTGCAGTTTGGTGAGGTGGTCAATCCGGATCTCAAGCCTGGGCTGCATTTCAAATTGCCGATCGTCAACTCGATCACCAAGTTTGATGGTCGGGTGCAAACGTTGGATTCACGGCCGCAGGATTACCTGACCCTGGAGAAAAAGCGTCTGATCGTTGACTCCTTCGTCAAGTGGCGGATCGCCGATGTTAAGACCTACTACACTGCGACTTCCGGTGATGAATTCCGTGCCGCTGACCTGTTGGCTTCACGGATGGATACCCGACTGCGGAACAAATTCGGTCGTCGTACCCTGACCGAGGTAGTCTCCGGTGACCGTGAAGAGATGATGGTTCAGCTGACCAAAGAACTGACCGAAATTACGCAGCAGGAGCTGGGTATCGAGGTGGTTGATGTGCGGGTCAAGCGGATCGATCTGCCGACCGAGGTGAGTCAGTCGGTATACGATCGGATGCGTACCGAGCGGGAGCGGGAAGCCCGGGAGCTTCGCTCCAAGGGTAACGAGCTGGCCGAAGGTATCCGTGCAGATGCTGACCGTCAGAAGACCGTCATCCTAGCTGAAGCTTTCCGTGAAGCGGAACAGATCCGTGGTGACGGTGATGCGGTAGCCGCTTCTACCTACGCTCAGGCGTATCAGAAGGATCCGGAGTTCTACTCCTTCTACCGCAGCCTCAATGCCTATAAGGACACCTTCAACAGCAAGAATGATGTGATGGTGCTGGAGCCGGGTAGTGATTTCTTCAAGTACCTGAACGCGGCTGGCGGAAACGGTTTGGCCAACTAAAGCCTTACGCGAAGCTGTCCGATAAGCCCGCATTGGGGCTGCCATCGACGACGGCTTCGTGTATTATTCCGCAACCGGGACCTTGTCCCGGTTTTTTTGTGTGTGGTCGCCGTGTTTTTGCCGTTGTCTTAGTGGGCTGTTCAAACGGCCGCAAGCGTTAGGGAGCTACCGAGAACCCGATGGAACTGTGGCGTGAATTACTGATCGCGTTCTGCCTGGTATTGGTGTTGGAGGGGATAATTCCGTTCCTCTACCCGCAGCGCTGGCGCTCGTTGGTCCAGCAGTTGGCTAGCGTGGATGATCGTACCCTAAGGATTACCGGACTGGTTTGTATGCTGGCCGGAACCGGGCTGTTGTATCTGGTTCACTGACAGCCCGAATCAATTGCTATTGCTCTTGAGGGAGCCTGAATACTGATGTCTATTGCTGATCGCTGGCTATTACCGGATGGGGTCAATGAGATTCTGCCGCAGCAGGCACGCCAAGTAGAGGCGTTGCGACGCAAACTGGTCGACCTGTTCGACAGTTGGGGTTATGACCTGGTGATGCCGCCGATGATCGAGTATCTGGAGTCATTGCTGACCGGTACCGGCAACGATCTGGCGCTCAATACCTTCAAGGTGACCGACCAGTTGACCGGTCGGATGATGGGATTGCGGGCCGACACCACGCCGCAGGTAGCCCGGATCGATGCCCATAGTCTGAATCGTCAGGGACCGACCCGGCTCTGCTACGTTAACTCGGTGCTCCATACCGTCCCGGCCAATATGCTGACCAGCCGCTCGCCGATGCAGATCGGTGCCGAGCTCTACGGTCATGCCGGTGTCGACAGCGATATCGAAGTGATCAGCCTGATGCTTGAGGCGTTGACTCAGGTCGAACTGGGCCAGCCGCTGACCCTGGATCTGGGCCATGTGGGCATCTACCGCGCATTGGTTGAGCAGGCCGAGCTGCGTGATGATGATCAGACCGAATTGTTTACCCTGCTGCAGAAGAAATCGCTGACCGAACTGGATGCCTTGCTGGCGCAGCTGCAGTTGAGTGAATCCCAGCGTGAGGCCTTCCGGCTGCTGGCGCGGCTCAACGGCGGACGCGATACCATTGAGCAGGCCCGGCAGGCGCTGCAGCAGGATTACCCGAGCATTGCGGCCGCGCTGGATGATCTGGATGCGATTGCCGAGGCGGTCGCCACTCGCTTCCCGCAGGTTTCGCTCTATTTCGACCTGGGTGAGCTGCGCGGTTACAACTATCACACCGGTGCGGTGTTTGCGGTTTATGTGCCGACCTTCGGTCAGCCGCTGGCCAAGGGTGGCCGCTACGACGAGATCGGCAAGGACTTTGGTCGTGCTCGTCCGGCTACAGGATTCAGCGGTGATCTGAAGGTTATCGCCGAGCTGGCCATCGATCATGCCGATCGTCGTGGCGCGATCCTGGCTCCGGTTGGGGGCGATAAGGAACTGGCCGACAAGATTAGTGCGCTGCGTGGGCAGGGCGAACGGGTCGTGCGGGCATTGCCCGACGTCAGCTGCTCTGCGCAGGAGCAGGGCTGTGACCGACAACTGATTCTGCGCGACAACGTCTGGGACGTTGTTGCTGCCGAGTAACTTTTCTAGCTAACTGAGATATTCGATCTATGGGCAAGAACGTCGTTGTATTAGGTACCCAATGGGGCGACGAAGGTAAGGGCAAGATTGTTGACCTGCTGACCGAGCAGGCCGCAGCGGTGGCTCGCTTTCAGGGCGGTCACAATGCCGGTCACACACTGGTTATCGACGGTGAAAAAACCGTTCTGCACCTGATTCCGTCGGGCATTCTGCGCGATGACGTGCTTTGCATGATCGGCAACGGTGTGGTGCTGTCTCCCGAAGCGCTGCTGAAAGAGATGGCCGAGCTGGAACAGCGCGGTGTGCCGGTGCGTGAGCGCCTGCGCCTGAGCCCGGCCTGTCCGTTGATCCTGCCGTATCACATCGCCTTGGATCAGGCCCGTGAACTGGCCCGTGGTAATGCCAAGATCGGCACCACCGGTCGGGGTATCGGTCCGGCCTACGAAGACAAGGTTGCGCGTCGTGGTCTGCGTCTGGGTGACATGATGAACCCGGAGCGTTTTGCCACCAAGCTCAAAGAAGTGTTGGAATACCACAACTTCGTGCTGACCAACTACTACAAGGTTGACGCGATCGACTATCAGCAGACCCTGGATCAGGCGATGCAGATGGCTGAAGAGCTGCGCCCGATGGTCATCGACGTTACCGAAAAGCTGCACCAGTACCGTAACAACGGCGACAATATCCTGTTTGAGGGTGCGCAGGGTTCGCTGCTGGATATCGACCACGGTACTTACCCGTTCGTGACCTCTTCCAACACCACCGCCGGCGGCGTTGCCACCGGTAGCGGTTTTGGCCCGCTGTACCTGGATTACATCCTGGGTATCACCAAGGCTTACACTACCCGTGTGGGTTCCGGCCCGTTCCCGACCGAACTGTTTGACGAGATCGGCGAGCATCTGGCTGTTAAAGGGCACGAAGTGGGTGCGACCACCGGTCGCGATCGCCGTTGCGGCTGGTTCGATGCCGTTGCGCTGCGTCACTCGATCCAGATCAACAGTGTCTCCGGTATCTGTCTGACCAAGCTGGACGTACTGGACGGCCTGGAAACCATCAAGATCTGCGTCGCCTACCAGGATGCTGAGGGTAATGCGGTACCGATGCCGGTCGACAGCGAGGCCTTTGAAGCGGTGGTGCCGGTCTACGAAGAGATGCCGGGCTGGAGCGAAACCACCTTCGGTGCCAAGTCGATGGATCAGCTGCCGCAAGCGGCGCTGAACTACATCAAGCGCCTGGAGGAGCTGGTCGGAGCGCCGATCGATATCGTTTCAACCGGACCGGACCGGAACGAGACGATCGTGCTGCGGAGCGCCTTCGACGCCTAAATCTGGTTGGCCTCTGAGGCTGACATTGTTACCTAAGGGCGGTCCTTTGACCGCCTTTTTTATGCCTGATCGGCATCGATATGCCGTAGCGACTACCCTATAGGCTCAGGTATTACACATTGTTCTTGGGTAAGTGTGAGCGGTTATTTCTCGATCTATGGATAGTTATCTTGACAGTCTGGTTACATCGGTCTGGCTTTACGACATTGATAATTACTGCATTCTTTGGGCGAATAGTGCCGCGCTTAGGTTGTGGGAGAGTGAGTCGCTTGAAGAGTTGCGGCAACGGGATTTCAGGTCGGGAAGTTCAGAGGCGGTTCAACAGACGCTAAGGGATTATCAAAAGGCTTTCGCTGAAGGAAAAGCGTTTTCACGGTATTGGCAGTTTTCACCTAAAGGGGCCCTGAAAGAGGCTTATTGTCAGTTGTCTGGCTACCCGCTTGAAGATGGCCGTGTCGCCTTACTGGTTGAAGCATTAGATGCTGGGTTGATCAAAAAAGATCACGCGGAAATCTCTATCGTTTCGCTGTCTACCTATACGCTGGAAGGGCGGTTTATCAGTGGGAACCCTCCGTTTCTGAAAACCCAGGCTAGGGATTTCTCACATCTTAAGTCGCTTTTTGCAGATCCGAATGACTATGTGGAGGTCACCAAGGCTGTAGCCCAGACAGGGGGTTTTGAGGGTGATATCCAAATCAAAGCCGATCAGCAGGTCCTGTGGCATCGAATCATCGTCAGCATCAGCGACAGATCGGATTCAGAGCGTATCCTGCTGGTTCAGAAATTTAATATCGAGAAGCGCAAGAAAGAGGAGCTGGCACTAGAACGTGAGGCGGTCACCGATTCGTTGACCGGTATTCTCAATCGACGAGGTTTGAACAGTATTCTGACGAACTCGGCCGAAGGTAACAAAAATTATCTGGTTTTCTACATCGATCTTGATGGCTTTAAGCTGATTAACGACTCCCTGGGGCATGGGGTTGGGGATAAGGTGCTTCAGTGTCTGGCTTCACGGCTGACCGCCGATGAGTTCAGTAAGGGCTATGCCTGCCGTTTCGGTGGGGATGAGTTCATCTGGGTGGTAGAGGAGTCGCTGATCGAGACCTGCGTAGAGCAGTTGGCTAATCGGCTGATCGAGGTGATGAATCAGCCCTATTATGACGAGCAACAGCGTCCCATTATCGTCTCGGTCAGTATCGGTATCGCCCATTACCCGAAAGACGGCACTGACTTTGCCAATTTGATCTTGAAGGCCGACGCGGCGATGTATCTGGCCAAAAAGCAGGGTAAGCACCGTTGGGTGAATTACATCCGTGGCATGGAGAACTCGTTGCAGCGGCAGAGCATGCTGGCTCAACACCTCTTTCAAGCGATCAATCAGGATGAGTTTTCACTCTATTATCAGCCAATATTCGATCTGGATGCCAAGCAGGTTCACTCGTTGGAGGCCTTGTTACGCTGGAAGAGCCCGATCTTGGGCTGGGTGCCGACCGATGAGTGTATCCGGGTCGCCGAAGAGATCGGGGTGATAATCGAGATCGAGAAGTGGGTCGTTGCGACCGCAATTCGGGATCTGAAGGAGTTCAGGTTGATCTTTGGGCCGGAGGTCTCTCTGGCGATCAATATCTCGACCAAGTATTTTGCCAACCCTGATTTTGTCGGTTATATGGTTGGCGAACTGGAGCGGCATGGGCTTCCAGCATCGGCAATCCACGTTGAGCTGACGGAGGGGGCGTTATTATCGGATGTGAATCGCAACGATAACGCCGCGTTGAAGGTCGTCGAACAGCAGATCGCCATCAGTATCGATGATTTCGGCACCGGCTATTCGTCGCTGGCTTATCTGCACCGGATACCGGCTACCCATGTGAAAGTGGATCGTTCCTTTACCGAGCGGGTTGAAGACGACCCGACCATGATGGCCAGTATTCAACATCTGATCGAATCTCTGGGTTTCGGCGTTATCGTGGAGGGGGTTGAAACCCGCTCGCAAGCGGATCTGCTTGTGCAGATGGGGATGAATCTTCAGCAGGGGTTTGGGTTGGGTTTACCGGAACCGTTGGATTTCTATCGAAACGAAGAGAATGTGAAACGCTTGCCGGGCTTTTGTTGAACCGGATTGAAAGAGGCTCGTAGATCTCTCGGCAGCGATAACAAAAAAAGGCGACCATCGAGGTCGCCTTTTTTATCTGCAGAGCCGGGTTACTTGGCCAGGGTCTGCAACATTTGCTTGAACAGTTTGGGGTTGGCTGCGACCAGGCTGTCGCTGATATTGTTGCCCCCATTGAGATCGCCGACCAGGGCGCCGGCTTCTTGTAGCAGCAGCAAGCCCGGTTCCAGCTCCCACTCGTAGGCTCCCAGAATCCAGCAGCCGTCGGTACGACCGGCAGCTTGGTAGGCCATCGCCAGTGCGCTGGAGCCGCCGACGTGAAGCTGGGCACCCTGCAGGTAGAGCTGACGACTGCCGTTGAGCTGTTGCTCGAGTCGGGATTCGTCATTCTGGCCGCTGAAGTGGCAGCCGATCAGGGAGTTGGGCAGCTTCTTCAGGTCGCTGACCCGAATGCGCTTGCCGTTGACCTGGGCGCCGCGACCCCGGCTGGCGGTGAACTCTTCGCCGGTGATCGGATTCAGAATCACGGCATGTTCAATTTTGCCTCGCAGTTTGCAGACAATAGTCAGTGCAAAGGAGGGCAGTGCGTTGGCGAAGTTGGTCAGCCCGTCGATCGGATTGACGAACCATTCGAAATCACTCTCTTCTTCGGCGCCAATGCTGCCGCTGTGTTGGCCCTGGACGCGGTGTCCCGGATTGGCTTTGAGCAGGTGATATGCCACGGATTTTTCAGCACCGGTGGCGGTTTCGGTGATGAAATCGGCCACGCTCTGTTGCTCGGACTTGATGATATCCAGGCGTTCAATAGCGCGGGCGACCTGCTCGCCGGCAATACGTGCCGCGCGCAGGGCGATGTTCAGAGTAGGTTGCATGATAAAGAGCTACGTCTAGTGAGAATAAACGACCGCGAATTATACAAAGAACCGCGCAGGATAACCATCAATCAATTCGCTCAGCGCTAATTAGTCATTCCAGGAATGGCTTATAGAATCGCTCTGATATCTGCTAGAATTTGCGGCCTTCGAAAATGATGGAGCGGATTGATGCTTGCGTCGGTGCGGATCGTATTGGTGAACACCAGCCATCCCGGCAATATCGGTGGTGTCGCCCGGGCGATGAAAAATATGGCGATCTCCAAACTGGTATTGGTTGATCCCAAGGAGTTTCCGAGCGAAAAAGCAACCGCTCGGGCTTCGGGGGCAACCGATATTCTTGAGGGTGCCGAGGTGGTTCCGACCCTGGAGCAGGCGCTGGAAGGCTGTCAGCTGGTGGTGGGTGCCAGTGCCCGCAGTCGTCACATCCCCTGGCCGGTGGTTAATCCCCGCGAGATGGCCCAGCAGGTAGCTGCGGTGCAGAAGGACTCGGAGACTGAAGTCGAAGTGGCGTTGGTATTTGGTCGTGAAGACCGTGGTTTGACCAACGAGGAGCTTCATCGCTGTCATCGTCATGTCCATATCCCTTCCAATCCGGATTTCAGCTCGTTGAATCTGGCGGCCGCGGTGCAGGTGATCTGCTATGAGCTGCGGATGGCGGCGCTGGCCGAGGATCCGGCATCCGAGTTGAATGATGCCTCACACTGGGGCACCGCTTGGGATATCGAGTCGGCCACCGCCGATGAGTTGGAGCGTTTCTTTGAGCACCTCGAACAGGCGCTGATCGATATCGATTTTCTTGATCCGGAGAATCCCCGTCAGCTGATGACTCGGCTGCGTCGACTCTATTTGCGGACCCATCCGGATAAGGTAGAAGTCGGTATTTTGCGTGGAATTCTGACCGCGACGCAGAAGATACAAAAGAACGGGAAAGTAAAAAAACAGGGTGGAAACCATGTTTAACCAATTGCGTGAGGATATCGGCTCGGTCTTTGAGCGGGATCCGGCCGCACGGAACGCCTTTGAAGTATTGACCAACTACCCGGGGCTGCATGCGCTGCTGTACCACCGTTTATGCCATGCGCTGTGGAAGCGGGGTTTTAAGTGGTTGGCGCGGATGATCTCCACCATTTCACGTTGGTTGACCGGTATCGAAATCCATCCCGGGGCGCGGATCGGGCGTCGCTTCTTTATCGACCACGGCATGGGCGTGGTGATCGGCGAAACCGCCGAGATCGGCGATGATGTGACGCTTTACCATGGCGTGACGCTGGGTGGTACCACCTGGAACAAAGGCAAACGCCATCCGACTCTGTGTGATGGTGTGGTCGTTGGTGCCGGTGCCAAGATCCTGGGGCCGTTTGAAGTGGGAGAGGGTGCGCGGATCGGCTCCAATGCCGTGGTGACCAAGCCGGTACCTGCCGGGGCTACCGTGGTCGGTATCCCGGGTCGAATCGTTCGCAGTCGGGTCGATCCGGAGTCGATGGACGAGGTGGATCAGAAGCGCCAGCAGATGGCCGACAAGATCGGCTTCGATGCCTACGGGGTGACCAGTGAGCTGCCCGACCCGGTTGCTCATGCGATTCAGTCGCTGTTGGATCATATGCAGGCGGTCGATAATCGACTGGAGGTCATGACTCAGGCGATGAAGCAGGTCGGGGTGAAGTGCCCGGATCAAAAGCTGCCCGAGCTGAAGGCGGAAGATTTCGCCGCAGTCGAAGAGGATCGGCCTCTATCTGAGACGGTCGAGGCGATCGATAAGCAGCAGAGCAAATAGATTCAGTTCGTCCCCTGTGGTACCCAGGCTGTGTCCGAGTTGAGCTCCGTCAAGGCTGGCGCTACTTAGGTGGCGGCCACTTCCGAGCTGAGATTTGCTGATGGTTTTAGGCTCGCTCGCTCTGTGTTAGAGTGGGCGCCCCTCCTCCCTCGGAAGCGAGACGTTCTTCCAGCCTATAACTGATTAAAATAGTCGGATAAATAATTGACTAAAATAGTCGGCTAATAGATAATCCTCGCCAGAAATAATGATAACCGGGGGGCAACCATGCGATTGACAACCAAGGGACGTTACGCTGTTACGGCGATGCTCGATCTGGCGCTGCATGAAGGGCGTGGGCCGATCAGTCTAGCCGATATCTCTTCACGACAGCTGATCTCCCTCTCTTACCTGGAGCAGCTATTTGCCAAGTTACGTCGTAATGACCTGGTAAAAAGCGTCCGAGGCCCAGGCGGCGGCTATCAGCTGAGCCGTGACAAGGCCGACATTTATATCGTGCAGGTGATAGACGCAGTCAATGAATCCGTCGACGCCACGGGCTGTGGCGGTAAAGGCGACTGCCATGAAGGCGAAGCCTGTCTGACCCATCATCTGTGGTGTGACCTGAGCGACCAGATCCATGCATTCCTGAGCGGAATTTCACTGGCGGATCTGGTGGCTAGACGCGATGTGCAGGAAGTGTCTCAGCGACAAGATCGTGTCCGCCTGCAGTCGATCGAATTTGAACGTATCGAAGCGACCGGTTAACCCGGGGCTTCGCAGAACGGAGATTAGAATGAAGCTGCCGATTTATCTGGATTACTCTGCGACCACTCCGATGGACCCGCGGGTTGCCGAAAAGATGACCGAGTGTCTGACTCTGGAAGGTAACTTTGGTAATCCGGCTTCACGTTCCCACCTGTTCGGCTGGAAGGCGGAAGAAGCGGTCGAGACCGCCCGTCGTCAAGTGGCCGATCTGGTCAACTGTGATCCTCGAGAGATTGTCTGGACTTCCGGCGCGACCGAGTCCGACAACCTGGCCATCAAGGGGGTGGCCCACTTCTACAGCAAGAAGGGCAAGCACATCATCACCTCCAAGATCGAGCACAAGGCGGTATTGGATACCTGCCGTCAGCTCGAGCGTGAGGGTTTTGAAGTTACCTATCTGGACCCGCAGCCCAATGGCATCGTGACCCCGGAATCGGTCGCCGAAGCGCTGCGTGAGGACACGATTCTGGTGTCGATCATGCACGTCAATAACGAGATCGGTGTGATCAACGATATTGAAGCGATTGGTGAGCTGACCCGTGCCAACAAGGTACTGTTCCATGTCGATGCGGCTCAGAGTGCCGGTAAGATCAATATCGATCTGGAGCGTCTGAAGGTCGACCTGATGTCCTTTTCCGCCCATAAGGTGTACGGACCCAAGGGCATCGGTGCGCTGTACGTTCGCCGTAAGCCGCGGGTTCGTCTGGAAGCGCAGATGCACGGCGGTGGTCACGAGCGCGGCATGCGTTCCGGCACCCTGGCAACTCACCAGATTGTCGGCATGGGCGAGGCTTTTGCGATCGCCAAGGCCGAGATGCACGAAGAGAACAAGCGTTTGCTGAAGCTGCGTCAGCGTCTGTGGGACGGTGTCCAGGACCTGGAGCAGGTATTCTGCAACGGTGATTTTGACCAGCGTGTCGCCAGCAATATCAATGTCAGCTTCAACTTCGTCGAAGGCGAGTCGCTGCTGATGGCGCTGAAGGACCTGGCGGTTTCCTCCGGTTCGGCCTGTACATCGGCCAGCCTTGAGCCTTCTTATGTGCTGCGGGCGCTGGGCATGAACGACGAGCTGGCACACAGCTCAATCCGTTTCAGCTTCGGTCGCTTCACCACCGAAGAAGATGTGGACTTTGCAATTGATAAGATCCGGACTGCGGTCTCCAAGCTGCGCGAACTGTCGCCGCTATGGGATATGTACAAAGACGGCGTTGATCTGGACAAGGTCGAGTGGGTCAGCCACTAAGGCTCCCACCGATCAACAAGAGGTAGAGAGAGATGGCATATAGCGAAGAAGTACTGGACCACTACGAAAACCCGCGCAATGTCGGCAAGATGGACGACAAAGACCAGCAGGTCGGCACCGGCATGGTTGGTGCCCCGGCCTGTGGCGATGTGATGCGTTTGCAGATCAAAGTCAGCGACGAGGGTGTTATCGAGGATGCCAAGTTCAAGACCTACGGTTGCGGCTCGGCGATCGCCTCCAGTTCCCTGGTGACCGAATGGGTCAAGGGGATGACGTTGGATCAGGCGGCGGATCTGAAAAACACTCAGATCTCCGAAGAGCTGGCCTTGCCGCCGGTGAAGATTCACTGCTCCGTGCTGGCCGAAGATGCGATCAAGGCAGCGATCGCTGATTATCGGAAGAAAAACGCGTAACAGATGGGCGGCCGGAGGCAGGTTCAGCTTTCGGCTGGTCTTACAAGATTAAGGAAGTGCTATGGCAATCACCATGACGACGGCAGCCCATAACCATGTCAGTCGATTCCTCGAGAATCGAGGCGGCGGCGTGGGTATCCGCCTGGCGGTACGTACCACCGGTTGTTCCGGAATGGGTTACGTACTCGAGTTTGCCGATGAGGTGGCCGAAGAAGATCAGGTGTTCGACATTGAAGGCCTGAAGGTGGTGATCGACCCCAAGAGCTTGGTTTACCTGGATGGGACCGAGCTTGATTTCGTCAAAGAGGGGTTGAACGAAGGCTTCAAGTTCAACAACCCCAATGCCCGTAGCGAGTGCGGCTGTGGTGAGAGCTTCAGCGTTTGAGGCGAGGGCTTCTGCGTTTGAGGTCAATCCTCGGCGTTTAAAGGAGCCGCGGCATCTGACGTTTTAACCGAACCTCGGGAGGTGGGTTTTAGCCTCCCATTCAGTGCCTGAAACCAGCAGACACGGAACCTACCTAAGCTGAATCCATGGCTATCGAACAAAATTACTTCATCCTGTTTGAGCTGCCTCAGCAGTATCAAGTTGACACGGCGCTGTTGTCCGACCGTTATCGGGCCCTGCAAAAGACTCTCCACCCTGATCGATATGCCCATAAAAGTGAGCGCGAACAGCTGCAGGCGGTTCAAGCTTCCGCCCATCTGAATGAGGCGCTGGCGACCTTGAAATCGCCGCTGCGGCGGGCGGCTTATCTGTTGTCACTCAAGGGCGTCGATACCGACAGCAGTCATCAGACCGTTTCGGACGGTGCTTTCCTGATGCAGCAGATGATGTTGCGCGAACAGCTCGATGATGCGCGGGATGCGGCTGATCCCTTTGATGCGCTGGAGGAGTTGCTGCACCAGCTTCAGGGTAGCGAGGCGGAATTGCAGGGCGCACTCGAATCACAGCTACAAAGTGATGATCCGGCGGTGCTGGGCGAGGCGCTGGATAATCTGCAAAAATTACAGTTTTTTGACAAATTACGGCACGAGATCGAGCGGGTCGAAGACGAGCTGGATGATCTCTAACTACCCTGATCAAAGCGGGGCCTGACCTAAAAGGATACAAACCTAGATGGCATTACTACAGATTGCGGAGCCGGGGCAGAGTGCCAAGCCCCATCAGCACAAGCTGGCAGTTGGAATCGATCTGGGAACCACCAATTCTCTGGTGGCCACCGTGCGCAGCGGCGAGGCGGATACGCTGGCCGATGTAGAGGGGCGTCACCTATTGCCATCGGTGGTGCGCTATCACGGCGGTGACCAGGCGCCGGAAGTCGGCCATTCTGCCCGCGAGGCCGCCGCGAGTGATCCGCTCAACACCATCGTGTCGGTGAAACGCTTTATGGGGCGTGGACTGGCTGATGTGAAAGGTCTGGGCGAACAGCTGCCCTACGATTTTATCGAGACCGACGGTGGTATGCCTTATCTACAGACCGTAGCCGGCGAGAAAAGCCCGGTGCAGGTCTCAGCCGATATTCTCAAAACCCTCGCTGATCGGGGGCGCGAAGCGCTGAGTGGTGAGCTGGTTGGTGCGGTGATCACGGTGCCGGCTTATTTCGACGAGGCTCAGCGCCAGGCCACCAAGGATGCTGCCAAGTTGGCGGGTATCAATGTGCTGCGGTTGCTCAATGAGCCGACGGCCGCGGCGGTTGCCTATGGCCTGGACAGCGCGGCTGAAGGCACCTTTGCTATCTACGACCTGGGTGGCGGAACCTTCGATATTTCGATTCTGCGTCTCAATCGGGGCGTTTTCGAGGTGCTTTCCACCGGGGGCGACAGTGCGCTGGGCGGTGATGACTTCGATCATGCCGTTGCCGAGTGGGTGCTGCAGCAGATGGGTGTCAGTGAGTTGCCGCAACACGAGCAACGCCGCCTGCTGGATCTGGGTCGTTCGGTCAAGGAGCGGTTGAGCGAAGTTGATCAGGTCGAGCTGAGTTTTGAACTGGGTGGTCAGTCCTGGCAGGGTGCGTTAAGCCTAGAGCAATTCAATAGTTTGATCGAACCCAAGATCAAGCAAACCTTGCGTGCCTGTCGCCGGGCGTTGAAGGACGCCGGTGTCGATGCCGAGCAGATCAGCGAAGTGGTGATGGTGGGTGGCTCTACCCGGGTACCCCATGTCCGCACGCTAGTGGAAAAGTTCTTCGGCAATGTGCCTCACAGTGAGATCGATCCGGATCGGGTGGTTGCGATCGGTGCGGCGATTCAAGCCGATGTTCTGGCCGGCAACAAGCCCGATGCCGAGATGCTGTTGCTGGATGTGATTCCGCTATCGCTGGGGCTCGAAACCATGGGCGGTCTGGTCGAGAAAGTAATCGATCGGAACACGCCGATCCCGGTCGCCCGTGCCCAGGAGTTCACCACCTATAAGGATGGTCAGACCGCGATGGCGATTCACGTGTTGCAGGGCGAGCGTGAACTGGTCGACGACTGCCGTTCACTATCGCGCTTTGAATTACGTGGTATCCCGCCGATGGCGGCAGGGAACGCCAAGGTGCGGGTGACCTTCCAGGTTGATGCCGACGGCCTGTTGGCGGTGACGGCTCGCGAAATAAACAGCGGTGTTGAGAGCTCGGTGGAGGTGAAGCCTTCCTATGGCCTGAGTGACGGCGAGATCGCCCGGATGATCCAGGATTCGTTCAGTCACGCCCAGGAAGATCACGATGCCCGTACATTGCGTGAGCAGCAGGTCGAGGCGGATCGGTTGGTGGAAGCGCTCGAGAGCGCGCTGGCGGCCGATGGTGAGCGCCTTCTTAATGCGGATGATCTGGCTGCACTGTATCAGGGTGTCGAGCAGCTCAAGCGGGTTCGTCAGGGTACCGATCACAAGTTGATCGCCAAGGGGATCGAGGTGCTGTCGGCGGCTAGCGATGAGTTTGCTGCGCGCCGGATGGATGAGGGCGTGCGTCAGGCGCTGTCCGGTCATGCGGTCGATGAGCTCAATCCCGATGAGCAAGAACTGTCCGATCTGCCCGATTGTTTGAAAAAGTAACTATTTGTCCGTGGGTGAATCACCCCAAAACGAGGAATTCCGATGCCCCAGTTGATTTTTCTACCCCACCACGAGCTTTGTCCCGAGGGCAAGGTGGTTGAGGTCGAGCCGGGTGTGACCGTTCTTGATGCGGCGCTGGCCGAAGGGATCGAGATCGAGCACGCCTGTGAAAAATCCTGTGCCTGCACGACCTGTCATGTCATCGTGCGTGAAGGTTTCGATTCGATGGAAGAGTCCGACGAGCTGGAAGACGACATGCTCGATAAAGCCTGGGGCTTGGAGCCGGATTCACGCTTGAGTTGTCAGGCGGTGGTTGCTGACGAGGATCTGGTAATCGAGATTCCGAAGTACACCCTTAACCAGGTATCGGAGAATCACTGATACCTTTAATTAATGCCGGGAGGAAGACCCATGTCACTGAAGTGGATCGACACCCTTGATATCGCCATCGAGCTGAGTGAAAAGTACCCCGACGTCGACCCGACATCGATCCGGTTTACCGATCTTTATACCTGGGTGCTGGAGCTGGAAGAGTTCGACGATGATCCCAAGCACTGCGGCGAGAAGATCCTAGAGGCGATCCAGGCGGCCTGGATCGACGAGATGGACTAGCGAAAGCGACTGAATCATCCGCCCGATATTGCAAACAGCTCTGAATAGCCATTGTTCAGGGCTGTTTGTCGTTATATAATCCGCCGTTTTTTCCCGAGGGAGCCTGCGAACAAGCCCCTACGGCTTCTGCAAGTGCCTGAAGTGCGCAAGTTCTAGGCGCAAGCTGCAGCTAATGGCCTTCGCCCTTGGCAAAGGTTGTAACGACGAAATTGTGTGCTTCAGGTCTTGCCCTACGGGGATTTCAGCTTGACCCGCACTCTGCGTTTCAGCTTTTCGTAAGGTCTAGACATTGCTTCAAAGCTGCGCCTTGATTGCGAATCAAGCTGAAAGCCAGAAGCGCGTAAGGACTTATTCGCAGGTTCCCTAGGCGCAGCCCCTGCCCGATTTGGAGGTTTTACCCATGTTGCGTGTTGCTCAGGAAGCATTGACCTTCGACGACGTTCTGCTGGTACCCGGCTATTCCGAGGTACTGCCCAAAGATGTCTGCCTCAAGACCCGTCTGACCCGTGGAATCGAGCTGAATATCCCGCTGGTATCGGCTGCGATGGATACCGTAACCGAATCGCGTCTGGCCATCGCCATGGCTCAGGAAGGTGGCATCGGTATTATCCACAAGAACATGACCATCGAGCAGCAGGCTGCCGAGGTGCTGAAGGTTAAGCGCTTTGAGAGCGGTGTGGTCAAGGACCCGGTCACCTGCAGTTCCGATCTGACCGTCGGCGAGCTGCACAAGCTGGCCGAGCAACATGGCTTCTCCGGTTTCCCGGTTCTCGATGGTGACGACCTGGTCGGTATCGTGACCAGCCGCGACATGCGTTTCGAGCGCCATCTCGATGCGACGGTTGCTTCTATCATGACTCCCAAGGATCGTCTGGTTACGGTTCAGGAAGGGGTTGATCCTGACAAGGTTCGCAACCTGCTGCGCAAGCACCGGATCGAGAAGATCCTGGTGGTGGACGCGGATTTCCGTCTGCAGGGGATGATGACCGTTAAGGACATGAACAAGGCCAAAGCCTACCCCAACGCCGCCAAGGACAGCGAAGGTCGACTGATTGTCGGTGCCGCGGTCGGTACCGGCCCGGAGACCCCGGACCGTATTACCGCGCTGGTCAATGCCGGTGTCGACGTGGTGATTATCGATACCGCCCACGGCCACTCCAAAGGGGTCATTGACCGGGTTCGCTGGGCCAAAGAAACTTTCCCGCAGCTGCAGGTAATTGGCGGCAACATCGCCACCGCCGAAGCGGCGACTGCGCTGGCGGATGCCGGTGCTGATGGTGTTAAGGTCGGTATCGGCCCGGGTTCCATCTGTACCACCCGAATCGTCGCCGGTGTCGGTGTACCGCAGATCTCCGCGGTTGCCAATGTGGCGGCAGCGCTGGCCGAGCGTGGCGTGCCTTTGATCGCCGATGGCGGTGTGCGCTTCTCCGGTGACCTGTCCAAGGCCATCGTCGCCGGTGCTTCTGCCGTGATGGTCGGCGGTATGCTGGCCGGTACCGACGAAGCCCCCGGTGAGGTTGAACTGTTCCAGGGCCGGGCCTTTAAAGCCTATCGCGGCATGGGCTCGATCGGTGCCATGGCGCAATCGCAGGGCTCCTCGGACCGTTACTTCCAGGACAGCAGCGCCGGGGCCGAGAAGCTGGTGCCGGAAGGGATCGAAGGCCGGGTGCCCTGTAAAGGCCCGATGTCGGCGGTGGTGCACCAGCTGATGGGCGGGCTGCGCTCCAGCATGGGCTACACCGGTAGCGCCAATGTGGAGCAGATGCGCACCGAGCCGCAGTTTGTTCGCATCACCGGTGCCGGCATGAAGGAAAGCCACGTCCACGATGTGACCATCACCAAGGAAGCGCCCAACTATCGCGTGGGCTAAGCAGAATAAGTAAACCGATGGGGCTGTAGTTGCAGCCCCATTGTTTTTTTTATCGCTTTATTTGATAAGCAGATACAGACGGTGAAAGACCGTCGGCGGAGACCAATACCGTGACCCAAGATATCCATGCACAACGTATTCTGATTCTGGACTTCGGATCCCAGTACACTCAGCTGATCGCCCGCCGGGTGCGTGAGTGTGGGGTTTACTCGGAAATTCGTGCCTTCGACATGAGCGAAGAGGAGATCCGCGAGTTTAATCCCAAGGGGATCATCCTGGCGGGTGGACCGGAGTCGGTAACCGGTTCCGATACCCCGCGGGCACCGCAGCTGGTGTTTGAGCTGGGCGTACCGGTCCTGGGTATCTGCTACGGCATGCAGACCATGGCCGAGCAGTTGGGTGGTAAGGTTGAAAGCTCCGATCTGCGCGAATTCGGTTATGCCCAGGTTCGCACCGAAGGCAAGAGTGCGCTGCTGGACGGCATCGAAGATCACGTCGCCAACAACGGTGTGCTGTTGCTGGACGTATGGATGAGCCACGGCGACAAGGTCACCGAAATGCCGGAAGGCTTCCACCTGATGGCGGCCACCGAGAGTGCGCCGATCGCCGGTATGTACGACGAGCAGCGTAAGTTCTACGGGGTTCAGTTCCACCCGGAAGTGACTCACACCAAACAGGGTGACCGTATCCTGTCCCGCTTCGTGCGTGATATCTGCGGCACCGAAGCACTCTGGACGCCGACTAACATCGTTAAAGATGCGATCGAGCAGGTGCGCGAGCAGGTTGGTGACGACCACGTGCTGCTGGGACTGTCCGGCGGTGTCGACTCTTCCGTGGTGGCGGCGCTGCTGCACAAGGCGATCGGCGATCAACTGACCTGTGTGTTTGTCGACAACGGCCTGCTGCGTAAGCACGAAGGTGATCAGGTGATGGACATGTTCGCCAAGAACATGGGCGTCAAGGTCATCCGCGCCGACGCCGAAGAGCTGTTCCTGGGCAAACTCAAGGGAATCAGCGATCCGGAGCAGAAGCGCAAGATTATCGGTAACACCTTTATCGAGGTGTTCGACGACGAAGCGGCCAAGATCGACAACGTCAAATGGCTGGCCCAGGGCACCATCTACCCGGACGTGATCGAATCCGCCGCTGCCAAGACCGGCAAGGCCCATGTGATCAAATCGCACCACAATGTCGGCGGTCTGCCCGACGACATGAAGCTGGATCTGGTCGAGCCGCTGCGTGAGCTGTTCAAAGACGAAGTGCGCAAGATCGGCCTGGAACTGGGCCTGCCCTACGACATGGTCTACCGTCACCCGTTCCCGGGACCGGGTCTGGGGGTTCGGATTCTCGGCGAAGTTAAGAAAGAGTACGCCGACATTCTGCGTGAAGCCGATGCGATCTTTATCGAGGAGCTGCACAAGTCCGGTTGGTACCATAAAACCAGCCAGGCGTTTGTGGTCTTCCTGCCGGTTAAATCTGTTGGCGTGGTCGGTGATGGTCGTCGCTACGAGTACGTGGTCTCACTGCGTGCGGTCGAAACCATCGACTTTATGACCGCCCGCTGGGCACACCTACCCTACGAACTGCTGGAAACCGTATCCGGTCGGATCATCAACGAGATTTCGGGGATCTCCCGGGTCGCTTACGACGTATCCAGCAAGCCGCCGGCGACCATCGAATGGGAATAAGCGGTTATTGCTGGGTTCGGTGAGCTGAACGCACAGTGAAAAAAGGCGGCACTTGATGTGCCGCCTTTTTTGTTTGGCTTGTCCCGTCCTGAATAACGTTGACACTTTTCGATCATTAACTCGGGAAGTGACATGAAAACAAAGACTAAACGTACTCAGAAAGATTATTCCCTCGCCTTTAAATTGTCGGTTGTCGACCAAGTAGAAGCCGGTGAACTGTCCTATAAGCAGGCACAGCAGCGTTACGGCATCCAAGGTCGCTCAACCGTATTAGTTTGGCTACGTAAGCATGGCAGGCTAGATTGGTCTCAAGGATCAGATCACCAGGCAAAACTAATGTCAGACAAGCCTTCAGAACTTACCCCAGAGCAGCGGATCAAGGAGCTTGAGCAACAGTTGGCAGATGCCCAGCAAAAAGCGGAGTTCTTCGAAGCGGTGGTTGATGTGCTCAAACGGGATCACGGGGTCCGTGTCGTAAAAAAGCCTCGCGGCAAGTCATCGAAGAACGGCAGGTCACAGGGCTGACGGTTACTCGAGCTTGCCAAATCCTCGGTATCAGCCGACAGGCCTACTATCAGCAACGCCAGCGAGCGAAACAGCAAGCAAAGATGCGTTGTTCCATACTGAGCTTTGTTCAACGTGAGCGTATGCAGCAACCTCGGCTGGGAGCGCGTAAGCTACTGTCCCTGCTCAATGCCGAAACGGAATGTAAAATCGGCCGGGACAAACTATTTGAACTGCTCAGGGATCGCCGCTTATTGGTCCAGCGACGCCGGGCATATCACAAGACTACGCAGAGTCATCATCGTTTCTGGTGCCATCCTAACTTGCTAAAGCCCGGTGCAGAGCAAGAGCAAGCCACACGGCCAGAACAGATCTGGGTCGCGGATATCACCTATCTTCCAGTCAGGGACGGAGAGGCCTATCTGAGCCTGGTTACCGATGCGTATTCACGCAAAGTCGTCGGCTATCACGTACACGGTGATTTGAGGGCTGAGTCCGTATTAACGGCCTATCAGAAGGCCTTGGATGGTTACCAAGGTAGCGCCGGGCTTATCCATCACTCTGACAGGGGGATACAGTACTGTTCAAAGCGCTATCAGGCCGTACATAAGGAGCACGGTGTGCGTTGTTCGATGACGGATGGGTATGACTGCTATCAGAATGCGCTTGCGGAAAGAGTAAACGGGATTCTGAAAGGTGAGTATCTGCTGAGAAAGCCAGAGGATCTAGATCAGGCCACGATCATGGTTGATGAGTCGATCCGACTCTACAATACACGGCGGCCACATATGGCCTTAAAATACAAAACGCCCGATGAGGTGCATCGGGCGTTTTCAACCTGAAAGGATGTCAACCTATATCAGGACAAGACAGCTTCTCAGCAGTGGCCGTATCAGTTCAGATCGAATCGATCCGCCAGCATCACTTTGCTCCAGGCGGCGATGAAGTCCTCGACGAATTCATCCTGACCGTCGCTGGAGGCATAGGCTTCCGCCACCGCCCGCAGTTCGGTATTGGAGCCGAAGATCAGGTCCACCGAAGTGGCCGACCACTTCGGTTGATTGCTGGTCCGGTCAATACCTTGGTAAACACCGTCGCCTGCCTTTTGCCAGCGGGTCGACATGTCGAGCAGGTTGACGAAGAAGTCGTTGCTCAGGGTGCCGGGTTGATCCGTTAGAATGCCGTGCTCAGAGCCTTCACTATTGGCGCCCAGGGCCCGCATTCCGCCGATCAGCGCGGTCATCTCCGGAATCGACAGCCCCAGCAGATCGGCCTTCTCAATCAGCATCTCGGTCGGTGAGCCGTAGGCAGCAGGACTGTAGTAGTTACGGAATGCATCGGCGTTCGGTTCCAGTACCGCAAAAGATTCGACGTCGGTCATCGCCTGGCTGGCGTCGGTGCGACCCGGCTTGAACGGGACCTTGACGTCCATTCCTCCGCGCTTGGCGGCCTGTTCGATCGCAGTCGCACCGCCCAACACGATGGTGTCGGCCAGTGAAACCCGGGTACCCTCGGGCAGCGACTGGTTGAAGCGCTGTTGCAGATCGGTCAGTGTCTGCAGCATCCGCGCCAGTTCGTCGGGGCTGTTGGCCGGCCAGTCCTTCTGTGGCGCCAGCGCAATACGGGCACCGTTGGCACCGCCACGCATATCGGAGCTCCGGTAACTGGACGCTGAGGCCCAGGCGGTCCGTACTAGTTCCGCAACGCTGAGGCCGCTATCCAAAATCTGTTGCTTCAGTGTTGCGATCTGTTCGGCGTTAATCATTTCATGATCGCGTATGGGAACCGGGTCCTGCCAGACAAACTGCTGTTCTGGAATATCGCTACCCAGGTAGCGGGTACGTGGCCCCAGGTCACGGTGGGTCAGTTTGAACCAGGCTCGGGCGAAGGCCTGGTCAAAGGCTTTAGGGTTTTTCCAGAACCGCTCGGCGATGGCGCGAAAGCCCGGATCCTTCTTCAACGCCATGTCGGTGGTGAACATCACCGGTGCATGGCGTTTGCCGTCGATATGGGCGTCCGGGACCAGTTGCTGGGCCGCTTCATCGATGGGAGCCCACTGGGTGGCACCGGCCGGACTCTTGGTCTGTTGCCACTGAAACCGGAACAGGTTGTCGAGGTAGAGGATTGACCAGGCAGTGGGCGTCGAGGTCCAGGCGCCTTCCAGGCCGCTGGTCAGGGTGTCTTCGGCATTGCCTTTACCGCACTTGTTATGCCAGCCGAGGCCTTGGGCTTCGATCGGTGCAGCGCCCGGTTCCGGGCCGACGCAGTCACCCTTGTGGGCGCCGTGGGCCTTACCCAAAGTGTGACCACCGGCGACCAGGGCAACGATCTCTTCGTCGTTCATCGCCATTCGGCCGAAGGATTCGCGCATATTGGCGGCCGCCGCCAGCGGATCCTGATTACCGTTGGGACCTTCCGGATTCACATAGATCAGCCCCATCTGGACGGCGGCCAGCGGTTTCTCCAGCTTGCCGTCTCGGTAGCGTTTGTCGTTGCTGAGCATCCGGGTTTCAGCGCCCCAGTAAACTTCATCGGCCTCCCAATCATCGATCCGCCCGCCGGCAAAGCCGAGGGTTTCGAAACCCATCGATTCCAGCGCCACATTACCGGCCAGAATCATCAGATCGGCCCAGGAGATATTACGACCGTATTTCTGCTTCACCGGCCACAGCAGGCGCCGGGCCTTATCCAGGTTGGCGTTGTCGGGCCAGCTGTTGAGAGGGTTGAAACGCTGCTGGCCGCCGTCGGCACCGCCGCGACCGTCATGGATCCGATAGGTGCCGGCGCTGTGCCAGGCCATCCGGATCATCAGACCGCCGTAATGGCCCCAATCCGCCGGCCACCAGTCCTGTGAGGTGGTCAGGGTTGTTTCGATATCGGCCTTCAGCGCCTCCAGATCGACGCTGTTGAAAGCGGCAGCGTAGTCAAAGTCATCGTTGTAAGGGTTGGAGCGAGTGTTGTGGTTTCGCAGCGGATCGAGGTTCAGCTGTTTCGGCCACCAGAACTGGTTCGATGGGGTGCTATGTTCAGTCGCCGAGAGTTTCAGCGGGGTCAGCGTTGTCAGTACAGCCGCCGCCAACAAGGGGATTGTTATTCTTATCATCTGTCTGCCCTCCTAGGGATTGGGTTCTTGATCAGAATGAGCCAGTCCCGGCGGCAGGTACATTTGATAATTTGGAAGCTGATATTCAGTTTTTTCCCGGATTAGCGTCCTCGCTTTGAACCAGCGCCTCTCTGCCGAGTGAGATCAGTGCTTCGATACTCGGCATGCGGGTTGAGTTGGGGCGAAGGACAAAGGCGATTCGACGATGGGGGCCGGGTTCGTTGAGGTGCACGGCTGACAGGCCCCGGTGCCGGCCGATCAGTTGTTCCAGCGCCATCTGGGGCACCAGCGTTGTCCCCAGTTTGCCCAGCGCCATCTCGATCAGGGTGTTGAGGCTGGTGGCGCCGACGCCCTGATTGGCGATCTGCTGCGGCAGACGACAAACTTCCAGCGCGTGCTCTTTGAGGCAGTGCCCCTCTTTGAGCAACATCAGGTTGCAGTGATTCAGCTCGCCGCTGGTGATCTCTTTTCGATGGGCGAGCCGCTGCTCCTTCAAGGTGACCCAGTAGAAATCCTCCTGCCAAAATTCCATCGTCAGCAGGCCGTCACAGGGATAGGGGAGGGCCAAAATGGCGGTATCGATTTCACCGCTGCGTACCTGATCCAGCAGGACCTGCGATTGCTCCTCGACAATGTTGAGCTGGGCATTCGGGTAACGCTGATTCAACAGCGGTAAGATTCTCGGAAGCAGATAGGGGCAGATGGTGGGAATAATGCCGACGCTGATGGGAAAGCTGAGCGGGCATCGTTGACTGTCGGCCAGCTGTTCGAGGTTATTGACCTGCTCCAGGATCGAGTGGGCATGCGTCAGGACCTGGCGGCCAAGCGGGGTGATCAGCACCTTCTTGTTGTCACGCTCAAAAATCTGCAACCCCAGTTGTTTTTCCAATTCATTCAGTGCCGTGCTCAGGGCCGATTGACTGATATGGCTGAGTTCGGCTGCGTGCTTGAAGTGAAGGGTTTTTTCAACCGCGACGGCGTAAGAGAGTTGTTTGATTGAGATCATAGGGGGGTATCATTGCCGTTTTATTATTAACATCAGCTATCTATCGTCTATAGGATTCGGAGTCGCTGGCGGCGGGATCGTTACTACAAGGTCTGAATTGCCATCGGCAGCCGCTAAATTGTAGGCTTTAATCAGTTAAGAAATGCTTAAGGTGATGGATTTTGAATCCGCTTCTGCGTCGTAAAATTCTTCGTACCACGTTGGCCGTGATCCTGTTGCCGCTGTTGGTTGCCGGTGGCGCTTACGGCTATTACTGGTACCAGATTCGCTCGGTGGTGGAGGACTTTGCCCGTCAACTGTCCCCCTTTGCGACCCTCAGCTACGGCAAGATTGAGGCTGGGCTGGATGGTGTGGCCGGTGTTAGCGGCTTGCAGTTGATTCCAGAGGGGCAGAAAGAGGGGGTGTCGGTCGACCGGGTTCTGTTCCGTGCCTCGGATCCACTCGAGTTGATGCAGCTGCGCTGGGGAGTCGATAAGGGACAGTTGCCGCAGCGTTTGGGTGTGGAGGTTCAGGGCGTCCGCTTGGCCGCAGACTCGCCGCTGCTGCTGCAATACCAAGAGATGTTGCCGCAGCAACAGCAGAGCGATTGGATGCTGGGTTGTAAGCAGGCGATGGCTTCCCTGACCCCGACGCAATTGATGCAACGTTTGGGGTATCAAGAGCTGGTGCTGGATCTGTCGATCAGCTACTGGTTCGACAACAACGATAAGCAGCTGCAGGTGGACCTTCACACCGGGATGGCCGATGGCTATGAAATGGATCTGGGAATCGTGCTGGATTTAAAGATCAATCAGTTTGATCAGCACAACCTGCAGTTCGCCCAGCCCTGGATCAGTGATATTCAGGTTGATTATCAAGACCTGTCCCTCAATGCCCGCCAGAATCGTTTCTGTGCTGAAGGGCTGGGTGTCGAAGTCGAAGCCTATGTTGATACCCACATTGAGCTGTTGCTGGAGCGCTATCGACAGTTCGGGCTCGAGCCGGGGCCCGCGCTGGTGGCCGGTTATCGTCAGTTTTTGCTCGGGAAGGGGCAATTCCAGTTGGAGCTGTTGAGCGGAAAGCAGCTGGGTGGGCCAAGCCTGTTGGGGGTGACGCCGGAGCTGCTACTGGAACAGCTGGCGCCGAAACTATGGATCGATGGCCAGCCGATAAAACCGTTGCAGGTTAGCTGGGTGCCGCCGGAGCAGGGCGAAGCCTCCATCGAGGAGGAGGTTCGGACCCGGGTTGAGGCGTTGAACGAACTGCTGCAAAGCCCTTTTGTTGAAGAGCCCGAAGAGCCAGAGCCGGCCGTCGAAGTTGAGCAGTTCAGTAGCTATACACCACCAAGTGGCGGTTATCAGGTCGTCGCGTTGGAGCGGTTGCCTGGCTTTATCGGTACTCAGATCCGGATTCGTACTCAGAACGGTTTCCTGTTGCAGGGACGTTTGCTGTCGGTGGGAGAGGAGGAGTTGCGGATCTATCGAGAAGTCGGAACCGGCGATGCCACCCTGCCGATCGCGTTTCGGCATATCGAACAGGTGCAGGTTTACCGATGACAGGCGTCGGTAAACGGCCGGAATCTTTGTCGAAAAATCCATTAAATAGCCAGTGGGTGTGTTTCCTCCCTGCGGCATTTTTATTCGCTAACTTTAAGGATGCGTGAGATGTTCAGATTCATAAGTCTGGCTATCGGGTTGCTGCTTACGCCGGTGGTATCGGCGACTGAAGTCGCCAGCCTGACCGCCTGCAAAGCCGAAGCCGAGGCCTGGATCTGTGCCAGCTGGAAAGACAACCGGATGACGGTGTTTCGCAGCGAGCATTATATCAGTGCGCTGGAGCTCAGTGGTCAAACCGAATCCGACTCAACGCTCAAGTCACCGGCGACCAATGCCGCTTCCGGTATTCGACCGCTGGCGGAACCGCCGGCACTGGCTGAGGGGAGCTACACACTTCAGCTACTGGCCTGTAATGCCGAACCCTGTCGACTGCGGATGAGCAAATTACAGCAGATCCCGGATAGCCGGGTGGTGGAGATACGCAATGACGATCAGCTCTGGCAGGTGCTGCTGGTAGGGCAGTTCGAGACCATTAAAGCCGCCCAGCGGCAGGGCGGCGAGCTAATCACCCGCTATGGCCTGCGGGATAAACCCTGGGTACGCTCGCTGGAGTCGATCAGGCGGCGGCAGGTTCGTTGATGACCGAGGGTAGCAAGAGCGGTTCGGCGGCTGTCACCGAACAGCTAGCCGAAGATCAGCGATGGATGGAGCGAGCCATGCAATTGGCCCAGCATGGGACCGAGCAGGGGGAGGTGCCGGTCGGCGCCGTGGTGGTGCTCGATGGAGAAGTGATCGGTGAAGGCTGGAATCAGCCGATTAGCAGCCAGGATCCCAGCGCCCACGCAGAAGTGGTGGCGATTCGTCAGGCGGCGAAACAGCTTCAGAATTACCGACTCCCGGGCGCCACGCTCTATGTCACCTTGGAACCCTGCACCATGTGCACAGGCGCCCTGATCCATTCCCGTATCAGTCGCTTAGTCTATGGCACCACCGAGCCGAAAGCGGGTGTGGTTACCAGCCAGGCGCAGTTGCTCGAAAGCTCGTGGCTTAACTGGCGTGTTGAAGTAACCGGCGGGGTGCTGGCCGAGCGCTGCAGCATCCAGCTCAGTGATTTCTTTGCCCATCGACGAGCCCTGAAAAAACAGCAAAAGCAGCAACAGCAAAGTTTTTCGGACGACAGTTAAGCCGGCGGGTTATCGATTGATGCAGGGGTGTCTCCATGTTGATCGAGGGTTTCGGCGAGCCGCTAAACGCTGTCGGTATTGCAAAATGGTGCCGGGTTGATATCGGCTGCCGATCAAAGGGTTTGCGGGGCGTGGTCCAGGTCGGTGCCGGCCGATGGGGCCGGCGGTCCCATGATTTCGGGTTCGGCCATCATCTCTTGAATCGCATCATGGCGACTCTCAAGCTTCAGCATCGTCTGATAGCGTTGAATGTTCTGCACATACTGGACCGGCTCATAACCTCGGGCAAAGCCATGCTTGACCGTTTTATACCAGCGCGGTTGAGTCAGCTTCGGCAAGTGCTTGGCCACGTCCTCCCAGCGGTCCGGGTTATCGCCGGCCCGCTGGGTTAAGATCCGGGCATCTTCCAAATGGCCACGGCCGACATTGTAGGATGCTAGTGCAAACCAGAGCCGATCCTGCCCCTGAATACGCTCGGGAATCCGTTCAAATTGCTCGGTGAAGTAGCGGGCGCCACCGAAAATCGATTGCTTCGGGTCGGTGCGCTTGGTGACGCCCATGGCGCGGGCGGTATTCTGGGTCAGCATCATCACACCCCGCACCCCGGTCGGTGAAACCGCTTTGGGGTTCCAGTGGGACTCCTGATAGGCGATGGCGGCCAGTAGCTCCCATTCGATTCCCTGTTGTTGGGCCGCTTCGATCAGCCAGGCTTTCAGTTTGGGCAGACGACTCTTCAGGTGTTGGCGGAAGGTCAGGTTGTCAACCACGCCGAGGCGGTGGTCGGTCTCGAAGTAGCGCTCTTTGAGGTCCTGGATCAGGTCCTGGGTGGCGGACTGCTCAAAGAAATCGACCAGACTCCGCTGCAGACTGGAATCCGCGCTGCGTTTTAGCCACCAAACCGACACTTGCGGATGCTCGAGTGAAAAGGCGGCCTTAAGCCTGGGAAACAGCGGTTGGCTGACTTCGAACGCCTCGGCATCAATCAGGGCGTAGGGGATTTCACCAAGATCGATCTGCTGAATCAGATCAAGCAGCTCGATACCGGGTTCGGCTTCGATCCAGGGGGGCGCCGGATCGAGTGTGGCGAGATATTCGGCATGGCTGCTGTCGGCGATTACATGGATCGGCTCGGTGACTTCATCCAAGCCCATGGGGGGCTTGCGGCCGTCGCCGGAACGGTAGATCAGCAATACCTCGCTGCTCAGGTAGGTGGGACCGTAATCAAACCGCGAGGCGCGCTCGTCGGTCAGCGCCAGGCCGGCAGCAGCCAGGTGCGCGTTATTGAGTCGAAGGGTTTCCCAGATATCCTGGATCGAGGTTGAGGGGAGCAGCTCCAGCTCGACCCCTAGATAATCCGCATAGGCTTGGCTGAGTTCAAATTCGAACCCCCCGGGGCGGCCGTCTTCGAGGAAATAGGTGGTCGGGCTCAGTCGGCTGACTACCCGCAGCTGCTGGCGTTCTAAAATGCTGTCCAGCTGTGACTGCGGGTTGTACGCAGAGATCACCGGTACCAACGAAAGGACTATCCCGGCACCGACCAGCAGCGGTAATTTTCGTAATAGCGCTTTTTTCATCGAGCCTGTCGGACTCCTAAAAATCCTTGGGGATACATGGCAACAGCAGGGTGATTCCAGTATTATTTGGCCTCAATTTCCGCGTCGGACAATGGCCGGCGTATCGATTCCAAAACTGCTCTCCAGAGGCTTGTAAACGACATGCTAAAACTGCGTGGCGCTCCCGCTCTTTCCTCCTTTCGTCGTGAAAAACTTCTCGCTTGTCTGCAGGCGGAGGTTCCGGTAGTCAGCGCAGTATATGCTGAATACGTTCACTTTGCCGAACTGGCCGAGCCGCTGTCCGATGCGGACCTGCAGAAGCTGCAGACCATTCTGCACTATGGTCCCAAGGTAGCGGTCGAAGAGCCTCAGGGTGATGCCCTGTTGGTGGTACCGCGTATCGGTACTATCTCGCCCTGGTCGAGCAAGGCCACCGATATCGCCCATAACTGCGGCCTAGAGCAGGTTGTCCGTCTCGAGCGTGGCCTGGCCTATTATGTCACCGCATCGGCTGAGCTGAGTGCCGACCAGCGCCAAGCAGTGATCGACCAGTTGCACGATCGGATGGTGGAGCAGGTACTCGAAAGCGTTGATCAGGCCGAGTCGCTGTTCAGCCATGCCCAACCCAAGCCGATGTCGCAGGTTGATGTGCTCGGCGGCGGTCGCGATGCGTTGGTTCGTGCCAACGTTGAGCTGGGTCTGGCGCTGGCCGAAGATGAGATTGATTATCTGGTCGAGAGCTTTACCGAACTGGGTCGCAATCCCAACGATGTCGAACTGATGATGTTCGCCCAGGCCAACTCCGAGCATTGCCGCCACAAGATCTTCAACGCCAGCTGGGATATCGACGGCGAGGCGCAGGAGAAGTCGCTGTTTGCGATGATCCGCAACACTTACCAGGTTTCCGGTGACAATGTGCTGTCGGCCTATGCCGATAACGCCGCGGTGCTGAAAGGCTCCCGTGCCGGTCGCTTCTTCCCCGATCCGGAATCCAAGAGTTACGGCTACAACGACGAAGATATTCAGATCCTGATTAAGGTCGAAACCCACAACCACCCAACCGCGATCGCGCCCCACTCCGGTGCGGCGACCGGCTCCGGCGGTGAGATTCGTGACGAAGGCGCGACCGGTAAAGGTGGCAAGCCCAAAGCGGGCCTGACCGGCTTTACCGTTTCCGACCTGAAAATTCCCGGTTTCGTTCAGCCTTGGGAATCCGACTACGGCAAGCCGGAACGGATCGTGTCGGCATTGGACATCATGATCGAAGGCCCGATCGGCGGCGCGGCGTTCAACAACGAATTCGGCCGTCCGGCCCTGACTGGTTATTTCCGCACCTTCGAGCAGTCGGTCAACGGCGCCAACGGTGAAGAGGTTCGTGGCTACCACAAGCCGATCATGATCGCCGGCGGCATGGGTAACATCCGCGACTCCCATGTGGACAAGGGTGAAATTGAAGTCGGTGCCAAGCTGATCTGCCTGGGTGGTCCTGCGATGCTGATCGGTCTGGGCGGTGGTGCTGCCTCATCGATGTCGTCCGGCTCCAGCTCGGCCGATCTCGACTTTGCCTCGGTACAGCGGGACAACCCCGAACTGGAGCGTCGCTGTCAGGAGGTGATCGACAGCTGCTGGCAGCGTGGCGATGCCAATCCGATTGCGTTTATCCACGATGTGGGCGCCGGCGGTCTGTCCAACGCCTTCCCGGAACTGGTCAAAGACGGCGGCCGCGGTGGTGATTTTGAGCTGCGTAACGTCAACAACGATGAGCCGGGTATGTCGCCGCTGGAGATCTGGTGTAACGAAGCCCAGGAGCGCTACGTGCTGGCGGTTCAGCCGGAAGATATGCCGCTGTTCGAAGCGATCTGTGAGCGTGAACGCTGCCCCTACGCGGTAGTCGGTACCGCCACCGAAGAGCACCACCTGACCCTGGGCGATACCCATTTTGACAACAAGCCGGTCGACCTGCCGATGAGCGTGCTGTTCGGCAAGCCGCCGAAGATGCACCGTTCAGTCGAGCGGATCAGCTACAAGGTGGCCGAGTTCGACAGCACCTCGATCGATCTGGCCGAGGCGGCCGAGCGGGTGCTGAAACTGCCGGCGGTCGCGAGCAAGAGCTTCCTGATCACCATCGGTGACCGGACCATTACCGGTCAGGTGGCCCGCGATCAGATGGTGGGTCCCTGGCAGGTACCGGTGGCCGACTGCGCCGTGACCACCGCCGCCTATGATACCTATGCCGGTGAAGCGATGGCGATGGGTGAGCGCACCCCGCTGGCGCTGGTGGACGGCCCGGCTTCCGGTCGGATGGCGATCGGCGAGACCATCACCAACATGGCCGGTGCCCGTATCGGTCAGCTCAGCGATATCAAACTGTCGGCCAACTGGATGTGTGCCGCCGGTCACCCGGGTGAAGACGAGAAACTGTACGATACCGTCAAGGCGGTGGGCATGGAGCTGTGCCCGCAGCTGGGCATCACCATACCGGTGGGCAAAGACTCGATGTCGATGCGGACGGTCTGGAGCGGCGATAACGACGAGCAGAAGAGCGTGACGGCGCCGCTGTCGCTGATTATCTCCGGCTTTGCACCGGTACTGGATGCCCGCAAGAGTCTGACTCCGCAACTGCGTACCGATCTGGGTGAGACCGATCTGCTGTTGCTGGACCTGGGTAACGGCCACAACCGTCTGGGTCTGTCGGCCCTGGCGCAGGTTTACAATCAGGTTGGCCAGGACGTGCCCGATGTGGTGGACGCCGATCAGCTGAAAACCTTCTTCGCCGCGATCCAGGAACTGAACGAGCAGGGTCTGCTGTTGGCCTACCATGACCGTGCCGATGGTGGTCTGTTTACCACCCTGGTTGAGATGGCGTTTGCCGGGCGTACCGGTCTCGATATCGATCTGGACCTGCTGGCGACCGAATCCTCTGAGCTGGCCGCAGCGCTGTTCAGTGAAGAGCTTGGTGCGGTGGTACAGATCAAGCGCGAGCATACCGAACAGGTGCTGACCGAGTTGAATGCCGCCGGTCTGGGCGACATTGCGATGGTGATCGGTTCGTTGAACGATGATGATCAGATCAACATCGGTTTCGACGACGAAGAGATCTACACCCAATCCCGCGAACAACTGCAGCGTTGGTGGGCACAGACCAGCTACGAAATCCAGGCACTGCGTGATAACGCCGACTGTGCCAAGCAGGAGTTCGATGGCCTATTGGAGAAGAACAACCCGGGGCTGCACGCCGAACTCAGCTTCGATATCAACGAAGACGTGGCGGCGCCGATGATCGCTACTGGTGTCAAGCCGCAGATCGCCGTGCTGCGGGAACAGGGCGTCAATGGCCAGATCGAGATGGCAGCGGCCTTTGACCGAGCCGGCTTCGACGCGGTCGACGTGCATATGAGCGACATTCTATCCGGTCGTCGCAACCTGGAGCAGTTCAAAGGGCTGGTTGCCTGTGGCGGTTTCTCCTACGGCGACGTGCTGGGTGCCGGTGAGGGCTGGGCTAAGTCGATCCTGTTCAACTCGCGGGCACGGGATCAGTTTGAGGCCTTCTTCAAGCGTGATGACAGCTTCGCGCTGGGGGTCTGTAACGGTTGCCAGATGCTCTCCAACCTCCATGCGCTGATCCCTGGCGCCGAGCTGTGGCCGCACTTTGTTCGCAACCTGTCGGAGCAGTTCGAAGCCCGGGTGGCGATGGTCGAGGTGCAGGACAGCCCGTCAATCCTGCTGTCAGGGATGGCCGGCTCCAAAATGCCGATCGCGGTTGCCCATGGAGAAGGGCAGGCCGAGTTCAAGGACGCCGACCATCTGGCGGCACTGCAGAACAGTCACAATGTGGCGCTACGCTACGTTGATAACGCAGGTCAGGTGACCGAAACCTATCCGGCTAACCCGAACGGTTCACCGGCGGGTATTACTGGTGTCACCACCCCGGATGGCCGGGTGACCATCATGATGCCGCATCCGGAGCGTGTCTTCCGGGCGGTGCAGAACTCCTGGGCGCCGGATGCCTGGAGCGAAGATGGTGCCTGGATGCGGATGTTCCGTAACGCGCGGGTTTGGGTCGATTGATCGATCCGTTCAGCAACCAAACCGGCTACAAGGAATGCTATGACGGTTAAACAGAGTCCCGCCTGGCAGGCGTTGGAACAGCACTACAAGGCGCAGATCGAGACTCGGGATCTGCGTCAGCTGTTCGAACAGCAGGTGGATCGTTTTTCCACTATGTCGATGCAACAGCCTGGCCTGTTGCTGGATCTTTCCAAGCAGCGATTAGATCAACAGACGCTGAAATTGTTGATCAGCCTAGCTGAACAGCAGGATCTGGCTGCTTGGATCAAGCAGCTCTTTGCTGGCGAAGCAGTCAACAGCTCGGAAGGGCGGGCGGCACTGCATACCGCGTTGCGGGCGCCGCGAGATCTCGACTCTCAGGCCGAGGGGGTGTCTGTCACGGCGGATGTTCATGCCAATCTGGATAAGATGGCTGGACTGGTGGAAAAGATCCACAATCACCAATGGCGGGGGTTCAGCGGCAAGCCAATCACCGATGTGGTTAACCTGGGCGTCGGGGGCTCTGACCTGGGGCCCCAGATGGTCTGCCATGCGCTGGAAGAGTTTCGGGTTGATGCGGCAGCGGATTTGCGAATCCACTTTGTGTCTTCGATCGACGGCTCCCAGTTGGCCGAATTGCTCAAGCACCTGAATCAGGAAACCACGCTGTTCATCCTGTCGTCGAAATCCTTTACCACCATCGACACTTTGGCCAATGCCGATACTGCACGGGGTTGGCTGGAAGAGAAGATCGACAACCCGGCGATTCTACGGCGTCAACACTTTATCGGCAGTTCCGCCAATCCGCAGAAGATGACCGAGTGGGGAATCGATGAGGCGAATCAGCTGCAGTTCTGGGACTGGGTTGGCGGTCGTTATTCACTCTGGTCGGTGATCGGTTTGCCGATCGCCCTGTTGATCGGTATGCAGGGATTCCGTCAGCTGTTGGCCGGTGCGCACCAGATGGATCAGCACTTTCAGACCAGTCCTGCGGAAACGAACCTGCCGGTGCTACTGGCCCTGGTGGGGATTTGGAATCACAACTTTCTCGGTAGTCGCGGCCACGCGGTGCTGCCCTACGATGGTCGGCTCAAGTATTTTCCTCATTATCTGACCCAGCTGGAGATGGAGAGCAACGGCAAGTCGGTCAACCGCGATGGCGAGCGGGTCGATTACGACACCTGCCCGATTATCTGGGGAGAGGTGGGACCCAATGCCCAGCATGCGTTCTACCAACTGTTGCACCAGGGAACTCAACCGGTCAGTTGTGACTTTATCGCGCCGGTTGTGCGCTATCAGCAAAACACAGCCGAAGGAACCGCGGATACCTTGCGTCAGCAGCAGAGTTTGACGTTGGCCAACTGCTTGGCCCAGTCTCGGGTGCTGATGCTGGGAGATCATGCCCTCAGTCACGATGAGCGTCGTAAGCTGACTCGCAATGATCAGCGCTATCCCGGCAATCAGCCATCCAGCACTCTGCTGTTGCAGGAGCTGACCCCATTCAGTTTGGGGCAGCTGCTGGCGCTTTACGAGCACAAGGTCTTCGTTCAGTCGGTGATCTGGGAGATCAACCCGTTCGATCAATGGGGGGTTGAGTTGGGTAAGCAGATTGCCAACAAGACCCGTTGTGCAATCGATCAGCCCGATTATCGATTCGGCGAAAGCTCCACCGACGGGCTGCTGGATTATATCAGTCAGATTCAATCCGACACGCAGGGGACTAGCTGATGCGGGTATCGGTTTACGGTAGTGGCCTCACGGCGCTGGTGACAGCCTGGGCGTTGGCCGACGTGGGTAACGAAGTACTGCTTTGGCCCGGTCGGCAGGAAACCTTGCGCAAATTGCGTCAGCTGGTTTTGGGTTTCGATGAACCGGGTCTTAAGGATCGCCTTAAAGAACAGCTGATCACCGGGCGTCTACTGGCAGCAGAAACGGAAAAACACGCCTTTCATCATGGCCAAGTACACTGCCTGGCCTACGAGTCCAATGATCAGCATCGGGCTGAAACCCTATGCGAACGTTTGGCAAGGCAAGCCGAAACACCGATCGTTTTGCTGAATCAGAGTACTTTCCCGGTCGGTACCACGGAGCGCTTGCAGCATATGATGCAACAACAGCGCTCCGGTGAAAGCGGCTCCGTGACTTGCCTGGCGCTGCCTAGCTTTCTGCAGGAAGGGGCGGCGATCCAGGGCTTCACCCGACCGCAGCGGATTCTACTGGGGAGCGACAGCTGCGGTACCGGCGCCGACGAGGTCGGCTTGAAGCGGGTTCAGGAGCTATTGCGACCGTTCAACCGCAATCACGAGCGCTGGCTGCGGATGTCGACCCGTGAGGCCGAGTTCACCAAGTATGCGATCAACGGGATGCTGGCCACCAAGCTTAGCTTTATGAACGAAATGGCCAACCTGGCCGATCAGCTCCAGGTCGATATCGAGCAGGTTCGAAAAGGGGTTGGCTCCGACCCCCGAATCGGTTCCGATTACATCTACCCGGGGTGTGGTTTCGGGGGCTTGAGCTTCTCCGACGATGTAATGCGCCTGGCCGAAGCGGTCGAGGAACGTGTCGAAGATTCCTATCTGCTCAGTACCGTGCTGCAGACCAACCAACAGCAGAAAGAGGTGCTGTTCCGCAAGCTCTGGCAGTTGTGGCAGGCCGATATGCAGGGTAAGACCGTGGCCCTTTGGGGCGCATCGTTTAAGCCGGGTACCGACCGAATCGACAATGCCCCCAGCCTGACCTTGATGCAGGCGCTCTGGGCGCAGGGAGTGCGGGTGCGGCTGTACGATCCCAAGGCAATGTCCAACGTGGCCGCCTGGGCGGGAGAGCGTGATGATTTGGATTGCTGCGATGGGCTTTACCAAGCGTTGGAAGGTGCTGACGCACTGCTGATCGTGACCGAATGGAAAGAGTTCTGGAGCCCTGATTTTGAACGGATGGCGCAACTGATGCCCAGCCGTTTGATTCTGGACGGACGCAATATCTATGACCCGGGCTATCTGCAAGCCCAAGGGTTCCGTTATATCGGTATCGGCCGTTCTAACGGTGTCGAGATTTGATCATTGATTTACAACCTGATGCGGGGAAGTTATGACTGATACGGTTCGCTGCTGTGTTTTTCCGGTAGCTGGATTGGGAACACGTTTTCTTCCGGCCACCAAGGCGGTTCCGAAAGAGATGCTGCCGGTGGTGGATAAGCCGTTGATTCAATACGGCGTGGAAGAGGCAGCCGCTGCAGGGCTAACCCAGATCTGCTTTGTTAATGGGCGGCACAAGCAGGCGATCGAGAACCACTTCGACCGCAACGTGGAGCTGGAGCAGCAGATTGCCGGCAGCGGCAAAGAGGTGCTGCTCGAGGGCGTTAATGGGTTGATGGAGCAGTGCCGCATCAGCTCGATCCGACAGCTCCAGGCCAAGGGGCTGGGGCATGCGATTGGTTGCGCCGAACCAGCGGTGGGTAACGAGCCCTTTGCGGTTATCCTACCCGATGACCTGTGCGTTAATCCCGAGGGTGACGGCGTGCTGGCCCAGATGGTCGAGCTTTACAAGCGCTACCAGTGCTCGATCGTAGCGATCGAAGAAGTGCCGATGGATCAGGTCAACAAGTACGGCGTGATCGCCGGGACCGAAGAAGCGGAAGGTATCTACCGGATCGAAGCGATGGTGGAGAAGCCGCCGGTGGATCAGGCTCCCAGCAACCTGGCGATTATTGGCCGTTATCTGCTGACCCCGGATATCTTCGAGCTGATTCGTCAGACTCCGCCAGGCAAAGGGGGAGAGATTCAGATCACCGATGCGTTGATGAAGCAGGCAGAGCAGGGCCGGGTGATCGGTTATAAGTTCAAAGGCCTGCGGTTCGACTGTGGTAGCGTACCGGGATACGTCAAGGCAACCAACTACTGCTTTGAGAACCTCTATAAAGGCTGATTGGCTGAAGTTGGGCAGTAATCTGGCGACAAAAAAACGGGGCTCTAGGCCCCGTTTTTTTTATTTGGATTGTTGGTTACGGAAGCACTTTTTTGTAGGGCTTAACCACAACCTTGGCGTAGACACCGGCGGCTATATAGGGATCGGCATCGGCCCATTGTTGAGCGGCTTCCAGTGAGTCAAACTCGGCGATCACCAGTGAACCGCTAAAACCTGCCGGGCCCGGGTCTTCGCTATCGATAGCAGGATGTGGGCCGGCCACCAGCAGGCGGCCTTCGTCATTGAGCTGCTGCAGCCGGGCCAGGTGATCCGGGCGGGCGGCCAGGCGCTTCTCCAGCGAGTTTTCAACATCTTCACTGATAATGGCGTAATACATGGAGGAATCCTTAAGTTCGGGATTGTTATTGTTGATGACGATTACTTGTCTTGCTCGACAGGTTCGGAACCACCGTTCTCTTCGGTTTTTTCCGGAATGTGTTTACTCAGATAGATGCCCTGCAGGACGATGAATACCAGCGTTAACCCCAGCATGCCGAACAGCTTGAAGTTGACCCAGGTCTCTTCGCTCATGGTGTAGGCAACGAACAGGTTTAGGGCACCCATCACTACGAAAAAGATCACCCAGGCCAGGTTCAGCCGTAGCCAGATCTGCTTGGGCAGTTCGACCGCGCTTTCCATCATCCGCTGAACCAGGGGTTTGGCACCGATAAACTGGCTGCCGAGGAAGGCAACAGCGAACAACCAGTTGACCACGGTCGGCTTCCACTGGATAAAGGTCTTGTCTTTCAGCAACACGGTGGCGCCACCCATCACCACGACCAGTCCCAAAGTGACGAGCTGCATCTTCTCGACCTTGTGGGTTTTGATCCAGGTGTAGAGCATCTGCAGCAGCGTGGCTGGTATCAATACCGCGGTCGCGATAATGATGTCGCCGGTGTATTTGTAGACGCCGAAAAAGATGGCGATCGGCAGGAAATCAAACAACAGCTTCATGGATAGAGGTTCCGCTAGTGAATCTGGGTCAACGCCAAGATCGGGCTTGCCGCTAACAGAATATAGACCGTCCGACAGTATAAAGAGTTCAGCATCGGTCGACTATCGGGCAGGCTCCCTATCAAGGGGAAAAACCAGTATGCTGGCGGTACTGGCACACAGAACGCCGGTCTTTTCCTATCCCTCCAGTGGTACTCAAATGTGGTTTCCGATCGATCTTCATTGCCATAGCACTGCGTCTGACGGCGGGCATTCGCCTTCGGAGCTGGTTCAACTGGCGCACCAAAACGGCCTGAAGTATCTGGCACTGACGGATCACGACACCTGCGCTGGGCTGGATGAGGCCCGGCAGGCGGCGGCCGAGCAGGGCATTGAGCTGATCAACGGCATCGAACTCTCCTCAATCTGGGCCAATTGCGGTATTCATGTGGTGGGGTTGGGGATGGACCCGGATCATCCGTCGATGCAGCAGGCTCAGGCGCAACAGAAGCAGGCTCGGATTAAGCGCTCGGAGCAGATCGACCAAGCGCTTCAGCAGCGGGGTATGACCGGAGTATTGGAGCGAGCTCGACAATTCGGCGCTTCCGATGCACTGGGACGGCCACATTTCGCTCAGGCGATGGTTCAACTGGGCTATGTCGACACCGAGGTGGAGGCGTTTAACCGTTATCTGGGCTCAGGCAAGGTGGGGGATATCCGCTGCCATTGGCCCTCACTGGCCACGGTGATCGGTTGGATCAAAGAATCCGGCGGTGTCGCCGTGCTCGCTCACCCGCTCAAATACGATCTGAACTGGCGTCGACTGCGCTTGATGTTGAACGATTTTGTCGCGGCTGGCGGTGGCGCGATCGAGGTTAGTTACGGCGGCGAGAACCCTCACCGGATAATCGATCTGGTGCGTATCGCCCGTGAACACGGTTTAAAGATGTCGGTCGGCAGCGATTTCCATCGCAGCGAGTTTCACTGGAGCCAGCTGGGTAAGTACCCTCCGATCAAAGGAGACTTTGATCCGGTCTGGCAAGAATGGGGAATCGAGCTGGAGGCCGGTTAAGGCCTCCGTTCATCTCTAGTGCTGTTCGAGTTATCGCATTGCCTGCAGCAGCGCCTGCATCGGATGCGGGATCTGCTGTTGATCCATCCGCTTAACCTGACTACGGCAGGAGTAGCCGGTGGCGACCAACGTCAGCTCCGGTTCATCGTTCGCATCCGCCGGGCTGTATTGTTCCACCATCGGTCCCCAACTCTGGCTATAGATCGCCTGCGAGGTTTCCAGGTTGTCCGCTTCGTGGCCGTAGGTGCCGGCCATGCCGCAGCAGCCCAGGTTCTGGTGGCTTAGCTCCAGCCCCAGTGCTTTGAAGATCTGCTGCCACTGGGCCACCGAGCTGGGGGCGTTGGTGCGCTCGGTGCAGTGGGCCATCAGCTGAAACCGTTTTCCAGCGCTGGTTATCGGCTGTAGCTGCTCGGTCTTGCCGACCAGCCACTCCTGAATCAGCTGTACCTGCGGTATTTCCATATCCGGCAGGGCCTTGGCGTATTCCTGGCGGTAGCTCAGGGTCATCGACGGGTCGATGCCGATCAACGGTACGTCAAACTCGGCCAGTTTTTGTAGTCGCTCAGCGCTGGCGCGGGCGGTGCGCTCGAACTGATTCAGGAAACCGTGTACGTGCAGCGGTTTGCCGTTGGGGCTGAACGGCGCAACAAAGACCTCAAAACCGAGTCGCTTGAGCAGCTCGGCGCAGTCGAGCACCAGCTGGGTCTCGAAGTAGCTGGTAAACGCGTCCTGCACCAGAATCACCGAGTTGGCTCGACGAGACTCGGACAGGTGGCGCAGCGTATCGGCACTGGCCCAGGGGATATCCCGCGCTTCCAGGCCCTGCTTGAGCGAGTGGGTACAGATGCTGGGGCTGTCGACCATGCCCAGGTACTTGCGCATCAGCTTCGCCATCGTTGGATTGGTCATGGCCCAGTTGTAGGGTGCCGGCCATTTCGCCAACCAGGGGATCAGGTACTCCAACGTACCGACCATGTAATCCTTGGCCGGACGCAGATAACGACCGTGGTACAGCGCCAGAAACTCGGAACGGAACTCCGGCACGTTGACTTTGATCGGGCACTGCGACACGCAGGATTTACAGGCCAGACAGCCCTGCATGGCGTCATAGACTTCGTGGGAGTAGTCGTACTCGCCGCGGCTCTTCTTCCAGCTGTTATGGATCTTGGCGGGCAGGTCGCGCAGCGGCAGGGCCAGTTGCAGTTTGCGTTTCTCGGTCAGCGCGTTGCTGCCGTGATTGCTGAGCAGCCGCAGCCACTCGCGCACCAGCGAGGCGCGTCCCTTGGGCGAGTGGATCCGCTGGCGGGTGCCTTTCCAGGACGGGCACATGGCATCGTTGGGATCGTAGTTGTAGCAGGCGCCATTGCCGTTGCAGTTCATCGCGCTGTCGTACTGCTCGCGCACCGCCACCGGGATCTGGCGATCCTGCTGCCCTCGGGTCGGGACGCCATCGACCCGGTACAGTTCGGCGCCGCTATCGAGCGGGGTGCAGATCTTGCCGGGGTTGAGCTGGTTGCGTGGATCAAAGGCGGCTTTGAGCTGCTGCAGACAACGGTACAGTTCCGGGCCGAACAGCTCCGGCGCGTACTCCGAACGCACCCCTTTGCCGTGCTCGCCCCATAGCAGCCCCTTGTACTTGGTGGTCAGCGCGACCACCTGATCGGTGACCTCGCGGATCAGCGCTTCCTGAACCTTGTCTTTCATGTCGATGGCCGGACGCACATGCAGCACCCCGGCATCGACATGGCCGAACATGCCGTACTCCAGCCCAAGTCCATCCAGCAGGGCTCGGAACTCGAGGATAAAGTCGGCCAGGTTCTCCGGCGGTACCGCGGTATCTTCGACGAACGGTATCGGCCGGGCGCTGCCCTTGGCGTTACCGAGCAGACCGACCGCTTTCTTACGCATCGCCCAGATCTTGTTGATCTCGGTCTGGCCGTACACCACGGTGTAGCCAAAGCTCTTGCCCGCTTGGCCAGCTTCGGCATCGAGCTGATCGGTCAGCTGTTTGACGTTGGCTTTGAGCTGGTCCGGATCGTCGGCGGTGTACTCGACCAGGTTGATCCCCTGAATCGTGCGGCCCTCGGTGGCCGGGAAGTAATCCCGTACGGTGTCCCAGACGATATCGCCCATGGCCAGGTTCAGGACCTTGGAATCGATCGTCTCGATTGAGGTCGGCTGGGCCTTCATCAGGTCCTGGGCATCGCGCAGGGCGTCGTTGAAACTGTCGTACTTGAGGTTGATCAGCGCCGCACATTGGGGGATCGGCAGTACATTGAGCTTGGCCTCGGTGATAAAGCCCAGCGTGCCCTCGCTACCGCAGAGCACCGAGTTGAGATCGAACTTTCCGTCAGGCGTGCGTAGATGGGCCAGGTCGTAACCGGTCAGGCAGCGGTTCAACTTCGGGAAACGCTGCTCGATCAACGCGGCGTTGTCGCGCTGAATGCCGTCCGCCAAGCGATGTAGCTCGCCGATCCGGTCATCGCGCTGCTGGATCTGTTCCAGCTCGGCTTGATCGATCGGGGCCGAGCGCCAACGCTGGCCGTCCAGTAGCACCGTCTCCAGCGCCAGCACATGATCGCGGGTCTTACCGTACAGGCACGAACCCTGGCCGCTGGCGTCGGTGTTGATCATGCCGCCGATGGTGGCGCGGTTGCTGGTCGACAGCTCCGGGGCAAAGAACAGCCCGAACGGCTTCAGCGCGGCGTTAAGCTGATCCTTGACCACCCCGGTCTGGACCCGAACCCAGCGCTCGTCGGCGTTGATCTCCAAAATCTGGTTCATGTACTTGGACAGATCGATGATCAGCCCGTCAGTCAGCGACTGGCCGTTGGTGCCGGTACCACCGCCCCGGGGGCTGAGGACGATATCGTCGAACTCGGGCTGATTGGCCAGCCGGGTGATCAACATCAGATCATCGCTTGAGCGCGGGTAAAGCACACCCTGGGGAAGCAGCTGGTAGATGCTGTTATCGGTCGCCAGCACCACCCGGTTGGCATAATCCGGGTTCAGGTCACCGCCGAAGCCCTGCTGCTTGAGGGTCTCGATAAACTTGAGGTAACGGGACTGTACGGGGTTGGCATCGGCGAGTCTTGGGATCATGGTCTTACCTATTGCCTAGAAAGTCAGGCTGCTGGCGAGTCGAGTTTCAGGGTATGGAGCAAAACGGCTGGCGATTATAGCAGCAATTGCAGGTTGTCTCAGCGCGTTAATGTGCTGCTATTCAGGGGTCAACTGGAGCCAGTAGGTGCCGAAAAAGGGATGAACGGCGTATAATCCTGGCCCCATGACTGACCCATTCAAATCCCTCTCCGTCCGACTCGACCAATGCCTGCTTCAGGATCAACAACCGCTGAAGCAGTTGCTGAAAGGCATCCGACGTAACGCCAAAGCCGGCAAACCCTATGATCGACTGCAGGGCAAGTTCGAGACACTGGCAGAGGCTTCCGAAGCCCGACGGTTACAACGAAGTCAGCCGATTCGACCCCAGTACGATGACAGCCTGCCGATCTGCCAGAAGCGTGAGCAGATTCTGGAGCTGATCCGTGAGCATCAGGTTATCGTACTGGCCGGTGAAACAGGTTCGGGTAAGACCACCCAGTTGCCGAAGTTCTGCTTGGAGCTGGGGCGTGGTTCCGCCGGATTAATCGGACACACCCAGCCGCGTCGGCTGGCTGCCAGGGCGGTAGCATCACGAATTGCCGAGGAGCTAGGCGAGGCGCCGGGTCACAGCGTCGGTTATCAGGTCCGCTTTGACGATACCCTCGGCGAACAGAGCCGGGTCAAGCTGATGACCGACGGTATCCTGCTGGCCGAGATCCAGCATGATCGGCTGCTGCAGAAATACGACACCCTGATCATCGATGAAGCCCACGAGCGCAGCCTCAATATCGATTTCCTGCTTGGCTTCCTCAAGCGCCTGCTGCCGCAACGACCGGATCTGAAGCTGATCATCACTTCGGCGACGATCGATGTGCAGCGCTTCTCCAAGCACTTTGATGATGCGCCGGTGCTGGAAGTCTCCGGTCGAACCTATCCGGTTGAGGTGCTCTACCGGCCGCCCGAGCTGCAGAAAGAGCAGCAGGGAGAGGAAGATGGCCGTACTCTGAACCTGCCGCAACGGATTCAGGCTGCCGTCGAAGAGATCGAACAGCTGGAGTCGGCGGGCAAAGGGCATCGGTTGGGTGATGTGCTGGTGTTTTTGCCCGGCGAGAGGGAGATCCGTGAATCGGCCGAGCAGCTGCGTAAGGCGGTCACCCATCATCAGTTGCGCGATCTTCAGGTGCTTCCTTTATATGCCCGCTTGAGTCAGGGCGAGCAAAACAAGATATTCAATCCCAGTGGGCGGGGGCGCCGGGTGGTATTGGCCACCAACGTGGCGGAAACCTCGTTGACGGTACCGGGGATTCGCTACGTGATCGATGCCGGGGTGGCGCGGATTAGCCGTTACAGTGTGCGCTCGAAGATCCAGCGCCTTCCAATTGAGCCGATCTCCCAGGCCAGTGCCAACCAGCGTAAGGGGCGTTGTGGACGGGTCTCGGCCGGCATCTGTATCCGCCTTTATAGTGAGGAAGATTTTCAATCCCGTTCCAGTTTTACCGATGCTGAAATTCTGCGCACTAACCTCGCGGCCGTCATTCTCCAGATGGAAGCGCTGGGATTGGGCAAGATGGAGCTGTTTCCGTTCATCGATCCACCTGATTCGCGCCAGATCCGCGATGGGGTCCGTCTTCTCGAGGAGCTGGGTGCGATTCAGGATGACCGGCTGACCAAGTTGGGACGTCAGTTGAGTCGTTTGCCGGTGGATCCGCGGGTCGGTCGGATGTTGCTCGAAGCGGCTCGTTACGACTGCCTGACGGAGGTGTTGATCGTCGCCTCGGTGTTAACGATTCAGGATCCAAGGGAGCGCCCCCACGATAAACAGCAGCAGGCCGACGAGAAACATCGGGTACATCAGGACAAAGATTCGGACTTTGTCGGCTTTATCAATCTGTGGAATCACTATGAGGAACAGCGTCAAGAACTGAGTCAGGGGCAATTGCGACGGTATTGCCAGAAACAGTTTCTGTCGTTTATGCGGATGCGCGAATGGCGCGATCTGCATCGACAACTCCATCTGGCCTGCAAATCACTGGGATTAACGGAGAATAAGCAACCGGCAGGTTATGCAGAAATCCACCGTTCACTGCTTGCCGGTTTACTAGGACATATCGGCTTTCGACAGGAAAATCGGGAATACCTGGGAGCTCGGAACCGGAAGTTCATGCCGTTCCCCGGCTCGGTGTTGGCCAAGGGTAAAGCGAAATGGCTGATGGCAGCCGAGTTGGTGGAAACCAGTCGCCTGTTTGCCCGCATGGCGGCCAAGATCGAGCCGGGTTGGATTGAACCCCTGGCGCCACATCTATTAAAGCGCAGTTATAGCGAGCCCCATTGGGAGAAGAAAGCCGCCCAGGTGATCGCCTACGAGCGGTTAACTTTGTACGGATTGGTGGTCGTTCCCAAGCGGCGGGTCCATTTTGGGGCTGTCGATCCGGAACAGGCCCGACAAATATTTATCCGTTCAGCGCTGGTAGAGGGGGAGTTCCATACCCGGGCGCCCTTCTTTAAGCATAATCGTGAGCTGCTCGATCAGGTCGCCGCGTTAGAGGATAAGTCCCGTCGTCGCGATATTCTGGTGGATGAGGAGCAGCTCTACGAATTCTATTTGGAGCTGATGCTGAAGCAGGGTGGCGATCGGGTCGTTAACGGTGCTTCGTTCGAACAGTGGCGTAAGAAGCTGGAGCAGCAGGATCCGAAAGCATTGTTTATGACCCGTGAGGCGTTGATGCGCCACTCGGCCAGCGGGATCAACCAGAACCAGTATCCGGATTATCTGGAGCACGAGGGGCTTAAGTTCAGGCTTCACTATCATTTCTCGCCGGGAGCGGAGGATGACGGGGTCAGTGTTGACGTGCCGGCTGCCGCTTTGCAACGACTACCATTGCAACGACTACAGTGGCTGGTTCCGGGATTATTGCGGGATAAGTGCATCGCCTTGGTCAAAAATCTGCCCAAGTCGATCCGTAAGCAGTGTGTACCGGTGCCGGACCGAGTCGATCGGTTTCTGCAGGATGCGGCAGCTGATAACAGTTCGTTGACCGAGGCGCTTGCCCATTCGTTGAAGCGCCAATGCGGTGTCCAGATTCGACCTGATGACTGGAACGAAGAGAATCTGGAAACGCACTTTTGTTTCAATATCCGCGTGTTGGATCAACACAGTAAAACACTGGCCCAAGGGCGTGACTGGCACAGCTTGGCCGAGCGATTTGCCGGGCAACAGCACGAACAGCAGGCTGATCCGCGAGCCGACTCAGAGTGGCAGCGAACCGGTATCACCGAATGGGATTTTGGTGAGCTACCGCAGCAGGTTGAGCTGGAACAGGCGGGTATGAAAATTCCTGCATTTCCGGCACTGACAGTGACCAAAGAAGGGCTCAACCTGAGTCTGCACGCCAGTCAACAACAGGCCTTGGAAGAGCACCGATGGGGGCTGGTGAGACTAATGCAGCTTCGAACGTCACGGCAACAGCGTGAAATGACCAAGCGACTGCCGGAGCTGCAGCGCAGTACCCTGTTGTTCGGTAAACTGGGGCGGCGGGAGCAACTCGAAGCCGATTTCTTCGACGCGCTGTACGATCGGGTGTTCATCCAGCCGAGACTGGCCGGTACTGGGCAACAACAGCTTGAAGCGCTGCCACGGCAAGCAGGCCAGTTTGAGGCGCTCTACAAACAACAGTTGGCGAATCTGGTGCCGGAAGCGGAAGTGCTGTCACAGCAACTTCATACCTTGCTGCTCAAGTATCAGGCGATTAATAAAAAACTCTCGGGTTCGATTCAGCTGGCTTGGGCGCCCATATTAAATGATATCCGTGAGCAGCTATCCGGGCTGATATACCTGGGCTTTATGAAAGCCACACCGGCCAGTTGGTGGCAGCGAATGCCGCTGTATTTGAAAGCTATCGAGATTCGCTTGCAGAAATATCAGCAGCAATTGAATCAGCAACGTCTGCACAGTGAGCAGCTACAGCGGCTTTGGCAAGGATACTGCAATCAACAGACTAGGATGCAGCAGGCGGGAATCAGCTCTGCGCCGTTGGTTGAATACCGCTGGATGTTAGAGGAGTACCGGATCTCGCTGTTCGCCCAACAGCTGGGTACACTCAAGCCGGTTTCCGATAAACGCCTGAAACAGTTATTTGATCAGTGTCAGATTTAGGGGGCGGTATTCATTATGGCTAGCTTGACCGCTAAAAGGCATCATGATTGAATGCCGATCGAAAATTGATGCTACCTAAACATGGTTTGTCTGTTTGAGGATACAAGTCTGGGGCAAAAGCCCTAGGTCGGTATAAATGAAGCAGATCGATAGCCATACAAATAATTGACGTTATTTGTCGGTAATATCAAAAATACTCAGTGATTGATCGGGATCCAACGGATAAGCGGTTGGTATTCACAGTTAAGCCGATACTGTTGAAATTGGCGCTAGATGAATGTTTTTTAATAACAAACCTGTCTTTGGTTAAAAAATATTCAATTTCGGTTAAAAAAATGGACAAAAAGGCTCTTTTTTTTGTTGTCAGGCCTACATTTTTCCAAATTGCTGGGTTAGAGTTGGAATCGCTTGGAATACAGGGCATCTCTCGTAAGGTCCATTGGGGAATGGATGAGAGGTGCGCCACACAGAAGTTAAAACCGTTTTAACTACTAGTACGTTAAAAATTGAAGGGGAAAACTACATGAAGAAGTCACTGATTGCTCTGGCTGTTGCCGGCGCTCTGACTGCTCCGATGATCGCTCAAGCTGACGCTACCCTGTATGGTGTGGCTCAGTACCGTGGTATCGCCAAAGACGATAGCACTTTCGAAAACAAAATGGCCAAGACCCGTCTGGGTGTTAAAGGTACTGTCGACAACGACATCGAAGGCCTGACCACTGGCTTCCAGTTCGAGTGGGAATTCTCCGGTAACGGCGATATCGATGCTACCACTGATTCTGCTGACGTATCCGTACGTAAGTCCAACGTTTACCTGAAGGGTGACTTCGGTATCGTTGCTCTGGGTCGTATGAACAACCCGGCTAACGCTGCGGAAGCCAAGACCGATATCCTGGGTAATGACTCTGCTTTCGGTCACATGGTTCCTGACCGTGTTGGTCGTGCTGCTGGTTACATCACTCCGACCTTCTCCGGCTTCGAGGCTTACATTGTAGCTGGTGCTGACGGTGCGGCTGAAGATCGCGTTGCTGGTGACGAGAACAATGACGTAGACGCACTGGTCTACGGTGTTAACTACAGCGGCATGGGCTTCGGCGCTTCTGTTGGTGTACTTGACCTTCCGGAAGCTACTGACGGTGCTGGCGACATCACTATCACTACTTTCGGTCTGTCTTATGACGGTATCGAAAATCTGTACCTGGGTGCGACTTACTCCGACAAGGATGACGATACTGCTGCTGCAGATCTAGACACCACTTCCCTGGCTGCTTCTTACAGCTTCGGCAAAGTAACTCTGGCTGGTATCTACACCATCCGTGACGAAGACGGTGCTGAAGAGCAGAAGCAGACTCTGGTAGGTGTACGTTACGCACTGGGTGCCAAAGCTTCCGTAGGTGTTGACTACGCATTCTACGACAGCGATGCAGAAGCTGCTGGCAACAAGGACACTCTGGTTCTTGAGTACACTCTGTCCTTCTAAGTTGTCCTGACAACTTAAAGACGATAAAAAGGGTTCCTTCGGGAACCCTTTTTTGTGGATATTTAATGGACTCGGATCAATGACTTGTCTATCGTCTACCGCTAGGTTACCGGTTACGGTTGTCCTCGGTCGGAGGATACAAAGATAAGATTTGAAGGGAATGTTGTGAAAGGTCGACGTATATCTTGGGCGCTGGTCGCGCTGGCCTGTTTAATGCTGCCATTAAGTCTGCAGGCGCAGGAAGTCAAGGAAGTAGATCCTTGGGAAGGGTTTAACCGCAAGATTTTCGAGTTTAATGAGTTCTTTGATCGCAACCTGCTGCTGCCGGTAACAAAAGGTTATATCGCGGTGACACCGGAAGCGGTTCAGACCGGAGTCAGTAATTTCTTTGGTAACCTTGACGACTTTGTCTCACTGGTTAGTAATGTGCTGCAGCTGAAAATGCATAATGCAGCTCAGGATACGAGTCGAGTTGTGGCTAATACCTTCTTTGGTTTGGGAGGCCTGATCGATGTGGCCACGCCAATGGGAATTCCCAAGCAGGATGAGGAGTTCGGCCAAGTATTGGGGTATTGGGGTGTGCCTACTGGCCCCTATCTGGTATTGCCGTTCTTAGGGCCAAGCAACGTCCGGGACGGGATCGCCTGGTATCCGAATGTAATGATCCATCCGACGTCGCAGATGGAGCAGGATCGTTACTACTGGAGCATGGTCGCTCTGTGGGCGGTTGATCGACGTGCTGGCTTAATTGAGACTGAAGGCCTGATTAGCGGCGATCGCTATAGCTTTATCCGTGATGCCTATCTGCAGCGCCGTGAATTCCAAGTCAACGATGGTATGATCAATGACGAGTTCGGTGATGAGGACGATTTCTAATTTCGTCCTATGAAGTATGTTAGCCACGGTTGGCGGTCAGAGTGTGGTTGCCAGAGTGTGGAGTGAGGGGACGCGGGACGTTATGAGTAGCGCACGTTACTGTATGCTGGTTGCCGATAGCGAATCCTATCCCGGTGTCGGGAGTCTGATAGAACAGCTTGGTGCAGATAGCACGCTACAGCTGGAAGTCTTTGATGACCCTTCGAAAGCGCTTGAGGCTATACAGAAAAGACCGCCGTTGCTGCTGATTGCCCAGCCGGATTGGGCGACTGAGCCGGATTTTTTGAGCCAGGCCAGTCAGGCGATTCAGCCCTGCCCGACCATTGCATTGGTGAAGACCTCTGCAACCGACGATGTGATGGAACTGCTTGCTGGCGGCGCTTCGGATCTGCTGGCTTTGCCGATTACTGATCGAAACACAGTTGATCATATCCTGAGCCGCAATCTGGAACGTGCTGAGCTGTTGAACCAGAGTCAGTACTTCCGCGACGAGCTTGAGCAGAGCTTGGCCCTGCTGAAAGAGGACCAGCAGGCAGGGCGCCAGGTGCAGCTGAAGATGCTGCCCTCCAATCAGATCGTTATCAACGATTACCACTTCGAGTATCGGATCAAACCCTCACTGTTTCTCAGTGGTGACTTTGTCGATTACTTCCGTATCTCCGAATCCCTGTCGATGTTTTATCTGGCCGATATTTCAGGGCACGGTGCCTCCTCGGCTTTTGTGACCGTGTTGCTGAAGAACATGACCAATCGCCTGCTGCGCAATTACAATCGCGGTTCCAGTTTCCATATCCTGTCGCCTACCGATGTGTTGGCACGGGTCAATAAGGAGCTGCTGGATACAGGGCTGGGTAAGCACATGACGATCTTTGTCGGCCTGCTGGATCGAATCGAAAACACCCTTCAGTACGGGGTTGGAGGTCATTTCCCCATGCCGATTCTACGGCAGGGTGATCGGGCCGAATACCTGGGCGGTTGCGGCATGCCGGTGGGGCTGTTTGATGATGCCGAGTTCGAAGGACGGATTGTCGAGCTGGAGGACGAATTCAGTCTGACGCTATTTTCTGATGGTGTCTTGGAGGTTCTGGATCAGCCGGACCTCAAAGCCAAGGAAAAGTGCTTGCTGGATGTTGCAGCGCAGGGCTATGATGACCTTGACGATCTGGCAAGGAAGCTGGGTATTGATCATGTGGATGACGCGCCGGATGATATCGCCGCGCTCAGTGTTACCAGACGGTTATAACGGCTACCATGTCGAGCGGAAAAATTCTGTTTGCCGAGCAAGACGGCAACTATGTACTGAAGTTTGTCGGCGATGTCCGATTGACTCTGTGTTCTACTCTGGACCAGTTTCTGGCTTCAACGCTGGATAACGACAATTTTAAGACGGTATTGATCGATCTGACCGAGACGGAAGGGATCGACAGTACGTCGTTGGGGTTGTTGGCTAAGATTTCAGTCCGCATGAAGCAGCGTTATCAGCAGCTTCCCACCATTATCTCCACCAATGAAGACATCACTCGTGTTCTGCTGAGCATGGGCTTTGATCGTGTCTTTATCCTGATTCAGGAAGCTTTTGAAGGGCAGACGGCCTTGCAGGAGTTGGATGTACTTCAGGACTCGGAGGAGAACGTCAGATCCTGTGTGTTGGACGCCCATCGAACGTTGATGGAACTTAACGACGACAACCGGGAGAAGTTTCAGGACCTGGTTCGCTCGTTGGAAATTGAGGGTTAGATTAAGGATTGATCAATTGAAATTCGGTCGATATTTGAGCTTGAATTCGGTCATTTTATCGCCTCGATTTTAGTCTGATTTTTCTTTAAAAATCCCTTGATCCCCCCACCTAAGTGCCTATAGAATACGCCCACGTTTTGCACGGGGCCTTAGCTCAGCTGGGAGAGCGCAACACTGGCAGTGTTGAGGTCAGCGGTTCGATCCCGCTAGGCTCCACCAATTCTTTCCACTCGGTTAAGAATTTGCAGAATGTACACTTAATCAAGTGTACCGTAGCGTCCCATTCGTCTAGTGGCCTAGGACACCGCCCTTTCACGGCGGTAACAGGGGTTCGAACCCCCTATGGGACGCCATCTTTCTTCCATCCGGAAGTCGTGGGGCCTTAGCTCAGCTGGGAGAGCGCAACACTGGCAGTGTTGAGGTCAGCGGTTCGATCCCGCTAGGCTCCACCAATTTTCTTCGTTTATCCCTATTATTTTTGTTTGGTTTAAAAATCAAGCTGGGGGTTGGCGCGTGTGCAGCTTTTGTCGCTCTACTAGTCCATTAATAGCCAATCAAGAGCTTGGCCGGATGATTCGAAGACTCGGGTCTCGACATCTCCGATGGTGCAGACGTTGGCCAGATGCGCGTAATAGCTATCATCGGAACCGAGGGTTCGCACGATCGCCATCTGTCTACAGTGGGGCAAATCCTGTTTGAACTCCATCGCCAGGTTGTCTAGTTCAAGCAGCGTTAACGGGCTCAAATCCGCTTTGCGATAATCCACCAGGACGCGATCGCAATCGCTGTAGAAGCCTGCAGAGTCGATACGCGCCTGCTTGATTTCAGCGACCGAAAGCGGACCGCTTTGATACACGGTGAGGTAACGGTGACAGTCAGAAAGCTGGATCAGCGTCGGCATACAAGGCTTATTTTCGATGGTTTCAGGTGCTAGTTTGACTGGGAAGAATACCCAGGTCCATCCGCTATTGGGCTTATCCGAGCTGCTTTATTCAATGCTATCTTCTGCTGCACATAATCAAGCACTTGCTGTTAAGCAGAGTTGCTAGAGCTGTTGCCAACTAGGGTTATGGAGAATGCCTGTTAGGGCTGACTAGCGGGTAAAGAGGGAGTCGGGTTGAACAACGGGCCACTTGCCCTGGCCAAAGCCAGCTGATCTGGCTTTGGCTCATTGATAGGGCGGCACTTGGCGGATCGGATTTAATGGCTGAGTTGCTGTATCCAGCGCTGGAACAGCTCGTGATCTTGCTGCTTGAGTAATAGGCTAAGCTCACCACAAGCCGCGCTGGGGCGGATGCACAATGAGTCCGGCTGGTTACCCAGATGCGCCTCATCGATCGTATGATGCTCCAGGGCTTGCAGGGTAGACCAGATGCCGCTATCAACGCTCAGGTGCAAGCTGGTATCCGGGATTAGTTCCACCTCGATCTGCTCTCCCAGTACGGCACGAAGTCCGCTTTCGAGATCATAGCCAAAACGTGGATGAGCAATGGCAATCACTTCTTCGTGATCGAGCCAAACCAACAGTAGGTCCCGGCAACGGCTAATCCCTTTGGGGTTAACCGGGCGGGGACAGCCAAGGGTTTCACCCAGCGCGATCATCAAGCGTTGATCGTCGTGGTTACCTTGCAGATTCAACTCGGCCAAGCTTGGTTCCGACACCAGCTCGGCAGGGTGAGAACCGGATGTCAGACTGACCAGATTCAGTGATTGCATGGTATTACCTCTGTGAAAAACTGACGACGTTTCAGTCCACTCGCTGGCCATCGGCTTGACGGTCTGCGTGGTAGGACGAGCGCACCATCGGGCCGGCGGCCACACTCTCGAAGCCCAGCTCATAGCCGGTCTGCTCCAGCTGCTTGAACTCCGCCGGCGTCACATAACGCTCAACCGCCAGGTGGTGGCGACTGGGTTGCAGGTACTGGCCGATGGTCAGCATGCTGACGTCATGGGCTCGCAGGTCTTTCATCACGTCAACGATCTCTTCCAAGGTCTCTCCCAGACCGACCATCAGACCGGACTTGGTTGCTACTTCCGGGTGTTGCTGCTTGTAACGCGACAGCAGCTCCAGAGAGCCCTGGTAGCTGGCGCCGGGGCGGCAGCTGGCGTAGAGCCGGGGTACGGTTTCCAGGTTGTGGTTGAGGATATCGGGCGCGTCCTGGGCGAGTTCTTCCAGAGCGCGATCGAGTTTGCCGCGAAAATCCGGCACCAGAATTTCGATCCGGGTCTGCGGGTTCAGGCGACGATTTTCACGGACACAGGCGCTGAAATGGGCCGCACCGCCGTCACGCAGGTCATCACGGTCGACCGAGGTGATTACCGCGTGGGCCAGTCCCAGCTTGGTAATCGTGTTGGCGACCTCAAGGGGTTCTTCCGGATTCAGCGCCATCGGCTTACCGTGGGCCACATCGCAGAACGGGCAGCGACGGGTGCAGATGGCGCCCATGATCATGAAGGTGGCGGTACGCTTGCTGAAGCATTCGGCCAGGTTAGGGCAGGAGGCCTGCTCGCAAACGGTGTGCAATTTTTTCTCGCGCAATTCGGCTTTAACCTTGGAGACATTCGCGTTACTGCGGGCGTCGATCCGAATCCATTCCGGCTTACGGAGACGCTGACGCTCTGGATCGGGCTTGATCTTCAGCCGCGACATCTTGGATTCGCCTTTTAGCTGCTTCAGTTCAACGGTTTCGATCAGTTCCATAGGTGCCTCCGGGATTAACACCAAATGCGGCTGTAAGTTCTATTGAACAGGCTGAATTGCCTGGGGCCGCTGCACGAGTGTCCGCAACGGATGAGATCCGCTGAAGACAGGTTGAATAAGGGGTGGTTTACTTCGGGATATAGCAACCGCTGCTGTTTGCCCGAAAGGAACCAGCAGCGGTTGGGCGAGCCTAGGTGCTCTTAATTAGCCACGCAAACGTTAACCGCGGTAGTAGCGCTGCGGTACGAATGGGGTCTTGGCAACGGTCATCGGCAGTTGCTTACCACGGACCACGGCGAAGACTTCGGTATCGATCGCGGCATAGTCAAAGGCAACGTAGCCCATCGCAACCGGTGCACCGGCGGTCGGGCCGAAGGTGCCGCTGGTGACGGTACCGATGGTTTCGCCCTGGGCGTTGACCAGCTCGGTGCCCTCACGAACCGGTGCACGGCCCTGACCCAGCAGGCCCACGCGCTTGCGATCGGCCTTCTTCTCCTGGATCTGTGCCAGTACGGTTTCTGCACCCGGGAAGCCACCTTCACGCTCACCTTCCAGGCGACGGTTCTTGCTGATTGCCCACAGCAGGCTGGCTTCGTAAGGGGTGGTGGTGGTGTCGATGTCATTGCCGTACAGGCACAGACCGGCTTCCAGACGCAGGGAGTCACGGGCGCCCAGGCCGATGGCTTCGACTTCCGGCTGCTCCAGCAGTGCTTTGGCCAGCTCGGTGGCTTGGCTGGACGGCACGGAGATCTCGAAGCCGTCTTCACCGGTGTAACCGGCACGGCCGATGTAGCAGTCGATGCCGTTGATCTGGATGGTTTGGAAGTCCATGAAGACCATCTCGGTGACGGACGGCTGCAGGCGCGCCAGGGCGTCAACGGCTTTCGGGCCCTGCAGTGCCAGCAGGGAACGGTCTTCGAGAACTTCGATCTCAACGCCTTCACCCAGGTTGGCGCGCATGTGAGCGATATCCTGCTCCTTGCATGCAGCGTTTACCACAACCATCAGCTTGTCGCCCAGGTTGCTGACCATCAGGTCGTCCATGATGCCGCCGGCATCGTTGGTGAACAGGGCGTAACGCTGCTTGCCGGCCGGCAGGTCGATGATGTCGACCGGAACCAGCTTCTCCAGCGCTGCGGCGGCGCCTTCGCCGTGCAGCAGCACCTGACCCATGTGGGAAACGTCGAACAGGCCGGCCTGCTCACGGGTATGGTTGTGCTCTTTCTTGACACCCAGCGGGTATTGAACCGGCATTTCGTAACCGGCGAACGGCACCATCTTGGCGCCCAGTTCAACATGAAGATCGTACAGGGCTGTTTTAGCCAGGGCTTGTTCGTTCTGTGACATGGGTGTCTCCTGCAAGCAGTTTAGTGACTGTTGTTTGTTGTCCGGCCCGGGTCTATTGGATCAAGTCCAGGCCTGGTTTGGGTTTGATTCAGCACACCGATCGATGCGCTCAAGCAAACCAAAAGTTCGTTTCCCCGAGGGGAGGAACCGTGCCCGTGAGCCAAGCACGGTTCCAGGGGGGAGCATTAAGCTCCGGGTTTCAAGTCCTTAGGACTTAGATTCAGCCGCTTCACCGTCGTTTTCTTGACGAGCAAAGTACTCGCGAGCCAGCTTGAACACAACCGGGCTCAGCAGCGCCAGTGCGATCAGGTTCGGGATCGCCATCATGGCGTTCAGGGTATCAGCCAGCAGCCAGACGAAGTCGAGGCTGACAACGGTACCGACCGGAACGGCCAGGATCCACAGCAGGCGGAACGGCTTGATAATCTTGACGCCGAACAGGTACTCAGCACAACGCTCACTATAGACGCTCCAACCAAGGATGGTGGTGAAGGCGAAGATAGCCAGAGAGATGGCAACCAGGTAGTTACCTACGCCCGGCAGGGCACCGGCAAAGGCCGCAGAGGTCAGCGCCGCACCGGAATCACCGCTGGTCCAAACGCCGGAGGTGATGATAACCAGACCGGTGATGGAACAGATGATGATGGTATCGATGAAGGTACCCAGCATCGCGATCAGACCCTGACGAACCGGATCTTTGGTCTGTGCAGAAGCGTGAGCGATCGGGGCACTACCCAGACCGGCTTCGTTGGAGAAGACACCACGGGCTACACCAAAGCGGATAGCAGCCCAGACAGCAGCGCCGGCGAAGCCACCTTGAGCGGCAACCGGAGAGAAGGCGTGGGTGAAGACCAGATCGAAAGCAGCCGGGATGGCATCGGCATTAACCGCCAGGGCAGTCAGACCGGCCAGCAGGTAAGCGATCGCCATGAAGGGTACCAGGTAACCGGCAACGTTACCGATACGTTTGATACCACCGATCAGAACCGCCGCGGTCAGAACCATCAGAACCACACCAGAGACCCACATCGGCACGCCGAAATTGGACTCGATGACGCTGGCAACGGAGTTGGATTGTACGGTGTTACCGATACCGAAACCGGCGATGGTACCGAAGATGGCGAACAGCGTACCCATCCAGGCCCACTTGCTGCCCAGACCGTTCTTGATGTAGTACATCGGGCCACCAACGTGGTTGCCTTCTTCGTCGACTTCGCGGTATTTCACAGCCAGAACGGCTTCAGAGAACTTGGTTGCCATACCGACCAGGGCGGTACACCACATCCAGAACAGTGCGCCCGGACCACCCAGGAAGATGGCGGTAGCAACACCAGCGATGTTACCGGTACCGACGGTAGCGGACAGGGCGGTCATCAAGGCGTTGAACGGGGAGATCTCACCCTCCTGGTCCTCACCTTTACGGGCCGAACGGCCACCCCACATCAGTTTGATACCGGTTCCCAGTTTCAGAATCGGTAAGAGTTTCAGACCCAGTTGCAGGAACAAGCCTACACCCAGAATCAGAACCAGCATCATCGGTCCCCAGACGATGCCGTTTATCGTTTCGATCACTCCAGTGAGCATCTCCATAGTTTTACCCTCATGGTTTTTATAGTTATGCCGCCTTGTGAGCGGCTGTTTTGAGCATTTCCAGTCGACCGCCTTGGTAGGCCCGAGCCGGTATGGCTGAAAAGTAAAAAAAGGATTCGATAGTTGTGTCTAAATGGCTCTCTATCTCAGTTTTTTATTGGTTGTCAGTTGTTGGTATAGCAGAACTCTTAGGGGCTAAAAAAATGACCGCGGCTGGGAGTGCTAGCAGGCGACGTATCAGGGTAGATTCACCCGTAGCGCCGCGGCCCAAGGCCCTCTGGTTGTACCGGCCCGGGAGATCATCCCGGGCCGGTACGGAGTTCAGTCTCGGTAGCTGTCGATCGACGGGCAGCTACAGATAAAGTTACGGTCGCCGTAGACGTTGTCGATCCGGTTGCTGGACGGCCAGAACTTGTTGAGTTTCAAGCTCGGAACCGGGAACACCGCCTGCTCGCGCGAGTAGGGACGATCCCACTCGGCTGCAACGATATCGGCCTGGGTGTGGGGCGCGTTCTTGAGCGGGTTGTTGTCTGCATCCAGCTCGCCTTCCTGCACCTGACGGATCTCTTCACGGATCGTCAGCATCGCTTCGATAAAGCGATCCAGCTCGGCCTTGGACTCGGACTCGGTCGGCTCCACCATCAGCGTGCCGGCAACCGGGAAGCTCATGGTCGGGGCGTGGAAACCGAAGTCCATCAGACGCTTGGCGATATCCTCTTCGGAGATGCCGGACGCTTCTTTCAGCGGACGGATGTCGACGATGCACTCGTGAGCGACGCGATCGTTACGGCCGCGGTACAGAATCGGGTAGTGCGCCGACAGCTTCTCGGTCAGGTAGTTGGCGTTCAGAATCGCCACCTCGGTGGACTTCTGCAGACCCTGGGCACCCAGCAGGGCACAGTAGGCCCAGGAGATGGTCAGGATCGAGGCGCTACCAAACGGGGTCGCGGAGACCGCACCCATGGAGGCCAGCGGGCCTTCGATCGGGCTGACGGCGTGGTTTGGCAGGAACGGCGCCAGGTGGCTCTTGACACCGATCGGACCCATGCCCGGACCACCACCACCGTGCGGGATAGCGAAGGTCTTGTGCAGGTTCAGGTGGGAGACGTCGGAACCGATCAGTCCCGGCTTGGACAGACCGACCTGGGCGTTCATGTTGGCGCCGTCCATGTAGACCTGACCACCGTTGTCGTGAACGATGTCGCAGATCTGCTTGATGCCTTCCTCGTACACCCCGTGGGTGGACGGGTAGGTGATCATCAGGCAGGACAGATCATCTTTGTGGGCTTCGGCCTGGGCCTTCAGGTCGTCGATATCGACGTTACCCAGCTCGTCACACTCAACCACAACCACCTTCATCGCGGCCATCGCGGCAGATGCCGGGTTGGTACCGTGGGCGGAGCTTGGGATCAGGCAGATGTCGCGGTGACCTTCACCGATGCTCTCCTGGTACTTGCGGATCGCCAGCAGACCGGCGTATTCGCCCTGAGCACCGGAGTTGGGCTGCATCGAGACCTTGTCGTAACCGGTCACCTCGACCAGCATCGCTTCGAGCTCGTCGATCAGCTGCATGTAGCCCTGGACCTGATCGCGCGGCGCGAACGGGTGGATGTTGGCGAACTGGGGCCAGCTCAGCGGAATCATCTGGGCGCTGGCGTTCAGTTTCATGGTGCACGAACCCAGCGGAATCATGCCGTGGGTCAGGCTGAAGTCTTTGTTTTCCAGACGCTTCAGGTAGCGCAGCATCTCGGTTTCGGAGTGGTAGCTGTTGAATACCGGGTGGGTCAGGAACTCGGAAGTACGACGCAGCTCAGCCGGGATACCGTCACTGGAACCAGCGCTCAGGGCGCTGTCGTACAGATCGATGTCCAGACCGTGGCCAACACCCAGGATCACTTCCCACAGCTGCTCAATATCGGCGGCGCTGGTGGTTTCGTCGAGGCTGATGCCGAGCTTGTCATCACCAACCAGACGCAGGTTGATACCGGCGTGGTAACCGCGCTTGGCGATCGCTTCCTGCTGACGACCGACGACCAGGGTCAGGGTGTCGAACCAGTTATCGTGGGCCAGGGTGATGTCACGCTCGATCAGGCCCTTAGCCAGGATGGTGGTCAGGCGGTGAACGCGCTCGGCGATCCGCTTCAGACCTTCCGGACCGTGGTAGATGGCGTAGAAACCGGCCATGTTGGCCAGCAGTGCCTGGGCGGTACAGATGTTAGAGGTCGCTTTCTCGCGGCGGATGTGCTGCTCACGAGTCTGCATCGCCATCCGCAGCGCCGGGGCGCCTTTGCTGTCGATGGACTGACCGATGATACGGCCAGGGGTAGAACGCTTGTACTTCTCGCGGGTGGCGAAGAAGGCAGCGTGCGGGCCACCGAAGCCCATCGGTACGCCGAAGCGCTGGGCAGAACCAAACACCACGTCGGCGTCCAGCTCACCCGGTGATTGCAGCAGCACCAGGCTGAGCAGATCGGCGGCAACGGAAACCAGTGCCTTCTTCTCGTGAGCACGATCGATCAGCGGCTTGATGTCGACGACGTTACCTTCGGTGGTCGGGTACTGCACCAGAATGCCAAAGGCGTCCTGCTCGTCGAGCAGGGTGTCGATATCGCCAACCAGGATCTCGAAGCCGAAGTATTCGGCACGGGTCTTGATGACGTCGATGGTCTGCGGGTGTACCTGGTCGGAAACCAGGAACAGGTTGCTCTTCTTACGGTTGGAACGCTTACACAGCGCCATCGCTTCGGCGGCGGCGGTGGCTTCATCCAGCATCGAGGCGTTGGCCAGATCCATACCGGTCAGGTCCATTACCATCTGCTGGAAGTTCAGCAGTGCTTCGAGACGGCCCTGGGCGATCTCCGGCTGGTAAGGCGTGTAGGCGGTGTACCAACCTGGGTTCTCCAGCACGTTGCGCAGGATCACATTCGGAACGCGGCAGTTGTAGTAACCGCTACCGATGTAGGATTTGTTGACTTGGTTCTTGTCTGCGACCTGACCCAGATACTCCAACACCTGTGCTTCACTTTTGCCATCAGCCAGCGCCAGTGGCTGGTCTAGGCGGATCGCTTCAGGGACGGTCTGGTCGATCAACTGTTCGATCGATTCCAGGCCGAGGTAGCTCAGCATTTCACTACGCTGGGCAGCATCGGGGCCCAGGTGGCGATCGGTGAATTCCAGCGCGTTGGCCAGCGCATTCAGGCGGGGTAGGGAGGTCGCATTCATAACTAATTAACCTGTCAGTTCGGTCGTGTTATCCGTTCTGTAGCGCGCAGCCGTAAGAAGTTTGACTCCTTTGGGCTGCGCGTTGGGAGGGCTTACTCGCTCTGTGCGATCAGATCGGAGTAGGTAGCCGCATCCATCAGTGCGTTCAGGGCGTCGGCATCGGACAGTTTGATCTTGGCCAGCCAAGCTTCGCCGTACGGATCTTCGTTGATGGTTTCCGGAGCTTCTTCCAGCAGTTCGTTGATCGCGATGATCTCGCCGCTGACCGGGCTGTAAACGTCGGAAGCCGCTTTGACAGACTCAACCAGTGAGAACTCTTCGCCAGCTTCGACTTCACGGCCTTCTTCGGGAATTTCAACGAAAACGACATCGCCGAGCAGTTCTTGGGCGTGGTCGGAAATACCAACGGTTACGGTACCGTCGCCGTTATCCAGTACCCATTCGTGGCTCTTGGCAAAACGCAGGTTAGTTGGGATATTGCTCATCGTTCTGTTCCTGAATTAGATCTTGTTAATTAGAGGGTTAGGGTTGCCGGCAGCCTGATAGATACCGGCAACATTGGTCTTTTTAGCGGTAGAGCGGGAAACGCTTGCACAGGTTTTCGATCTCGTCGCGGACCTGCTGCTCTACCTTGCTGTTGTCTTCCGGGTTTTCAGCCAGACCGTCCAGCACATCGCTGATCAGGTGGCCGATGCGACGGAACTCGTCGACACCGAAGCCGCGGCTGGTGCCGGCCGGGGTGCCCAGACGGATACCGGAGGTAACCATCGGCTTTTCCGGGTCGAACGGGATGCCGTTCTTGTTACAGGTGATACCGGCGCGCTCCAGGCTCTCTTCAACGGCGTTACCCTTGAGGCCTTTCGGGCGCAGGTCGACCAGCATCAGGTGGGTATCGGTACCGCCGGTAACGATGTCGCAGCCGCGCTCGACCATGACTTCGGCCAGGGTGCGGGCGTTGTCCAGTACGTTCTGGATGTAGTCGCTGAATTCCGGCTGCAGGGCTTCACCGAAGGCAACCGCTTTCGCCGCGATCACGTGCATCAGCGGACCGCCTTGCAGGCCCGGGAATACCGCCGAGTTGATCTTCTTGCCCAGCTCCAGGTTGTTGGACAGGATCATGCCGCCACGGGGACCACGCAGGGTCTTGTGGGTGGTGGTGGTGACCACGTCGGCGTAAGGCATCGGGCTCGGGTGTTTGCCAGTGGCAATCAGGCCGGCGATGTGGGCCATGTCGACCATCAGGTAGGCGTCTACCTTGTCGGCGATCTCACGGAAACGGGCAAAGTCGATTTCGCGCGGGATGGCGGAACCACCGGCGATGATCAGCTTCGGCTTGTGCTCAACCGCCAGGGCTTCGATGGCGTCGTAGTCGATGCGGCAATCGGCTTCGCTAACACCGTACTGAACGGCGTTGAACCACTTGCCGGACTGAGCCGGACGGGCGCCGTGGGTCAGGTGGCCACCGGCGTCCAGAGACATGCCGAGGATGGTGTCACCCGGCTGCAGCAGTGCCATCATCACCGCGCCGTTAGCTTGGGCGCCGGAGTGGGGCTGAACGTTAACGTATTCGCAGTTGAACAGCTGCTTGGCGCGATCGATAGCCAGGGACTCAACTTCGTCGACGTATTCGCAACCGCCGTAGTAACGACGACCGCTGTAGCCTTCGGCGTACTTGTTGGTCAGTACAGTGCCCTGGGCCTGCATGACCGCTTTAGAGACGATGTTCTCGGAGGCGATCAGCTCGATCTGGCGCTCCTGGCGGTCGAATTCACGGTCTACCGAGGCTTTGATCGACGGATCGATATCGGCAAGAGCGGCGGTGAAAAAGTTTTCGCGCTTCGAGTCAGAACCGTACAGGTCGTTGATGCTCATGTTTATCCCTCTGGTGGTACGTTGTTATGTCGTTATTAGGTTTGGATACAGGCCGGTGCTTCAGCAGGCGACGACGTTGACAGCCAGTCCGCCCTGGGCGGTCTCTTTGTACTTGTCCTGCATATCCAGGCCGGTTTGGCGCATGGTTTCGATAACGCTATCGAGCGGTACGCGCTGGTTGCCATCGCCGCGCAGTGCCAGGCGGGCGGCGTTGATCGCCTTGACCGCACCCATGGTGTTGCGTTCGATACAGGGAACCTGAACCAGGCCGTCGATCGGGTCGCAGGTCAGTCCCAGGTTGTGTTCCATGCCAATCTCGGCCGCGTTTTCGATCTGTTCGGGTGTGCCGCCCAGTACCGCCGCCAGGCCGGCAGCCGCCATGGAGCAGGCCACGCCGACTTCACCCTGGCAGCCCACTTCAGCGGCGGAGATCGAAGCATTCTTCTTGTACAGCATGCCGATGGCGCCGGAGGTGGCGATAAAGTTGAAGATGCCGTTCTCATCGGCACCGGGGACGAAACGGTGGTAGTAGGCCAGCACGGCCGGGATGACACCGGCAGCACCGTTGGTCGGTGCGGTCACGACCCGGCCACCGGCCGCGTTCTCTTCGTTGACCGCCATGGCGTACAGGTTGATCCAGTCCATCACGCTGAGCTGGTCACGCAGGGCCGCTTCGGGGCGATCGGTCAGCTCTTTGCGCAGTTGAGCGGCGCGACGCTTGACGCCGAGGCCGCCGGGCAGTTCGCCGGTTTCACGGCAGCCACGCTCGATGCAGGCTTCCATCACGTTCCACAGCTTACGCAGGTTGGCTTCTACTTCTTCGTCCGAACGCATGGCGCGCTCGTTGGCCAGTACCAGCTCGGCGATGCTCAAACCGCTCTCTTCGCAACGGTCGAGCAGTTCGCGACCGGTTTCAAAGGGGTAGGGGATCGGGTGGTTGACGACTTCGTCAGCCGGCAGTTCGATCTCGTCTTCGCAGAGTACGAAGCCGCCGCCGACGGAGAAATAGACTTTGCTGATTAGCTGGATGCCATCGCGATCAAACAGCTCAAAACGCATGCCGTTAGGGTGCTGCGGCAGGCTTTCGCCGAAGGCGAACGGTAGATCGGTTTCTTCATTAAACGCCAGCTCGACTCGGCCACCCAGATTCAGAACCTTTTGCTCGCGGATGATGGCGATCTTGGCATCGACGCTGTCCGGGTCGATTTCGTCCGGGCGTTCGCCCAGAAGCCCCAACAGGGTGGCGATATCGGTGGCATGACCTTTACCGGTCATGGCCAGGGAGCCGAACAGGGTGACTTTAACGCGGCCAGCTTGGGAGAACAGATCTTGGGATTCGAGAAGCTCGAGGAAGCGTTGTCCGGCCCACATGGGTCCAACGGTGTGAGAGCTGGAGGGGCCGATTCCGACTTTGAACAGATCAAAAAGACTTAGAGACATCTTTATTAAACTCCGCGTACGAGTCTGGCTCGTGTTGTTTTGTTTTCGCGTTGTCCGGACGCTGGGTGTCATAAATGCACCGCCTGTTGCGTCCCGGGGTTGAAAGTATCCGAACAACCCCGTTGTTCAAGATGTGAGCAGATTAATCTGATTTAGAAACCTAGTCAACAAAAATTTCCAATAGGAAACTTTATTGATTGTTGCTCTCCTCGGGATACGGTTGGCGTCGGCGCTGCTGCTTAAATTGGTGGGCTTTCGTGATTGCTGTATTATCGGAAGCGATACATTGCGATAAATTGCTTGCTTGATGGTGCTAATGAGCAATTAATGTTGTTGCTGTTTACTTTAGGAAACTTGAAATCCATGGAGTCAGACCATGTCCGATAAGGAAGCCCCGTACTCGATGCTGGACAAAGAACGTCAGAAAGAGATGGAAGGTTCGTTGGACGATACCGGTAGCGCTGCCGATGCAAGGGTCACCGAGCTGCAGTTGGGCAAGCGGGTCAAGCAGATCCGCTTAAGTCACAACCTGACTCTGGAAGAAGCCAGTCGACGTACCGGCCTGGCCCGTTCGACACTGTCGAAGATTGAAAATGAACAGATCTCGCCCACCTTTCAGGCGGTGCAGAAATTGGCCAATGGCTTGAATATCGATATTCCGCAGCTGTTCGCCACCGCCAAGGAATCGCGTTGTGCCGGTCGACGGGACATTACCCGGGCTGGACAGGGCCGTATGCATCCGACCCCGACCTATGAGCATGAGATGTTGGCCAGCCAGCTGACCAATAAACAGATGCTGCCCTACCGCTCGATCGTTCGCTCCCGTTCCTTTGATGATTACCCCAGCTGGGTCCGCCATGACGGCGAGGAATTTTTGCTGGTGCTCAGCGGCAAGGTGCGTTTCTACACAGAGTTTTACGAGCCGGTCGATCTGGAAGCCGGTGACAGTAGCTATTATGACGGCGGCATGGGCCATGCGCTGGTCTCGATCAGCGAAGAGGATGCCGAGGTGTTGTGGGTCACCTCGACTTGATCGGGTCAGGCCTTAAGCGGTAATGAGAAGGGGCGTTCTGAATGGCAGATCGCCCTTTTTTATTGTCCAGGACTCGAACTCCGCGCTTGTCGTGGTTGTCGTCTCGGCTTGCCGGGAAGTTGTTTTCAGACCTGCGGCCATTCATCAGGTTCTGCTATCGCTTGGAATACAGAGATTTTCGGGCTATCTTGACGCTGTTCAAATTGTATCGGGCTCGGATTTTCCTCCATGTTCAAAATACCAAAACCCACGGGTTCAGCCGTATCCTCTGAACCGCATGAATGCCAGCAGTGGCAGCACCAGTTCGAGCAGTTGTTCGAGCCCTGGCAGCAGGACCTGAACGGGCGTCTACTGAGCGGTTATCGAAGCCGTCACCGAGACTCGGCAAGAACCGAAATCTGCTGGCTGCACGGAAACGGTTTTAACAGCCTGGCCTACACCCCGATACTCAGTTCGCTGCTGCAAGCACAGGATTCAATCCCGGGTGGGCTGTCGATCTATACCACCGATCTGCCCGGTCACGGGCGCTCCCAGACCACCGGAAAGCCCTGGCCGGTCTGGCGAGAAATGGCCCGTTGTGCCGAAAAAGGGATGTTGCAACAGCTGGTGCAGGAGCCGGGTTTGCAGCGGATCGGTATTGGACACAGCCTGGGTGGGGTCGTCAGCCTGCTGCAGGCACACCAATACCCGGAGCGTTTTGACCGATTGCTGTTGCTCGATCCGGTGCTGTTTACCCCGGGAATCGTTGCCGCTCAGCAGGTGCTGAAGGCGCTCGGCCTTTGGCGCTGGATGCCGATGCCCAAGGTTACCCGTCGTCGCGAGAGTGGTTGGCAGTCGGTGTCACTGATGCATCAACAGCTGGCCCAGAAGGGCTTTTACCGGAGTTGGGATCCACAGGCGTTGGCCGGATTCGTGGCCGGGGGTCATCAGGTGGTGGCCCAAGGGGCGGCTCAAAGGGTAGAACTGAGCTGTCCGCCGGAGTGGGAGGCGCGGATCTTCTCCAGCGTACCGCAGCGACTAACCCAGGCGATTCGTGAAGTGCGTATTCCGGTACATGTGCTTTGTGCGCGGAACAGCTTTCCGTTTATCTTGAAAGGCACCCGGCGTGCCGCACAGATCAATCCGCATATCACCTACCAGATCTGGGGAGAGGGGCATTGTTTCCCGATGGAGCAACCCCATCAAACCGCTGCTCTGATCAAAGAGTGGTTGGCAAGCACAGCGTAAGGGTATCGCTGATACCAGGCGTTACTATTCGATCACTACTGCACCGATCGAATCGATCCGTTGTCAAAAACACATAGCCCCTTGCGATTTGGATGATCGCCTCGGCTACGCTAAAGACAGCAAATAGAGGAGTTACGCCTTGCCGTTGGATAGATCAAAGGATTGGAATCACTATTGGATCACCCTGATCCTTGTCGTTGCACTGATTGGACTCAGCGGCTGCAGTCGATATCAGCTGGCCTATAACAATCTCGATACCCTGCTGTTGGACCGTATCGATGACTATACCGACCTGACCTCGAAACAGCAGTTGCAGATGGAGCGGCTGCTGGATCGTGCTCACCAATTGCACCGACAACAGCGATTACCCGAGTACAGCCAGCTGCTGAAACAGATACGCCTTGATCTGGTGCGCTCTGAGCTGGATTCGGCGACGCTGATGCTGATGTTTGAACAGCTGGAGCAGCAGTGGGCGCAACTGAGAGCCGATGCCGAGCCGCTGTTGCGCCAGCTGTTTATCCAGCTCAGTCCTGATCAGCGGAAGCGGATGATGGCGCGGTTTGAGCGCGAGCTGGCAAAACGGCTCCGTGTCTACCAGCAGCAATCCCCGCAGCAGCGGGTTGAGCACCGATATCAGCGGTACCAGAAGCGGCTTAAGTTCTGGATCGGATCGCTGACCCAGCAGCAGCAACTGGCATTGCGTCGGTTTACTGAAGCACTACCGCAAACCACCTTGGCCTGGTTGGATTACCGCAAGCTTTGGTTATCAGCCTTCGATCAAGCCTTGCAGCAGCGTGATTGGCAACAGTTAGAGCAATTGTTGCTGCAGCCGCAACAGCTGAGGTCACCGGCTCTACAGCAGGCGCTCGATCAAAGCCGGCGGCAATGGGCCGACTTTCTGGCGCAACAGCTGAGGCAGTTGCAAGCGTCGCAGCAGCAGGATCTGTTGGAGGAACTGGATCAGCTGATTGCCGATCTGGATGAACTTCAACGGCAGCGCTAGCGGCTGGCCGATTTAGCAGTCGTGCGGATTACTCTCATAGACATAGGCGCTCACCCGGCGGCCATCCTTCAGTCGGGCGCAGGTTAGTACCCGCCGATAGGCCTCCCCTTCAAAGGCGTCCAGCCGGGGCCAGAATGCAGCCAGCGCCTTAGAGTGAAACACCTGCCCCGGGACCTCATCCGGCCCGTCATTCAGCACAATGGCGCTGTAACCCTTGGCATAACCGCGGAGGAGGCGCTGCAACCTGCCATTGACGTTTGCCGGATGCCAGGATCCGGGCAGTTGGGCCAGCAGGTGCGCATTGGCCTGGCCCGGTGCCAGGGAACCGTATACGAACAGGTACTCGCTCATCGGATTGCCCTGCGGCTTGTTGGCTTGAGCGTTTTCATTCCCCAAACTGCTCAAACACCTGTTGCTGTTTGCTCGGTATCAACCCCTGGGCACGGTAAAAGCGGCGGGCTTCAGCGCGCTCGATTCGGCTACGTACCCGCACAGCGAGTTGCTGATCTGCGGCCCAGTGTTTGGCCTGCTGCACCAAGGCGCGTCCGACACCTTGGCGTCGAAAAGCCGGTTCCACGGCCAAACCGCCGATTTCAGCAAAGGCATCGCGAAGTGCGATAAAGGCGTGGAGCCAACCGACGACCATGCCATCCCGTTCACAGATCCAGACCTGATCGTTAGAACTGTTCAGCAGTGCCTGCAAACGTGATTCGGCCAGCGACTCGTCGTAGTCGGGATAACCCAACGAAGCGGCGATGTGTTTGATCGCCAGGGCGTCTTCTTGGGTGGCAGGACGAATCGAGCTCGGTTGTTGTTGCTGGAAAGGTTGAATGTCGGAAGCCATGGACGCTTGTTACCGGGTGGTTGGCGTTGGGGGATTAAACAGCTGTGCCAAGGTAGCACAGCTGTCATCCCGTTCAGGACTGCAGGTCCCATTGTTTCACTGCGTCCAGGTATTCATCCATGTTGTGGTCTTCAACGGCATCGATCCCGTCTTCGAACAGTGCACTGAGCGCCCCGTCGAAGTAATCGACGAACTTGAACCAGAAACCGACCTCCGGGTGTATCTCCTTCTCCGCCGAGATATACAGGTAGCTGCCGATATGGCTGTAGCCCATCAATCGAGCTGGAGCCCGGGTCACGATGTCATTGTTGTTGTGAAAGCGGAAATAGCGCGACTTGCACTCGTTGTTGAAGGTGCGGGCGGTACTGCGGGTCAGTACCCGTGGTTGGCCGAAGGTATAGACGCTGGTGAAGGGTTTGTCTTCGTGCACCAGTTTGGCGGCGGCCACCGTTGCCATGGCGCCGCCCAGGCTGTGGCCGGTCAGGAACAGTGGACGTTTACGTTGCTGCTGCAGGTCGAGGAATTTGTCGTTCAGGGGTTTCCAGACATCCTCGACCGAATTCCAAAAGCCGCGGTGGAACTCGCCGAACAGCTGCTGGGTGGCAAAGGCATTGATGTTGTCGAGCCAGTCCTTCAGCTCGTTGGTGCCCCGAAAGGCCATGCACAGGAACTCTTCATGCTCGATCAGTGCCGCCTGGGCACTGTTCCGGTCGACGCCGAACACACTGACAAATTTGCTGTCATCCTGTTTCAGGTTTTTCAGGATCTGGTCTTCATCCGGTATCTGGTTACCCGGGGATTTTTTCAGGTAGACCTCTTTCGACAGTCGTGCCATCCAATAGGCGTTGCCGTCATGCAATCCGGTGGTGTAAGGGGCTACTTTCTTGGTGACCTTGCCGTTGGCCATGGTGATCTCCTGGTTCAGTCCTGTCCGACTTACGCCACGGCTTTAACACGACGACCGTAGACCAGCAGGTGGTTTGCGAATACGTTGATCTTGCTTGGTAAAGCCTTACCACTGGGATAACCCTTTGCGCCAAAGGTTGGCTTCTGACTGGCGTCGCTTGGCCAGTCCCGATCGGACGCCCCAGAGTCGTTTCATCGAGACGATCTCGTCTTCGACATCGTTCAAAATCATCTTCCGCTTAGGCTTGTTGATCTCCGCTGAGCTGGCCTGCTGCAGAATATCCCGGATCGCCCGCATCTCACTGCGTCGCGATCCGGACAGGCTATTCCCCCGATTGAAGACGATACTGACCAGCACCGAGCGGCAGAGATCGGGAAGGCTGTCGAGTGAGGGATAGATCGAGGCGGTACTCTCGTAATAGGCGGGCAGAATTTTTCGAACGAAGACCGGCCAGGCCGCTTTGAATGGCACTTCGACCCCCATCCGTTTGAGCTCGGTGACCCGCTTCTGGGTGCCTTTTTTACCGATATCTTTGGCTAGCTCATCCATCATCGGTGCCGGTAGATGGTCTCCCCAAAGCTCACGGAAATTTTCTTCGGAATTAAAGCGCAGATCGTAGCCGACCCCGATGGTGACGCCGCTGGCAACGCCCGGATAGTGAGGCCAGCGGGTGACCTGGTGGTAGTACCTCAGGCCGCCGGTCTCCTCCAGTGCGATAAAGGCGATGCCATTGGTGGATAGCTGCGGATAGGGATTGGACTGGGCCTCCAGCCATTGCCACAGCGTCTCGTCGGCGGTTCCGGTCGCAGGCATGGCGGCGACATCCTGGGCATAGCGTACCCCTCGTTCGGTGCCGCTGCCGAAATCACCGTCGGCGATCAGCATCGCGCCGACGCGATTGAGCAGGGTCTGCAAAATAACAACATCTTGCCCTCGATCCCCGCGATTCAGCTCTTGGTAGGCCATGGGTTCCTCCCGATTGGGTGTGGTGGACTGACCTTGTAACTCTCGCTAAAACTGCGGATCTTGAACTGGTAGCGTACTTCTCAAGGGATGGGTTTGATGGAACACGTTGCTGTTGCAGGCAAGTATAGACAACAGGACCAGCCTGCAAGTTATTGCTTCCAGATGGATTTTATCGGTAGACAAAAACGGAGCCGTTGTGGCTCCGTTTCGGGTGAAGGGCGTTGCGGTTATAACAGGCCGTCGAATGGCTGCACCCGGACCCAGTCGCCGGCAGCCACCGGCCCCTGCTGATCCGGGAGTACGATCAGGCAGTTGGCCTGGCTCATGGAGGTGAGAATACCGGAGCCCTGCTGGCCGCTGCTGCGCACCTCCGGCAGACCGTCGGCCCCGTGGCTGATGATGCCGCGGACATATTCGGTCCGGCCGGGACGTTTTCTGATCGATCCGCTGCAGCGGATCTGAGTTTCGACGGGTAGCCAGTGGCTCTCGCCGCCGAGCTTTCGCAGCGCCGGTTTGACGAACTGCAGGAACGATACCATCACCGCCACCGGGTTACCGGGTAAGCCAAAGAACAGCGCCTCGCCGACATGCCCGAAAGCCAGAGGCCGTCCCGGCTTCATCGCCAGGCGCCAGAAACCGACCTGGCCCAGTCGATCCAGGCAGTCTTTGACGAAGTCCGCCTCGCCCAACGACACGCCGCCGGAGCTGAGCACCACGTCGGCCTGCTCACTGGCCTGCCTGAAAGCGGCTTCGATCGCGTCGGGGCGATCGGCGATCACGCCCAGATCGATCACCTCGATTCCCATCCCCGCCAGCATTGCGGTGACGGTATAGCGGTTGGAATCGTAGATCTGGCCCGCCTCCAGCGGCTGGCCCAGGCTGCGGATCTCATCACCGGTGGAGAAATAGGCCACCCGAGGTTTGCGTGCAACGCAGACCTCGGCCTGGCCCAGTGAGGCGATCATCCCTAACTCGGCGGCGCCGAGACGGGTGCCTGCCGCGATGGCCGGTGCACCCACGGCCAGATCTTCACCGGCCAAACGGCGGTTTTGGCCGGTTTTGGCCCCGGCGGGAAAGGTGACGAACTCCTGCTGTGGCGTTTTTTCGCAACGACACAGCTCCTTGATCACCACCGTATCGAGGGCGTCGGGGACCTGGGCGCCGGTCATGATCTTGACGCACTGACCGGGTTGCAGTTCACCGCTGAACGGATGGCCCGCCAGGACGCTGCCGACCACTTCCAGCCGGGTATCGCCTTCGGGCTGGATATCGGCGCTACGCACCGCATAGCCGTCCATCGCCGAGTTGTTGTAGGCGGGGACGTTGATCGGGGAGATCACCGGCTTGGCCAGCACCCGGCCGAGGGCGTGACGCAGATCCAACTGCTGGGTTTGGGGTAAGGCGTTGATAGCTTCAAGAATCTGTTGGCGACCCTGTTCGACCGGTAGCAGATTACTGGCCGGTCCACCGCAGCACTGATGTTGTTCTTCGTTGGCGCGTTCATTGCTGTTCATGAACCCTGGCTCCGCTGAATCGGTTGTCCGGATTCCAACGCGCAGTAGTCGACGATGAAATCGGCCAGCGTGGCGGGATCATTGATATCCAGGGTAGGCAGCGTGGTCGGTTGAGCCAGTTCGCCGTCGTGGGCGATGGCGATGATATTCGGGTCGTTCGGAAACAGCAGCGGGTTGTTGGTGCTGGGGCGGTGCAGTTCGATCTTCGGGAACGGCAGCATCTTGAAGCCTTCCACCAGGATCAGCTCATGGCGACTGTGGTCCAGCTGTTTGATCAGGTAGTTCAGATCCGGGTCATCCTGCTCTTCGGGGGTCTCGGTCATCAGGGCCCAGCGATGGCGCGAGCCGATCAATACCTGACCGGCACCGGCTTTACGCAGCTCGTAGCTGTCCTTACCGGGGGTGTCGACATCGAAGCGATGGTGGGCGTGTTTGATCATGCCGATGCGGATGCCGCGCTGATTCAGCAGCGGAATCAGCTGCTTGAGCAGGGTGGTCTTACCGGTACCGCTAAAGGCGGCGAAACCGATCAGCGGAAGCGGGGATTCGATGCTGGCGGTCATACGACTTGATTCTCCAACAGCTGCTTTTCCGTAAGCGTATTGATGTTTAAAAAGGCCTCGGGCTGGTCTGAAAAGTCGACCCGTTGGTGATGGTGTTTAGCATACCAGCGATCGATCTTGCGCTCGCCCTGCTCAAGATAGGCCAGCAGGCTCGGCAGTAAACGCCGTTGAAGCAATGCCACCACCGGTTGCAGCCGTTTACCGTCGTGGGCGACGACAATCTCTGCCTGTTCCCGTTCGGCCTTCTGTCGCAACCGCTCGACCAGATCGGCCGGTAGAAACGGGGTGTCGCAGGGGGCGATCAGCATCCATTCGGTTGGGCAATGCTGTAGTCCCGCTGCGATTCCGGCCAGCGGTCCTTGGAAGTCCTGCAGATTATCGCCGACCACAGCAAAAGCGGCACCGGTAGTCGTTTCGGTATCGGATTCGCGCAGGTTTCGGGTCTGGGGCTTTCGCAGATCCTGGGCCAGGGCAGCGTAGGCGCTCTGGTTGCGGTTGGCATTGATGCGGATCAGCTCCAGCTGCGGTTTGAGGGACTCGATGACGTGGCAGATCATCGGTTGGCCATGGAGGGAGACCAATCCTTTGTCGCAACCGTCCATCCGTTGGGCTCTTCCGCCAGCTAAAATCAGCGCACTGATCTGGTTTGAGGGTATCTGAGTGCTGGTCATCGTCAGGCCTCCGTCAGTTGCATCAGGGGAACGGGGTTGTCGAAATGAGCCGACTGTTGAAGCGTGCTGTCGCTAGCCGCAGCGGTCGAGCGTTCATGCAGCACCCCGTCTTCAAGGTGGAGCTGGCGGCGGATCAGTCGCTTGTCGACCTTTAGCTCATGGCTGCAAAGCACCACCGCGACACCGTCATTGATCAGTCGCCGAATCAGAAACAGGGTCTGCTCGCGGGCTTCGGCATCCATATTGGCGGTCGGCTCATCCAGCAGCAGTAGTTCGGGTTCCATTACCCAGGCCCGGGCCAGGGCGATGCGCTGCTTCTCGCCGCCGGACAGGGTCTTGGCGCGACGCTCGCGTAGATGACTCAGGCCGGACCAGTCCAGCGCCCGGTCGATCGCCCGCTGTCGTTGTGAGGAGGAGAGATGTTTGAGGCCATAACCGATGTTGTTGGCGACCGTGGTATCGAACAGATAGGGATGCTGGTGGAGGTAGATCACCTTGCCCCCCAGCTGGCGGTGGCGACGTTGGGTCAGCGGGGTGCCGCAGTAGCGTAACCGACCGCCGTGCTGGGGCTCGAGCCCCGCCAGCACTTTGAGCAGGGTGCTTTTCCCGGCACCGTTACGGCCGGTCAGCAGGGTGGCTTCGCCACGGTGTAGATCCAGCGCGTCGATATGAAACAGTGCCCGCTCACCGTACGATTTGCTGAGCTGGCGGGCATCCAGTAATGGGGTGGAAGCGTTGCCGTGCATCAGGTGCTCCTGTTGGGCCTTCGCGACCCATTCATCGAGCCCATCGGCTCGGTGGTGATTGTTAGACTCGGAATTCGGGTTAGCATTCGGCGCGACCCTCGACACGTCGGTGCAGGTAGGCGATGCAGATGTTCAGTCCCAGCGCCAGCAACAACAGCACCAGCCCCAGTGCGATCCCCTGGGCAAACTCACCCTTGCTGGTTTCCAGCGCGATCGCGGTGGGGATATTGCGGGTGTGGTTGAGGATGTTGCCACCGACCATCATCGAACAACCCACCTCGGAGATGATTCGCCCATAGGCGGCGATACAGGCAGCCGCCAAGCCATAGCGCAGCTCCAGGATCAGGGTGCCGAAGGCCCGTAGTGGGGAGGCTCCGAGGGTGCGGGCGGTCTCCCAGGCGCTGCGATCGGCGCCCTTGAAACAGGCCAGACTCATCGCCACCAGCACCGGAAAGGCCAGCGCGATCTGGCCCAGCGCCATCGCCGTGTCGGTAAACAGCAAGCGCAGGTCGCCGAAGGGACCGCTGCGTGACAGCAGCAGGTAGAGCAGCAGTCCGACTACCACGGTGGGAACACTCAACAGGCTGTTAAACAGCGAGATCAGCGCCCAGCGTCCGGGGAAGCGCAGCAGGGTCAGGGCGCAGCCGACCACAAACGCCACCGGCGTGGCGATCAGGATCGCTTTCAGCGTGGTGCTGAAGGACACGGCGATGATCGACCAGAGCTTGGCGTCACCGCTGAGGAGCAGTGAGATCGCTTCCAGCGTGGTGGCGGTCAGACTTTGCATACGAGTGGCTTAGTGGCTGGCAACCGGGGTGACGGCCGACGGTACGAACAAGGGTTCACCGTTGATGCGAAAGTCGGCGATCTGTTGCTGGGTCTGCTCGGACACAAGCCATTGGCGGAAGGCTTCGGCGCCCTGGTGATTCAGGTCCGCATAACGTTGCGGATTGATCTTCATAACGCTGTAGGGGTTGAACAGGCGCTGATCCCCTTCGACCAAGAGTCCCAGCTGCAATTTGCCCTGGTAGGCCAGCCAGGTGCCTCGGTCGGTGAGGGTGTAACCGCCGACCTCATCGGCGATCTGAAGTACCTTGCCCATGCCTTGACCGGCTTCCCGGTACCAGTCGCCCGACGGGCTGACATGGGCCTGCTGCCAGAGCGATTTTTCTTTCTTGTGGGTGCCTGAGTCGTCACCGCGAGAGACAAACAGGGCCCCGGATTCGGCGACGCGTTGCAGAGCCTGGGCGACGTTCGTTTGACCGGCAATGGCGGCGGGGTCATGGGCGGGGCCGACGATCACGAAGTCGTTATACATCACCCCGGTGCGATCAACGCCATGGCCTTGCTCGATGAATTGTTGCTCGGCTGATGGAGCATGAACCAGCAGCACATCGGTGTCGCCGTCACGTCCCATGCGAAGTGCGGCACCGGTGCCGACCGCTATCACGTGGACTTCGGTGCCGGTGGCTTGTTCGAACTGGGGCAGAATCGCATCGAGCAGGCCGGAGTTGTAAGTACTGGTGGTGGTGGCCAGTTTCAGGGTCTCGGCCTGCAGGCTGGTACTGCCCAGTACCAGCAGGCACAGGGAGATCAGTGAGGCCAGTTTACGGCTCAGCAGGGTGGGCATGGGGATTCCTCATCTCTTTATGGTCATGGGCGCGACAGCCGGGCTGCGCTTATTATTTCTTTTTTGTTATCGCTCGATTAGCTCGATGGGCTGTTGTTGGTGCTTATCAACAGGGTCATAGCAAGGAGAGTGCCAGCTTCAACGTTTGGCGCGAAAGGCAGCGTAGGGAGGGTTTGGGGCAGATAAACCGGCTTGAACAGATCGGCTGGTTTGCAGGGGTTGGGCAAAATGTCACGCCGTCTGGCTGGTCAGGGTCAAAATGACCCGAGTTGATCCAGGTTAGCTCCGAAGCTCGGCTTATACGTCAGTTTAATTGACTTGGTTGTACCGATCGCTCGAAGATTTATCATGGCTTTTTGTGCGTATTTGGACCGACAATAGCGGCCTACGCCAACGAGCGGCCCGGGTTAAACCGCAGCATCAAGACTGCGGTGGGCCTTATCACGATGGTAATAACTTATAGAATCTGTTGCGGTACATGATCTGCCGGGTAGGGACGGTGGATTGTGAGACTCTAAGGTCGTATCGGTGCATCTCCGGTCGCGACCGTAAACGCAAGTAGAGCACCAATAACACAATTATTAAGGTGGACTGCGTGACCATAACACTCCCCCGAAGCTCGCAGGCGCTCGACCGTGCGAGTGCGGATGCATTGGCACCTGAGACGGCGGAACAGGGACGACAGGCATTGTCGATCCTGATTGTCGATGACGAGCAGGGTATCCGGGAATTTCTTCAAAAAGCGCTGGCCAAGGAATATTCACTGGTCGAGGCGGTGGGCTCCGCCGAGGAGGCCGAAGCGCTGCGTTCGCGTTGCCATTTTGATCTGCTGGTGGTGGATATCTGCCTGCCGGGTCTGTCCGGGGTCGATTGGCTCAGCGAGGTGATGACACCGGCATTCCAGTCCGATGTGATCTTTATGACCGCGTTTGCCGATATCGACAAGGCGATCGGTGCACTGCGGGTCGGCGCCTCGGACTTTATCCTCAAACCGTTCCGGCTCGAGCAGATGGTGTCGGCGGTCCGTCATGTGATGGAGCGGCGCCAGCTGAAACGGGAGAATTTCGTCCTCAAGCGCCGGGTCGATGCGCTCTATTCGATGGAAGGGATGGTCGGCAACTCGTCGGCGATCACCGAGATCTGTCAACTGATCAAGCGGGTGGCGCCGACGCCATCGGTGGTGCTGGTCGAAGGTGAATCCGGAACCGGTAAGGAGCTGGTGGCCAACGCGGTTCATCAACTGAGTAAACGCAGCGGCCCCTTTGTGCCGATCAACTGCGGGGCCATCGCACCGGAACTGATTGAGTCTGAATTGTTTGGCCATACCAAAGGGGCCTTTACCGGGGCTCAGCAGGCCCGTGAAGGGCTGTTCTCCTATGCCGACGGCGGCACCCTGTTTCTCGACGAGATTGGTGAAATGCCGCTGTTGATGCAGTCGAAACTGCTGCGGGTGTTGGAAGAGGGGCGTATCCGTCCGGTTGGGAGCGAACGCGATGTCCCGGTCAACGTGCGCCTGGTGGCGGCCACCAATCGGGATCTGGAACAGGAGGTGGCCGACGGCAACTTCCGACAGGATCTGTTTTACCGGCTGAACGTGCTGCGGCTACGGGTGCCGGCGCTGCGTGAGCGCCGCGAGGATATCCCGTTGCTGGTGGAGCACTTCAGCGACCAGTTGGCCAAGAAACTGGGGCTGCCCGCCATCCCGTTCAGTCATGCCGACCTGCAGCGGATGCAGGCCTACGAATGGCCCGGCAATATCCGTGAACTGAAGAATATGATCGAGCGTTGCCTGTTGCTTGGCCGTTTGCCGGTCGAGGCGCTCCAGAACGGTGACGAGGCGCTGGAACCGGGGTCGGGGCAGGGCTATCCCTGCGAGTGGGACCTGGACAGCGTCGAAAAGGATCATATTCTGCGGGTGCTGGATCAGGCCGAAGGCAACAAGACCCAGGCGGCGCGGCAGCTCGGTATTGCGCGCAAAACCCTGGACCGCAAACTGCACGCCTGGAGCGACTGAGTCGGGCTCGGCGTCCGGCTTGGATATTCAATGCTTAACCGTGTCTATCAGCTGATCAGCTCCAGTCTGCGTTATCGCCTGCTGGCGCTGGTGCTTTTCCCGATCCTGCTGGTTATGCCGTTCGTGGTCGGGATGGCCTACCTGTGGAGTAACGAAGTCAGCTACCGCCAGCTGCTGATGAAGGTCAGTACCGATCTGTCGGTGGCCCATGAAGCGTTCGAGGATCAACAGCGGGACTATCTGCAGCAGTTGACGCTGACCGCCGAGTCTTACCCGTTTCAGCAGGCCGCCCAGCAGGCGTTCGGACACCAGCCGGATCTGGCTCCGCTGCGATTGCAGCTGCAGCGACTGCAACAGCGTAAGCTGTTCGACTTTGTGTTTCTGGTCGACAACTCGGGCTGCGATCTGACCGGTGACCTGGGCTGTGGCTTGGAGCGTCAGCCGCTGATGGAACGGGCGCGAATCGAAAACGGCAGTGCCGGGGTGAGCCTGTTCGAGTCGATCGATCTGGCCCGTATCGACGCCGAACTGGCCGAGCGGGTCTATCTGCCGATTCAGCACACGCCCTGGGCGATTCCGCAGCAACGGGATGCCGAAGACCGTGGGATGGTGTTCCTGAGCTACTATCCGATCCGGGATGCCGAGGGTGATATCCAGGCCTTTCTGAGTGCCGGTGTTCTGGTCAACGGCAATTTCGAATTTGTCGACCAGCTGAAACGATTGGTTTACGGCAAGGGCAGTTTGGCCGAGGACAGCCTGGGCACGGTGACGGTGTTCCTGGGCGATGTTCGCATCAACACCAACGTGCCGAAGAAACTGGCGGCGCCGGGGCAGCGGGCGATCGGGACGCTGGTCTCCAAGGCGGTCCATGACCAGGTCCTGGAGCGGGGCGAGAAGTGGATCGACCGCGCCTTTGTGGTCAGCGAGTGGTATATCTCCGCCTATGAACCGATCATCGATATCTACGGTCGCCGGATCGGCATGCTCTATGCCGGTTTTCTGGAAGCGCCCTTCAAGGAGACCTATTTCCAGGCCTTGCGTTGGCTGGGCGGGCTATTCCTGCTGGTGACCCTGCTCAGTGTGACCCTGGCGGTTCGGGGGGCCAAGTCGATCTTTAAACCGATCGAAGCGATGACCCGGGTGATGGCAAGGGTGCGGGCCGGCGGCGATGAGCGGATCGGTAAGCTGGAAACTCGTGATGAGCTGGGCATGTTGGCCCATCAGCTGGATGTGATGCTGGACAAACTGGGGCAGCAGCATCAGCAGATTCAGACGGCGGCGGATCAACTGGAGGTGAAGGTTGAGAAGCGCACGGCCCAGCTTCAGCAGCGGACCGATGATCTGCAGCGTAACCTGGATCTGCTGAAGAAAACCCGCCAGCAGCTGGTGGCCAAGGAGAAGCTGGCGGCCATCGGCGAGCTGACCGCCGGTATTGCCCATGAGATCAACAACCCCACGGCGGTGATTCTCGGCAATATGGATCTGTTGATGGCGGAACTGGATGAAGCGGCTGCCGCGCCGGTCCGGCGCGAATCGGAGCTGATCGTCGAACAGGTGTATCGAATCCGTTCCATCATCAGCAATCTGCTGCAGTATTCCCGTCCCAACGATTATCTGGCCCAGCTCAGTCCGATGCAGGTCAATCAGGTGGTGGAAGACTCCTTGGTGCTGGTGCGCCATGATCTGGCCAAGAAATCGATCCGACTGAGATTGGATCTGCGCGCCGACATGACCGTGAAGGGCAACCCGCAACAGCTGCAGCAGGTACTGATCAATCTGATCGTCAATGCGATCAATGCGATCCAGGCACAGTTGAAGGACAAACCCGGTGCCGGCGAGATCCGGATTCGCAGTCGCAACCGGGGTGATGGGGTGTTGCTGCTGGTTCGTGATAACGGTTGCGGGATCGAGCCCGAGATCCTGCCGCGGATCTTCGACCCTTTCTTCACCCGCAGCCAAGGAGGCACCGGGCTGGGGCTGTCGGTCAGCTACGGTATCCTGGAGCGGGTGGGCGGCGAGATCAACGTCCGTTCAAGGCCTGGACAAGGCAGTTCCTTCTTCGTCTACCTGCCGCAGCAACCGCAGATTGATCAGCGTGGCGAGGAATGGATCCGCAAGATCGTCTGAGTCCGATCAGCCCGATGAAGGAAGCTCTAGAGCCTGCACCTTCGCTCAATTAGACCGGCTGCTGAGAGCGGCTTGGTTCCAGGTCGAGCTGGCTGCAGACCCGGTTACGGCCCCGGTTCTTGGCCAGGTAAAGGGCCTGGTCGGCCAGCTCGATCAGCATCTTGGCGTCGCTTGAACCGCTCAGGCTGCTGTCGGCGACCCCGCAGCTGACCGTGGTACGGATGCTCGGATGCAGGCGGGTGGAGATCTCGGAGAGCTCGATCAGACTGCGAATCCGCTCGGCCACCGCCAGGGCGCTGTCGAGGGGGGTGTCGGGCAGCAGGATCATAAACTCTTCCCCGCCGTAGCGACCGATCTGATCATGCTCGCGCAGCTGCGAGCGAATCATTTCGGCGGCGCGGCGCAGCACCTTGTCTCCGGCCCGGTGACCGTAGGTATCATTGATGGCTTTGAAGTAGTCCAGATCCACCATCACCAGCGACAGCGGTTGTTGCAGCCGGGTCGCCTGGTGATAGTTGTTATTCAGGTGTTCGAGTAAATTACTCCGGTTCAGCACACCGGTGAGTTGGTCGTAGCGTGTCCGACGCTCCAGCTCTTCGCGCTGTTCAGCCCCTTGCTGGATTCGTTTCAGCAGATGCAGCACCAACGGGATCATCATCAGACCGGTCAGGGTGATGGCCACAAAGGCGATCAGGTGGGCACGGTTGGACATCTGCTTCTGCTTGTCCACCAGCACATCGATCTGGGAGCTGGGGAAATTGATATGGATCGCTCCACGCAAGTCGCCGACTTTGTAACCCTGCTTGGTGTGGCACTTCAGACAGGCCGGTTCGACATAGAGCGGGGCGATATAGCGGTAGCGATCATCAACCAGCTCCACCAGTTCGCTCTGGTTCTGGGTCTCAAACCTGATCATGGCCTGGCGCTCCCACTCAGTGGGTTTGTTGACCGGGTTGATCGGCTGCAGGCTGGTCATGCTGGCTTCGACATCCCCGCCTTTCAGCAGCTCTGAGATCTGCCGGGTCATATAGGCCGGGTTGATCTTGGTCAGGCGGCGCCCCGAGTCATCCACGATATCCCGGTCGTCGACATGCAGATAGGGGTTGGGGCGGGATGATTCGGTGACGGGAACATAGGCGCCGCCGTGACGGGCGCTCCAGCTGCGAATCGTCTGCAGTAGCTGAAAGGCAGACTGACCCTTGACGCGAGCGATCTCAATCGCCGAGTCGTTGAGGATCTTCTGGTTCATCGACCAGGATAACCCTACCAACAGCGCCGTTGCGGCCAACGTCAGTGCATAAATGATGATGAGCTTCTGGGTCTTCACCGCAGTCCTCTACTCCAAGCTCAGTACAGCTGCGACAACTGTATCAGGATCGGGTGTCCGATTCCTTTAGTCTTTAGCGTGTTGTCTTACTGATCATTGGTCGCGGTCGAAGAGGCTAAAGCCTCGGCCGGATCGGCCCGGTTGAGCTGCTCTACCTGCGGAGCGGGTGTCGAGGGTTGCTCGGATACGGTCGCGATCGGTTCAACCTTGTCACTCGGCTCCTGCGGCGCGGTTTCGGTCGGTGCTGGCGCCTCCGCGTAGGTGGCCTTCTGCGCTTGGGCTGAGTCGTCAGTGTCTTGCGGCACTGCCGGTGTGGCTGGAGCCTCTTCATCCGCAGCCGCACTGGCGACGAGAATAGGATCTGGTTGATCGCTTTCAACCTGCACCAGTTTGTAGCAGGGGTGGCCGGGTTGGCTGTCGCCCCACCAGCTATCAGCCCAGGGTTCCAGCTTGTTGATTCGAATCATCGACTGCAGTTCGTCGACGTAGTGACCACCGCGGGCCGAGTAGTGGGTCAAGCCGGCGGCCAGAGCCCGTCCGCTGATGGGTTGCTGTTGATTGCGCAGGCAGCGACGGATCTGGCGGAGGTCGCTGTAGCTCTTGTTGCCGTTGATATTGGTGAAATAACTGCGCAGACCGGCGGCTACCGACTTGAAGGCTTCGACCTCATGGGCCTGGTCCGGCCCCCGCTGCAGCGGTGCGATCCCGCAGCCGGGGGTGAAGCACCATTGGCCGAACAGATTGTTGGCCTGGCGGGCGAAGCGGGAGGTGCCCCAGGCGGATTCGTTGGCGGCCTGGGCCTTAACCAGGGCCGCAGGAATCTGATCGACCTTGGCCAGCAGTTGGCGTAGCTGGTCTGCCTCGGATTCGGCATCGATGCGGAACGCCTTACCGGCCCGGGCGAGCCATTGCTGGTCATCCGGATGCAGTTGTGGCTGCTGTTCGAGCAGCTGCAGCAGCTGTTTAACGTGTTGACGCAATGCCTGGGTGTGGGCGTTTTCCTGCGCGATCATCGGCTCCAGAAAGGCAAAAAACTGCTGCTTTTTCTGTTTTACATCGTTGATCGCGGCGAAATCCGGAAGTGCCGGGCCTGATGTCGGTGGATTCAGGCTGGGCGGGTTTTCACTGCGTTGCAGCGGCTTGGCCGGCGTCGTGGCTGTCTCAGCCTGCGCCGATGGCGGCTGTTTAGAGGCTGCTGTCTCGGTGGCGCTACGGCCCGGATCTGACGGCTGGCAGCCATACAGGGCGGTCAGCAGCAATGCGACGGCGGGGAGGGGGAACCGGTTCATTCTCAGGCCCTCGACATGAATTTTCCGGTACTGGTGTTAACCCGGATCACTTCACCCTCGGCCAGGTATTCGGGGATCTGGACCTCAAGGCCGGTCGGCAAACGGGCCGGCTTGGTGCGTGCGCTGGCCGAAGCGCCTTTAATGGCCGGGGCGGTCTCGACGATCGGCAGGCTGATGGAGGCCGGCAGTTCGATGGCCACCATCCGATCATCAACGATCAGTGCCGTCAGTCCCTCGATTCCGTCATACAGGTAGGGCAGCTGGCCTTCGAGTTCTTCGCCGCTGAGGCTGTGCTGGCTGTACTCCTCCTGCTCCATGAACGTGTAGAGCTGGTCCTCCTGGTACAGCAATTGGGCCGGAGCCCGGCGAAGATCGGCGCTGTTCAGCAGTTCGTCGCCGGTCAGCGACAGCTCCAGCTTCTGGCCATCGGGAATACGGTTGAACCTGGTTTTGTAAAGGGTCTGTGCGCCCCGGGACGAGGGCGATTTAACGTCGATCTGACGAGCGATATAGAGCTTGCCGTCGCGCTCGATCACATCACCTTTTTTCAGTTCACAGGCTTTAGGCATTGCCGCTTCTCCGTTGCCGAATGAGGGTCGGCGATTTTAGCAGAGTGGCGGCCGTTCTAGAATTGACTAAGCGCAGGGTTGGGGCTTACCAGGCGATCAGTACGTCATCCTGTTGAATATTGAGCTCCACCGCGTCGCTTTCCATATTGGCCACCGAAAAACGCGGCTGTACCTCGTTGACCACGACCGTCTGGCGGGTGTCTTCGAGCTTGATATGGGGTTGATCGAGGGTATCGAAGAACATCGCCTTGCGGAATAGTCGGAACTGGTCGCCGGGTTGAATGCCCACTACCGAACCGGCATTGAAGGTCAGTCGATTCTGCTCGGCACGGATGATACGGCTCCGGAAGGGTTCGCACTGGAGCTGCTTGTTGATATCGCGTCCGGCCTGGGTCAACAGGTTGCGTACTTTCTGACCGTAATCGGTCTTCAGAAACGCCGGGGTATAGAAGCCGATCTGCTCGACATCGTCGGCATCCCAGAAACCGCCGGTGCGATAACTGCGGCTGAACAGCAGGGTGCCGGTATAGCCGTCGTGAATAAACAGGTCGACGGCAAAGTTGCGCAGCCGCTGACGGCCACGGACATCGAGTTGATCGTAGAGGGTTTTCCAGATCAGCTCTTCATCGTGCCGACTGGGATCATAGGGGCTCAGATCGCGGATCACGCCGGAGACGATAAACTGAACATCGAGCTCGCTGAAGCTTTGAAGGGCTTCGGTCAGCGGCCCCTGGTCTTGCTGGTAGGCTGCCGCGGTCGATGGTGCCGGATTAACGCTCAGGTGGGAGGCGTTCAGTGCCCGCAGAATACCTTCACCGTTGATCAGTTTGGTCAGGGAGGCGGATAACTGCTGTTCGGCCCCGTAGAGGTTACCCAGCGCGGCCTGTTGGCGGTGCTGCAGCGGGAAGGCTGCGACCGCCACCGACTTGGTGTAACGGGTATGGGCATCACCGAGGGCGCAGCTTTGGTCGGTATCCACATCGGCACGGATTCGCAACCAGAAGCGGTCCCCTTTGACCCGCTCATCGATCACCCGGACATTACTGAGATTACCCAGGGTGCGGATACGCAAATTATCGGTCTGGATAACCCCCTGATTGATGCTCTGGGAACTGCTGATATAGGCACCGGCTTGCAACAGAGCCTGCTGGGAGGCGTTGCGCAGGGCCTGATGGCGGGCGGAGCTGATGTCCTGATTGTATATCAGTGCAGATCCTTCGGCTTCAATGCTGACGGCCAAGACCGAAGGACTGAGCAGGACGATAAACAATGCCAGCAGGATGCGTGGTAGCGAGCAGATCAACGACGCCATGGTGGGCCTATTCTGGAGCAGTAAGTTGAATCGCCTAAGCTAATTAAAATCTTTGGCCTATGCAAACCGTCCCGAGCGGCGATTTTTATGATATTTTCTTTGCACTTGTGGCCGCTTGAGGCCTCCAGCATGAGTCCTGAATCCGATGAAACAACTTGCCATACCGCTGTTCACCCTGTCGTTGTTGGCCGGCTGTGCCGATCAGCCGATTCATGTGGTGGTCGACAACGAAGTCTCTACCCGGGTCACCAATCCGGAGGTGCTGCAACCGGTGCCCGCTGATCCGGCCGAGCGATCGGCGATTGCTGAACCGGTGGGTTATTTGGGTAAGGCGGTCCGACAGATGGCCGAACAGATTGAAACGAGCCTGGCCAAGAGGGGCATCAAACGGTTGCCCATTGCGATCACGCCGTTTGTGGATCTTTCCGCTGCGGCGACAAAACGTCCGTTGGGGGACGAATTGGCTGAAGGTTTCTACCATGAACTGCAGGCCCGTGGCTTCAATCTGATCGATCATCGGGCGCTGCCGTTTGCCGATCGGCGGCCTGAGAATCTATCCCTGGCGGAGTATTATCGCCGCCATCGGGTCAGTTACGTGCTCGGCGGTACCTACAGCGTCAACTCTTCGGGCGTGACCGTTAACGCCAGGATGTTGGATACCGTTACGCAACAGGTGGTGGCAACCGGACAGTCGGATTTTGGTATCGAGCAGTTGGAAGGCGCGTTCCCCGGTTACGATCCGTTCAGCAGTCAGAACGGCATGATTATTGAGAACGGCGGGGTTCCGGTTCAGTAGCCGGGATAATCGTTAGCGCGCCAGGAATAGAACGTCGAGAGAGTTTTACTATGGGTATGTTTGTTCGGGCCAGTCTGGGACTGTTGATAGTGTTGTTGCTGGGCGGCTGCGATACCATGAAGTACTACTACAACCAGGCTCAGAACAACCGCCAGGAAGAAGCCGAGTACAGCTCGGTCCCCCAGATAGATCCCTCTCCGAGGATTATCTCTGCGACCGGTTACGCGCCGATCAGCCTGCAGCCGGGTCAGACCCGTGAACAGAAGATGCTGATGGCGATGCGGGCTTCCAAGTTGCGCGCTTATCAAGAATTGACCGCCATCGTTCATGGTCAGCATCTGTTCGGCACCAACCAGGTTCGTGACATGGTGGTTCAGAATGATCAGTTCAATGCTGCGGTGGGCGGTATCATTCGTGGTGCTCGCGTTGTAAAAAGCTATCCGATTCAGAAAGATACCTATGCGACCATTCTGGAATTGGATATCCGGGATGTGCAGCGTGCCTATATCGACATGCAGTAGCCCACCGAACACGGCTTGTTATTTAGGGTGTATTTTGCGCTTCGAATAAAAGCCGATTAAAATTGTTTGCGCTACCCACCGATTGATTGAGTGGGTTGCTCTAACTTCTATCCGCGCGGATGACTCAGAGTCGATGGATCGACGCGGCTTGCGGCAACAGGGAGGTTGCGTTATGACCTTGCAAAGATTACGTCATCAGATGGAAAGCGATGTGGACTATCTGCGTTGGCGTGCCCGTACCCATCATCAGTCCGACCTGGAGCTGATGTCTCATTTTTCCGATATGGCCGATAGCTATCGCCGACTGGTGCCCGAAGATCAGCGTGCCCAGTTTGAAGAGGTGATCGAGCGATACCGCGCCCAGCTGACTTGAAGCGACTAACGCCTATCAAAAACTAACGCCTTTCAAATTAGGTGCAGATAAAAAAAGCCCCGCGAAAGCGGGGCTAACAAACGAAGGAGAGATGCACGGCCATGTGCCTCTGCTTCCTGTGACTGGGTCGCTCAGTCAAAGTTCCGTTGACGGCTAAATTATTTGTCGGACTGACCCAAACAGGCTTCAAAGTCGGCCGCCATCTGCTCCAGAAAACGCAGGTAGCCCTTAGGGCCTTGCGCTACCTGGCCACCCATCGGATCCAGTACGCCACTGTCTACATCGGTTCCCTCGATTAGGTTCCTTACCAAGGGCGAGGGGAATTGCGGCTCGCTGAATACGCAGACCGCTTCATGCTTGATCAGACGCTCACGAATTTCTGCCGCATGCTTTGCTCCAGGGCTGCGCTCAGGGCTGATCGTGATGGCGCCCAGGTGACTGAGTCCGTAGTGGGCCTCAAAACGGTTATAGGCGTCGTGGAAGACGAAGTAACCCTTGTCAGCCAGGGGCTCCAAACGCTGTTTCAACTGTTTATCCAGCTGTTCCAGTTCGGTCAGAAACGCAGCCAGATTTTGCTGGTACCTGGGGCGGTTTTTCGGATCTGCCTGACTGAGTGTCTCGGCAACCAGCTTGGCTATGCGCTCGCCTTCATGGGGATCAAGCCACAGGTGCAGGTCTTCACCGTGATCGTGGTGGTGGCCATCATGGCTGGCCGATTCCTGAGCGTGGTCGTCATGATCGCTCTCCTCGTGTTCCGCATGTTCCTTATGGGCCTCATGATCGTCGTGAGCATGCTCTTCATCGTGAGAACCGTGCTCTTTGTGCTCCTCGTGCTCGTCATGATCCTGATGGGCTTCGTGTTCTTCGTGAGCCTCATGTTCATCATGCTTCTGGTGCAGCGCCTCGCTATCCAGAGCGCCTTCGGCCAGGGTCACCAGCACCGTGTGATCATCAAGTTGGGCCAGGGGCTTGTTCAGTGCCATCTCCATCTCCGGGCCGATCCAGAAAATCACATCGGCCTGCTGGATGGTCCGTCGCTGGGATGGTTTCAGCTGGAAATCATGGGGCGAGGTGTTCGCCGGCAACAGCAGTTTGGGTTCCACGACGCCGTCGGTAATTTCGGCGACCAGGAGCTTAATCGGCTGGATGGTGGCGACGACGTCCAAGGCTCTTGCCTGGACAGAAAAAAGGCTAAAGACCGCCGTCAGTAACAGAGCGGCAACAGAAAAATGCGGCATGGTTTGGGTTCAGTTTGTTGATAGTTGGGTTTTGGATTGGCGCTGAAATTTGAGAAAAACTCAGCGAGCTGTATGTAATGTTATAGTGTAACCAAATTGGAGTCGTAGACAACCATCCATTGGCATTGCTTTGTCCGGCTCCGCTATAATGCGCCTCCTTTAATGTTTCTAGTCACGGAATCTGTCCAGATATGACCGTTCGTACTCGTATTGCCCCGTCTCCTACCGGTGATCCGCATGTAGGTACCGCTTATATTGCGCTGTTTAACCTGGCGTTTGCCCGCCAGCAAGGCGGAGAGTTTATTCTCCGGATCGAAGACACCGACCAGGCCCGGAGTACTTCGGAGTCTGAGCAGATGATTCTGGACTCGATGCGCTGGCTGGGGCTGGAATGGGATGAGGGACCGGATGTCGGTGGCCCCCATGGTCCCTACCGTCAGAGTGAGCGTAGTGAAATCTATGCGGAGCATACTCAGCAGTTGCTGGACAAGGGCCATGCTTTCCGTTGTTTCTGTAGTTCCGAGCGGCTGGATGAGCTGCGCAAAGAACAGATGGCCAACAAGCAGCAGCTGGGCTACGACGGGCACTGCCTGCACCTGTCCGAAGAGGAGGTCTCCCGTCGCGTAGAAAGTGGTGAGCCCCATGTGGTCCGGATGAAGGTGCCTCGCGAAGGGGTTTGTACCTTCAATGACATGCTGCGCGGCCAGATCGAGATCGACTGGACCCAGGTCGACATGCAGGTGTTGATGAAGGCCGACGGCATGCCGACCTACCACCTGGCCAACGTGGTCGATGATCACCTGATGAAGATCACCCATGTGCTGCGGGGCGAGGAGTGGATCAATTCGGCGCCCAAGCACCAGTTGCTGTATGAGTACTTTGGCTGGGAGATGCCGCATCTGTGTCATATGCCGCTGCTGCGTAACCCGGACAAGAGCAAGCTCAGTAAGCGTAAGAATCCGACCAGTATCCTGTATTACCAGCGCATGGGCTTTATGCCTGAGGCGTTGCTCAACTATCTCGGTCGGATGGGCTGGTCGATGCCCGATGAGCGGGAAAAATTCAGCCGTCAGGAGATGTTTGACGCCTTTGATATTCAACGCGTCTCGCTGGGCGGACCGGTATTCGATACCGAAAAACTCCGTTGGCTCAACGGCCTGTGGATTCGTGAAGGGCTGGATGCCGAAGCGTTCGCCGAGCGGGTCAAGGAATGGGCTCTGAATCGTGACTACCTGATGCCGATCATTCCGCTGATTCAGCCGCGAGTGGAGACCTTCTCCGACGTGGTGCCGCTGGCCGGCTTCTTTATGGCTGGAATGCTGGATCTGGACGAAGAGCAGTTCGTCCACAAGAGCCTGGAGCCGGAGCAGGTTCGTAAGGTGCTGCAATACGCACTCTGGGATCTGGAGGCGCTTCGCCACTGGAATAAGGATGCCATTTTCCAGACCCTGAACGGCCTGTCCAAGGCGATGGATCTTAAGATTCGGGATCTGTTGGCGCCGTTGTTTGTGGCTGTATCAGGCAGCGCTGCGTCGGTTTCTGTGATCGAATCGATGGCCTTGTTGGGTCCGGATCTGAGCCGTGCCAGAGTCCGCCACGCACTGGGTATCGTCGGCGGCCCTTCCAAGAAAGAAGCCAAGCGCTGGGAAAAAGAATATCGCGCGCTTGAGCGTCCCTGACATAATTTCGTCACCAAAGTACGCTTTCATCTACACTTATCTGAGGCTCCGGGGTTTTTCTCCGGGGCCCTTTTGTGTGCTTGACACCGTAGGAGCTCCAGTGCGAGGCTCTTAGTTTTCCGTTGTTGGGAGTCGGATTTGGATATCAACCAGGAAGTAGAGTTCTTACGTAGTATTCCTATGCTGTCTAAGCTGGATGACTCCAAGCTCAAACTGTTGGCCTTTACCAGTCGCCTGGTTGAATACCGGGGTGGGGACTATCTGTTCCGTAAGGATGATCCCGCCGATGATGTCTACCTGATCATGCAGGGGGAGGCCGAGGTGATGGCCAAACCCGACTGTGACGGAGAAGCCTGTACCGAGAAAGTGATACTGACCCGTACCTCGGGGGATCTAATCGGTGAGATGGCGGTTATTTCAAAACAGGGGCGCAGTGCTGCAATTCGAGCGCGGGATGGGCTGAAAGTACTGCGTATCGAAGGTGATATGTTCGTCAAGTTGCTGACCAGCAATTCTGACGTTGCCCTGGATGTCATGCGCCAGTTATCGGATAAATTGGCCGAAGCGCAGGAGACCAATAACCTGCTGCAACGCCAACTGGCCACTCAGGTGTGTGGAGGCCCTTAGATGGATGCCTGTCGTTTCAGCCAATTGTGGATGCGCAACCTCAACCCCGACCAGGAGTCGGATGGCGAGGTGGTCTTCGACCGTCTGAAGGCCAATTACAGTGAGCCTTGTCGGCGTTACCACGATGGAAGTCATATCGAGCAGTGTCTGCTGTGGCTGGATCGATACCGTCATACGATTGATGATCCGGATGCGATAGAACTGGCGATCTGGTTCCACGATGCCTGCTACGGACCGGATCCCAAGGGGCATGAAGAGCGCGGCGCCTTGTTGTTGCGGGAGCTGGCACAGGGACGAATGGCGCCGGAGCGGCTGGAAAAGATCTGCACCATGATCGCGCTGACCACCCATCAGACACCGGTAGAAGATCCGGAGCAGGCGTTGATGCTGGATATCGATTTGGCCAGCTTTGCCCGCCCCTGGGCGGAATACCTGCGTGATACCGTGCGCTGCCACGAGGAAAGACAGCTGATCAATCCCGTCTGTGACTATCGTGCTCAGCTGGAATTTTTACGTGAGCTGATCCGGCGACCGCAGCTTTACCATCATGCCCAGTTTCGAGCCGATCACGAGCCGGCAGCGAGACAGAACATTATCCAGCTGATTGAACTGCTGGAAGCCCGGCCCGAATGTCAGGATCCCCCTGAAACCCTAGCCGGTTAATTCGTAGTCGTTGCGGGTTTCACCGAATAGATCTGGGTGATGGCATCCCGTCCTTTTACTTTTACCTCGCCTTCGGGGCTGAACTCGAACATGCCGTCACGACAGGCCAGGCGAGTGTCGCGAGATACCAGGATGTTACTGCCGATCTGTTTATTATGCTGTTCCAGTCGGGCTGCCAGATTGACGGCATCACCATGGACGGTATAGATCAGCCGGTTCTGTGATCCCATCATTCCACCAACGACTTCGCCGCTGTTGATGCCGATGCGACTGCTTAATTTGAGCTGCTGGTCGCCGAAGCGGGCTTGTTCAAGCCGTTGTTGAATCTCCAGCGCGGTTTTGATCGCACACTCGGAACTGTTGTGCCCTTCGTGGGACTGTTCGAAGCTGGCGAGAATCGCGTCCCCTTGGAATTGATTGATGGTCCCGCCATTGCGCTCCATGATCGCCCCGACTTCGGTGAAGTAATCGTTCAGGGTTGAAACCACCTCTTCCGGGGTGAACTTTTCACTCATCGTGGTGAAATTGGCGATATCGATAAACAGGATGCCGGCCTGATAACGGCTGGCCTGGCCGGCTTGGGGGGCGTCGTCGCTGTGGCTGAGGCCATGCAGCACCTGATCGGGTACGAAGTGGGACAGATCTTCAGCCATCCGGGTTTCAATAATGGAGTTCAGCAGCAGTCGTTTGCTGCGGTGAACGGCAGTGGCCAGCACCAGTGTCACGATCAGCATGCTGATAATTTTGTCGAATTCGGCACCGAGCAGCATGCTGTTTGACGTCAGATACTGAACATAGTCTTTGGTCACCATGGTGTTACCGGGATCGGCGGTAAACACATACAGAATCATCAGCAGCCAGCCGAAAATAGCCGAGCCGCCGGCAAACAGGATGAACTTGACCTCGAAGCGTAGTGTCCGCAGCGCGATAAAGATAAACACGTACAGCAGGGTAGGGGCTTTCAGGTAGAACGAGGGCGGTTGCATGTACTGCAGATGAAAACTCCAGATTAAAACGTAAATGAGCGCCATGTCGACGGCGATCGAAAGGTAGGTGAACCAATCCGGCGGCAGGCGCCGGTAACAGACGTACAGGTGCAGCACGGTGAACAAGAAGTAGGCGCCCAGTACCCAGGGGACCGGTGCAAATTCGGCCTCGGAGGTGAAGGTTTTAGGGGCCAGCGAATAGAGTAGTGAGAAAGTGACCACCACGAAGAACTGAACCCAGGCCACCAGGCGTTCACTACCGGCCTGATGCTTTATCAGCGACTGTTTCAGACGACCGGTCAGCTGGCTGGCTCGGGTAGGAGGCTTACGTGCGTGCAGGTCCGTTTGCGGTTTGGTGTTTTCCGGGTTGAGGGTCATGGTAACTTCCGTACGCTATATGGTGCTCAGCTTAGACGATAGAGCTGGGTGGATGTTACTGTTCTTATAGTGGTTTTATGCAACTGTATCCTGAATTGTGCAGTGCGGGGGCCGATTGTAAAGGCCCGATTGATCCACTAAGATTGCCGTTTCTCTGTGGATGGAATGCAGTAAGATGGCCGATTTGCCACTGCCGGATAAGCTCGACAACGCCCGGGTGCTGATCTACAGCCACGACACCTTTGGTTTGGGGCATCTGCGCCGCTGTCGCACCCTGGCTCATGCCTTGGTGGAGCAGTACAAGGGGCTGTCGGTTTTGATTCTAACCGGGTCTCCCATCATTGGTCGCTTCGACTTCAAGGCCCGCGTCGACTTTGTTCGTATTCCCGGCGTCATCAAACTTCACAATGGCGAGTATACCTCGCTGGGACTCCATATCGATCTTCAGCATACCCTGAAGATGCGTGAATCGATTATTCTGCATACCGCCGAGGCGTTCGAACCGGACCTGTTTCTGGTCGATAAAGAGCCCCTGGGACTGAAAGGCGAAGTGGAAAGCACCCTCAAGCTGTTAAAGCAGAAAGGGGTGGCCACGGTGCTGGGTATTCGCGATGTCCTTGATGCGCCTCACTTGTTACGGCCGGAGTGGGAGGCCAAAGGTGCCGGCGCCGCGTTGCAGGAATACTACGACGAGGTCTGGGTATACGGCGACCGTTCCATGGGTAATCCGCTGGACGGGCTGGAGTTACCTCCGCAGGTTGAGCAGATGACCCATTACACCGGTTACCTGCAGCGCGAAGTTCCCGAAACGCTCGCCTCTAAACATCTGCTGGAGCTGCCGGATGACTACCTGTTGATCACCCCGGGTGGTGGCGGAGACGGGGTCGAGATGGTCGACTGGGTGCTGCGCGCTTATGAGCTTGACGCCCAGAGCCTGCCCCATGGTCTGTTTGTGCTTGGCCCTTTTATGGCGCTGGCTGAGCAACAGGCGTTCCGTGAGCGGATCAATCAGATCGAAAACGCCAGTTTGGTTACCTTCGACAACCTGATGGAGTCCCTGATCGACAGGGCTTCGGCGGTCGTTGCGATGGGGGGCTACAACACCTTCTGCGAGATCCTGTCGTTCAACAAACCGGCGCTGCTGATTCCACGTACCCGTCCCCGCGAAGAGCAGTTGATCCGGGCCGAGAAAGCCAGTGCACTGGGGCTGGTCAGCCTGCTGGATCCGCGCAAGGGGATCGATGCCGCTGATATGCATCGAGCACTGCGGACCTTGCTGGAGCAATCGCCGCCCCGCGAGTTGGTGGCGGAATGTTTTCTAAACGGGCTGGATAAGGTCTGTCAGCGAGCACTGGCGCTGATGTCGCGACGATGAGCTCGCCCCGGGTCCTATTCTACGTTCAACATCTGCTGGGCATCGGCCATATCAAGCGGGCCTCGTTATTGGTTCGCGGTTGGCTTGAGGCCGGATTACAGGTGAGTGTGGTCAGCGGTGGTGAAGCCGTGGAACAGTTTGGTTTCGATGGCGCCGAGCTGATTCAGCTACCGCCCGTGCGCGCCTGCGATGCCTCCTTTTCCGCCCTGGTCGACCAACAGGGTCAACCGCTTAGCGAGGGCTTCAAGCAACAGCGTCGTGAGCAGCTGCTGCAGACATTGGAGCGGGTCAAGCCGGACCTGCTGGTGATCGAAAACTATCCGTTCGGACGGCGTCAGCTGCGTTGGGAGCTGAAACCCTTGCTGATCCGAGCCGGCGCGCTGGAGAAGCCGCCCATTCGCATCTGTTCGGTTCGCGATATTCTGCAACGACGTAAACCGGAACGGGAACAGGAGAGTCTGGATCTGCTGGCGGCCCATTTCGATGCGGTGATGGTTCACGGTGATCCGGCATTTATTCCGCTGCATGACTCCTTCCCGCGTAGCACCGAGCTGGCCGACAAGCTGCATTACACCGGTTATGTGACCGAACTACAGGACTCGTCCCGCCATAAAGACGGTGGTGGCAGTAATGAGGTGTTGGTGTCTGCCGGTGGCGGTGCGGTTGGGTTTAGCTTGATGAAAGCCTGCTTGGAGGCGCTGAGGTTACCCGAGCAGGCCCAGGCGTTGAGTGCCAATGGGGAGCCGGTGTGTTGGCGGTTGTTGTTGGGGCCGAACATGACCGAACAGCAAACCGAGCAGCTCCAGGCGTTGGCCCGGGCCGCCGATCCTGATCGCTATCGAGTGATTATGGAACCGCTACGGCCGGACTTTGTGGATCTGCTCAAGGCTTGTCGGCTGTCGATCTCCCAAGGGGGCTACAACACCCTGATGGATCTTTTGTCGGCGCGTCCACGTGCCGTGGTGGTACCCTTCGAGGGCAGCGGAGAAACCGAGCAGCGAGCCCGAACCGAACGCTTGGCGGAGCTGGGGCTCTGTCAGTGGGTTAGCGAAGCGCAATTAGGCCCTGAGGCGATCTGTGCAGCAATCATCAACGCTCTGAACGCGCCTGCCGGTAATCCTTTTCAACTCGACTGCAACGGTGCGGCCAAGTCTGCGTCTATTCTGCAGCAGTTGTATGAGACTCCCGACAAGTAACCTTTTTCTGATCACTTCCCGAGGCGACGATGAATCCAACGTCGATTGATGACAGCCAGAGTTGGCAGCTGTTAGCCGATGAGCTGGGTTGCTGGCGAGCGCTAGCACGCACGCCGACGCTGTGGTGGCGCGATGATGATGCCGAACAGGACAGCGAGGCGTTGCAGCGGCTATGCCGGCTCAGTCGTAAATTTTCGATACCGTTGAGTCTGGCCGTTATTCCCGCCGGTGCCGATGAGAGTCTGAAGCCGCTGTTCCAGCGTACACTTGGGCTGCAGGCGCTGCAGCACGGTTACAGCCACCAGAATCATGCGCCGGCTTCGAAGCGCAAGTGCGAGCTGGGGGATGATCGACCGCTGACCGATATCGTCGAGCAGTTGTCCCGGGGAAGAGAGCACCTGACCCAATTGTTGGGGCAGGCATTTGTTCCGGCCCTGGTTCCACCCTGGAATCGCCTCAGTGAGACATTAGTGGATCAGCTCCGGCCCCGACACTTTGTCGGCTTGTCGACGCTGGGGCCACGGCAGGCTGCGATTGTTTCCGGCTTGCGGCTGAACCATGTCCATATCGATCTGATCAACTGGCGCGAGGGTCGCCGTTTCGCCGGTGATGCCCAGGTGCTGGGACAGCTGATCAACCATCTGCGTCAAAGGCGCTTGGCCGAGGTGGACCCGCAGGAAGCCACTGGGCTGATGAGCCACCATCTGGCCCATGACGAGGGCTGCTGGGATTTTCTGGAACGCCTGTTCCGTTTTCTTGAGGATCAGCCGGTGCGTTGGCTAACCGGTGCCGAGCTGTTCGATCCGGCTAGCTGATCACCGCATCGGTTTTCAATCACCATCGGTCAGCAGGCTGATGTTGTGCTGTTGGAGCGACAAGCGGCCCTGTTGATAACGCAGCATCAGCGCGCACTGCCAGTCCTGCTTGATCGGACACTTGGCCAGCATGTCCCAGTCCAGCGCATCACTGAGTAGGGCGCGGATTACGCCTTTATGGGTCACTACGCCGATACGCTTCAACGAGTCCTGAGGGTCTTGGGTGGCTAGCCAGGCGCGTAGGCGTTGGCGCACCTGACGCGGACATTCACCGCCGGGCGGGGTCATGTCCAAGCCACGTTGCTCCTGGGTCTTCATCAGTTGCGGCTGCTGTTGGCGTAGCTCGGTGATCCGTTGGCCTTCCCAGTTGCCCCAGTCCATTTCGATCCAGCTATCGCTCAGGGTGGGGTGCGGGATACCCAGCAGAGCTGCCGTTTGTTGGGTTCGGAGCAGCGGGCTACAGAACCAGTCTCGTTGCCGCAGCTCGGGAGGGATGGTCCGTTGGCTCAAGCTGTCGCGGCCGATCTGGCTGAGCGGGATATCGCGTCGGCCCTGCAGCTTCTTTTCGGCGTTCCATTCGGTGGCGGCATGGCGAATCAGCAGCAGTTCAAGCATCGCTCGGCTTCCTGGTATCAGATTGAAAGCCGGAGGCTGTCGGGCCGATCAACGGCAGCAGCAGTTGCTGAAGACGTTGCCCGGCGGCCTGCAGGCTATGGTATCGATCAACCCGATCACGGCCATGGGTTCCGGCTTTGGTCAGTCGTTCGGGGTGCTCCAGTAACTGCTGAAGCGTCTGGGCAAAGGCGTTGCTATCACGGGCCGGCGTCAGCCAGCCATTGTTGCCGTCTTCAACCAGCGAGGAAACGCCCCCTTCATCGCCGGCCAGGACCGGAGTGCCTGTCTGTAAGGCTTCGAGCAGAGCCATCCCAAAGGCTTCGTTGACCGCCGGCCAGACGTACAGATCGCTGGCTTGCAGCAGCGGTTGGATCTGAGATGGCTGCAGACGGCCTAAAAAACGAACCCGGGTTTGTAGTGGGGCAAAAAACTGCTCGACCTGATCGCGTGCCTTGCCATCCCCCACGATCAGGAGTTGCCAGGGCTGGGGCGGTGTTGAATTGGAGCCTGCTGCTGAATCTTGGGTTGGCAGCTGTTGCAGCGAATCTGCCAGCAACTGAAATGAATGCAGCTTGTCGCCGGGGCGCATCATCGCAACGCAGATCAACCAGCGGCTATTGGGGTCCAGCTGTAGGCGTTGGGCCAGCTGTTCTCGCCGGTTATCCACGGCTGAGTCGGACGCATTGGCAACAAAGGGGTAGAGCCGTCGGAGCGGGGCATCGGCGCGACATTGGCGCAGGCCCTCATCATCCTGGGGGTTGAGGCTGAGGATCAGCTCGGCCTGCCCGATCGCTGCGGCGGTATCGGCTAATCCGATAGCCCAGGGCCCGTCGGCCTGTTTGGCGGCGTAGGAGGCTTCGGCCACCACATAGGGGATACCGAGGGCTTGACTGACCCGAGGGCCGATCCAGTCAGGTGCCTTGTGGTACAGATGGTAGCTGAACCAGAGCTGCGGACGTTGCGCCCTGGGTAATTTTCGATAGCGTCGGATCAGGCGCTCGGCCAACTGTACAGCCACTGCTTTTAGACGCCGCTGGTGTACCGGGTCCCCTTGGCCCTCGCGGCTGCGAAAGCGGCTGGCCAGTTGCGGTTCGAAGCCGGCTTTGGCCAACGCCTGCAGCATCAGTCTGGCAATGAGTCGGTCACCGGAAGGGTTGGGGTGGCATGGGGGCTTGAGCGGGGCATAAAAGGCGATTGGAATCGCCGATTGGTTGCTGCGGCCGTCAAGCCTCCGGCTCATTGTGCGGCTCCATCCCGTTGATCCGGCGTCGCGCCGTTCAGGTGGGTGAATTTATCCATCAACTGATCGATTCCGCGATGGACCGAGAAACCCTCGGTGACCCGGTCATAACCGGCTTCGGCCAGCTGCTGACGCAGCTCCGGCTGGCGTATCAGCTGCTCCAGTGCGGCACTCAGTCCCGCCACATCGCGCTGTTCGACCAACCAACCGGTGTGTCGGTGGTCGATCAACTCCGGGATGCCGGAGATGTTGGTGGCCAGGCAGCAGAGCTGTTGGCTCTGGGCTTCCATCAGCACATTGGGCAGGCCGTCGCGATCCCCGTCGCCAATGACCTGGCTGGCCAATACAAACAGATCGGCGTTGCGGTAGCGCTCCAGCACTTCCAGTTGCGGCAGCGCACCGAGCCAGTCGATCCGATCGCTCAAACCCAACTCGGCGGCCTGGGCTTGAAGCTTGTTGAGCAGGGTGCCGCCGCCGATATGGGTAAAATGCCAGTTCAACTCCGGCGGCAGAGCGGCCAGTGCATTCAGCAGGTGGTCGTACCCCTTTTTCTCTACCGCCCGGCCAACCGAGATCAACCGTACCGGTTGATCGCTGCCGTCACGGCTTGCTGTCTTGTTATTTTGCTGTTGTTTCGGTGCCGGGAAGCGATCGAAGTCGAGCCCGTGGTAGAGCAGCTCAACCCGCTCTGGATCATCGCTCAAGCCTTTCAGGTGTTCGGTATTGGCCTGGGTACAGGTGACCAGCCACTCCAGTTCCGCCAGCTTTTCGCGCAGCTCCCAGTCCTCAAGGGTCCAGATATCCTTGGCATGGGCCGAGGCGCTCCAGGGTAGCGCGTCAATCTGGGCGCAGTAGCGGGTTACCGATGCCGGGGTATGGATAAAGTGGGCGTAGAGCTGCTGTACGCTGGCGGGAAGCTCACGACTGAGCACCAGGGCCTGGCCGAATCGGCGGATGCGGTTGCGGCTGGGTTCGCGACGCAGGTCTTTCCACCAGCTGCGAAGCGCACGACCGAAACCGGGGCGTCTCAGGGCACTGAAGAACCCGCGAATGACCCGTAACGGTTCCTGGTGCAGGTACTCTGGTAGATAGAGGACCGGTGCCTGGATCTGTTGATGGATAGGATGGGTGTCACGATCGGTCGGGTGGCGCAGGGAGACGATCATCAGCTCCAGCCCCCGTTGTTCCAGTTGATATAGCTCCTGGGCAATAAAGGTTTCGGATAAACGCGGGTAGCCTTTAAGGACAACGGCGATTTGGGCGGCCAACTGCAATCCCTCATATCTGTTCGGTTCGGCGTGCGCAACTATAATATAGGGCACCGCTAGTGTAAGCTGATTTTTTCGTGGGCTCAGTCGCTTAGGTTATGTTGTAGTGTTTCTTCGATCGCTGTTTGCGTTAGTCCTGACGGTTATTTTCCAAGGCCCGCTGGCTGCGGATCCGTTGCGTTTGAGCAGCTACCTGGAACGACCGTTTTCCGATCAGGAAGGTAGGGGTCAGGTTGATCTGCTGTTGAAAGAGGCGTTTCGACGGATCGACCAACGAGCCGTGGTGGAAATTTATCCTGAGAATCGAGCGCTGATGTTGGCTGACAGTGGTCGGGTCGACGGCCACTTCTTACGCACCGCCCAAGTGGACGAACTCCACCCGAATCTGATCCGGGTTCCGGTGCCTGTATACCGCTCCAGTTATCACGCCTATTCATTGCAACCCGATTTCAAGATCGATGGCTGGGAAGGCCTCAAGGATCACCAAGTGACATATCCGGCCGGTTGGCAGGTGTTTGACAGCCGGGCAGCGCTGTTCGGCAGCGTGGTGCCTCTCCATGATGATGTGCAGCTGTCACAACTGGTCAGACTGGGGAATCTGGATGTGCTGCTGTACGAGGATCAGGCGCTGACGCTGTTGCTGGGGCCCGGATTACGACAACACCTGCATCGTTCAGAAGTATTGCTGGAGCGTCATCTATATCTTCTGCTGAACAAACAGCATCAGGCGCTGATTGAACCCCTTGCCCGAGTCCTGAAACAGATGCAGCAGGACGGGAGTTGGGCAAGATTATGTCCGCTGTGTCAGCGAAGCCTGGTAGGACCTTAAGGATGCAGAACAAGGAGCCCCGATCGGATCGGACCATGGATTCATCGATATTTAAGTTTATTTTGCGACACACCAAGCGGGATCAGATATTGATCCTGGCTTTGACGGTGTTTTCTTTCCCCTTTGTATACGCATCGCTGGAAGTCCCCAAACTGATCATCAACAACGCGATTGGTGGAGTGGACATTCCGGAGCAGTTATTCGGCTGGCCGGTGGATCAGGTCAGCTACCTGTTCCTGCTGTGCGGATTGTTTTTGGGGTTGGTACTGATCAACGGCGCGATCAAATACGTGCTCAATGTCTATCGCGGGGTGGTCGGCGAGCGGATGCTGCGACGGCTGCGCTACGATCTGTTCTGCCAGGTACTGCGTTTTCCGCTGCCCCGCTTTAAGCGCCTGAGCCAGGGCGAGGTGATTCCTATCATCACCGCCGAAACTGAGCCCCTGGGTGGCTTTATCGGTGAGGCGTTTGCGCTGCCGGCGTTTCAGGGCGGTATTCTGCTGACCTACCTGTTCTTTATCTTCAATCAGGATCCGTTGTTGGGAGCGGCGGCCACGGTGTTGTATCCGTTTCAGCTCTATATTATTCCGAAGCTGCAGCGCAGGGTTAATCAGCTCGGTAAACAGCGGGTGTTGGCGGCGCGCCAGCTGGGTGACCGGATCGGTGACACCATTTCGGGTATTCGCGAAGTGCACGCCAACGACACCAGTCATTACGAGCGTGCCGAGATCAGCTCTCGGCTGGGGCGGATTTTTGAGATCCGTTTCGAGATCTACAAGAAAAAGTTCTTTATCAAGTTCCTGAATAACTTCCTGGCCCAGGTAACCCCGTTCTTCTTTTACAGCGCCGGCGGTTACTATGTGATTCAGGGGGAGCTGTCGCTAGGCGCCCTGGTGGCGGTGTTGGCGGCTTATAAAGATCTGAACGCGCCCTGGAAAGAGCTGCTCAAGTACTACCAGACCAAGGAAGATGTGCGGATCAAGTATGAACAGGTGGTCGAGATGTTCGAAGCCGAGGGGATGATGGAACCCAAGCTGCTCGATGCTCCCCGCCTGAGCCTGGATCTGTCCCAAGGTGGCTGGAAGGCGACCCGACTGGGTTATTCGGAGGATGAAGGTGAGAGCCGCTTCGGTCGACTCAGCTTCGAGTTGGACATCACCCGTCACAATGCCCTGATCGGGGCCGAAGGCAGTGGTCGGCATGAATTGGGTGAGCTGTTGGTTCGGTTGTTAATGCCGACACAGGGCGGACTGGCGCTGGCCGGTGCGGAACTCGACCAGTTGCCAGAGTCGGCGATGGCCAACCATGTCGGCTATGTGGCAGCCGGTGCTCATCTGTTCAGCGGCTCGATCCGAGACAACCTGCTTTACCCATTACGCAATCGGGAGCTGGAACCGGCCGAAGCCGATGCCGACCGCGAGCGGATGCAGCTTCGCGCCCGGCAGTCCGGTAACAGTACGCAGGATCCCGCAGGCGATTGGTTTGATCTGGATGGTCTTGAGCTGGCCGATCAGCAGGCTTTTAAGGCGCGGATTCAGCAGGCAATCGACACCGCTGATTTAGGCCAAGACCTGTTCCAGATGGGGCTGGCCGGACGTCTAGAGCAGCAGGATTGCGATCAGATTGAACAGCAGGTCCTACAGGCCCGGCAGCTGATTCGTGAACAACTCAGCGAGCCCGACTATCAGGATCTGGTGGAGCCGTTTGACTGGCATCGCTACAACACCAACCTGACGGTGCAGGAGAACATTCTGTTCGGCACTACCGACAGTCCGCGGGATTCCCAGACCGAAGCCGCGAGTCCCACGGTACGGCAATTTTTGGAACAGGCGGGGTTGTATGAAAGCTTCGTCAAAATCGGCCGCAAAGTCACCGAAATCATGGTGGATCTGTTCTCCGATGTGGAGCCGGACAGCGATCTGTTCGAGCGCTTCAGCTTTATCCATCATGAGGACCTGCCGGATTACCGGGCGCTGCTGAACAAGACGGCTGAGGGCATTGATCTGGAAGATGTGGAGTGCTGTGGTAAGTTCCTGGCCCTAACCTTCCAGCTCTGTCCGGCGCGTCATCGTCTGGGGTTGATTGATTCGACCATTCAGCAGCAGATTGTGCAGGCCCGACACAAGCTGGCCAAGCAGTTAGCCGACAACCCGGATGCGGACCTGCAGATCGACTTCTTTGAACTGGAGCGCTTTAACCGACGCTTGAGCCTGATGGACAACATGCTGTTCGGACGCCTGGCTTACGGGCAGGCATCGGCGCGGCGGCGCGTGACCGAACTGGTGCATCAGGTGGTCGGGCAGTTGGGGCTGGAGGAAAGCATTCAGCAGGTGGGTCTGGACTATCAGGTCGGCACCGCCGGGTCGCGGCTGTCACAGGCGCAGCGACAGAAACTGGCACTGGCTCGAGTCTTGATTAAACAGCCGGATGTGCTGATTCTCAACGACGCCCTCAACGGTCTGGATCCCAACACCGAACAGCGCTTGCTGGATAACGTACGTCGGTTGCAGGCCGGACGTGGCCTGATTCTGCTGAGTGGCCGAGTCGAACAGGCGAGTGGGTTTGACCGGGTTCTGGAAATGGGCCACGGCGAATTACGAGAGCTGCAAACGGCGTGATACACTGGCGCGCTTTTCCAATCTTCCCGGGCTTGTCCCGGACAGCCCGAGCCCTGTCAGGCAACGGTTGCCAGCCTGAGTGTGCGTACCATGACTAACGAAATTTACTCATCAGGTAACCGCGATACCGAACTACAGATCGGACGCTATAACCGTCTGACGGTGAAGCGTGATCGGGATATCGGTCTATTTCTGGAGGCCGGCCGCTTCGGTACGGTACTTCTGCCACGGCGCTATGTCCCCGAGGGAGTATCCGAAGGCGATGAGATTGAGGTTTTTGTCTATCTGGATTCGGAAGATGACCTGATTGCGACCACCGAGGCGCCACGGGTTCAGGTGGGTGGTATCGCCGCCCTGACCGTGGTGTCGACCGGACCGGTGGGGGCTTTCCTTGATTGGGGCTTGCCGAAGGACCTGCTATTGCCGTTCCAACAGCAACGCAGCCCGGTGCGTGAAGGTCAAACCCTGATCGTGGCCGTGTACCTCGACAATACCAATCGGATCGCCGCCTCAACCAAGCTGGACCGGTTTCTGAGCGATGAACGTTGCGATTACCGTCCCCATAATAAGGTCGAGTTGCTGATCGCCGAGCGCACCGATCTGGGGGTCAAGGCGATCGTGGATCAACAGCACTGGGGCTTGATCCACCATAAAGACCTGTTCCGCAAGCTACACTATGGACAGCAGATCAGCGGATATATCAAGCAGGTACGCTCCGACGGCAAGATCGATCTGCTGCTGGAACAACCCGGTTTTGCTCCGGTAACGGGGTTGGCCGAGAAGATTCTGCAGCAGTTGCAGCAAAACGGTGGGTTTCTGCCGTTGTCGGATCGCTCCGATCCCGAGTTGATCAAGAAGCGCTTCGGGGTCAGCAAGAAGAAGTACAAGATGGCTATCGGCACCCTCTACAAACAGCGTCGTGTCGTGATTGAGCCCGACGGAGTCCGCCTAATCGATTCTCCCTGATCAATATCGCTGCAGATATCGCTGCAGCGGTCGATAGTAAACAGAAGCATAAATCCCTAGCTAACGTCGGGTTATGCCGGTCTGTTGTAGACCCATGTCAGGAAAGTCTTGGGAATCGATCATCGGAGGATACTGTGGACGCGATTCGGTTTAGCTTGTCGGAGGATCAGCAACAACTTCAGGCCGAGATTGTCGTCGACGCATTGCGCCGTCTTGGCGCCCCCAGCCGCGATCAGCTAATGGAGCTGATCCAGGCTTCGGATTATCAACGCTTCAAACTGGATACCGACTCGCTGCAGCAACTGCTCAGTTGTGCCAAAAGCCTGGCCAGTAGCGATCCGGACAGTGCGGCCGGTATCAGCACCTCCGTTATTCTGGCGCAGCGGATCGATGCTGAGCTAACCCTTAAAACCAGCGAAGACCGGATGCAGGTTGAAGCCCTGATCTGCAGTGCCTATGGCGGCGCGCCGATTGATGCTCCCCGTTTCAAACAGGCGCTGGTCAAAGCCGGAATACGTCACGGAATCGATACCCAGGCCGCTTCCCAGTTAATGAAACAGGCTTATCGGGCCGAACCCGGCTCCCTGCACAGTGCCGTAATCGCTCGAGGAAAAGACCCGATCAAAGGGCGAAATGGGTACTGGAACAGCCTGATTGAAACCACCCAATCCACCGATCGGCCCGACCAGAGCCATGACGGCTTGATCGACCTGCTGGATTACGGCGAGATACCCAGTGTCCAGCCCGGGGCGGTGCTGATGGAGTTGGTGCCGCCGGGTGCGGGTGAGCCGGGGGCCGATGTCTGCGGACAGCGGTTAGCGGCCGAGCCGGGCCATGAAGCGGATTTTGTCAAGGCCGAGGGGGTCGAGTTATCTGCCGACGGCAAGCAGTTGGTTGCGGCCCGTGCCGGGATGCCGGTGGAGATCCCCGGCGGGATGCGGGTCGATAATGTCTATGTGGTATCCCAGGTTGACGTCGAGAGTGGCCATATCGAATTTGACGGCAGCGTGCTGGTGCGTGGCGATGTGGCCGAGATGATGAAGGTGGTCGCCACCGGTGATATCACTATCGGCGGCTCGATCGAGTCGGCGTATCTACAGGCCGGGGGCAATCTGGAGGTTCGCAAGGGTGTGGTCGGGCATCAGCGCTCCGACGATGACCATCACTTCAACAGTGAAGATCTGACCTGCGAGCTCTACGCTAAGGGTGATATCCACGTGGGGTTTGCCCAATACGCCCGACTGCAGTCCGAAGGCAGTATCCTGGTCGACAAGCAGCTGATCCACTGTCTGAGCCAGGCCCGGCTGTCGATGCAGGTCGGCCGCAGCGGTGATCGTAATGGCAAGCTGATTGGTGGCGTCAGTCGAGTCGGTAAGCAGCTTGTGAGCGGGGAGGTCGGTACCGATGCCTTTATCCCGACCCAGATCGAACTTTACCCGGCAGCGGTGGCCGATATCGACCAGCAGATGACGAAACTGGCGGAGTCGGTTGAGCAGCAGGAGCAGCAGCTGGCCGAGGTGAAAGAGCAGCTGAGCACGCTGTCATCACAGCCCAAAACTCCGGAGAACCAGAAAGCCTATAAGCAGGCTCTACGCCAGAGTATTGAAGTCGGCAACCAGGCGGTGGAATGGGATCAAAAGCGGCAAGCGCTCAAGGAGAAGCGCAAGGGGCTGTTTGCCGGGGTCGAGCTGATCGCCAGAAAAACGCTATTTCCGGGGGTGATACTGTCGGCCGATGATCACCAACTGAAGAATCAGCAGCAGCACGAGGGTGGTGGCTATAGTCTGGTAGATGGCGAGATCTGTTATCAACCGGAGCTGAAAGAGGCGGCTAAATAGATCGGCGGGCTGCCGTTCCGGGTAGCGGAAACGCCGAGCAACCAGGGGTATGGAGTGATGGACAAGGTTGACCACCTGCTGTTGCTCGAATATGAAGCGCATCAGGCACGTTATCGACAACTGGCCGAGCGATCATCCTCATTGCAACAGAGCGTGATCGTGCTCAGCGCCGCGGTTTGGGCCTGGACCCTGACCGAAGGGACACCGCAGACAACGCCGCTGCTGATCTGTTTACCGGCATCGCTGACGCTACTGTTTGCCGCCTATGCCGCCTTTCTGCATGTCATCGCCAGTGACCTTCATGTGCGGCTGGCGGAGATCGAGCAACGGTTGGGCCAGAGTATTGATGTTGGCCTCTACCAGCGCCGTCAGCGAGGTGAAAAGACGACACACGATCGCTTTGTGCTCTGGATCGCTCTGTTCTGGACGGTGATCTTATTGCTCAATCTGCTGATGGCGATGTGGGTGCAGCAGGGAGTCTTTAGCGTCGGCTAGCTATCGTGCTTCAGAATGGCCTTGTCCGTGGCTCCAGCTGATTTATCGGTCCAAGGCTGTTTTGCCGTTGTTGTGGCGTCGATGGTGCAGGGCCATTAACAGGTGACTGAGGCCCAGCAGCGACAACAGCAGTGCACCGACCAGGGCTGCCAGGGTTGAGGTCGGCTCGGCGCCGCTCCAGGCCAGGTAGCCCCATAAGCCCCAGCACAGCAATGCGAAGATCCAGGCCTTGAGTAGGCAGTCGCGGCAACGCCCCAGCTTATTGATCAGCGAGGCGTTCAGACAGTAGCGGCAGTTTCCCATCGTTATCGGTTATCCACCCAGCTTGATCAGTGCTTGTAGGGGTCGGCGGCATCGCGCAGCCCGTCACCGAAGAAGTTGAACGCCAGGATGATGACGATAACCGGCAGCACCGGGAACATCAGCCAGGGGTAGATCGCTACCACGTTGATGTTCTGTGCCTCATTAAGCAGGACCCCCCAACTGGTGATCGGTGGGCGCAGGCCCAGACCGAGGAAGCTGAGCGCGGTCTCACCCAGAATCATCGCCGGAATCGACAGCGTGGCCGAGGCGATCAGATGGCTGAACAGTCCCGGCAGCAGGTGCCGACCGATAACCCGCTTGGGTTTGGCCCCCATCAACTGGGCCGCGAGGCAGTAGTCTTCTTCGCGCAGCGCCAACAGTTTCGAGCGGACCGCCCGTGCCAGGCCGGTCCAGTCCAGTAGAGCCAGGATCAGGGTGATGCCGAAGAACACCCACAGCGGACTCCAGGTGACCGGCAGGATCGCCGACAGCGCCATCCATAGCGGCAGCTCCGGGAACGAGCGGATCACCTCGGTGATCCGTTGCACGCTGGAGTCGACCCAACCGCCGTAGTAGCCGGCCAGACCTCCGATCAGGATGCCGAGGAAGAAGCTCAGGCTGATACCGATCAGGCCGATGGTCAGCGAGATTCGGGCGCCGTAGGTGATCCGGGAGAGCAGATCACGGCCGAGTCGGTCGGTGCCGAGCAGAAAAAGCGTCGCACCTTCCGGGGCGCAGAAAAGGTGCCGGTCGGCTTCCCACAGCCCCCAGAACTTGTACGGGTCGCCCTTGCAGAAGAACTGCAGCGGGTAGACCTGGCTTTTATCCTCGCTGTACTCGCGCAGCAGCTTCTGCATATTGAGTTCGTAGTTCCAGCCGTACACAAACGGGCCGACAAACTCCCCCTCATGGATAAAGTGCACCGGTTGCGGCGGCGAGTAGATGTAGTCGGTGTGCCGGGTCGACAGGGCATAGGGCGCCAGGAACTCGGTAATCAGGATCGACAGGTACATCAGCGCCAGGAAGATGCCGCAGATCAGCGCCAGGCGGTGACGCTTGAAGCGCCACCAGATCAGTTGCCACTGGGACGCGAAGTAGTACTTCTCCTGTTCGGGGCTGATCGCCTCGATCGATTGGGGGTCGAACGGTTTCTGACTGACCCAGTGGTCGTTCTGCATCGGTGCTTCTGAGGAGTGAGTAGCCATCAACGCGACCCTCCCTGTAGCCGTATTCGGGGATCAAGCAGCGCCAGGGCCAGGTCGGACACCAGCACCCCGACCACGGTCAGGATCGCCAGGAACATCAGGAAGGAGCCGGCCAGGTACATATCCTGGCTCTGCAGCGCGGCGATCAGGATCGGGCCGGTGGTTGGCAGTGACAGCACCACCGCGACGATCTCGGCGCCGGAGATGATGCTCGGCAGCATGTTACCGATGTCGGCAATAAAGAAGTTCAGCGCGGTGCGCAGCGGGTATTTGACCAGCAGCTTGAACGGCGGTACCCCCTTGGCTCTGCCGGTAACCACGTAGGGTTTGTGCAGCTCGTCGAGCAGGTTGGCACGCAGGCGTCGAATCATCGCCGCGGTCCCGGAGGTGCCGATCACTACGACCGGGATCCACAGGTGTTCGAGCACCGATTTGAGTTTGTCCCAACTCCAGGCTTGATTGACGTACTCGGGGTCCATCAGGCCACCGATGGAGGTGCCGAAGGTGACGTTGGCAAAGTAGAGCATCACCAGCGCCAGCAGGAAGTTCGGTGTGGCCAGGCCGAGAAAGCCGAGGAAGGTCAAACCATAGTCACCCCAGCTGTACTGGTGGGTGGCCGAATACATTCCGATCGGGAATGCGATCATCCAGGTAAAGGCGATGGTGAAGATCGAGATCACCGTGGTCAGGAACAACCGGTCGCCGACCACATCGGTAACCGGCAGGCCGTACTCGAACGAGTAGCCGAAATCTCCCACCAGCATGCCGGTGGCCCAGGTCCAGTACTGCATCAGGAAGGGCTCATCGAGGCCGTATTGCTGGCGCAGCATCTCGATCTGGTGATGATCGATCGATTCGCCCTGGCTCTCCAGCTCGGAGATATAGCTCTCCAGATAGTCGCCCGGCGGCAGTTGGATGATCACGAAGATGATGAAGCTGATAATGATCAGCGTCGGGATCATCAGCAGCAGGCGATTGAGGATATAGCGGCCCATCAGTTCGCCTCCTGGGTGTTTGTCGTTGTCGAAAGCGCAGGGTCAAGCCAGAAACGATCCGGCCGGTAAACGCCGAAGTAGCTGTTGGGCTCCCAGTTCCATAGCCCTTCGGCGGGAACGTTACGCAGGTCCGAGCGAATCACAATGGGTTGCAAGACACGGGCGACGGTACCGATGCTGTAGACCTGATCGCTGTAGATATCGAGCATCTGCTGCCAGATCTGCGTTCGCTGTTCGGCGTTGGTGGCCTGGCGCCAGGCATTGTTCAGTTCCAGCAGCCTCTGAGCTTCGGGTAACACCGGCGCTTCACCCTGACCGGTTTCATAGTGTTTGCCCCATTGGGACCACTGCAGCTGCTGCTGTGTGGTCGGCGCCAGCTCGGCCGGGCTCATATCCGACGACGGGATCGCGTTGGGCAGGCCGGTCCAGACCGACATCAGCGCCTCGCCGGCGAAGATCCGGTTGCGGAATACCTCCCGCTCGGTCGGCTTGGTGTGGATCTTGACGCCGATCTGCATCCAGCTGTCGTGGATCAGTTCCAGAATGTCGGACTCTTCGGTGCTGCCGCCGGCGGATTGGATGATGATCTCCATCGGCCGACCGTCCGGCAGCAACCGGATCCCGCGCGGGTCCCGTTCGGTTAAGCCCAGCTGATCCATCAACGCATTGGCTTGGACCAGATCGAACTCGGCCCAGCGGCTGCGGTATTGGGGCTTGAACAGGGGTGATTCGGGTAGCAGGCTGTCGGCCCCCTCCAGCGCCAGGCCGAAGAAGATCACCTGGTTGATCTCGTAGCGATTGACCGCCAGCGACAGGGCGCGGCGGAAGCGTACGTCGCGCAGCAGTGGCTGCCAGACCGGATCGACCGCATTGAGGTTGGGGTACAGTGACATCCGTGAGCCGCGCGAGGTCCGCCACAGCATCACGTCGACATGGTTTCTTGAGGCGCCTTCGTGCAGGAAGGTGTAGTCATCCAGACTCAGGTAACGCCCCTGCAGGTCGGATTCGCCGGAGCCGGTCTTGGCCGGCACCAGCTTGCCGCTGGCGATATCGACGATCAGCTCGTCCAGGTAGGGCAGCTGGTTACCCTGGGTATCGAGCCGGTGATAGTAGGGGTTGCGGACGAAGTGGAAACGCTCGGCCGGCGGTTTGGTGACCGGCATCCAGGGCTGCAGAGTGGGCAGATCCGGGTTGTCGAACTTGTACTGATGGTCTTTGCGTTGGTGGAGCGCGACCCAGGATTTTTTCTTGGTCTTGGCCTTGGCAACCTTATCGGCCAGCTCGTCCGGGTCGGCATAGTCCGGGTGGAACTGTTTCATGTAGTGGGACGGGCGGTAGATGTACAGCGGCCGCGGGCCGGCCAGGGCCAGCAGAAATTCCGGGTTGGGGCGGTGCCAGCTGTAGCGCACGGTGTGGCGGTCGAGCACTTCGAATATCGGCGGCTTGCCTTCCACCAGCAGCTTGTTCGGTGGCCCGAACGGGTACAGCTCCTCGTTGTTGGCCATCGACTCCCAGAAGTAGCGGAAATCTTCACTGGTAAACGGAGCGCCGTCGGACCAGCGGTGGCCGGGGCGCAGGTGTAGGGTGAAGATTCGCCCTTCCTCAACCTGGTAGTCCTGCAGGATATCGGCTTGCAACTGCATCGATTCGTTGAAGCCCACCAGCCGGGCATAGCCGTAGACTACCAGTTGGCGGACATCTTTGGCCTTACCCATCAGCAGATTGATGGTCCCCCCGGACAGGCCCAGACTGCGTCCGGGCAGGGTCTCAAACGAATCCACCAACGGCGTTTGCGGTAGCCGCTGGGACAACGGCGGCAGCTCTCCCTGCTCAACCTGAGGGGCGAAATAGGGCGGTTCCAGCAGCGTCTGGGGTTGTTGCGCCAGTGCTTGGCCGCCGAGCAGGAGTCCGGTCAGAATTAACCACTTCATGACATCAGGCTCCGTTCAAGCTGCTCAATGGGTTGGCGCCGAACCTGATGGTCGGGTTCGATCTCGATCAGTTCCAGATCTGCATCGCTCGGAGCGCAGTAGGGCTCGGGCCAGAGTTCGGGAATATTGTGACGGCCGCTCTCGAGCAGTTCGAAGTCCAAAGGACGGGACAGGTCCGGATAGGGAACGGCGGCCAACAGCGCCTTGGTGTAGGGGTGTTGCGGGTTGCGGAAGATCTGCTCGCGTCGACCGACTTCCACCAGTTGGCCGCGGCACATCACCCCGATCCGATCGGCAATGTAGTCGACCACCGCCAGGTTGTGGGAGATAAACAGGTAGGTCAGCCCCAGCTCGTGCTGCAGGTCCTTGAGCAGATTCAGAATCTGCGCCTGCACCGACACGTCCAATGCCGAAACCGGCTCGTCGAAGATCAGCAGTTCAGGGTCGAGCGCCAGTGCCCGGGCGATGCTGATCCGTTGCCGCTGGCCGCCGGAGAAGCTGTGGGGGTAGCGGTTGAGGTAACGGGGATCGAGCCCCACCAGCGCCATCAATTCGCGAGCCCGCTGCAACTGTGAGGCGGCGTCACCGACCTGATGAATCTGCATCGGTTCGACCAGGATATTGAGCACCGTCATCCGCGGATTGAGGGAGCTGAACGGGTCCTGGAATACGATTCGCATTTTAGGGCGGAACGCCCGCAACTCTTCACCTTCGAGCTTCAACAGGTCGATCATTCTGCCGCGATCGTTGTACAGCAGCTTCCCCGAATCGGGCTGTACCGCCCGCATCAACATCTTGCTCAGTGTCGTTTTACCGCAGCCGCTCTCGCCCACCAGTCCGAAACACTCGCCGCAGCCAATCTCCAGGCTGACATCCTGTACCGCCTGGTGATGGTGAACCTCACCGCCGCCAAACCAGCTGCCGCTGTGGGCGCTGAAGCTTTTACTTAGTTGGCTCACCTGCAGGTGCGGGCCGGCTTCCATCTGTTCTTCGGTCCAGGGAGTTCGCAGGCGGCGGAAGTGGTCAATATCGTGTTCGATCTCGCGGATCGGTGTCAGCCGTTCGCCTTCACGCATGTCGAAGTGGGGCACGGCCGAGAACAGCGCTTTGAGGTAAGGGTGGCGGGGGGCTTCGAACAGTGACTTGGCCGGACCCCGTTCCATCACTTCGCCGTGATACATCACCACCACATCGTCGGCCATATTGGCGACCACCCCGAGATCATGGGTGATCAACAATACCGCCATGTTGAACTCCTGCTGTAGCGATTTGATCAGCTTCAGTATCTGCGCCTGTACCGTGACGTCCAGCGCGGTGGTGGGTTCATCGGCAATCAGCAGCGCCGGGCGACAGATCAGCGCCATTGCGATCATGGCTCGCTGACGCAGTCCGCCGGAGAGTTCAAACGGATAGCGCTTGATCGCCTTGTCCGGTTCCGGAAAACCGACCAACCGCAGCATTTCAATGGTGGCCTCGCGGGCTTGCTGCTTGCTGCAGTCACGATGAAGCAGCATCGCTTCCATGATCTGGTTGCCGATGCTGTGCATCGACGACAGCGACACCATCGGTTCCTGGAAGATGATCGAGATCTGATCGCCGCGCAGCGCCCGCATCGCCGGCTGATCCGGATGCAGTTGAGCGATATCGACGGTTTCTTCACCTGGCGGGGTGAACAGGATCTCACCGGCACTGATACGTGCCGAACGCGGCAGAATACCGAGAATGGCCTGGGAGGTGACGGTCTTGCCGGAGCCGGATTCACCGACCAGCGCCAGCGTGGTTCCGGCCCTGAGGGTCAGCGACAGATCTTTGACCGCCGTGATGGGGGTGCCGTGCATCTGAAATTCCACAGCAAGATTGCGTATTTCTAGTAGCGCGGGCGATTGCTTCATGCAGTTCTCTACTGATTGACGGAGAAAAAACCTAACCTATAAAAAATAGATGAAAATTAATTTCTTATCGAGCACTGTATGGTGAATTTCTGCAGTTAAAGTGGTCCTATTGATATACTTTCAGGATTATCAACGACAAGTTTCAAAGAGGTTTCCCGTTCATGTACAAAATGCGAACGCCCCGGGCTTGGCTGCTGGCCATGGTATTAAGCCTGGTTTGCGGGTCGGCAATGGCGAATCAACCCTTAGAAGCCTTCTTCGGGCAGTACATTGGCCAGACATCGGAAACCGAGGATGGAGAGTCGATTCGTCGCGACCTGAGCGTGACCATCGGTCCGACCGCCAAACAGGGCTTTTTCGTCAAATGGACCACCGTGGTTGAGAAGGCTAACAAGAAGCTCAAGCGCAAGGCCTATGAAATCAAATTCCGCCGCAGTCGGCGTGAGGGGATCTACTCGTCGGCGATGAAGACCAACGTGTTCGGCGGTCAGATTGCGTTGGACCCGCTCAAGGGAGACCCCTTTGTTTGGGCTCGAATCAAGGGTGACACTCTGACGGTTCATACCCTGGTGATCACCGAGGACGGTGGTTATGAGATGCAGGTCTATGATCGCACCCTCAATGAAAAAGGCATGCTGTTGGAATTCCACCGTTACCGCAGCGGTGATGAGTTACGTCAGGTGACTGCGCAGCTGGTTCGGGTGGCTGATTGAAGCCAGCCGTCACAATCACCTTCACCCGCCTACTGAGTGGCGGCTTTGGTCTGTTGGTACTGTTGGGTCTGGGGGTGCTGTTGTTTCTGGGGCTCAGTGGTACCCGCAGTAATACTCAGGCGCTGCTATCGGAGTTGTCGGACGAGTTGATGGCGACGGTGGTCGACCAGATCGACAGTCAGCTACAGCCGGTCGAAACTCAGCTGGATTACCTGGCCCACTCGTTAGGTTCAGCACGTTTCCCCATCGACGATAGCCAAGCCATCAGCCTGTTGTTTGAGGGCGCCCTGGCGGCGACCCCCCAGGTAACCGGTTTGTTGATGATCGATCCAGCAGGTAGACGGGTTTGGGTCGATCGTGACCAGCATGAGATCGCAATCGATTCCTGGCTAAAGCGTCGAAGCGAACGCTTGGATGCCCTGATGCAGCAACCGCCTTCCGGTTCGCTGTGGTTGGAGCCGACCTACTCTCCGTGGCTGGGTAAGCTGGTATTACCGTTGGTGCATCCGGTTTACCGTGGGACGAGCTTTGAGGGGCTGATTATCTCGCCGATCGAGGTTTCCAATCTGTCCGATTTTGTGTCGCAGCTTTCGGTTCAGGTCGAGTCTCCGGTCTTTATCCTGTATGACAGCGATCAGGTGCTGGCGCATCCGAAACTGAATTATCTACTGGAACAGTGGGTGGAGCAGGGCGAGTTGAATGGGCGGACCAGCTACCTGCCCCAGATCGGTGAGGTCGGTGATCCGGCTCTGCAGCAGATCTGGGGGCCGAGGCGAAAACAGGAACCCTTTGTGATGCCCGAGCATGCCCAGGCATTCACACTGAGAGATTCGGAAAGCCGGCTTCTCTACCTGATCCGACCGATGCAACGTTACGGTGACAAACCCTGGGTTGTCGGCACCTATCTTGACCCCAAGCAGATTCCGGATGTGTTTCAGAGAATGTGGGATATCCTGATCGCGGGTATCGCCCTGGTGGTTGTGATTCTGCTGTTGGTGTTCTGGATCAGTCGCCGTATCGGGGCCGTGGTGGATCGTACCGTGGCCGGCTTCGATGCGGTGGGCCAGCGCCCGCTGCGGCAGGTCGAGGACCTTCCGGCCAGTCGGATTCAGGAGTTCAATCGGGTTTCTGTGGCCTTTAATCGCATGCTTGAGGGGTTGCGTCAGAACGAGACCAGCCAGCGTCTGTTCGGCCAATATGTGCCCCAGGCGATCGCCAATGAACTGCTGTTGCAGCAGGGTGAATTGAAGCCGCAGCAGTGTGAGGCGACGGTGCTGTTTTGTGATCTGGAAGGATTCACCCGTCTGTCCCAGCAGTTGGAACCCCCGCGGCTGGTAGAAACCCTCAACAGCTACTTTTCCGCCGTGGTTGATGCGATCGAGTCCCACGGCGGGGTCGTGACCCAGTTTCAGGGTGACGCGGTGCTGGCTATTTTTAATGTGCCTCTGGCCGATCCGAAGCATGCGCTCAAGGCCTGGCAAGCGGGCTGTGAAATCCTGCAAAGGGTCGAGCAGAGCCAATTCTGCGGCCAGCAATTGCATTGCCGCATCGGTATCAATAGCGGTGAGCTGGTGGCCGGTAGTGTCGGGGCTAAGCAGCGACTCAACTACACCGTCCATGGCGATGCGGTGAATCTGGCGGCACGGTTGGAGTCGATGAACAAGGTCTACGGTACCCGTCTGCTGATCAGCGAATCCACCGCCAGTCAGTTGCAGGGACAACCCCTGGCCTTTGTGGCTGAGGCGGTCGTTCGAGGCCGTGAAGGAAAGGTTCGACTCTATACGTTGCAGGATCAGCCAGAGGATTCGCTTCAACGACAAGGCTTGAGCCAGCCGTCGACGAGGTCCTGAGATCGATCAATAATTGAGCGATTACAACTTGAAGCCGTCAGGGTAGCGGGATAAGGTCAGCAACTTAACCCCGCGTGTAAGGCTTCGCACCCGGCCCTGGATGATTGCGATAAGTGCTCCGTGTCCGGGTCAGTCCGGGGCGATCAGGTTCGTTTCAGAACCTAAGGTTTGCGTCTTTAAGCCTGAATGTTGCGGGTCCCTTTGAGGGGGTCAGGATGCCGGTTATCGAATGGAATGACGGCTTGAGTGTTGGTGTCGAGGAGATCGACAACGATCACAAGACGTTGATTACGCTGATTAATGATCTCTTTGTCGCGTTGGAGGCGGGTGATACCCAACGCAGCATCGAAGTCAGTTTTGATCGGCTTGAGGAGTATATCCACCGCCATTTCCGCCGGGAAGAGGCGTTGATGGCGCAGTACCAGTACCCTGATCGGGACAGCCATCAATCCCAGCACCACAATTTTACCGAGAAAGTACGGGCGCTGAAGGCGGAACTGCTCAGTGCCAGCTCCCGTGAAGTGACCGAGAAGGCGATCGATTTTCTGACCCAGTGGTTGATTCATCATATCGTCGCCGAAGACACCAAACTCGCCCAACTGATCAAGACAGCCCGGGAGCAGAAGCAGCCGGGCTGGGGTGGCTTCGCGGCGCGCTTTTCCCGGGCGGTGCCGTTTCGAACCCGCGTGCTGTTGACCGCTCTGATTCCCACGCTGGGGATGGTGTGCCTCAGCCTCTATATCATGCTTCACAGCGCCGGCAAGGTGAGTGCGCTGAGTGACCTGGAATCTCTCTACCAACTGGTCGATGAATCCAGCCATCTGGTCCATGCATTACAGGCCGAACGCGGTTTGAGTATTGGTCTGGTGGCAACCCAACCTGGGCGTCTATTAGACCGGCTACAAGTGCTTCGAAGCGACTCCGACGCCTCTATCCAGCGCTTTAAGACACATCTGAATCAGCTCCAGCAACACAGCCAGTATCCTTTTCTGCCTCGATTGAGCGATTTGTTGGTCCAACGCACCGATGAACTGGCTCAAGTTCGACTTGCCGTCGACAACCAGGTGCTGGCCAGTGCAGAGATTAAGGCGTATTACACCGCTTATATCGAGGAACTGTTGCAGATTGCAAACCAAATGAGCCATGTCCAGATGCCCAGTGTGATCGGCCATTCGATCAGTGCTTATCTTTCCCTGATCTACTACAAGGAGAAGCTGGGGCTTGAGAGGGCAGCAGGGCTTAAGGCGATTGAAGGTGGCGAGCTGCAAGGGGATAACCGGCACCAGTTCGATCAACTGTTGGGAGAGCAGAAGGCGTTGTTGCAGGTTTTCTACAACGAAGCTCCGGCCGTTCTGAGCGACTTGTTGGAGGCTGATCAGCACACGGCTGTGAGTGAAAAAGTGATGCGCCTGCAGCAGCAACTGCTGGACGGGGTCGATCAGAATAGCCTGGCGTCGATCAACGGGGATGACTGGTGGGAGAGCTTTACCGCTCGGATGAATCAATTGCAGACGGTGTTGGACCAACTGTCTCAGACCATCGTGCAGCAGTCACAGCGGTTTAAAAACGAGCAGGAGCGGATCATGTGGGTCACGGTGCTGCTGACCGGCCTGTTCCTTGCCCTGTTGTGGTGGCTTTCGCGGCTGCTGACTCGTAGCGTGATCGAACCGGTCGAGAGGGTCACCGAGGCGCTGAGTCGCCTTGCAGGGGGCGATCAGACGGTGCTGCTGAGTGATGCCCTGGCCGATGATGAGCTGCGCCATATCCTGAGCGCCTACGAGCGCTGCCGGGTTGAGATTCTGCAGGGTTCCTACGATGAAGCCAGAAGCTATCTGAACGAGCAGAAAGCCGATCGTTATCGCACCCTGTCATCGGTGGACCCGCTGACCGGCCTCTTCAATCGACGCCGCTTTAACGAGCTGGGACAGGTGGAGTTGGAACGGGCGGTGCGTTTCAACACGCCGATCACGGTGTTGATCATCGACGTGGACAAATTTAAGCAGGTTAATGATCGATTCGGCCATCACTTCGGTGATCGGGTCCTGCAGGGAATCAGCCATGCGCTGGAACGCCAGGCCCGCAGCTCAGATATTCTGGCGCGTATCGGCGGTGAAGAGTTCGCCATGTTGTTGCCGCAAACGCAATTGGACATGGCTCGACCGTTGGTTGAGCGTCTGCTGCAGCAGGTTCGGGTGCTGGAGTTTGAATGCGACGGTCAGCGACTATCCACGACCATCAGCATCGGTGTGGTCATGTGGGATGGCTGCCATCGCGATGGCCTGTTGTCCTGGCTGTTGAATCAAGCCGACCAAGCCCTCTATCAGGCCAAGCAGCAGGGGCGTGACTGTTATCGCGAAGTGGGGACGGACAGCGAAGCCGACGAATCGGAAGTGAATACCTCAACCTGAACCGCCCTGCCGATGGCAGGGCGGTGTCGAGATCAAGTGTCGGATCAGCTCTGCAGCAGTTGTTCCAGTTTGATCTGGTCGGCGGTGAAGTTACGGATTCCTTCGGCCAGTTTTTCGGTGGCCATCGCATCCTCGTTCATCATCCAACGGAACTGGGCTTCGTTGAGGCTCAGCTTGGTTTGCTCAGCGCCGGTCTTCGCCGGGTCCAGCTTGCGCTCGATGTGCCCCTCGGTGGAAGCCAGCTCGTCCAGCAGCTGCGGGCTGATGGTCAGACGGTCGCAGCCGGCCAGCTCGATAATCTCACCGCTGTTGCGGAAGCTGGCGCCCATGACCACCGTGTTGTAGCCGTGCTGCTTGTAGTAATTGAAGATCTTGGAGACCGACAGTACGCCCGGATCTTCCGCTGCCGGGTAGCTGTCGCGACCGGTGTCTTTCTTGTACCAGTCCAGAATACGTCCGACGAACGGGGAGATCAGATAGACGCCGGCCTCGGCGCAGGCCACCGCCTGGGCGAAACCGAACAGCAGCGTCAGGTTGCAGTTGATCCCCTCGGTTTCCAGCTGGCGGGCGGCCTGGATACCTTCCCAGGTGGAGGCGATCTTGATCAGCACCCGTTCCTTGCCGATGCCGGCTTCCTCGTACAGGCGGATCAGGCCGCGGGCCCGCTCGATGGTGGCCTGTGTGTCGAAGGACAGGCGCGCATCGACCTCGGTGGAGATCCGTCCCGGAATCACCTTCAGGATCTGCTCACCGAAGCTGACCGCCAGTTTGTCGGCCATCAGGTTCAGGGCGCTGGTCTGGCTCAGGTTCTGGCGCTCGACCCAGGTGCGGGTCTGGTCCAGCAGGGGGCGATACTGCTCCTGCTGAACGGCCTTGAGGATCAACGACGGGTTGGTGGTCGCATCTTCCGGGGTGTAGCACTCGATGGCGGCAAATTCACCGGTATCGGCGACTACCGTGGTCATGGCTTTAAGCTGTTCGAGCAGGTTTGACATTCCAGGTCTCTCTTATCGTAAAAATGTACATCGAGGCCATCTGTCATCGGCGGCCTCCAGGTGATCTTTAAGGCTTCAGGCGGCAAACAGGTCGGGTTTGACCAGCGCCAGGGCCTGTTTCAGAACGCCGACATCGGCGCCCGGTTTAAACGCATTTTCGCTGACATAACGGCGGAAGCGTCGTGCTCCCGGCTGACCCTGATAAAGCCCCAGCAGGTGGCGGGCAATCCAGCCCAGTTGCGCACCGCTGGCCAATTGCTGCTCGCAATAATCACACAACTCAAGCAGCATGGCGTCCAGTTCCACAGCATCGCCGCCAAACAGGGCTTGGTCAACCTCGGCCAGCATCAGCGGGTTCTGATAGGCCTCACGACCCACCATCACACCGTCGAGGTGTTGCAGGTGTTGTTGGCACTCTTCCAGGGTCTTGATGCCGCCGTTGATGATGATCTCAAGCTCGGAGTAATCCTGCTTCAAGGTATAGACCCGCTCGTAATCCAGCGGCGGAATCTCGCGGTTCTGCTTCGGGCTCAGGCCCTTCAGGATCGCTTTGCGGGCATGGACGATAAAGGTACTGCAGCCGGCCTCGGCCACCGGCTCGATAAAGCGGCGCAGGAACTCGTAACTGTCCTGATCATCGATGCCGATTCGGTGTTTGATGGTAACCGGAACCGAAGTCACCGCCTTCATCGCGCTGACGCATTTGGCCACCAGCTCCGGTTGCGCCATCAAGCAGGCGCCGAACATACCGTTCTGAACCCGGTCGCTGGGGCAACCGACGTTCAGATTGATCTCATCGTATCCCCATTGCTCCGCCAATCGCGCACACTCGGCCAATGCCTGCGGGTCGCTTCCCCCAAGTTGCAACGCTAGTGGATGCTCGGCTTCGTTGAACAGCAGGAAGCGCTCGGCTCCGCCGTGCAGGATCGCACCGGTGGTGACCATCTCGGTGTACAGCAGCGCATGCTGGCTCAGCAAACGATGGAAGTAGCGACAGTGGCGGTCGGTCCAATCCAGCATCGGGGCGACGCAGAAGCGGCGAGAAAGTTCTATGGGTGAAGCGGCAGGAGAACAGGTTTGAATCATGGGGTACAGCGTTCAGTGGGAATGAGAGCCGATTATACACGGCCCTTTGTGACAAGGCTCGAAATGACGCTTGGCGTTCCTGTTTGTTGATGATTTATGGCTTTTTAAAAATAAAAGCATGGGCTAGATTGTGAAGAATCAATTGATGCATTAGCGAAGTTCATTGATAACGCCTTCAACTGTACAGGCCTCTCTCGATGGCAGTCGTTGTGAGTATCAATTATGGCATCTGGCATTCCGAAGCTTCTCAGACGACTCTCCCGACTATTCCTTGCTGGTGTGATTGTCGTAGCTCATATGGGAGCCGTACAGGCGTCAGATCAGGTTACGCTTCAATTACGCTGGGTCCACCAGTTTCAGTTTGCCGGGTATTACGCTGCTCTAGAAAAAGGCTATTACGCTGACGAAGGCCTATCCGTAGAAATACGTGCAGCTGGCCCAAACCGTCCTACCCCATTGGAAGCGGTAGTTGAAGGAAACGCTCATTATGGCGTTGGAAATTCAGGCCTGGTTGCCGCTTATCACAAGGGAGCTCCGGTGGTGGCGCTGGCCGCGATTTTACAACGCTCTCCGAGCGTATGGCTTTCACTCAAAAGTGAGAACCTAAACACACCGCTTGAGCTGGCTCGTCATCGACTGGTGGCGATTCAGTTAGCTTTGATTGTGGCTCCAGATAGAGTTTTTTTTGATCGCCACACCGTTACTGTCATGCAACTTCGGGTCAGCCTGAGCTGTTCTAGATCGCCCCGACTCTGCTTGTTCACTTTAAATGCTGAAGCGGATGTAGGGGGGCGGTTGGTAGAGTAAAGGATATGTTGGAATGTGAGCAATTCAACAAATCATTCCAGAAACATGGGCTGTATCACAACTAGAAAAATTGCCGGCAACAGCTGAGCGGTTACTCTAATCTGCTGCCCGTCGGTGTTGCTAGCTGGTAGTAGCGTACGAGCAGTTGATCATACCGTCCTGTCGCTTTGATCTGATCCAGTTTGGTCTGCCACAGCGCGATCAGGCTGTCTGAGGTATCGGTTGAAAAAGCCAGATAGCCGTCGGTGGCATAAAGAGGGACTTTGGTATTGGCGATCGAATCTGCTCCGGTTTGGGTCTGCAGGCGCATCTGCGGTTCCAGGTCATCCCCCAGCGTGGTTAGCGATACCCGTTTGAGTTTGAGCATCTCCCAACAGCTCTCGTAGGAGTCGGCGGCGATCAGATTGTCAAAGCCGTTGGCGCGTAGATATTGGGCATGGGCGTTGCCACGATAAATGCAGATCGCATCAACGTGGCGAGCATCTTCCAGACGGCGGATGCCGGTGGGCGAGGTGACATTTTGGTAAAACGCCACGGTGTTCGATAGCAGCGGGCCAACCCACTTGAAATGAGGTTCGCGTTGCGGGGTTCGGCTCAAATTAAACAACGCGCTACGCTGTTGGTTTCTCAGGGTTCGGATGCCCCTCTCTAGGGGAATCGGCTGAATCTTGGGGGCTTGACCGATCCCTAGCATCAGCTGGCGAACCAGCTCGACCAGAAAGGCGCGTCGCCCTGCGTGTGGCAGCCCTCTCATCTCGCCGTCCGAGTCGATTTCGGTGGCTTGTTCCGCGCTATGGGTATAGACCATGATCATTTCGGCCTGTGTGCTGATTGGCCCGATCAGTAGGATTAGCGAAAGCAAAAAACGCTGTATAACCACGCCGTAACTCCCGGAATCTGATTACGTAATTTCGTTGCTCCTCTGTCAGTGTAGTGCGTTCGTGTTTTGTGGCGGGTAACTAGTTTGCCATCACGGTATCGCAAAAACCGGGTCCATCTCCACCAAGCTAATCGCTACCTGATGTCAGCCAACCCGGCACCGAGCTGGGCTGCCGGGTTGGCGATAACGGCGCTGCCCGGTCCGACAGTGAAGATAAAAGCCAAGTTGTATAGCACCGTAGAGTGTCGATTTAGGAGGATTTGTAGCACCGACGTACAGAGGCGGCGTTGTGCAGCTCCCGTCCCATGCCGAGCACGTTGTGTCTTAACTGCGCCACCTGCTCGGCGTTGTTGTTGGCCTGGCTACCGTCGCTGCGCAGCAGGTTGTTCTCGAACCCGACCCGGGCATCGCCATCGAAGCTGCAGGCGGCCGCCAGGCACTGCTGCTCGCGTTGGCCGAAGGCGCACAGCGCCCAGGAAACCGTCGGGATTTGTCGTTGTTCGAGCTGTTGCAGGAACGGCAACAGCTCCTGCGGATTGGACTGCTGACCCTGACTGTAGCGTCCGAGCACGAACAGCAGGTGGTGATGGTCGCCGGGTAATACGCCCTGATCGAGCAGGCGGTAATAGCGAGCCAGGTCGTCGGCGCTGTAGAGAATGTATTGGGCCAGAATGCCGCGGTCGCGGACCCAACCGAAGAAGTCGGCGGCCTGCTCAAGCCAGCTGTCACCGGGAATCAGCTCACGCAGGGCGAAGGAGGCGGCTTCGGGCTGCAGCTCGCGGATCAGCTCCATCTGTTGCGGCGGTTGGTAGATCCCGACCGCTTCGGTGGTCAGCTGCACGATTACCTGATCACCCAGCTCATCGTTGACCTGCTTGAGCATCGCGGCGTTGTCGTCGATCTCCAGACTGTGGCGACCTTCGGCATCGCGGGCATGCAGGTGCACCATCGCCGCGCCGGCTTCGACACAGGCGGCAACTTCATCGACCATCTCGGCCGGGCTGATCGGCAGCGCCGGATGATCGGCTTTGCTTCGGCGGGCGCCGTTGGGGGCAACGATGATCAGACAGGGGTTGCTCATTATGAGGTCTCCTTGGCCAGAGTGTGGAATACCTGATTCAGGCTCAGCGACAGTTTATCGACCAGTTCGTCCAGCTGATTGTCACCGATGATGTAGGGCGGGGCCAGCAGCACGTGATGACCTTGTTCGCCGTCGATGGTGCCGCCCATCGGGTAGCACATCAGGCCGTTGTCCATCGCGGTCTGCTTGATCCGGGCCGCCAGGGCGGTGCTGGGATCGAAGGGTTGTTGGCCGTCCCGATCCTGTACCAGTTCCAGTGCCATAAAGAGCCCGCGACCGCGGATGTCGCCGACACGGGGGTGGTTTTCAAAGCGTTGATTGAGCCGTTCGGCCAGGCCTTGTCCTTGACGGCGGACCCGTTCCAGCAATTGGTCCTGATCAATGGCCTGCAACACTGCCAGCGCAGCCGCCGAGGCGGTGGCATGGCCCATGTAGGTGTGGCCGTGCTGGAAAAAGCCGCTGCCGTCGGCGACCGCCCGGTAGATCCGAGAACTGGCGATCATTGCGCCGATCGGCTGATAACCGGCGCCCAGCCCTTTGGCCACGGTAACGATGTCGGCCTGGATCTGTTCCTGCTCCTGGGCAAAAAGGGTGCCGGTTCGACCGATTCCGCACATCACTTCATCGAGAATCAGCAATACTCCGTACTGGTCGCAGATCTCACGGATCCGCTTGAAGTAGCCCTCGACAGCGGGAACCGCGCCGGCGGTGGCGCCGACCACCGGCTCGGCGATAAAGGCGGCGACGTTTTCCGGTCCCAGCTCAAGCAGTTTCTGCTCCAACTCGTTGGCAACCCGCTGACCGTACTGGTAGTCGGTTTCCCCCGCATGTTTATCACGGTAGGCGTAGCAAGCGGCGATATGCTCGGCGCTGGTCAGGATCGGGTCGAACGGGGCTCGACGCCACAGATTGCCGCCCACGCCCAGTGCACCCAGGGTGTTGCCGTGGTAGCTCTGGCGACGGGAGATAAAGTGAACCCGTTGTGGCTGATCGATCTCGACAAAGTACTGTCGTGCCAGTTTCAGCGCCGACTCCACCGCTTCGGAGCCGCCACTGACCAGATAGACGTGGTTCAGATCACCCGGTGCCTTGGCGGCCAGCTGCTCGGCCAGTTGCTCGCAGGCTTCGGAGGTGAAGAAACCGCTGTGGGCGTACGCCAGTTGCTCGACCTGGGTGTTGATCGCCTGACGAACGCCGGGGTGGTTGTGACCCAGGCAGGAGACCGCGGCACCGCCGCAGGCATCCAGATAGGCATTGTTGTGCTGGTCAAAGAGGTAAACCCCTTCGCCGCGAACGGCGGTGCGAAGTGGAGTATGGCAGTGGCGGTGGAATACCTGGCTCATTTTTAGTCTCGTTGTGTCAGTGAGTCGTTGGGGTTGAGATCCGCGTGATTTGGGCGAATTAGACGCCCGTTTAATCGTGACGACAAACGAGTTATTCTGAGCAGGTATTACCAAATGGAATATCTGGTCGGGTTCGGGGGAACAGCCATGCAACGAAATCTACCCTCAATGGCTGCCTTGAAAGCGTTTGAGGCATCGGCCCGCTGTTTAAGCTTCTCCCGTGCGGCCGAAGAGCTGTTTCTGACCCAGGGCGCGGTCAGCAAGCAGGTGCAACAGCTCGAACATTATCTGGATCAAAGCCTGTTTGAACGCTTACCGACCGGGATTCAGCTGACTGCCGCCGGCGAACTGTACTATCCGCCGGTCTGTCAGGCTCTTGATATCCTGCAGGCCAGCACCGCTCAGTTGAGTCAGGCCGGCAATATCAGCAAGGTGGTGTCGTTGGATATCTCGCCGTCGCTGAGCTCACTCTGGCTGATACCCCGGCTGGCCGATTTCAACGCCCGTCATGGTGATATCCATCTGGATATTCAGGTTGGTGACGGCAATATCCGCGCCCAGACCCTGAATGCGGATATCGCGATCCGCTGTCTGCCGCTGGGTAACTACGCCGAAGCCCGCCTGATCGCTGAGGAGCGATTGCTGTTGATCGCCAATGCCCAGCAACAACGGCAAGCTCCATTGGACACCATGGATTCGTTGTCAGCCCAGACCCTGATTCCTCATCTGACCCGGCCGCAACTTTGGAGCGCTTTTTTGGCCGCACAGTTCGATGAGTCGGCGTCGCATTCTCCGGCCGGGTTTCAGTTTGGCGCCGGATTCCAGCATTTTTATATGACCCTGGAAGCGGTACTGCATGGAATGGGATTCGGCTTGGTACCGGATTTTATGGCTGCCGCCGCGCTCTATCGGGGTGATGTGGTGAACCCGTTGGAGAGCAGTTTTCGCAGTGGTTACGGCTACTACCTGACTGTGCCGGCCCACAAGGCACAGCTGGGCAAAAACCGTCGGGTTGTGGAGTGGTTGATCGAGCAGTTTTCTGACAACGATGGTTGGAGATAAAACTGCGGGTTGGGTAAATCTGGCGCTAATTTGACGCCGATCAAGATTTGAACAGGCAAAATTTGCTGATTTTTTGAACATCCGGATTGTGCGCTGCAAAGATGGGTGTATGATGCTTAAGTCTAATTTTTAAGCATTCGGAGCTGATCAATGAACACCAATGTTTATACCGGTATTGCTAACGATGACCGTCGTATCGAGGCTGAACTGCAGGCCATGGGCGCCTACGATCAGGCCCAGGCCGACGAACCGTCCATGCTGAGCAAAGCCCTGCTGGCGGTGGAAGATTTCATTACCTGGATGCGTTGGAAAGGCGAGGTTGGTGTTTACGGCTGCCGTGTTGGTGCGGTCTACGCCCGCTGCCTGGAATCCCGCCCCGCTTAATCGCTCCTTATAGTCGCGGACTCAGCCGCCTGGTGATGTTCGCGACCTGTTGTCGAAGCCGAGCCTGTTCCCACTGCTTGAGGGAGGGCTCTGCTCGATCCTAGATCTGCCCTCCGTTGCTATTCTTTACTCCTGTTCTTGATTCACCAGGGCAGCCGTTCTCCGTCCCAACCGAAAAACGCCCCGCTGTTGTCCGGATCGACGTTATCGATCAATTCTCCAATGCGCTCGGCCGTTAATCGGGTGGAATAGAGCTTGTCGGCCGGTATGTTGCGTTGGAACGGCTGGGAAAGTCGCGTGTCGGTTGTGCCGGGATGAATGGCCACGACGCTGGCATTGGGGAAACTGCGGCGCCACTCGATCGACAGGGTACGGATGAACATGTTCAACGCCGCCTTACTGATCCGATAGCTGTACCAGCCCCCGAGACGGTTGTCACCGATCGAGCCGACTTTGGCCGACAACACCCCCAATCGGAAGGTGTCTTTGCGTTGGTAGAGCTGCTCCAGCTCCTGGGCCAAGGCGATCGCGCTGTGGCAATTGGCGCGGATATTGTCGAATAGGAATGTCTCCGACAGCTGACGCAGCTGCTTCTCCGGTGAGTGGGAGTCCTGGTGCAGCAAGCCGCAGCAGGACACCACTAGGCTGGGTTTGAGCTGCTGCTCGGTCAGCCACTGCGCCAGTCCTTGATACCGCCCTTGGTCGGCGGTTCTATAGCGCACTAAACCCTGGTGCTGTCGGTCCAACTGATCCAGTGCGGATGAGCGGTGATGGCTGATGGCGACCACCTGTCGGCCTTGGGCCAGCCAGTGTTGCGTCAACGCCAGACCGATACCGCCGTTGGCGCCGTTGACCAGAGCGGTTATCGCCATACCCACAACCCAGCCAGCAGGTGGCAAAGTCTCACCGTGGCCGTCAGCATGATCCGCATCGACCAGTACCAGTGGGGGTAGCGCAGCCTCCAGCGCAGCCTGACTTCGGTGACCAGCAACAGCAAAAAGCCGCTGCCGCTGAGACCAAGTCCAGCTCGATCGGCAACAACATCACCAGGAACGCCAACAGTGACAACAGGATCGCCATGCTGGTGCTGACCGATCGCTGCAGCTCTTCACCCGTGATGGCGGGTAACCAGATGGCACCGGCCATAAAGGCCAGGATCACCGCACCGTAAGCGCTGAAGGATTCAAGGGCCTGGTTTTGGATCGAGACGGGCCAGATCGGTAGCAGGGCACCTAACAGGATAAAAGGCAGCACCCCCAGCCAGCTGTATGTCTGGACCTGACCGCGAAGCGGTAGTGTTTGCATGGCATTCTCCCGCCGGGTTTAGCTGAGAAACTCGGCCCGGGTGTGGTGATTGGTCTTGAAGATGCCGCCCAGGGCAGTGGTGGAGGTGGAGGAGTTCACATCCTTGACCCCGCGGGCTTTGACACAGTAGTGGGTGGCCTCTATCGACACGGCGACATTGTCGGTTTCCAGCAGGGTTTGGAGGGCCACCAGCACTTGCTGGGTCAGCCGCTCCTGTACCTGGGGACGTTTGGCGAAGAAGCGAACGATACGGTTGATCTTCGACAGACCGATGATTTTCTGGGCCGGGATATAGGCGACCCGGGCCGAACCATCGATGGTGATAAAGTGATGCTCGCAGGTACTGGTCAGATCAATTCCTTTGACCTTGACCATCTCATCCACCCCCATCTTATTCTCGATTACCGCGATCCGGGGGAAGTTGTCGTAATCGAGCCCTGAGAATATTTCGTGGACGTACATCTTGGCGATACGGTGCGGGGTTTCGCACAGGCTGTCATCGTCCAGATCCAGCCCCAAAGTGGCGACCACCTCGGTCAGCAGGCCACGGATTCGCTCATACTTCTGCTCGCTGGTGTAAGGCGTTTCCACCAGCGGGGTTTCCAGGTGGTGCTCGATCAGGGCGTCGCGGACGCACTCGGCTTCAGGTGACATGATAAGACTCCTGTTCTGGCGGATTGGGGTGGCGGGTCGGCTGCTGTTGCTCCAGCGTCAGCGAGACCGAGTCGGCAAAGCGCAACGCATGGGGTTTATCGATGCTTACTCGGGCATAACTGACCCAGGGGTGGTCGCAGCAGATGGCCAGGGTGTCGGCAACCAGTTTTTCCAGCAGCAGGAAACGTCCCTGCTCGATATGGGCGATCATGCGTTTGGTCAGGGTTTTGTAGTTCAAGGCACTTTCAACCTTGTCGGACAGACACAGTTGGGAAGCGGGATAGTGGATTTCCGCGTTGACGATGATGTCCTGCTGTTTACGCTTCTCTTCATCGTTGAACCCGATATAGGTCCTCAAGCGTAAGTTGGTGATGTTGATAATGGCGTTGTTGGTGGCCATGGGGACTCCTGATTGGGTTTACTCCGGGCAGTGGTGATTTACAGTTTTAATCGGTTACTCGTAGTGACGTTGGGTACGTGTCTTGATCACGGCGATATAGGCGTGCCAACTGGCGAAGCTCAGCAACGGCATGATCAGGATGAAGCCCAGTGCCGAGGTAGCGAACCCCAGGGTGATCAGGGCCAGAATCGTGAGCGCCCAAACCTGCATGGCGGGTAGGTTGATGCGAACGGCGTGGAACGAAGAGACAATCGCGGTCATCAGGTCGACTTTGCGTTCCAGACAGATCTGAGGGGTAAAGGCGGACAGGGTAAAAACCGCCACCATCAACACCAACCCGACCAGGCTGCCGAATGCCAGGAAGGGGGCCATATCAAGCAAACTGGGCTGCCCCAGGGTGGGATAGAGCGCATGAAGCAGGGTGGCCAACCGCATCCAGGCGATCATCACCAGTGTCAGCACGATGGCAAAACCCCACTCGCCCACCGGGTTGCGAAACATTGAGCGCAAACTATGCAGCAGGGTGGGGCGTTGGCCCTTCTCCAGTTGCCAGGCGACATCGTACAGACCCACGGCGAACACCGGTCCGGCCAAAGCGAAGGCGACGATGGCCGGCAGAATGACCAGGTGTGAACCGGAGTTGATCGTCATGTACAGGATACTTGCCGGGATCAGACTGAATACCAGTCCGTAGATCAGACTGACCAGCGGAGCGGCTTTCAGGTCATTCCAAGCGAGTTTGAGCCAGTGGAAAGCGGCGAGCGTATCGACCTGATGGCAGGGGATGCAGCGGGCAAAAGCGTCATGTTGAGTTTCTGAGTGAGCAGACATCTTTATTCCTCCTTGGTGGTCGTTTACTTAGCGATACGTTTTACGTTTAACAATAGATCATTTTTTCTTGCATAAATTTTAATTTATCTATCTTTGTCCAAGACAATATCTATTTGTTTGGCTATTCTGGTCGCTGTGCTATTAGGGTTTTGGTTTCCGGAACGGGTTAGGAATTTCTAAGTGGTCAAAGAAAACATGGATCAGGAGGCGGTGCTGGTCTGGTTCCGGCAGGATCTGCGTCTCAATGACAATCCGGCGCTCTACCAGGCGGCGAAACAGGGACGGATCTTTCCGATCTATATCTTGCCGTCGGCGCAGCAGGACGATTGGCTTCCCGGCGCCGCCAGTCGCTGGTGGCTTCACCGCTCGCTGGATTCCCTCAGTAAGCGGTTGGGAGGGAACTTACGACTGTTTCAGGGTGAGGCCTTGGAACTGATCCCCCAACTGTTACGACAGACAGGTATCAAGCAGATTTTCTGGAACCGGGATTATCAACCGGCACCGATGCAGCGTGACCAGCGGTTGCAGCAACTGCTGGAGCAGCGGGGCGTTCAGGTACAGACCTTCAATGCTTCGCTGTTATGGGAGCCGGCGCAGGTGGTGAAAGCCGATGGCAGCCCCTACCGGGTTTATACGCCCTTTTTTCGCCACGGCTGTCTGAAACAGCCTGAACCGCGCTATCCGCTTCCCGCACCGCCCTCAATCCAGTTCCTGCACTCAGTGCCGACGGGGCTGTCATTGCCGCAACTCGGATTGTTGCCCCGCCAGCGGTGGTACCGGGAGTTCGAAAAACATTGGCAGCCGGGAGAAGCCGGTGCCGGCGATCGGTTGGCTCATTTTGTCGAGCGGCATCTGGCCGGTTACCAGCAGGGCCGTGACTATCCGGCTTTGAATACGACTTCGCGATTATCGCCGCACCTGCATTTTGGGGAGCTGTCACCGAATCAGGCCTGGTATGTGGTCAGCCATGCTCAATTGCCGACAGCCTCTGAATCGGACCGGGATCGATTTTTAGCCGAGCTGGGATGGCGCGAGTTCAGTCACTACCTGCTGTATCACTGGCCCGAGTTGCCGCAGCAAAACTTCCAGCCCACGTTTGATCGGTTCGACTGGTCCGATGATCCACCGTTACTTCGGGCCTGGCAGCAGGGGTGCACCGGCATACCGATGGTGGATGCGGGCATGCGCGAGCTATGGCAGACCGGGTATATGCACAACCGGGTACGCATGATCGTCGGCTCGTTTCTGGTCAAGAACCTGCGTCAGCATTGGCGGCGGGGACAAGCGTGGTTCTGGGATACGCTGGTGGATGCGGATCTGGCCAACAACAGCGCCAGTTGGCAGTGGGTGGCGGGATCCGGGGCCGATGCGGCGCCTTATTTCCGGATTTTCAATCCGGTGACCCAGGGGCAGAAGTTTGATCCGGACGGACATTATGTGCGGCGGTTTTGCCCGGAGTTGGCGCTGCTACCCGACAACTACCTGCATCGGCCTTGGGAGGCCCCGGCGATCGTGCTGGAGCAGGCCGGGGTAACACTGGGGGCCGACTATCCCCGCCCGATTGTCGATTTAAAAGCCAGCCGAGCTGAGGCGCTGGCCGCCTTTGCGGCGATTAAACGCTGACAGCTTGGACGATCGCGACAGGGTTGAGGGTTAACGCCAACCCGGTTGCCACTGTAGGTCGTCTTTGAGTTCGGTCCAGAACATGCGCTGTTTGCGGCCGCTGGTCACTGCCTGTAACTCGATCTGGATCAGGTTTTGTAACGCTGATGGGTAAACCCGGGTCACCTGAAAGTGCTTTTCGCCATCGCTGGGGTTTACCGCGGTCCATTTCGACAGGGCTAATTTGCTGGGATTGATGACATTCATCTCAGCTGCCTGATCAGAGGGTTGAGTGTTTTCTTGAGGTGTTCCATCCGTTTTACGACCTTAATACGGCCGGGAAGTGCCCGTAGTTTGGTGATGCCCTGGCCGCCAGCCAGAATCTCGATGGAGGACGGGATACTGCGTTCCAACTCCTGCAACAGACTGAGGGTTTGTGGGCGCTTTTGGATGGCACTGAACGAGAGAGCGATCGCGTGGGGTTGGAGTAGTTCACAGGCATCCCGAAGCTGGTCGATCGGGGTTTCCAACCCGATGTTGATGGTCTCGACGCCCTGAAGCCGCATTAACAATTCGACCATCATGATACCCATGCCGTGGGGCTCACCGGGTAGGGTGGTCAACAGAATCCGCAGCCCTGTCGCAGGGGCCTCAACCTGGCTCAAGGCAAGATTGATCGAGGTGGTCAGCTGCTGGGTGATGTAGTGCTCGAGATAGATCGGGATCTGACCGTCGGCCCAGGCTGAACCGGTCAACTTCAGCAGCGGTTCGGCGGTCTGGTGAATGAAGCCTTTGGGGCCCTGTTGGTTAACACGCAGCGCCAGCTGTTGACGAAATTCCGTGGTTTGGCCGGCTTTTAACAGAGACACCAATGCGTCGATCTGCGGGTCGATCTCTTCGGGTGAGGCTTGCCCGGCTTCCTGGGCCAGGGCTTGCAGTTCCCGGGTGGTTAACGGTACGACCGCGCCGGGTCGTTTGCCCTGATTGATCAGGCGACAGATCAGCCGAAGACGTTGGAGTTGTTCGGCTGAATAGCAGCGTTCACCCGTCTCGGTACGACCGGGGTTGGGAAAGCCGTAGCGACGCTCCCAAACTCTGAGGGTGTCCTTGCCCAGGCCGGTATCCCGGGCAACGTCATCAATGGTTATCAATCCGGTAGAGCGATCGTTCATCGGCTCAGATCCAATGGGTGATTAATATGACTCCATAGTAAAAATACTATTTGTCTTGGACAAAAACAAATTTATAGGTTATTTTTTGATCTATTCATGCTGTTGATGTCAGCGGTAACCAGCGCTCAATCTGACTCCGGAGGGCTAACTGATGAAACTTATTGCCACCTCAACAACCGATGAGACCAGTATTTCGACCCAGGCCGGCGCCATTTCCGTTGGGATCAGTAGTTGTCTGCTGGGGAATGAAGTTCGCTACAACGGTGGACACAGTCATTCCAAGCTCTGCACCCGCTTGCTGGCGGAGCATTTTAACTTTCGCAGTTTTTGTCCGGAAGTCGCCACTGGATTGGGCGTTCCTAGACCCACATTGCGACTGGTGGGGGACCCCAACGCCCCCCGCTTGGTGTTTTCCAATGATCAACAACAGGAGGTCACCGAGCGCTTCCAGCAGGCGGTGACGCCGGTGATGGATTCGCTGGCGCAGCTCGACGGTTATATCTTGATGAAGAATTCGCCCAGTTGCGGACTCGAAAGGGTCAAGGTCTACCAAGCCAATGGTCATCCTCACCCGCAACGAAGCATGGGATTGTTCACCCAAACCTTGAAGGCGCGCTACCCGGACCTGCCAGTCGAAGAGGAGGGGCGACTCAATGATGATCGACTGCGGGAGAATTTCATTTTGCGGGTTTATGCCCACCACCATTTCCGCGTGCTGGTCGATGGCAATCTGAGCCTGGGTCGATTGATGGCATTCCACCGCGACTACAAGTATGTGTTGATGGCACACTCTCAAACCGAGTATCGGAGTCTGGGGCGGTTACTGGCCGAAGCGGAGCCGGGCCAGATTGCGACGTTGCGGGACCAGTATCATCAGCGTTTTATGCAGGCAATTGCGAAACCGGCCAGCCGTCGGAACCACTGCAATGTTCTGCTGCATATCTTTGGCTATCTGAAGCGTTCTGTGCAGCAACAGGCGCGCCGGCAGATACTGACACTGATCGAACGTTACCGTGACGGCGAGGTGAATCTGGCCACGCCGCTGGCGATGCTGGAGCACTACGTTAATCTGCACGGTAGCGACTATATCCGTGGTCAGCGTTATCTAAAGCCTTACCCTGCCCAGTTGGGTCTGGCCAATCGGCTTTAACGCAACTTTTTCTCCAGCTTTGAGCGGTGCTGTCGCCTGGCCAGCTTGTCCAGGCGCGGCTCCTCGGCCGTTGGGGTATTATTCAAACTCGTTCTAAAGCTCGCCGACGTCTATTTACTCCGCCTGTGTCTATAAGGTATAAACACACATTTTGTAAGGATACTGGGCGGAGACGTCATCGCAACTGCAAGGTTGGTGCTTATCACAGGCTGGATCGGAGAATCGTAAAACCGCTCCCGCCGCGGCTTCTATAGCCTGGGGTTCAGGCTATAATTCGTTTAGGCTTCTCTAATATGTTTGCCGCAGGTTGATTGATGGGTGGGTGAGGCCTGCCCGTTTTTTAAGTACCAATTTTTTGATGGATGAGGGCGGTTGGCCTGGCAACATGAGGCATTAGGACGATGAATCAACAGTTGGAAACGGCGGAATTGCCGGTTAAGCGAAAGCGTGGACGGCCGCGGGGCAGTAATGCAGATCGAACGATTCTGCAGGGGGCTGCCAAGGCGTTTGCGGATCTGGGATACCATGATTGTCGGGTGGCCGATATTCTGGCTGCTTCCAATACCTCGCGTACCCACTTCTATCGGTTCTTCAAGAGCAAGGAAGAGGTGCTCAAGCGTCTGCTGGAGAGCGAAGTGGAACTCACTTCCGAAGCACTACGCAATGCCGTCAGTGGCCAATCGTTCTCCGACGCCGATGAGCTTTTTGTCACCGTGATCGATGCCCATCTGAAACTGACACTGGACCAGGGTTCCCGGCTGCCGGCGCTGTTGGTTGAAGTTGATCGCCTGCCCGAGTTGCGGGAGTTCTCCCGGGGGTATCGCTATTTTATCCTCGAACTGTTTGAGCAGCCGTTGGTATCGATGGGCTATCTCAAGCCCAACCGGATGCTGTGCAAGGCGGCCTTGATGGCGGCTTACTCGATCCAGATCAGCCTGGAACGCGCGGATATGAGTCTTGAGCAAAAGTGGCAAACCGGTCGGCGGATGATGCTCAAAGCGCTGCAGCTGATTCCCGAGAAAGCCCCCCGATGAGGAGAGCCGGTAAAACCCTGGGCTAGGGTTTGAAGTCCAGGGTCGCAGCTCGGAGTTTGCAGCCTGGTTGTCGTAAAGCCATTCGGCTTCTGACCCATATCAATTCGACTTCCGTGCTGCTGGTATACCCTGCCGCTACATAACCTGACGTGGCGACACGGTCAGGTTGCTCATAGTGTCCCAGGAGTGAAATTTCATGTCTGAAGGCTCGGTCTGGCGCTGGATGGCGCTGCCTCTGGTGGTTGCTGCGGTCGGCGCTCTGGTAATGGCGCTGGGTACCGGTAGCTATCTGTTGTTTCTCGATATTGCCTGTCCCGATCAGACGCGTTTTGAGGGTAGCTGCTACAGCGGTGATCTGTTGGCGGTGGAAAAGGTGATATTTCTACTGGTCGCCGGTCTGACGGGTTTGGCGGGGGTGCTCAGTGCATACTATGCGGCGCCTTCGAAGCGTTTTCTGGCGGCGCAGTGGATCGCCTTTGTGTTGGCTCTGGTGGCCGCGCTGGCTGTGTTGGCGTTGGACTGGGGGATGTGGCCGCTGTTAAGCGCTTTTGGAGCCGGTATGGTTGTGGGGCTGGTTGTCGCCAAGATCAAACAGCGTAATGTCGGATAGCCTCTGAATCTGATATCGGGCTCCGGTTGGATGACCGGAGCCGCAGGAATGACCGGCGTAGCTTGATCCGATCCGGATCGTTAACGTTTGCGGCCGGACTTGGCTTTTCCAGCCTTGCCTTTCGGCCCCTTGGGCTGACCTTGGTCCGGTACCCGAAACAGCAGATAAAGATCGGTCAGTAGATCGGGAATCTCCTGACAGAGCCCTTGAATCAGTTTCGGATTGGCGCGCATCTGCTGCAGCTCAGCATCGTCGTCGAACAGTTTGGACGCGATCATGATCGGCAGCAGCAGCTCGGCGACCTGCTCCTCGTTGCTGCCGAACCAATCTTCTTCGCGCATAAACACTCCTTCCATAAAGCCCTGGCTCCACGGGGTCAGCAGCGAGTCTTCATCCAGTTCCAGATCGCAGGGCAGTTCCGGCGGTTCTTCGTGGTCCAGTTCGGTACGAATACCATCCAGTTCTCTTAGCAGCAGGGATTCGATGCGTAGTTGTTGAGCGTCGTCGGCATAACGGGGTTGGCCGTCGAAGATCGCTTCCAGCCACTCGGCTTTGTCGATAACTGTCGGACAGATCGCCACCGCGCTCAATAGGCCGTGAAGGCTGGGATAGTCCAGCGCCTCTTCAGAAACCAAATCGGAAAACAGAAAAGCCTCCAGCTCATCAATTTCGGCTTCGTCGAGGGGGCTGGCGTTGGCTAGTTCGGTCATGGCGTCTCTCTGGTGGCCTGGATAGTTAAACTGGCGCCATTGTACTCGCTGGGGGCCACAGAAGGTACTGTCCTGTGTCGAAAGGAAAAATGATCATTCCGCCGGGACAACAGCACGAAAAGGTTTGCAGCGAGGGACCGATCCCGGATAATCAGCCGCCATGCTAAATCTTGCTCTCGAGCGCCTGCGCGCCACCTTCGGCTACGACCAGTTTCGTCCCCCCCAGGATCAGGTGATCGATAACCTGCTGCAGGGCGGCGATGCGTTGGTGTTGATGCCCACCGGTGGCGGGAAATCCCTCTGTTACCAACTGCCGGCGCTGATCCGCGAAGGCACCGCGTTGGTGGTTTCGCCGTTGATCGCGTTGATGCAGGATCAGGTCCAGGCGCTGTCGCAACTGGGGATTCGTGCCGCCTACCTGAATTCGACCCTGGATCCGGAAGCGGCTCGCGGGGTGGAGGATTCGCTGCTCAATGGAGAGCTGGAGCTGCTCTACATCGCCCCGGAGCGACTGCTACAGTCCCGCACCCTGGGGATGCTGTCGAGCGTCAAATTGTCGCTGTTTGCGATCGACGAGGCCCACTGTGTTTCCCAGTGGGGCCATGATTTCCGCCCTGAATACCTGAAACTGTCGGTACTGCACGAGCAGTTTCCGCAGGTGCCCCGTATTGCGTTGACGGCAACCGCCGATCAGCGCACCCGCGAGGAGATTATCCGTCGGTTGGCGTTGGAGCAGGCAGCGGTGTTCGTGCAGGGCTTTGATCGCCCCAATATCCGCTACCGTATTGCCCAGAAGCAGAGCGCCCGACAGCAGCTGAAGAAATTTCTGCAGACCGAACACCCCGACGATGCCGGTATCGTCTACTGTCTGTCGCGCAAGAAAGTTGAGGAAACGGCGGCTTTTCTGTGCGCCGAGGGTTGGCAGGCGCTGCCGTACCATGCCGGTCTGCCGGCCGAGACCCGGGCCCGGCATCAGCACCGTTTTCTGACCGAAGAGGGGGTGATCGTAGTGGCCACCATCGCCTTCGGCATGGGAATCGACAAGCCCAATGTTCGCTTTGTCGCCCACCTGGATCTGCCCAAGAGTATCGAGGCTTACTACCAGGAGACCGGGCGTGCGGGTCGTGACGGCGAGCCGGCCGATGCCTGGATGGTGTATGGACTGCAGGATGTGATCTTCCTGCGTCAGATGCTGGAAAGTTCCGATGCCGAGGAACTGCAGAAACAGGTCGAGCGGCAGCGACTGGAAGCGATGCTGGGGCTGTGTGAGGTGACCAGCTGTCGCCGTCAGGCGCTGCTGAGTTATTTCGGCGAGCAGGATCATCAACCCTGCGGCAATTGCGATACCTGCCTGGAACCGGTCGAGACCTGGGACGGCACCGAGGCGGCGCGCAAGGCGCTATCGACGGTGTACCGCAGTGGCCAACGCTTTGGGGTCAGCCATGTGATCGATATTCTGATCGGCAAGCAGACCGAGAAGATCAGCCAGTATCGCCACCAGCAACTGTCCACCTTCGGTATCGGTGCCGAGCTGAACGTGCAGGAGTGGCGCTCGCTGTTCCGCCAGTTGGTGGCCCATGGGCTGCTGGATGTCGATCACGATAACTACGGCGCGCTGCGATTGTCCGAGCGCTGCCGTCCGGTGCTTCGTGGCGAACAGGCGTTACAGCTGCGCAAGGATAAACGGGCTGCCCGCGCCGGTGAATCCCGCAAATTACGGGTTGCCAGTCATCAGCGTTTGAATCCGCAGCAACAACAGCTCTGGGATGCGTTGCGTGAGCTGCGTAAACGGCTGGCCGACGAGCAGGATGTGCCGCCGTTCTATATCTTCCACGACGCTACCCTGATGGAGATGGTCGAGCAGCAGCCGACCACGTTGGCGCAGTTCGCCCATATCAGTGGGGTGGGCCGTACCAAGCTGGAACGCTACGGCGATGATTTTCTCGAACTGTTGCAGGATTTCAGCGCCGACAATGTTGCCGAGGCTGCCGCACAACAACGCGCCGAACTGCAGTCCCTGTTGCGGGCCGGGATGACGCCGCAGCAGGCGGCGGCGAGGCTGGGGGCCGGGATTTCCGAGGTGATGGGACAGATCGCGGCGCTGGTCGAGCGCGACGGTGTGCCGCTGGAACAGCTGCTGGAGCTGACCGATACCGAACAGCAACAGATCGAAACCGCGCTGCTGCATTTCCATGATGCCGGTGTTCGGGATCTGAAGCAGGTGGCCGAAAGCCTGGATCATCGCTTCGAGCCGGCGCTGCTGCACTGCGTTCGGCTCGAGCTGCGACGCCAGCAGCGACTGTAGCGGCGGCGCTTGGGATTAGATGATGGATTGGTTGCCGCTCTGGGGACTGTTCAGCTCCGGCTTTATTGCCTCGACACTGTTACCCGGCGGTTCAGAAATTCTGCTGCTTTATCTATTGGAACAGGCTCAGTATCCGGTCTGGCTGCTGGTGCTGACCGCCGGTGCCGGTAACAGCCTCGGCGGCCTGGTGACCTGGGGCATGGGCTACTGGCTCGGTCGTCGCTTCCCGTCCCGACCGTTGAAACCGCGCCAGCAACAAGCCTTGAGTTGGTTGCAGCGTCATGGGGCCCCGGTGTTACTGCTGTCCTGGCTACCGCTGATCGGTGACCCCTTGTGTCTGATCAGTGGCTGGCTGCGACAGTCGTTGTGGCTCTGCGCGCTGATGATCGTGACCGGCAAACTGGGGCGCTATCTGCTGCTGTCCTGGGCCTATCTGGGCCTTTGAGTTTCACTGAGATCGGTTTGATTTAAACCGATTTGCCTCCGATCAATTTTGCCCCTGATCAGGCCGCGGAGTTGGCTGTTTTTTGATCGCTTTGTCTGGTTGCAATGTCCCTTTTGGCGTACAATCGCGCGCCTGTTTTAGCCTTAGGCACGGCCCTGTTGATGGGTCGTTTGCCCCATTCGGATTCGTACTGATGTCGACCCAGACCTTTGACCCTCAAGCCCCCGATGCTGTTGAAATTGCCGTTCAAACGATCGAGATGGTTGAGCCAACCGATGCCGCGTTAGCGCAGATATCTGCTGAGGCGGACGGTTCGGAAATAGATAGCCCGGAAGCGGTGACCAAGAAGCAGAAAACCCGGTTGAACAAACTGCAGAAGCGGTTGCGCCGTGAGGTCGGGCGGGCGATCGATGACTTTTCGATGATCGAAGAGGGCGACAAGGTGATGGCCTGTTTGTCGGGTGGCAAAGATTCCTACGCCATGCTCGATATTCTGTTGAATTTGAAGAAGAGTGCGCCGATCAATTTCGAAGTGGTGGCGGTCAACCTGGACCAGAAACAACCCGGCTTCCCGGAGCATGTACTGCCCGAGTATCTGAGCGGCCAGGATATCCCGTTCCATATCATCGAGCGCGATACCTACTCGGTGGTCAAAGAGGTGGTGCCGGAGGGTAAGACCACCTGCGGTCTCTGCTCACGGATGCGACGCGGCACCCTGTACCGTTTTGCCCAGCAACACGGCTTTACCAAGATCGCCCTGGGACATCACCGTGACGATATTCTGGAGACCCTGTTCCTGAACATGTTCTACGGCGGCAAGCTCAAAACCATGCCGCCGAAACTGCGCAGCGATGACGGCAAGAATATCGTGATCCGACCGATGGCTTACTGTCGCGAGAAAGATATCGTCAGTTATGCCGAACTGCGCGAGTTCCCGATCATTCCGTGTAACCTGTGCGGTTCGCAGGAGAACCTGCAGCGTCAGGCGATCAAGGCGATGTTGCAGGACTGGGACAAGCGTTTCCCCGGCCGGATCGAGGTGATGTTCCGCAGTCTCAAGAATGTGGTGCCGTCCCACCTGGTGGATAATCAGCTGTTCGACTTTGACAACTTCACCCTGGCGGGTGCCGCAACCGACGAAACCCAGCCGGAGCTGCTGGATATCCTGTCGCTCTGATAGACTCTGGCGAACCTACGATGATGGAAACCGAATGATGGCTAGATTTTCGCCGCTGTTACTGACGATCACATTGCTGGGCCTGGCCGGGTGCCAGGCCAATGCGGTACAGCCCAGCGCTGAACAGGCCCCGGCTGTGGCTCCTCAGCCGGCAGCCGCCGCGGAATTGGCCCAGCGCGTCAATGATGCCAACGCCGAACGGTTCGAATCGGTCGAACAACGCATCATGTTGATGCAGGAGAAACTGATCGAACTGAACCAGCGGATCGAGCGGATCAGTGTTCAGAACGGCCAACAGCTGGCCGGGCTGCAGCGGTTGCAGCAGCTGCAGACCCAGCAGGTGCAGCGCCAGATGGAGCAGAACGCCGGTCCTTCGACGCTGGACCAGTTGACCGAACTGGTGTTCCGGCTCGAACAGATGTCGGCCGAGACTTCACAGCCGTCGGTGGTTAACTCTTCAGTCACGGATCGGGCGCCCTACCAGTTGGTATCGGTTTACAGCAGTAAGGGCTGGATTCTGTTAAAGCTGGATCGTAGCAGCGGAACGACCTGGAAGGCTGACGGGGGCGATTGGTTCGAGATTCAAGAGGTCGGGGTGTTGCCCGAGTCTGAATACCAAGTGGTGATGCAACCCAACCCCAACGACATCAAAGGCTTTGTCGCGGCGCGGATCGATCGCAACAACGGTATCTCCTGGTGGCTTAAAGACAACCAGTGGGAGCCGTTCTGATGTGCCAGCAGACGGTTGCCGTATCTCAGGAACCCCTCTCCGTCTCGCAAGATCCTGCCACGCAAGCGCATGATTGCGATGAATTGATTGCGTTGTTCAATGGGTTGTTTGTCGACAGTCATAACACCGAGTTGGTACGCGGCGACGATGAGCCGATCTACCTGCCGGCCGATGCCGAGCATCCCCACCACCGGATTGTCTTTGCCCACGGTTACTTTGCCAGTGCGCTGCACGAGATCAGCCACTGGCTGATTGCCGGGCCGCAGCGGCGTCTATTGGAGGACTTCGGCTACTGGTATCGCCCCGACGGCCGCACCGCCGACGAGCAGGCCGAGTTCGAAAAGGTTGAGGTCAAACCCCAGGCGTTGGAGTGGATCATTGCCAGGGCCTGTGGTTTTTATTTCCGTATCAGCTGCGACAACCTTAACGGCGAGGCCACCGATACCCGCGCCTTTAAGGACAATGTTTACGCCCAGGTGCTGCGATATCTGGAGCAGGGGCTTAGCGATCGGGCACAACGATTGGTAGACGGGCTCTGTCAGCATTACCACCAGCCGACATTAAGTGCATCGCTGTTCGACCGGCGGGACCTGGACTGGTAACCGCAACCTGACCCTCGGCATGCAGCGCTCGGTCCCTGCCCGTGGTGACCCGGGCTATCGTTGTTGTCCTTTTCCTACCTCTGCACCTAGCCCCAGATGCCCTCCCCAGGCTTAGGTGCTTGGGTTGCTGCCCCTTCAGGCCACTGATTTATCCAGCTTTCTCGAACCTGTTGGGTTGAAGTCCCGAACAGAGTCCGATTGATTCCGGGATGGGCTGCCCCTACAATTTTTTCAACTTATCTAAGACCCGACGCTGATCCCACCTGTACAGAGGATGTTACATGCCCGTTCCTGAGCGTTTTACCCACCGACTTCGTGCGCTGACCGGCTGGCTACTGATGAGCGTGGTGCTGCTGTTCTCCCATCACAGCGTCGCTGAAGGAGAGGATATCTCCCACCTGACCGATGCCGAGGTTCGGCAAACGTTGATGGAGATGATGGCCACCGCCGATGACGGCGCAGGTTCGGAAAATCAGCCTGACGCCGGTGGGCAATCGAGCATGATGGAGCAGGTTCAGCAGACCTCCAGCCGCTTTGAGCAGAGCCTGGCGCAGTTGAAAACCAGCCTCGCCGGCTGGGATCAGCAGCAGCAACGGATCTGGCAGAGTCTCAGCGCTGAGCAGGGCTGGCTGGGGATCGGGGAACTGTTGCTCTGGGTCGGCGCCATGTTGTTGGCAGGGGTGGTCGCGGAGAAGCTGTTTGGCTGGCGCCTACAGCGGTTGGCGGACAATATCTCGCACCAGAACTCCGATAACTGGGTAACCACGCTCAGCTACCTGAGTTTGCGGATGGTTTTCAACGCGATCGGCATTGGCGTCTTCGGCCTGGGAGCTCTGGTACTGGCCTTGCTGGTCACCGAGGCGCAATCGTCCTGGCGCTCGGCGCTGTTGGCGATATTGAGCATGATGGTGACGGTCCGGCTGGTGATGGTGCTGGCGCAGGCGGTGCTGGCGCCTCACGCCAAGGGGATCAGGCCGCTGGCTCTACACTGCCGGCAGGCAGCCAGGATCTACTGGTGGGTATTTGCCTTCAGCCTCTACTACGGCGCGCTGGTTAACGGCATCGGGTTGGCCGTGGCGCTGGGAATGGAGCCGATCATGGTGCAGCTGTTGCTGCCGACAGCGGGTTTGGTGTTGAACCTGATGGTGAATGCCTTCGTGTGGAATCAACGGGCCACGATCACCCAGATGTTCAGCAACCCGGATGCCCGTGATACCAACCTCAAACAGGTGGTGGTCCAGTCATGGCCGATTCTGGCCAGTATCTGGTTGCTGAGTCTATGGATGCTGTGGGGTTATTCGATCTTTGTCGGTGACAGGGCGGCGGCCGAGCAACTGTCGATCAGTTGGTGGATCACGCTGCTGTTCCCGCTGGTCGATCGACTCTTTGCCGCCTTGTTAGCCAATCTGGTGACGGTTCGCTTGCTGCAGAGCCCTCGTTTCGAACTGCGTTCGAAGCGCTTTTGCAGCATCCTGCAGAACGGCCTGCGTTTGATCCTGCTGGCGTTGGCGGTGTTTTTCCTGGCCGAGGGCTGGGGCTACAAGACCATGGCGATGATGGAGGCTGGTTGGGTACGCCAGCTGTTGCAGGCACTGGTGGATATGCTGGTGATTACCCTGGTGGCCTTTATTGCCTGGGAGCTGATCCAGTCCGCCATCGAGCGTCGTTTGCCAGAACAGGCAGAGCAGCAGAGCGAGACCCCTGAGGGCGAGGGCGGCGGTGGCGGAGCGACCCGTACCGAAACCCTGTTACCGCTGATGCGCTCCTTTATCCTCGCGATCCTGGTGGTGACGGTGGTGCTGTCGATCCTCAGCTCGCTGGGGGTGGAGATCGGCCCTCTCTTGGCCGGTGCCGGTGTGGTCGGTATCGCGGTCGGCTTCGGGGCCCAGAAGTTGGTGGCGGATGTGATCTCCGGGGTGTTCTTCCTGCTCGATGACGCGTTTCGACGGGGCGAGTACATCGAGGCGGCGAGCATGCGCGGCACGGTGGAGAATATTTCCATCCGCTCGATGCGGTTACGTCATCACCTGGGGGCGGTGCAGACGATTCCCTACAGCGAGATCGCCACGGTCAAAAACCTGTCCCGTGACTGGGTGACGATGAAACTGGAGTTTCGCCTGCCCTACGATACCGACGTTGAGAAGGTGCGCAAGATCATCAAGAAGATCGGCTTGGCGATGATGGATGATGAGGAGATGGGGCCTAATATCATTCTTCCGTTGAAATCCCAGGGTGTGATGCGGGTAGAGGAGTCGGCGCTGATTTTCCGGATGAAATTTACCTCCAAGCCGGGCGAGCAGTGGATCATCCGACGTGAAGCCTATCGCCGGGTGAAGGAAGGGCTGGAAGCCCATGGCATTCACTTCGCCCACCGTGCGGTGCATGTGCTGATGCCTCAGCCTGAAAATCCGGAAGGGGATGAAAAGTCTGCCACGACTGAGGGTGCGGCTGCGAGTGGGTCCCATCAGACCGCGGCGGTCGATCCCAAGTTGGCGGCGGCGGCCACCACCTCGGCTATTGCGGGGGATTTGAACCGGATGAACCGAATCGATTCGCCCGAAGGGGAGGATGATTCGCGCTGATCGGCGCCAGATACCTCACCGCGCCGCTCGGTCAGTGAGGTATCGCAGAGGGGCGGTTACAGTCTGCCGATTGCTCTATAGGCCGGAAGGCAGGTTGGCTTCGATCGCATCCAGGAACCCGTACAGGTCGACAATCTTCTCGTTGTCGGGCTCCAGGGTCTTGCCCTTCAGGTCGCCGGTGATGGTGCCCTGCGCGACCGTCTCGATCAGCGCTTCTTTCAACCCCAGGGCGTAATCGATCAGCGGCTGGTTCTGCTCACGCTCGCCCAGGGTCTCCAGGGCGTTGGCGACGGCATAGAGCAGTGCTGAGGAGTTGAAGTTGGCCTCCTTGCCGTCGGTCTCCTGATAGCGCAGGTAGAGGTCGTGGGCGGTGCCGTGGGGCGCTTCGTAGAGCAGGGTGCCGTCCTTGCTGAGGATGATCGAACTGGCGGTGGCCAGGCTGCCGCCCAGTGCGGCGGAGATATCGGAGAAGATATCCCCGTCCAGGTTCAGTGCCGGATAGATGGCGCTGCGGGCCGGATCGGCGATCATCTTTTTCAGCTGGGCTGACGGGCGCATGATCATGAAAGAGGGTGGTGCGGTGTTGTCGGCCGCCAGCTCAGTGCGAACCTCGTTAATCACGTCGCTGAAGACGTCATCGTATTCCATGTATTCACGCTTGAGGCCGAAGTAGACCTCCTTGCTGTTGCGCGAGGCGTCCTCGAATACCTGCCGGACCCAGTCTTTGATGGCGCGGCGGTCGTTGCTCATCAACAGGATCGGATCACCGGCCTTGACCTCACGGGCGTGCTTTTCGACACCGTCGATCACCACCTTAACGATCCCGTCTTCGGGGACCGGCATATTGAAGCTGCCGTACTGGTCGCCACCGCCGGCGCTCATCCGTGAGATGGAGGTGTTGGAATCGCGGCTGGGAATGCCGTACTTCTTCAATTCCCGCACCAGTTTGAACAGCTTCCGACCGGTGGTGTTGTCCGGCACGCCCCAAAGCGCTCGCTCCGGCGGATTGGCGATGATCCGGGCCGCCTGGGCATCGATCAGTTCGTAGTGGTAATTCAGGCCGGCCTGTTCGAACTGGGCCTTGTACTGCTCAAAATAGATAGTTTCGATCGCTTCACGCATTACCCCATCGTAGCCAGGGATCACGGTGTCCTTGAGTCCCAGGTAAGCGTCGCGCTGTTCATCAAGGGCACGTTGGAAAAATCGGTGAGCCCAGTGTCGAACGTCTTCCAGGTCGTTGGTCGAGAGCAACCAGGGGTCGCCCTTTTTGATCTTGCGGCGGTGCAGTTCCACCGGATCGCCGCTGGAGCCGACGAACATCAGCTTGACGACACCGGTGGCTTTGGATAGCGCGTTGGCGCTGTGTTTGTTGCCGCCGTGCTCCATGGTATCGACATCGATATCCCGACCGATCCAGTTCGGCGGATTCTGTTGCAGGTTGCGGAACTGGATATCTTCGCGGGTAATGTTGCCGCCGATCCCTTTGCGAATCGCGCCGTTGGGCGACTTGGTGGCCAGCTTGTCGAGCTGGTTTTCGTCGATATCCGGGTGTTTGGCCAGCAGCTCGTCCAATTGGCTGCGGTTCACGGTCATGCCGGCATTCTTGATCCCGACCCCGTGGGTCTTCAGCGCTTTGATCGCATCGCGCACCGCCTCGCCGTTGGTGATCAGGCGGTTTTCGGCGGTCAGGTCTATCTCCACCAACTCAATCTCCAGATGGCGGTGGATGAACTGTTCGAGAATCTGCTCAAAGGCCACCTGCGCCATCTCATCGCCGTGCAGGATAACCAGCGGTTTTGCTACGTTGATTTTTGTTTTCATCGACCTGAATTCCTTGTGATTATCGAAACGAATACTAGGGGGATATCGGTCGAACCGCTATGCAACCAAAGCCGCTAAATGACCGGTTATTGGTAGTTAGTTTGTTGATAGATATAAGTTTTTGATAAAGATCACTGAGGGGGAGTCGCGCGGAATTATCGATCATCCAAACGAAAACACCCCGGCAGCAGGGCCGGGGTGTAGGGTTGAGCGAGATGCCCAAGATCTGTCGGGAAATTAGACCTTGAACTGGTTCAGGGTCCGGTCCTGACTGCGGGTCAGTTCTACCATGGTTCCGCAAAGCGTCGACTGCTGTTGCGCGCTATGGGACACGTTCTGGCAGATATCGCGGATGTTGGTGGTGTTGCGATTGATCTCTTCGCTGGTCGCACTCTGCTCTTCGGCCGCCGTCGCGATATGAATTGTCATATCGTTGATCTGACGAATACCTTCGCGGATTTCCGACAGGGCCAGGTTGGCCTCCGCCGCAACCTCGTTGGTATCGCTGGCCATCTGGCGGGACTCGTTGATGGTATGTTCGGCTTTGCGAACACCATTTTGCAGTTGCTCAATCATCTTCTGAATCTCTTCAGTCGACTCCTGGGTACGAGACGCCAATGCCCGAACTTCGTCGGCAACCACCGCGAAACCACGACCTTGTTCTCCGGCCCGGGCTGCTTCAATGGCGGCGTTCAGTGCCAGCAGGTTGGTCTGCTCGGCGATCCCGGTGATGACCGTCAGGATCGATTCGATATTGTTGCTGTAGTTGGCCAGCTCGCTGATGGTGCTGACCGCCTCGTCCATATCGCTGCTGAGCTTTTGGATCGACTCGGTGGTACGGGAGACCACGCTGACCCCCTGTTCGGCGGCGCCATCGGCGGCCTTGGCCGAATCAGCGGCGAGCTGGGCATTGCTGGCAACATCCTGGGCGGTCGAGGCCATCTCGTTCATCGCCGTGGCCAGCTGATCCAGCTCCTGCAGCTGCTGCTCCAACAGACCGGCGGCGCTATTGGACGACTCGGAGGTCTGCTCCGTGTTGTTGCGAATCTCCTGCGAAACTTCCTTGGTTTCGGAGATCAGTTTCTGCAGATGTTCGATAAACTGGTTGAAGTCACCGGAAAGCAGGCCGAACTCGTCCTTGCTGCTGACATCCAAGCGTCGGGTCAGATCGCCCTCACCCTTGTTGATCTCCTGCAGTGACAGACGCAAACCGGTCAGCGGCTTCAGCAGGTGACCCATGGTGAAGTAGAGCACCAGAATACAGGCCAAGACGCTGATCACGGTACCGATGATGGCGCGGGTGCCGAAGGCGTTGGCGGCCGCCATTACCTTGTTCTTCTCCAGCACAACACCGATCAGCCACTGGCTGCCGTGCAGGTTGTCCAGTGCTTTGTAGGCGGTCAGTACCTTGCTGCCGTTGCTCTCCAGTTCCTGCAGCTCGCCGCTGAGTTGCGGCTGCTTGCCGCTGAACAGTTCGCTGATCTGTTTGCCGTTCAGCTCCTCGTTCGGGTGGCTGATGATGCCGCCGTTGGCATTCAACAGGAAGGCGTAACCGGTGCCGTTGAAATTGAGCGTGTTGACCGCATCGGACACGGTCTTCAGGCTCAGGTCGCCGCCGAAGGCCCCCATAAACTTGCCGTTATCGGTAAAGTTGGCCACCGCAGAGATCAGGATCTCACCGCTGGCGGCATCCGGGTAGGGGTCGGTCAATACGGCCTGCTTATTGGAGCGGGCATAGGGATACCAGGGGCGCTTTCGCGCGTCCCAATTGGTTGGATTCCAGCTCGGGTCATTGGTAATCCGGGCTCCGTCGGTATCGAGTCCGCCGAAAATCAGGATGAATTCGTCCTTCAGCATCGGGGTATCGAACACCCGCTGGATGCTGTCGCCGCTAAACTCGGCGTCGATGCTCTCGGCCATCATGTCGATCAGCGACAGCTTGCCGTTGAGCCAGTTGGTGATCTGGTGTGACAGCACAACAGAAGACTCTGCCACGCTATTTTCGGTTTTCTCATAGAGGGCTTGCTGCACCGAGTGGTACTGCAGCCAAGAAAATAGAGTAAAGGCTAGCGCTACGATGGTGGAGGCCACCAGCGCAACTTTCTGGGTTACTTGCATGTATCTCTCCCGATCCGTATTTCCGACACGGACTCACTACTAACTTTTGTGTCCTTGCTATTGAGGTTGGGAGGTCTGGTCCTGACCTGCCTTATAAGTATTTTTTTGGGCCGTTCCCTCCGATGAGGGTGCGCTAGTATACCTACTTAAGTCGTAGAATCTCAGCGGCTGTAAGTATGGTAGCTAACCAGGGGAAAAAGCGAGTTAAACAAGCGACTTTCTTGATGGGAGTCAGGGTGTGTGTAGGCTTTGACGATTCTTTCCATGGTGCCGTCAGACCAAACTTGGGCCAGGGACTCGTCCAGGATCGCCAGCAGGTTTTGTTTTTCCACCACCGTTGAGGCCTTGGAGAACATGAAATAGGCCGGGCGAGGTTTGCTCAGAGGTTGCTGCACCATGCTGATCGCCTCGTTGAGACCTATCTGGTTGGCGGTATAGCGGACCACCTGCTTACTGTCGATGTACAGGTCGATCCGTCCCTTAAGCAGCATCATCAGGCCACTTTCGGTACTGTAGCTCGGACTGACTTTGAAGGCGCCGGCCTTGCTGGCTGCGTCAAACTCCGCTCCCAGGCTGTAACCGGCCGGTATCCCGATGCGATAACCGTTAAGGCTCTCAATACCGGTAAATTTGAAATGTTGGCCTCGGGGGGTGAACAAATTGAAGCTGCTAAGGTGAATCGGCAGGGAGGAGAAGTAAGCGAACTGCTGCCGCTCTTCAGTTTTGTAAGCCGACAGCAGCATATCGGCCCGGCCGGTCTTGATCAGGTTCAGGGCCCGTTTCCAGGGCTGGCATTCCAAGGTGTAGCTGCGCTGCGCCCGTTCAAACAGGACCCGGATGATATCGATGTCGATCCCTTTGGGAGTTCCCTCTTCACACCAGATAAAGGGCTTGAAGTCCTGTAGCGTCAGAATACGAACCGGGTCGGGAGTCGTTTGACCGGCCATCAGGCTGGCGGGTAGCAGGGCGGTGATCAATAGGAAGAGTTGAACCCGTGATCGACGGGTAAACAGCGTGCCAAGAATCATCGGGGACCTGTCAGGCAGATAAAAAAAGAGCCGATCTTTAAGATCGACTCTCAGAGTCTAGCAGGTTTTCGTTTAGAACAAGCTAATGTTAAACACGCCGCTATCAAAGTAACAATCGTAGGCTTTGCGGTAATCCGGTTTATGATCGCCGATACACTCGTCGATCTTCTCGCGCTCATCTTCGTCGCGGTATACCCGTTTGCGCACGTACTTCATCCAGTCTTGATAGTTGCGCTTCTCTTTGATGCAGAAGGTTTGCATGCCTTTGTTACCGGGCCATTCCTTCTTGCACAGGGCAGCAATGTTGTTGGGGGTTTCGGCGTAGCTGTTGACTGATAACAGCGCCATGAGCAGAACCGCGATGCGTACCATCAGGAAACTCCGCTTTCCATAAGTTAGGGCCATCCTAGTAACTAAAGCGGCGCTCGGCAAGGGGCGCCGCCCTGAGCTTATTGTTGGTAACTGGACAGGAAGGTGCCGATTCGTCCGATGGCGTCGCGCAGGTCATCCTCACGGGGCAGGAACACAATTCGGAAATGCTGCGTGTCCGGCAGATTGAAGCCGGAGCCCTGTACGATCAGGATCTTTTGCTGAATCAGCAGATCCAGCGCCAGCTTCTCATCGTTGTGGATCGGATACATCTTGGGATCCAGTTTCGGGAACAGGTACATGGCGCCCTTGGGCTTGACGCAGCTGACCCCGGGAATCTGGGTCAGCATCTCGTAGGCCGCGTCGCGTTGATCCCGCAGTCGACCGCCGGGCACGATCAACTCCTGGATACTCTGATAGCCTCCCAAGGCGGTCTGGATCGCATTCTGGGCCGGGACATTGGCGCAGAGTCGCATGTTGGACAGCATGTCGAGCCCTTCGACATAGTCTCGAGCGCGGTGTTTGGGACCGCTGATGATCATCCAGCCGGAGCGGAAGCCCGCTGATCGATACGTCTTGGACAGGCCGTTGAAGGTCAGCGTCAGCACATCATCGCTCAGTGAAGCCATCGGGGTGTGAACAGCATCATCGAACAGGATCTTGTCGTAGATCTCGTCGGCGAACAGGATCAGATTATGCTGGCGCGCCAGCTCGATGATCTGCTCCAACAATTCGGGCGGGTAGACCGCGCCGGTGGGGTTGTTGGGGTTGATCACCACGATACCGCGGGTCCGATCGGTGATCTTGCTGCGGATATCATCGATATCCGGATACCAGTCGGCCTGCTCGTCGCATTGGTAATGAACCGGGTTGCCGCCGGCCAGGCTGACGGCCGCAGTCCAGAGCGGGTAGTCCGGCGCCGGGATCAGCATCTCGTCATTGTCATTGATCAGCGCCTGCATCGCCATCACGATCAGCTCGCTGACGCCGTTGCCCAGATAGATGTCGTCGATGGTGACACCGGGGATCTTCAAACGCTGGGTTTCATGCATCACCGCCTTGCGGGCTGCGAACAAGCCTTTGGAATCACAGTAACCCTGGGCCGAGGGCAGGTTATGGATCACGTCCTGGATGATCTCTTCGGGAGAATCAAATCCGAACGGTGCCGGGTTGCCGATATTCAACTTGATGATCCGCTGACCTTCCTCTTCGAGACGCTTGGCCTCTTCCAGAACCGGTCCACGAATGTCATAGCAGACGTTGATCAGCTTGTTTGATTTCCTGACGACGGACATCTCTTCCCCTTTATCCCGTGCAACCGGCTGAGTGTGGTGTAAACACTCAATCATACGTGTCGCTCAGGAGGCGTGGAAGTGGGCAAAGGTACAAAGGTACAAAGTACGGGCTTTGGCGGCCTTTTATCGGGTTGGATTATCGGGCTGGATTGGATCGACGCAAATCATCCAGCAGTAGCTACACTTAATTTCCGAGCGGTTTAATCGGAATTGTTACGGGTTGGAGATCGGAGGAAGCCCTGATGAAAAGATTCATATCCGCGTTGGCAACACTGTTGCTGGCGACCAGTACTCAGCTGATGGCCCAGCATCATGGCGGCATGCTGACCTACCAGGTTGATGGGCAAGATTACGAAGGGTATTACATCAGCCCGTCGGAGAATGCGCCGTTGGTGCTGCTGATCCATGACTGGGACGGCTTGACCGACTACGAAGTCAAACGTGCCCAGATGCTGTCGGCGATGGGGTATGCCGTGTTTGCGATGGATCTGTTCGGAAAAGGGGTTCGGCCGACCGAAGTGAAGGACAAGCGTCAGCATACCGGTGAGCTGTATAAGGATCGCGACAAGATGCGGGCTTTGATGAACGGCGCGCTGGAGGTGGCCCGGGGTAAAGGGGCAAATGTGACCCAGGCAGTGGCAGCCGGATACTGTTTCGGTGGTGCGGCGGTCTTGGAATGGGCCCGATCCGGGGTCGATTTGAAGGGATTCGCCACCTTTCATGGTGGCCTGAAAACCCCTGAGGGGCAGAATTACAGCGCGACCCGCTCCAAGGTGCTGGTGATGCACGGCAGTGCCGATACCGCCATCCCGCTGAGCCAGTTCGCCGCGCTGGGTGAGCAGCTGGAGGCCAGCTCGGTTCCCCATGAGATGATCACCTACAGTGGCGCCCCCCACGCTTTCACCGTTTTTGGTTCGCCCCGTTATCGGGAAGAGGCCGACACCCAGTCGTGGAAGCGGTTCGGGGAATTCCTGGCCGAACAGCTGTAGTTCTCTCGGACCTCTGAGTCGCAGGTGACCCGGTAAAGTCGGCACCTGCGATGTCGGCCGGAAAGGCTAATAACGGTATTCAGCCGTGATGATGCTTCGGGCGTTATCGGATTCTTGCTTCCTTGCCGAACAAAGCCAAGGGACGCTACAGTGTGTCCCCTTTGACGCAGAGCGGGATCAAGATGAAGAACTTTGACTGGATTCTGGAGCATGTCAGCAACCGCGAGGATGCCGATTACGCGTTCAGTCGTTTGCCGGAGGTAAAAACGCCGGAACAACTGGCGATGATCTCGGATGATCGCTACCTGTCGGATATGTGTCGACGGGTGTTCCGTGCAGGGTTGAAGCACTCACTGGTGGACAGTAAGTGGCCCGCCTTCGAGACAGCGTTTTTCGGCTTTGACCCGCTGAAACTGACCTATATGAGCGATGAGCAGCTCGAGGCCCAGATGCAGAACAAAGCCATTATCCGCCATTGGGGCAAGATCAAGTCGATCCGAACCAACGCGTTGATGGTCCATGAGCTGTCACAAACCCATGGTGGATTCGGGCGCTTTATCGCCGATTGGCCGGTGGACGATATTATCGGCCTCTGGGCGCTGTTGAAAAAACGCGGAGCTCAGTTGGGCGGACAATCAGGAGCCTCGTTCCTGCGCATGGTGGGCAAGGATACGTTCCGGCTCAGTCATGATGTGATTGCGGCGCTGAAGGCGCAGGGGGTTGTGGATAAGGCCCCAACCGCCAAACGGGATCTGCAGAAAGTGCAGGATGCCTTCAATACCTGGCAGCAGCAAAGCGGTCGGCCGGTCAGTCATATCAGCATGCTGCTGTCGTTTACGGTCGGTTAACCCGCCGGGCTTTCGCGATGGCTTTGCTCAACCAACCGATCTTTCTGTTCGACTGGGGTGACACCCTGATGGTGGATCACTCGCGTATCGATCCCCTGCGTTTTCAGGGCAAGATGGCCGACTGGCCGCGGGTTGATCTGGTCGAAGGGGCTCGGCAGGTGCTGGAACGCTTATCGATCCGGGCCGAACTCTACCTCGCTACCAGTGCGGCGGACTCCTCCGAAGCAGAGATTCGAACCGAATTTGAACGACAGGGCATGGATCGCTTTTTAAGCGGTTATTTCTGCCGCCAGAACCTGGGATTGGGTAAGTCATCACCTGAATACTACCCCAGTATCCTGGCCCGATTGGGCTGTCAGATCGATGACGTCGTGATGGTTGGCGATTCGCTGACTAAAGATGTCGAGCCGGCTCTGGCCGTCGGGTTGACAGTTTGCTGGCTGAATCCCCAGAGCGTGGAACTGCCGCCGGCGTTGGCTGCCAGCGGGCGGGTCCATGAACTCCGGCAGTTGACCGATCTGCTTCGTCTGGTCGAATCGACCGGCTGAGTCCGGTGCCGCTTGAGCATGTTCAAGCGTTGTCTTTGCAGGTTGTATCAGTCACGCCAGAACGGCTTGCCGGCTTCGTGCTGGGCTTCGCCGATACTCACGCCGATATCCTTCAGCAGGTGATTGTCCAGCTGGGACAGCTGGCGTCGTGTACGCCAGTTCTGATACCAGTGTCTCAGCAGCAGTCGCAGGGATGTCAGCGACAGGACGTGAGTATTACAAGCCTTGCGTACAGCACTTTCAGGACGCCCGACGGCCAGGTGTTCTCTTAAGCATGTGTTGTTGCTGTGCATGGTGACGATCTCCGTTTGCCTTGATGACAGTAGCTATTTTCTGGATAACTCTGGAAGCTGACAAACGACTAATTCTGCTCTATGGTTAAGAAAAATTTATCCATAGAGGGTCTGATGAAGCGTCTTCCTCCACTGAAATCACTGCAGGCATTTCGGTATTCGGCTGAAGCGCTCAGTTTTAAGCGGGCTGCCGACCAGTTGCATGTTACCCAGGCGGCGATTAGCCAGCAGATCAAGGCGCTGGAGCAGTTTCTGGGGGTGACGTTGTTTACCCGGCTGACCCGTGAGGTGGTATTGACCGACGCCGGGAGACAGTTGCTGCCCTATGTGAGTCGCGCTTTCGAATCCCTGGAGCAGGGGGTCGAGCGGCTGGGAGAGGACCCAAGACCCGGGCTGCTGAATCTGACCGTACTGCCTTCGTTTGCCGGGCGCTGGCTGGTGCCCCGACTGGGGAGTTTTCAACAGCAGAATCCGGAACTGAATCTGCAACTATCGCCGAGTCTGACGGTGGCCGGTTTCGAGGGTACCGAGCTGGACCTGGCGATCCGCTTCGGCCAGGGGAGTTATCCCGGGCTGGAATCACGCTTGTTGCTCAAAGAATACCTGTTGCCGGTCTGTCACCCCTCCTTGATCGACATGGAGAGGCCCGCTGCCGAACAGCTTCAGGCACTACCGTTGCTGTCCGATGTGGCGCCGGAGATGGAGCATATCCGAGAGGAGGTGTTGGAGCAGATAGGAGTCGATGTTGACCGGGCTTCCAGCCGCCTGCTGGTGTCGGATGCCACCATGCTGGTGGAGGCGCTGCTCAGCGCGCAGGGATTTGGCATGCTGCGTTTCAGCCTCTGTTATGAGCTGCTTGAGCGGGGACAGCTGGTCTGTCCGCTGCCGATGCTGCTACGCTGCGCCTACGATTACTATCTGGTCGCGCCAGAGCGCCATTTCAATCGGCCGAAACTTCAGCGTTTCGAAGCTTGGGTTCGCCACGAGCTGCAACAGGTTGAGCTGAGCCTCAGCCGGTTTTGCGACCAAACAGGTATCCCCCATCCAGAGGCATAGCGGTACTGTCATGACAACGATTGCTACAACACCGAAACCCCCATACTACGCGGTGATCTTTACCAGCACCCGCACCGACGGAGATCACGGCTATGCCGAGATGGCTGATCGGATGGTCGAGTTGGCCGCCCGGCAACCGGGCTTTCTCGGTATGGAGTCGGCCCGTGACGGCCTGGGGATCACGGTCTCTTACTGGCGTGACCTGGACGCGATCAAGGCCTGGAAAGCCGACGCCGAACATCAGCAAGCACAGCAAGCAGGCCGTGACCTTTGGTATGAAGATTTTACCGTGCGAATCGCCAGGGTAGAGCGGGATTACAGCCTATAAACTCCCGCCTACGGATAGCGCCGATTGTGGCTCTCGTCAGTGAGTCGGCCTATTCCAACCCAAGGGAATCTCCAGAGCGGTTTCGGCAGCATCGTCGGGTAGACCGATCATCTCTTCGTAGGTGCTGTCGTGGCGAAGGACATATTGATCCACCTGGAGAGATTCCATCAATTCACGGATTTCGGTCAAGCTACGGCTGCAGTAGGGTGCGTCGCCTGAGTAGAGCAAATTCTCTTGCTCATCTTTGGTGACCGACACCTGGTAGCTCATCTGTTCAAGCGAGTGAATAACCACTTTGCTGATGGGTTGCATCTGTTGTAGATCGGATAAGTGAAGTTTCATCGTTGTACCCTCTGTGACTCGGCTAACTGCCGAGCCCTGTTGCGTTCAAAGCCGGGTCGGCTTTGTGAACCTGTGGTTGTATACGCTTGTCAGGGGAAATTGGATCTCTCTTTTGCTGACCTGAGTATAGATCGGGGTTGTCGTCGCGGCCGTAGCGAATAGCTCTTCGCTCGCTGGCGACCGAGCAAGAGCCAGATCGTTTAACAGTCAGGCTGTTCAGCAACTGCGTGCCAGCCAGCGTTGCCGCCATTGGCGCAGCTGTTGCGGTGACACCAGAATGATCAGATTGCCGAGTAGCACCAGCGCCATTCCCACCAGCCCTTCCGGGCTCCATTGATAGCCTTCCAGCCAGGTGGAGATCTGCAGTGCCACGATCGGAAACAGCAGCGTGGCGTAGGCGGCCCGGTCGGCACCGATCCGGCCGACCAGGGTCAGATAGCAGCCGAACGCGACGATCGAACCGAACAGCGACAGGTACGCCAGTGAAGCCAGGTAGGGCAGCCCGGTATCAAACACTAACGGCTTGTCGCTGAGCAGTGCGATCACCAGCATCGCCAGGCCGCCGTAGCTCATCCCGAAGGCATTGGTCTGTATCACCGGTAACTGACTGCGCTGATTTCGCGCCGAGCAGATGTTGCCCAGTGATGCGCAGTAGGTGCCCAGCAGTACAACCAGCAGCGCCTGAAACTCCGGTCCGCTGAAGTTAAAGCTGCCCTCGGCCGGTTGGAACACCAGGGCGATACCGATCAGGCCGAGCAGACCGCCGATTACCACCTCTTTGCGCACCGGTTGACCCAGAAACAGGGCGCCGTTGACGATGTTCATCATCACGATGGTCGAGAAGGTCAGGGCGATCAGTCCGGACGTCAGGTGAGCGGTGCTCTGATACATCAGCCAGTAGTTGATCCCGAACAGGCAGAGCCCCTGCAGCAGCATAAACCCGTGTTCACGGCGGCTGAACGACAGACGCATCCCTGTCAGACGACAGAAGCCCAGCAGCAGCAGGCCCGCGAGCAGGAAGCGGTAGGCTACCGAGACTAGCGGATCGACCACACCGAGCTGGAATTTGATCGCATAGAAGGTCGATCCCCAGATCATGACGGTGGTGAGGTAGAGGCTGATGCTGTTCATGGTCGATTTCCTGTGGGTTGTCGTCTTCGGCGACTTTGCTCCTTATGGCCTGGCAGTCTAGGATTGCCGGATCTGACAATACATGTACAATTTTCAATATAAGTATGAAAACTGTACTGGTCGAGTGGCCGGTACAGTCGTTCGCGACCTCGCAAGGCCCGACAGAGTAACGACCATGGTGATGATCAGTATTAACCAACAGGATGAACTGCCACTGGTGGAACAGGTGGTTCGGGGAGTCAGCCGCCAGATCGACGAGCGGGTATTGCGCCAAGGCGCGCGCTTGCCGTCGATTCGCCAATTCGCCAGTGAGCATCGGGTCAGCCGTTTTACCGTGGTGCAGGCCTACGATCGACTGGTGGCGGCAGGGTACCTGGAATCCCGCCAGGGGTCGGGATTCTATGTCAGTAAGCCGGTGGATGCGGTGGCCGCCAACGAGGCTGCCTGCGACCTGGATCGAGCCGTCGACATCCTATGGTTGCTGCGCCAATCGATGCAGCAGCGTCAGTTTGAACTGATGCCCGGCTGCGGTTGGCTGCCCGCCGATTGGCAGGATGCCGGCGCCTTGCAGCGGGGATTGCGTACCCTGGCCAGGGGGCGCAGTCGTGCACTGGTCGAGTACGGCAATGCGTTTGGCTATCTGCCGCTACGCCAGGATCTGCAGCAGCGGTTGGCGGAGCTGGAGATAGGTGCGACCCCGAATCAGATTGTCACGACCCACGGGGTCTCCCAGGCGTTGGATCTGCTGTTTCGTTACTTTATCCGGCCCGGTGACAAGGTGCTGGTGGAAGATCCGGCCTACTTCAATCTGTTTGGTCCGCTGAAACTGCTGGGGGCGGAGCTGATTGCCGTGCCGCGAAACCCGGATGGCCCCGATACCCAGATCATGGAGCAGTTGATTCAACAACATCGTCCCAAGTTGATGATCACCACCGCCGTACTGCACAACCCGACCGGAACCTGTATCAGCCAAGCGGTCGCCTATCGGCTGCTGCAGTTGGCGGAAAAATACCAAATGATGATCATCGAGGATGATATTTACGGTGATTTTCATGGCGGTCGGGCGACCCGGCTGGCAGCGCTGGATCAGCTCAATCGGGTGATCTACGTCAGCAGTTTTTCCAAGACCATCTCTGCCAGCGTCCGAGTCGGATACCTGGCCTGCCATCCGGACCTGGCGCAGGAACTGGTGGATTTGAAGCTGTTAACCCAACTGACCAGTTGTGAGACCAGTGAGCAGTTGATCCATCAGGTTTTGAGCGAGGGGCATTACCGCAAGTCGATGATGCGGCTACGTAACCGCTTGGAGCGGGCGCGAGAGCAGACCCTGGGACCGCTGGAGACGTTGGGTATGCAGCTCAACACCGAGCCGGAATACGGCTTTTTCCTGTGGATGCGGCTACCAGAAAGTTGTCGATGGAACGCCGCCGAGCTGGCCCACCGGGCGCTGGAACACGACATGATGCTGGCTCCGGGCAACATCTTCAGTCCACAGCAGTCGATATCACCCTGGTTGCGTTTCAACGCGGCCTTTTGCGCAGATCGGCCACAGGTATTTGAGCGTCTGCAGCAGTTGCTGGACCGGGCGGCTTCATCGGACTGAATAGTGTCACTTTGTCGGAAATTCGGGCTAGTCTTATAGACAGCATCACCGTTTTTCCGTGGCTGCGGAATCGGTTATTGAGCATCGGTGATGTGGAGATTCTATCGCCTTCAGGTGCCAGTAGAGCCTGCTGACGACTGATCCGAGGTTTCGGGAGGATGTATCATGAAGTCCATCAAAGTGAAAGATTACATGAGCGACTATGTCCTGAAGTTCAGCCCGACGGACGATATGTATCGGGCGATCGAAGGCTTGCGCCAACGCGATGTTTCCAGCGCACCGGTACTGGATAAGGAAGGTCGGCTGGTGGGTATGCTGTCCCAATGGTGCTGCCTGCGCAGCCTGGTTCACGGCAGTTATTTCGAGGAGGTTGGCGGTCAGATCGGCGACTTTATGCAGACCGAGCTGATCACAGCGGGCCCCGACGATGACCTTGTCGATGTGGCGGAGATGTTGGTGGAGCGCCAGTGGCACCACGGGGTGCCGGTGATGGACGGAGATCGCCTGGTTGGAATGTTAAGCTGCAGCGATATTCTAACCATGGTCAACGAGTTCGAGAAAGGTAAACCGCCGAAATAGTCGCCACAGGATTAGCCGCCTCGGTGCTGCCGGATCCTGCCGAAAGGCCGGCGGCGAAATTCGAACAAAAAACCAGAACAGAACCCTGTCAAAAGGCCGCCCAAGTTGCGGCCTTTTTTAATCCCACCGGGCTTAACCGGCGGTCAGGGCCCGGTGGATGCCTTGAAGGTCGTTCGGTTGGAGCTGAATCGAGTCCAGATGCAGGCGGTAGCTGATGTAGTACTTGTAGCTGCCGAGCACATAATCCACCGGTTGACGGCCAAGAGTACGGGCGGTCGTCAGCTCGACATTGTCGAACCAGCGGTTGGGATCCAGCCCCTGTTGCTCTGCCAGTCGGCGTACCCGGCGTATTTTATCCGGGCCGGCGAAATAGGCCGCCCAGCTGAAAAATAGCTGGTCCTGCTCCGAGATTGCCGGGTCGGAGAAATAGCTGCGCTGCAGATAATCCAGATACTTGGCCGCCGCGTGGACATTGTTTTCCAGGTCATGGGGGTTGCCGACCTGAAGATCCGAATGTTGTTGATAGGCCAGCGGAATCTGCATGATGCCGATCTGACCGTCGCTACCGCGCTTGGAGTGATCCATGTTGGAAGCTTGATAGGCTTGGGCGGCGAGGGAGATCCAGTCGTGGTCGTAGCGCTTGGCGTAGCGGGTGAACAGGTCCACCAGATGGCCGAGTTTTTCAAGATTATCCGGTTGCAGCGGGCTGGCAATCCAGCGGGTGTCCTGATAGTAACGCTGGAACAGCTCACTGTTGCTGTTGCGCTCCAGCTGCACCGCAAACTGATTCAGCTGTTCCAGTAACTTCGGGTTGTCGTAGCGGGTTGCCCAGGCGATCTTGCCGTTTTTCAACAGTGGAAACCCTTGATGGATCTTCAGGCCTCCCAGCACGGAACGCCAGATTTCGGCAATATGGTTGTCGGCTACCACCATCGGAATCGCTTGTGCATTAACCAGCTCCAACAGGTCTTCGGCGGCCAGGTGGGGGGCCGCGATCTGGATATCGATCGGCTCCAAACCTTGGCGCATCATATCGATATTCAGTTGGCTCAGACGCTGCAGATGGCTGCTGTTACCCCGGACATAGATGGATTTGCCCGCCAGATCCCCCAGTTGCTTGATCTCCGGCTGGGACTGATGGCTGACCAGCACCTCCTGGACATCGTTCAGGTAGGGCGTCGAGAAAGCGAGCTGCAGTTTGCGCTGTTCGGTAATCGTCAGATTGGCGGCGATCAGGTCACCTTTGCCTTCCAAGAGCGACGGAATCAGCCGGGAAAAGGGGACCGGAATATAGTCAAAAGTGATCGGCCTTATCGGGTCGCTCTGATTCAGAAACGCCTTAAACGCCTCCATGTGTTCGTACTCGAAGCCGCGGATCTGATCCCGGTCGGTAAAGAAGTTACTGCGGCTATAGGCGACCAGCACCCGCAGGGTTTGGCGTTCGCGAAGTTTGTCCAGATCACCGAAAAAGGGCTGTTGTTGCCATAGGGGTTCGGTGGGGGTTGCGGCGCGCAGAGGGGTTGAGAGGGCGATCAGCAGCAGCGCGAAACCTAACAGGTACAGCCCCGTCTGGCACCGATACGGGCTAGGCAAACAAGCCCGGGTTTTTGGAGGACATCTCATCATCAGATCAAATCGTACACTGGGTGGGTCTGAGCTGGATGCAGGAGGAAAAGCCGCCAAAACGGCAAAATTCATTCCTCTTGGCCTGCATGGAGTATAGGTCAATAGTTCCTGATTAACGGCAGAGTATCGCCCACAAGGCTCGAAAAATCACTAACTTGACGAGATTGAGATAGCTGGATTTATGAACGATACTGAGCCGATTCGGTAACCCGTCGCCATGGTGTCTATGCTCAGCTCTCTGAAGTCTCGATTACTCTTGTTGCTCTGTTTGGTGGCGCTGCCGGGTGTGGTCATGATCCACCAAAGTGCGGTTGAAAAGCGCCAGTCGATCATCAACCAGAGTAAACAACGGGCGATTGAAACGGCGACCCACCTGTCGATCACCCAAGCCAAGATCATCAGCGATACCCGCGACTACCTCGAATACCTTGCCACGGTACCCCAGATCCAAAACCCCTCCCACCCGCGCTGCGGTCATTTCCTTCAGTCGGTCTTAAGACTCAACCCCAACTACGTCAATATCGGTATTCCCAGGGCCGATGGCGAACTCCTCTGTAACGGTTTGCCAATGAACAGAGCGGTCAATGTGTTTGATCGGGAGTATTTTCAACAAAGCCTGACGGAACGGACCTTCGCGATCAGCACCTATCAACTGGATCGGGCGGCGGGCAAAACCAGCGTTAACTTTTCCTACCCGGTCATAGGGGCAGACGATAACGTAGTCGGGGTTGCCGTTGCGGTGGTGTCGTTGGACTGGTGGAGTCGGCAGCTGTCCGGCCATGAATTACCGCCGGGAACCGTGGCCTTTATCACCGATACCGCCGGCTTGGTGGTAGCCAATTATCCGGTGGAGCCGAGCCGACATGGGAAGCCCGCGACCGACTATGGCGTGTCGGTTGATCCGGTTGCTGACAACCTTTCGGACGACATCGTCAGTATCCAGAATGTTCGCCGAATCTATATTCATCGCACGCTCTACCGCAAGGACGACGGCAGTGAGGTGACCGTCAGCATCGGTATCCCGATCGAAGACGCGTTGCAACAAGCGGACGCGGCCTTTACCAAGAGCCTGGTCTATTTTGCGCTGTTTATGTTGGCGGTGGCGTTGATCGCAGCCCGAGCGATGCATCTGAGCATCATACGCCCGCTGCAGAAACTGACGGTCGCCGCGGCCCGGCTGGAGCAGGGGGAGTTCAGCCACCAACCGGTGCTCAGTGGCGTCGACGAAATCCGTAATCTCAGCACTCACTTTGAGACCATGGCGAGTGCACGGCTGACGGCAGAAGTTCGTGCCAACCGGCAGCGTGAAGAGCTGGACTCGATCTTCAGCGCTCTGCCGGATCTCTACTTCAAGCTCAACATCAAAGGCGTGATTCTCGATTACAAAGCCAGTGAGCCCGCCGAGCTTTACACCGAGGCCGACAACTTTCTCGGCAAACGCATGGTCGATGTGCTGCCGGCGGAAACCGGTGAGATCTTCGAAGCCAACCTTCGCGAGCACTTTAATTCCCGGCGGCTGACCAGCTGGGAATATCCATTGGAGATCGACGGGCAGGAGATGTTTTTCGAGGCCCGGGCCAACTCCATCAACAACTCCGATGAAGCCGTGCTGGTTATCCGTAACATCACCCGGCAGAAAGAAGCCGAACGCTCTATGCGTCTGGCCGCGTTGGTCCATGACAACAGCAGCGAGTGCATGGTGGTGACCGACAGCAACGGTATCATCTTGAACGTTAACCCGGCCTTCACTCGTGTCACCGGTTATCAGAAAGAGGAGGTGATAGGCCTTAAAACCAGTGCACTCTCTTCCGGCCGACACGACAAAGCGTTTTATAAAGAGATGTGGGAGGTGTTGAAAACCGAGGGGCGCTGGCAAGGAGAGATCTTCAACCGCAAAAAGAGTGGTGAGATATTCCCGGAATGGCTGAGTATCAACACGATCGTCGATGAACAGGGTGAGCCGGTGCAGCACGTGGCACTGTACCGAGATATCACCGAACAGAAAAAAGCCACCGAAGTGATATGGCGTCAGGCGCACTTCGATGAGCTGACCGGACTGCCTAACCGCAACACCCTGAGCGATCGGATCGAGCAGGAGATCAAGAAAGCGAACCGACACGACAGCTCGGTGGCGCTGCTGTTTCTCGATCTGGACCAGTTCAAAGAGGTCAATGATACCCTGGGTCACGACAAGGGCGATCTGTTGCTTCAGCAGGTGGCGCAACGCCTGCTGGGCGCTGTCCGCGAAGAGGATACCGTGGCCCGGCAGGGGGGGGATGAATTCACCATCGTGATGGGCGATATACAGTCGATTGCACCGGCAGAGCGGGTGGCAGAAACGATCATCGATCAGCTCGCGGAACCCTTCCGTATCGATGAAGACAATATCTACATTTCTGCCAGTATCGGGATCGCCTTCTACCCCGACGATGCCGCTGACAGCATCGGCTTGATCACCTCTGCCGACCAGGCGATGTATGCGGCCAAGGAGGGGGGAAGAAACCGCTTCAACTGTTTTACCCGGGCGATGCAGGATCGGGCGATGCAGCGCATGGAGATGATCAAGGATCTGCGGATTGCATTGCAGGAACGACAGTTCAGCCTCAACTACCAGCCGATCATCTGCTTGAAGAGTCGCCAGCTGTGCAAGGCCGAAGCGTTGATACGCTGGAATCATCCGCAAAAGGGGCTTATCCGACCGGATGCCTTTATCCCGTTAGCCGAGGAGGTTTTCTTAATCTCGGCGATCGGTGAATGGGTCTTTGATGAAGCCTGCTGTGCGGTCAAACAGCTGCGTTCCCGCTACGGGGATGACTTCCAAATCAGCGTCAACCTGTCTCCGGCACAGTTCTCGACTTCCGATCATAATCTTCTCCATTGGCTGCCGAAGCTGGAGCAGCAAGGGCTGGACGGCAGTGCCATCGTGGCTGAAATCACCGAAGGCTTGCTGATGAACAGTGACGAAGCCAGCCTGGAAAAACTGCTGGCCTTCCGCGATGGCGGTATTCAGGTGGCGCTGGATGATTTCGGCACCGGCTACTCCTCGTTGGCGTATATCCAGGAATACGACATTGATTACATTAAGATCGACCAGGCGTTCGTCAGGAATCTCAGCGCCGACTCCGATTCTTTTGCACTCTGCGAAGCGATTATCGTGATGGCCCATAAACTGGGTATCAAAGTGATTGCGGAAGGGATCGAAACCGAACAGCAGCTGGAACTGCTGATTGCGGCAAACTGTGACTACGGCCAGGGCTATCTTTTCTCCAAGCCGCTCGAGATGGAGACGTTCAATCAGCTGCCCCAAGCGTTTCTGCCCGAATGCCTTAGCGAGGGTTAGATGCCGTCGGCTTCGGGCAGTGATCTTCCCAGGCTGACTGCCCCTTACCCCTGATGAACGACGCTGACATCTTCAAGATCGCCGGACTTCTGCCAGGTTATCTGGTAGCGCTTGCCCGTACCACTGAGCACATTACCGCCTGCGGTTTTCAGGCTTAACACCACACGTCCGGCACAGCTGCCCTTGAGGCAACGGCAGGGATCGCCCGGGGCGGCATTGTCATCGATGCTGAACCCCTCAAACACCACCTGTTGATCCGGCTCCAGCCGTTTCAGCGGTAGCTCGTATTCGAAGATACAAGAGTGTGGGGCATGATCGGTGTTAAACACCACATCGATATTGGCGATCAATTCACCGACTTCATAGGTCTTGTTGGTGCCGTTCTTGACGGTGAAATTCAGCTCAAACCGGTTGGGATCCGGGGAGACGTTGGGGTAGATGGGGTTGTCGTCTTTTACGAAGTGCAGATGGCAGCCGCTCAACAGAACGGCACTGATCAGGCCCAGTTGCAGGGTGCGGGCTGGGAATTGGCGCAGATAGTTCATATCAATGACCCCTTGTTTGGCAATTCAGAGGCACTGCATACGACGCTTCTGTCAGATCAGGAGATTTCCCTATCGGTGACAGCATAACGAGAACGTGTCGATCCATAGCTCGCGGCTATGAATATTGCCGCGACACTATTCGCCGTGTTCTTAGTTATCGCTACCTTAACTGGATAGTGGAAGGGGCGGAAAATAACAAGGACAGCTGCCGATTAACCCGGAGTTGGTTCAAGCCGAGGCCCTGTTTTTGCTGCTGCCGGGGATGCTACGCTAAGGACAGCAAAGGCGCCCACCTTGGCGTAACGATGATGCCCCAGGTGGTCAGCCGTTCTGGCTCTTGCCGAAGCCGCAGGGACTTGTTCGAAGGCTCCCTGGTCGGTCAGCAACAGACGGCTGAGGCAGGGCGAATCTATAGACGTTAAATAATTGAAGGAAGATCGATGAAAATCGTTGGTGCAATCGTATCGCTCTGTCTGGCTTTTTACCTGTTCTTTCAAGCCAATAACATGTCAGGCGTTGGACTGGAGCGTTTTGGCTATATCGCTGCGGGCGTTATCCTGATCGTGGCCACCATCTTTGTGTTTATCCCGATGAACAAAGACAAGCAGGAATAGTTTTCAGGCTGGCCATTATCGTCTTGTTGAGAGAACCTGATCAGATATGGCGTTGGCTGATTGGGATTGTGGTGTGCCCCATGGCAGCGATCGCAACCGGAACAGAAAGGCGGGGCATTGCTTGAGAGTATTGGGATTTGAGGGTAGAGAGACAAAACGAGAACTCACCCGACCGGTAGTGCAAAGACTACCTGTCGGGTGAGATTAAATCTAACCGATAGGTCGGTTACAGGATGCAATGCTTGGTGAAATCTTTCGCTTCGTTAGCGGTCCAGTCCCCTTTCGGCTTTTCCTTCAACTCCGCACACCACTCCTTACTTCCCACCTCAGGGGAACAACCCTGAAGAAAGATCACTGAAATCGCCAAGGCGCATGCCATTGCACACTTTTTCATAGGTAGTCCTTAAGTTATTGATCGAATCGTTGACCAAGGAGAGAACAGTATTACCGATAGGGAACTAAATGGACAGACTCGAGCGGTTGTTCAGAGTCTGGCGAACTGCTATCCCGATAAGTGAGGCGATTGCCCTTTGCATACAGATAATGCCGCAATAAAATGCGTGTTAAAGCACAGCTTTGGCACGTCATTTTTGATGGCCTTGTTGTACGTCTGTAGTGGCATAGTGAATTTGGCCACCTGAATAGAGGTGATAGCATCACCTCTCCGACAACAGGTGAACCAATGAATCGAAAATCTCGTCCTAATTTCAGCCCAGAGTTCCGTCTCGAATCAGCCCAGCTGGTCGTCGATCACGGCTATTCCATCCGCGAGGCTTGTGAAGCGATGAATGTCAGCAAGTCATCTATGGAAAAGTGGGTTCGTCAGCTCAAACAAGAGCGTAGCGGGGACAGCCCGAAAGCCTCACCGATGACACCCGAGCAGCGCCGAATCCGAGAGCTGGAACGACAGGTTAAGCGGCTAGAAACAGAGAAAACGATTCTAAAAAAGGGTATGGCTCTCTTGATGTCCGACGAGCTGAACAATATTCGATAATTCAGCGACTTCAGGAGAGCTATCCGGTTAAGCAGCTCTGCGAGCTATTTGGCATCCAGCGCAGTAGCTATAAGTACTGGCGCAGTAGTCCCAAGATCTACTCAGTACACCGTCGTAAACTTAAGCTGATGGTGCGTGCAGCACATCAGTTGAGTGGTGGTTCAGCAGGCGCTAGAACCATCGCCAGCATCGTAAGTCAGCGTGGCGAGAAACTGAGTCGGTACGTGGCAGGAAAGCTGATGAAAGAGCTCAGGCTAGTCAGCAACCAGTTGCCCAAGCACGCGTATAAGCGAGCAGATAAACTACATGTGGCAATCCCGAATGAGCTGGATCGGAAGTTCTTAGTTAACAAGCCAAACCAGGTCTGGTGTGGAGACATCACTTATATCTGGACCGGTCAGCGATGGGCTTATCTGGCTGTCGTTCTGGATCTTTATGCTAGGAAGCCGGTTGGCTGGGCTTTATCGCTTAAGGCCGATAGCGAACTGACCAGTAAGGCGCTGCTGATGGCTTATGAATCCAGGGGCAGGCCTCGGGGGCTAATGTTCCATTCGGACCAGGGTGTTCAATACACCAGCCTGAAGTTCCGGCAACACCTATGGCGCTATCAGATCAAGCAGAGCATGAGTCGTCGAGGAAACTGTTGGGACAATGCCCCGATGGAGCGGTTCTTCCGAAGTCTAAAAACAGAGTGGGTACCGGAGGTCGGTTACAGCTCTCATACTCAGGCCAAGCAGTCGATAACCGATTACATAGTGGGCTATTACAGTCAGGTCAGGCCGCATCAACACAACAATATGTTGCCTCCGAATATGACAGAGAAAAACTACTGGAATGCGTACAAATCCGTGGCCAGTTTTACTTGACCACTACAAGCAGAGCTTCCTGTATAGGCCTGAATTCCGTAGATAGCAGCGAAACGAGGAAGTTTCGTATGAAGGGTTGCACCATTCATATCCTTCACCAACGGTGAAGCCCTTGAGCATGACGGTTAGTTTCCAACGATCTCTATAGACAAAGTGCATTCAGCCCTGGTACCACGGGGTCTACAAGATAGTCTTCGTTTTTATTTAGCCGGTACAGTCAAATCACCTGCCCACAGGCATGGCCGGAGGCCCAGGCCCATTGGAAGTTGTAGCCGCCCAGCCAGCCGGTGACATCGATCACCTCACCGATAAAGAACAGTCCGGGTTCACGCTTGGCTTCAAAGGTCTTGGAGGAGAGTTCGGCGCAGTCGATACCGCCACGGGTGACTTCGGCGGTGCGGTAACCTTCGGTGGCGTTGGGTTTCAGCTCGAAGTGATGCAGCCGCTGGCGCAACAGTTCACGATCATCACGACGCAGCTGACTAAGCGGCTCTGAAGCGCTGGCTAGTGGTGCAGTCAGCAGATCGGCCAGTCGCTTTGGTAGATAGCGACCGAGGGCATTTTTGAGCGATTGCTGCGGGTGGGCTTCGAGTTGCTGTTCCAGCAATAGATCCAGATCCTGCTGCGGCAGAAAGTTGATCTGTACCGGCTCACCCGGTTGCCAGTAATTGGAGATCTGCAGCACCGCCGGTCCGGACAGGCCCCGGTGGGTAAACAGCAGGTCGCGGATGAACGCGGGGCCGTTCAGGGCTTTTATCTCGACCGGCAGGCTGATACCACTGAGGTTGCTGAACTGCTCTTTATCCTCGGTGTGTAGGGTAAAGGGGACCAGACCGGCGGAGGTCGGCTGGATCTTTAATCCGAACTGCTCGGCGATGCGGTAGCCGAACGCAGAGGAGAGCTTCGGAATCGATAGGCCGCCGCTGGCGATTACCAGCTTGTCGGCTTTGAGGTATTGCTCGCCGGTATGCACCAACCAGCCCGGCTGGCCCGGATAGCGCTCGCTCATCCGTTGGATCGACTGCACGTCGGTGTTTAAGCGAATCTCGACTCCGGCCCAGTCGCATTCGGTCAGGAGCATTTCGACGATCTGTTTGGCCGATTCGATACAGAACAACTGGCCGTGGTCCCGCTCTTCAAACTCGATGCCGTGACGCTCGACCTGGTCGATAAAGTCCTGCGCGCTGAATCGTGCCAGCGCCGACTTGACGAAGTGGGGATTGCTGCACAGGTAGTTATTCGGATCGACGCTGCGGTTGGTGAAATTACAGCGTCCACCGCCGCTGATCAGGATCTTCTGGCCCGGTTTGCGGGCTTTATCCAGTACCAGTACCCGACGACCGCGGTAGCCGGCCTGGGCGGCACACATCAGGCCGGAGGCGCCGGCGCCGATAATGATGGCGTCGAAATCAAACGTGGAGGTGGTCAAGTCGTGGTACCGGGACAGTCAATGGGGCCGCTATTATAGCGGCCCGGTGGCCCGGACGGGAGTCTGGTTGGCGGCTTAGGGGACGAACCGATCAGGGTTTAGACGGCTGTGCCGAAGACGCGGAAGCGGGGGTGTTATTGGATTGCGCACTCAGGCCGGTGCTGGGTTTGGGGTTGTAGGCTTGTTTGGCCGGTTGCTGCGTGCGGGACGGCGGTCGGGCGACGCCGTAAAACTTCATTTTGGTGTAGGGCACCCCTTCGGGCGGGTGTTCACCAAAGGTTGGCGTACCGTTTTTGTCGATCCACTTGTAGACATCGGTTGCGGCATGGGCTTGCAGTGGTGTTAGCGCCAGTGCCACCAGAAAGGCCGCTACAGCTTTATGCATATCACTACCCCTGTGATTTATATGCGTAAAACCCTTTATACGCCGAAAAGGGGGCTAATCGCCATAGCTTAGCTGGTTTTCTCTTTGAATTCGCACAAATCTTCGATCAGGCAGGCGCCGCAGCGGGGTTTGCGGGCGGTGCAGATGTAGCGTCCCAGCAGGATCAGCCAGTGATGGGCATCGAGCAGAAACTCCTTGGGAACAAACTTGAGCAGCTTTTTCTCTACTTCGAGCACGTTCTTGCCGGGAGCGATCTTGGTCCGGTTTGAAACCCGGAAGATATGGGTATCCACCGCCATGGTCGGTTGACGGAAGGCGGTATTGAGGACCACGTTGGCGGTCTTGCGGCCGACACCGGGCAGCGCTTCGAGAGCCTCGCGGGTGTCCGGCACTTCGGAGTTGTGTTTTTCGACCAGTATCTGGCAGGCCTTGTAGACGTTCTCGGCCTTGGCGTTGTAGAGCCCGAGGGCCTTGATATAGGACTTGAGGCCATCAACGCCCAGCTCGACGATCGCTTCCGGGGTGTTGGCGACCGGAAACAGTTTGTCGGTGGCCTTGTTGACGCCGACATCGGTGGACTGGGCCGACAGCGTGACCGCCACCAGTAGCTCGAACGGGTTGGAGTAGTTCAGCTCGGTCTTGGGGTTGGGGTTGTCATCGCGCAGCCGGGCAAAGATCTCGTGGCGTTTTTGCTTATTCATCGATCGGACTCAGTTACAGTCGGACAGCACCAAAGCCTAGCCGGTCACGCGTACACGTTTGCTGGTTGAGGGCTCGCTGGTTGCCGGTTTCAGCTGCTGTTTCTGTCGTTCATCGATCAGGTTCTTAACCGCGATGATCAGTCCCATGCCGACGAAGGCGCCCGGCGGCAGTACCGCAAACAGGAAGCCGCGGTAGTCGTCGATTAGGGTGAGCTTCCAGCTTTCGGCCATCGGGCCAAACAGCAGCTGCATATCGGCGAACAGGGTTCCGGTGCCGAGCAATTCACGCATCGCTCCCAGCAGCACCAGCACGGCGCTGAAACCCAGGCCCATCATCAGGCCGTCGAGCACGGCCGGTAGCGGCGGGTTCTTGCGGGCGAAGGCATCGGCGCGGCCGAGGATCGCGCAGTTGGTCACGATCAGCGGAATAAAGATGCCGAGAATTTCGTACAGCTCGTAGGTCAGCGCCTGCATCAGCAGCTCGACGCAGGTTACCAGCGAGGCGATGATCATCACGAAGGCCGGTAGCCGGACCGTGTCGGGTACCAGGTTGCGGATCAGCGATACGCACAGGTTGGAGCCGACCAGTACCGCGATAGTGGCCAGGCTCAGGCCGAGGGCGTTGACCACCGAGCCGGTAACCGCCAGCAACGGGCAGAGACCCAGCAGTTGGACCAGTGCCGGGTTGTTGTGCCACAGGCCGTCGTAGGTGATCTTGCTCCAGTCGATCGGGCGCGATGAATCAGCCATTGGCGTCTCCTGCAGTGGTCTTTTTAATGCTCTCTTCGGCGCTGCTGAGCGGGGTGTCTTCCAATAGGGCGGCACGGTTGGCTTCGAAGGTCAGCACCGCCTGTTTGACCGCACCAACCACGGCCCGCGGGGTGATGGTGGCGCCGGTGAATTGGTCAAAGCGACCACCGTCTTTCTTCACCGCCCAGTCCGGATCATCTTCACCGTTGAGGCGCTGATCGTTAAAGCTTAAAACCCAGTCTGATTTCTTCACATCGACCTTGTCACCCAGCCCCGGGGTCTCCTGGTGGCGCAGAATCCGAACACCGGCGACGCTACCGTCGCGTTTGACGCCGACGATCAGGTCGATGTTGCCGGTATAGCCGTCCGGTGCGATGGCGGGCAGGATCACGGTATGAATCTGGCCGTCGGTGCGGGCCCGGTAGACCTCGACCGGGCCTTGGTAGCCAAGGCGTTGAGTCCGGTTGAGGGTGTAACGGTCACGAACCAGGTCATTGTCGTGAGCCGTGGTCGGTACGATCTGGAACAGTGCCTTGGCCCGCGCCTGCTCGCGATTGTCGGCGATGGCCTCGCGGGTAGCGCTCTGGGTCAGCGCGATGGCACCGGCGGTGAGCACGGCAAACAGGCCCAGCGCCAGGGCGTTATTTCGAATGGCGGTAACGATAGCCATGCTCACTTCCTCGCAATGCCGCGCTCGGCCTGCTTATGGCCGTAGGTGCGGGGGCGGGTGTAGTAATCCAGGAACGGTGCGGTCAGGTTCATCAGTAGCACCGCGAACGCGATCGCATCGGGGTAGTTGCCCCAGTTGCGGATCAGGTAGACCAGAATGCCGATGGAGGCACCGAAGATCAGTTTGCCCTTGTTGCTGGTGGCGGCCGTGACCGGGTCGGTGGCGATAAAGAAGGCACCGAGCATGGTCGCGCCGACGGTCAAATGGAACAGCGGCGGGGCGTAGTTGCTCGGATCGGCGGCGTAAAAAAGGCCGGCGATCAGCAGCAGGCTGCCGAGCATCGATACCGGAATATGCCAGGTGTAGACCTTGCGGACCAGCAGGTAAACCCCGCCCAGCAGGTAGGCCAGGCTGATCGCCTGCCAGGGCTCTAAGTTATTCAGCAGGGTCGAGCTGGCCCACAGCTCTTCGCCGGTCAGGCCACCCTTGTGCTTGAACGTCTCCAGCGGTGTGGCCAGGGTGACGCCATCGGGCAGGGCCAGTTGACCAAAGATGATCGCCAGACTGTCGCCAAAGCCGGGCAGCGGGCCTTCCAGCAGGGTTTCCGGCGCGCTCCAGCGGGTCATTTCGACCGGGAAAGCGATCAGCAGCAGCGCATAGGCGATCATCGCCGGGTTGAACGGGTTCTGTCCCAGGCCACCGTAGAGCTGCTTGGCGATCACGATCGCCACGAAGATGCCAATGGTGGTGACCCACCAGGGAATATAGGGCGGCAGTGCCAGCGCCAGCAGAAAGGCGGTCAGTACGGCGCTGAGATCACCCAGATAGAAACCCAGCGGGCGCTTACGCAGTTTCAGTACCGCCGCTTCGAATAGTAGTGCCAGGCCGCTGGCAAACAACACATTGATCAGCGGTCCCCAGCCGAAGTAGTAACACAGCGCTGCCAAGCCCGGCAGCGTGGCCAGGATCACCTGACGCATCACATGCCCGGCTTTGCCGCTACGATTGGTGTGGGGGGAGCTGACGTGGATCAGAGCCATCGGGTTAACCTACGGTTTCGCTATTCTGTTCGGCTTCGGCCAACGCCTGTTCGGCCTGGCTAGCTTTGGCTTTTAGTTTGTCCAGCGCGGTGGCCAGTGAATCGGCCGACTCGGAGCCTTGAGCCTGGGCATCGGCCAGGGCTTTTTCGGTCTTCTTGACCTTGGTCCGGGCGATGGCCGCAGCGCTCTTGAGTTGCTTCAGGTCGGGCGCTTTCAGGTTCGAGCCAGTGTCTGCGTGCGACATACTGTTGCTTGCTTCGGCTTGCTCGGCCGCTTCGAACGCTTTCTGGGCGTCATCGGCTTTCTGCTGCAGCTTGGCCAGCTGCTGCTCCAGTGCGTTGGTGTCCTTGCCGTCCTCGCGGGCCTGATCGACCACCTTCTGGGTCTTCTTCAGCTTGGTGCGAGCGATCGAAGCGGCACTTTTTAGTGCCTTCAAATCGGGCTTGTCGGTAGCAGGTTGCGGTGCCGGGCTGCTGGACTGCTCGGCATTTTCTGCAGCTTCGAAGGCCTTCTGGGCGTCGTCGGCTTTCTGCTGCAGTTTGGCCAACTGCTGTTCCAGCGCGCTGGTATCCTTGCCGTCCTCGCGGGCCTGATCGATCACCTTCTGGGTCTTCTTCAGCTTGGTGCGGGCGATCGAGGCGGCGCTCTTTAGCTGTTTAAGATCGGGCGCCTTCAGATCCGGCGCGTCGGCTGCCGGAGCCGCTTGACCACCGTCGGCCTGGTCGGCTGCTTTCTCGGCAGCCTCGAAGGCCTGCTGGGTGGTATCGACTTTCTGCTGTGCCGTGGCCAACTGTTGTTCCAACTCGGTGGTGTCGGCCCCCTCTTCACGGGCCTGGTCCAGCGCCTTCTGGGCTTTCTTCAGCTTGGTACGGGCGATCGAGGCGGCGCTCTTGAGCTGCTTGAGATCAGCCGCTGGCGCGGCGGGTTTGCCAGCACTGTCTGCTTTTTCCGCTTGCTCTGCTTTTTCGAGGGCCTGTTGGGCAGCTTCGGCCTTGGCGCGTAAGCCATCCAGCGAGGCACGCAGCTTATCGGCACTGGCGGCACCCTTGGCTTCGGCGTCGGCCAGGGCCTTCTCGGTCTTGGTGACCTTGGTCCGGGCGGTGGCGGCAGCGATCTTCAATTCGGCCAGGGTCGGCGCCGGGGCCGGGCTGGCTTTTTCGGCCGCTTCCAAGGCCTGTTGAGCCTGCTCGGACTTACTGCGGGCGGCTTCGACGGCGGCCTGCAGTTCGGCGTTGGTACTGTCTTCGGCCAGGGCTTTTTCGGCTTTCTTGAGCTTGGTGCGCGCCACGGCCGCTTCGGTCTTGAGCTTCTTGACCTGCTCTTGAGGATCGACGCTGGCAGGCTTGCCGGTGGCGAGTTGATCCTTGCGGTTGGCCTGGGAGCGGGAGGCGGCTTCGGCACGGGCCTTACGCTTGGCGGCCTTTTCTTCCTTCTCGCGCTCCTGACGTTCCTGACGAGCCTCGAAGCGGATTCGGGCTTGTTCGGCCTTGCGCTGCTCGGCCTGCTCGCGGCGAATCTCGCCCTTGGCGAAGCGATAGTACTGCACCAGCGGGATGTTGCTGGGGCAAACGTAGGCGCAGGCGCCGCACTCGATGCAGTCCATCAAGTTGAAGGATTGAGCCTTGTCGAACTCTTTCCCCTTGGCGAACCAGTGCAGCTGTTGCGGCAGCAGTTCGGCCGGGCAGACCTGCTCGCACTGACCGCAGCGGATGCAGTTCTGTGCCGGCGGGGCCTGGGGGAACTCTTCTTCGGTGGCGGCGATCACGCAGTTACTGGTCTTGACCACCGGAACCGCCGTATCGCTGAGGGTGTAGCCCATCATCGGGCCGCCCATGACCAGGCGATTGAGGGTCATTGGGTTGAGTCCGGCCTGTTGCAGCAGAAACTCCACCGGGGTGCCCAGCAGCACTTCAAAGTTGCCGGGGCTCTCCAGGGCATCACCGGTCAGGGTGGTGATCCGGGAGATCAGCGGCTCGCCACGCTTGACGGCCTGGTTAACGGCGGACATGGTGCCGACGTTCTGCACCACGATGCCGATATCGGCCGGGATCTTGCCAAATGGAACTTCGACTCCGGTCAGCAGCTTGACCAGTTGCTTCTCACCACCGGAGGGGTACTTGGTCGGTACCACCACCACTTCGATTTCGATCTCGCTGGCGCGGGCTGCCTGGGTCAGCGCCATGGCCGCTTCCGGCTTGTTGTCTTCGATGCCGATCAGGCAGTGGGTCGGCTTGATCAGGTGAGCGGCGATCTCGATGCCGCCGATGACCTGCTCGGCCCGTTCACGCATCAGCATATCGTCGGCGGTGATATAGGGCTCACACTCAACCGCGTTGACGATCAGGGTGTTGATAATGTGGTCGTCGGCCAGATGCAGCTTGATCTCGGTCGGGAAGCCTGCGCCGCCCATACCGGAAATACCGGCCCGTCGGATCATTTCCGCCAACGCGGGTTTTTCCAGGCTGCGGAAGTCGTCGACGCCCTGGTGCTCGATCCACTCATCTTTGCCGTCGGTATCGATCTGGATACAGAGCCCTTCCATGCCCGACGGATGGGGCACCGAGTAGTTGCCGATGGCGCTGACAACACCGGAGGTGGGGGCGTGTTGATAGATACTGACGTGGCCGCTGGGCTCGGCGATGGCCTGGCCCTTGAGAACCCGTTGTCCGACTTCCACCAGCGGTGTGGCCGGTGCGCCGATATGCTGCTGCAGCGGGATGATCAGCTGCGGCGGAATCGGCGCCTGACGTAGCGGCTTGAGCAGCGACTGCTGCTTGTTTTCCGGCGGATGGATACCACCGTGGAAACTCCAGATCCGGCTCATGCGGCATCCCCCCGCTGATCGGAATCATCCGAGTCGTTATTCGCCTTTGGACCGGCAGCTTGCTGATCCGCGCCGCGACCACGGTCGGTGGCGATCAGCTGTACACCGGGCATCGGTTCGGCCCAGCTCCAGGTGGACAGGGTGGTTTCGATCGGGATCATGTCGATGCAGTCAACCGGGCAGGGCTCGACGCAGAGGTCGCAGCCGGTACATTCAGAAGTAATGACTGTGTGCATCTGCTTGGCGGCACCGAGGATGGCGTCCACCGGGCAGGCCTGGATGCACTTGGTGCAACCGATGCACTCATCCTCACGGATAAAGGCCACTGACTTGACCTGCTCTTCACCGTGCTCGGCGTCCAGCGGCAACGGTTCGACATCCAGCAGGTCGGCCAGCGCATTGATGGTGCTTTCGCCGCCGGGAGGGCACTTATTGATCGGTTCACCGTTGGCGATCGCCTCGGCGTAGGGGCGGCAGCCGGGATGACCACACTGGCCGCATTGGGTTTGCGGCAGTAGCGAGTCGATCTGGTCAACGATCGGGTTGCCTTCGACTTTAAAGCGGATCGACGCGAAGCCGAGCAGGGCACCGAACACCAGCGCCACGCCCAGCAAAATCAGTACTGCGATCAGAATGGCTTCCATTAACGCGTGATCCTCAGAACTGAACCAGGCCGGTGAAGCCCAGGAAAGCCAATGACATCAGGCCGGCGGTGATCATGCCGATCGCCGCGCCTCGGAAAGGGGCTGGAACATCGGCAACCGCGATCCGCTCGCGCATCGCCGAGAACAGGATCAACGCCAGCGAGAAACCCAGTGCGGCACCGAAACCGTAGATCGCCGATTCGACGAAGCTGTTCTGCTTGTTGATATTCAGCAGCGCAACCCCTAGTACCGCACAGTTGGTGGTGATCAGCGGCAGGAAGATACCCAGTACTCGGTACAGCAACGGGCTGGTTTTGTGCACCACCATCTCGGTGAACTGCACCACCACGGCGATCACCAGGATGAAGCTGATGGTGCGCAGGTAAGTGATATCGAACGGCAGCAGCAGGTATTGGTAGACCAGATAGGAACAGATCGACGATAGCGTCAGTACGAAGGTGGTCGCCAACGACATCCCCATGGCGGTTTCGAGTTTGTTCGAAACCCCCATAAAAGGACACAGGCCCAGAAACTGTACCAGCACGAAGTTGTTAACCAGTACGGTGCTGATCAGAATTAGCAGGTAGTCGGTCATGGTGACCTGTACTCTCGTCGAAAACGTCGTCTGTCAAAGGCTGAGGGATGGTGATTTGGCCATCTCGCAGCTGCGGTATCACCCGAATCGGAAAACGGGTCGATGAAAAATCGCCCATTCTAGCGCCAAAGCAGTGATTCGTCATGCTTAGCGCCCACAGTTTGGGCGATTTGTTCCGCGTTGCAGTAGCTCGGGCGGAGGGACCACCCCGGCCGATTGCCGGGATGGTGACCTGAATTCGCCTGGCTCTTGTCTGACTGTCGCCTGACGATTGCCAGGCGAGGGTCTGATAGGCCCGGTTAAAGGGCGCCGGCCTGCTTCAACAGGTCCAGTGCCGCCGGGATGGAGTCGGCAGGCGAGTCCGGGTTGATCTGAACGCTGTGTTTGGCGTAGCTCGGCGCAGTATCGCTGACGCACAGGCAGATCAGACCGGCGGATAGCATCAGCTCGGCCACCGCATCCAGGCGCATCGCGGCTTGCTCACGGCTGCTGTCGGAGCCGCCCAGATCCTGGTTGATCGCCAGCTGCAGCTGGGTATCGCTGATCTGAGTCACGGCACGGCCCAGGTCGAACAGCTGCTTCTCCAGGCTGTTGGCGACGGCCTGGCGTTGCTCTTCCGAGGCGCCGGTCAGGTACAGCTTGGTGGCCTGCTGGCCGAAACGGCGGGCACGATCGTCACGGCTGACCAGCGCGGTGTCGCTGAGCTGCGCATCGCTCAGTTGAACCGAATCATGGCTGACGGACTGGGTGATCATGCCGGCGCCGACGGTCAGGTTGCTAAGACGGTCGACCACGATAAAGCTGCCGGTGCCCTGGTGGGTGCTGTAATCATCACCGATCACCGGGCGGTCCAGGCTCAGCTCGCACAGGGCGATCTCGTTCAGAGCCAGCTCGGCACCGGGCTGCTGATCCAGGGTGTTGACGTCGATCTTGTGACGCAGGCTGGAGATGTGGCCGGTCACCGTGGTGGTACCGATCTTGACCAGATACTCCTTACCCGGCAGCAGCGGCGCTTCGTTCATCCATACCAGATGGGCGTTGAAGCGGTCGGAGGCGACCGGTTCTTGGCCGGCGTGGACGATGATGTCGCCACGGCTGATATCGATCTCGTCTTCCAGGGTCAGGGTGATCGCCATCGGTGCGAACGCCTGCTCCAGATCACCATCGTAGGTAACGATTGATTTGACCTTGGAGCGCTTGCCCGACGGCAATACGCTGATCTCGTCACCGGGTTTAACCACACCGGAAGCCAGGGTGCCGCAGTAGCCGCGGAAGTTGAGGTTGGGGCGGTTGACGTACTGCACCGGGAAGCGCAGGTCGTCGAAGTTGCGATCCGAAGCGATCTCGACCGACTCGAGGATCTCCATCAGCGGCTTGCCCTGGTACCAGGGCATCGACTCGGACAGGTTGACCACGTTGTCGCCGTTCAATGCCGACAGTGGCACGAAACGGACATCATTCATGTTCAGTCCCTCGGCAAAGTCGAGGAAATCGTTGCGGATGTCGTTGAACACCTGCTCGGAGAAGTCCACCAGGTCCATCTTGTTAATGGCGATGATGGTGTGCTTGATGCCCAGCAGCGAAGTGATAAAGCTGTGACGCTTGGTCTGGGTCTGAACGCCGTGACGGGCGTCGATCAGAATCACCGCCAGATCACAGGTGGACGCACCGGTGGCCATGTTGCGGGTGTACTGCTCGTGTCCCGGAGTGTCGGCGATGATGAACTTGCGCTTGGCGGTGGAGAAGTAGCGGTAGGCCACGTCGATGGTGATCCCTTGCTCCCGCTCGGCCTGCAGGCCGTCGACCAGCAGCGCCAGGTCGACCTCCTCGCCGGTGGTGCCGGATTTGACGCTGTCGGACTTGATCGCTTCGAGCTGATCTTCATAGATCATCTTGGAGTCGTGCAGCAGGCGACCGATCAGGGTGCTCTTGCCGTCGTCGACGTTGCCGCAAGTCAGCAGCCGCAGCAGCTCCTTGCGCTCATGTTGGGCCAGGTAGGCGTGGATATCGCTGCTGATCAGTTCGGATTGGTGGCTCATGGTGTCGCTCGTTTCAAATTCTGTTCTGTATTAAACCGTGACCAAAAATCGTTTCAGGGCTTGGGTCGGTGCGCCGGGGCTAGGCGGAGAGTTGTGAAGGAGCGCAGTTTACCGATTGTAAATGAGCATCCTGAGCGACTCTCCAACGACGGCCCGGCGTGCCGAGACTGGCCTGGGAAGATTTTTTAGAAGTAGCCTTCTTTCTTCTTCTCTTCCATCGACCCCGCCTGATCGTGGTCGATCGCGCGGCCCTGGCGCTCGGAGGTGGTGGTCAGCAGCATCTCCTGAATGATCTCCGGCAGGGTCGCGGCTTCCGACTCGACCGCACCGGTCAGCGGGTAGCAACCCAGGGTACGGAAACGGACCGACTTCATCTGCGGCTTTTCGCCCGGCTCCAGCGGCATCCGGTCGTCATCGACCATGATCATCAGACCGTCGCGCTCGACCACCGGGCGCTCTTTGGCCAGGTATAGCGGTACGATCGGGATGCTCTCCAGGTGGATGTACTGCCAGATATCCAGCTCGGTCCAGTTGGACAGCGGGAATACCCGGATGCTCTCGCCCTTGTCGATCTTGGCGTTGTAGAGGTTCCACAGCTCCGGACGTTGGGTTTTCGGATCCCAGCGGTGGTTCTTGTCGCGGAACGAGAAGACCCGCTCCTTGGCGCGGGATTTCTCCTCGTCGCGGCGGGCACCACCGAAGGCGGCGTCGAACTTGTACTTGTCCAGCGCCTGTTTCAGTGCCGCCGTTTTCATCACGTCGGTGTGCTTCTTGGAGCCGTGGGTGAACGGGCCGATGCCCATGTCGACCCCTTCCTGGTTGATGTGGACGATCAGGTCCATGCCGGCTTCTTCGGCCATCTTGTCGCGAAATTCGATCATCTCCCGGAACTTCCAGGTGGTATCGACGTGCATCAACGGGAACGGGGGTTTGCCCGGGTAGAACGCTTTGCGGGTCAGGTGCAGCATCACGGCGGAATCTTTACCGACGGAGTAGAGCATCACGGGGCGCTCAAATTCGGCGGCGACTTCGCGAATGATATGGATGCTCTCGGCTTCGAGCTGTTTAAGGTGGGTCAGGCGTTGTTCTGACAGCTGCGGCTGGGCGTTCATGCTTTCTTTGATCTCAACTGAGTGGGTCATCAACTGAATGACTTGCGGGGGAGGGCGTTGCACAGGCCTTTCCCAATCCTAAGGGCGCCTATCTTACTTGAGGTCTTCTTAAAATAAAAAAGAATATATTTGAATCTATTTATTTCTTTTTGTTATTTAAAGCCTTGTGTAGTTATGGAAGCGGTTGATCTTCTTTTAGTCGTTTTGGTTATTCTTTTTGGAGCTAAGTGAATTTCTAATTATTCTTTTGTGTTATATTTGATGGCCATTACTATAGCCGCCTTTAGTAATAGTGATTGGCTTGAGTGATCAGCGTAATGGAATTGGCCTATAGCTTTGCCGGTTTGGTAGTGGGATTTATCGTCGGTCTGACTGGGATCGGTGGTGGAGCCCTGATGACGCCGATCCTGATCGTCGGCTTCGGTATCAGCCCTGCTGTCGCCGTCAGTACCGACCTGCTGTATGCCGCCGTCACCAAGATGGGCGGTGTGGTGCCGTACGCCAAGCAGAAGCTGGTTAATTGGCGTGTGGTTCGGGCGATGCTGATCGGCAGTGTGCCGGGCTCGTTGCTGACCCTGTGGCTGCTCAGCGGCATTGAACAGCCGGAGCTGCTGGAGCATCTGATCAACCTGACCCTGGGGGTCAGTCTGGTGCTGACCTCGGTCGCGGTGTTCCTGCGGAATCGGATTCGCACCTACGTGATCGAGTTGGATGCGCCGAAGCTGAAGGCTGCCGGTCGTCGCTGGCGTCTGCCGGTCACCTCACTGGCGGGTTTTGTGCTGGGCATGCTGGTGACACTGTCGTCGGTTGGTGCCGGCGCGTTGGGAACGGCTCTGCTGATTCTGCTGTTCCCGCACATGACGATGCCGATGATCGTCGCCACCGACCTGGTTCATGCCGTGGTGCTGACCGGTATCGCGGGCCTGGGTCACTGGCAGCTGGGTCATGTCGACATGACCTTGCTGATGTATCTGCTGCTCGGCTCGCTGCCCGGGGTTTATCTCGGTGGCTGCCTGGGCGCGAAACTGTCGCCGAAGTTTATGCAGCCGCTGATGGGCTCGCTGCTTCTGGTGATCGGATTACGATTTGTGCTGGCCGGTTAACCGGCTGGAAATTAGAAACGGGGTCCCGTCCCCCTGGTTGTCCTGAAAGGCTCAACCCCGATGGGTGGTATAGGTAAATAAAAGGTATAACACGATGTATCAATACAGCGAGCAGGACCAGCGGCTGATCGAAGAGCGGGTAGAACAATACCGCGATCAGACTCAACGCTACCTGGCCGGTCAGATTCCGGAGGAAGAGTTTCGTATTCTTCGTCTGCAGAACGGTCTCTATTTCCAGCGTCATGCACCGATGCTGCGAGTTGCGATCAACTACGGTCTGATGTCCTCTCGCCAGATGCGGATGCTGGCCAAGATCTCCCGTGACTACGACAAGAACTACGTCCACTTCACCACCCGTCAGAACGTCCAGTTCAACTGGCCGGAGATGGAGAAGGTGCCGGATATCCTGGCTGAGCTGGCGACCGTGCAGATGCACGCGATTCAGACCTCCGGTAGCTGTATCCGTAGCGTGACCTCGGACCAGTTTGCCGGTGTGGTTGCCGGTGAAATTGAAGATCCGCGTCCGTGGAGTGAAATCATCCGTCAGTGGGCTGCTCTGCATCCGGAGTTCGCCTACCTGCCGCGTAAGTTCAAGATCGCCGTGACCGGTTGCGAGCAGGACCGTGCCGCGACCCAGGTCCACGATATCGGCGTGCGTCTGACTAAGAACGACGCCGGTGAAGTCGGCTTCGAAGTGCTGGTCGGCGGTGGCCTGGGCCGTACTCCGATGATCGGCAAGGTGATCCGCGAGTTCCTGCCGCAGCAGGACCTGCTGTCTTACCTCGAAGCGATTCTGCGGGTTTACAATCTGCTGGGTCGTCGTGACAACAAGTACAAGGCCCGGATCAAGATTCTGGTCGACTCGATGGGTGCAGAGGCGTTTGGTGCCAAGGTCGAAGCCGAGTGGGAGCAGATCCGTGACACCGAACTGAAGCTGACCCAGGCCGAGATCGACCGGGTAAAAGCTGACTTTGCTCTGCCGGCTTACGCTGCCGATGCCGCCTCAGACAGCAGCTACGACGAGAAGCTGAACAGCGATCAGGACTTCGCGGTCTGGATCGAGCGCAACACCTTCGACCACAAGGTGCCGGGCTACCGTGCCGTGACCCTGACTCTGAAGGGGCTGTTGAAGGCACCGGGTGATGTCACCGATGTGCAGCTCGATGCGATTGCCGATCTGGCCGACCAATATAACTTCGGTGAGGTCCGCAGCACCCACGAGCAGAATCTGGTGTTCGCCAATATCCATCAGGCTGACCTGTACCCGTTGTGGCAGGCGCTGGTCGAGTTGGATCTGGCCCGTCCGGTGGTCGGTACCATCAACGACATGATCGTCTGCCCGGGGCTGGATTTCTGCTCCCTGGCCAACGCCGAGACCCTGAGCGTCTCCCGTCAGATTCAGCAGAAGTTCGACGATCTGGATTACCTGTACGACCTGGGTGAGATCAAACTGAAACTGTCCGGTTGTATCAACGCCTGTGCGCACCACCACGTGGGCCACATCGGTATCCTGGGCGTCGACAAGAACGGTGAGTCCTACTACCAGATCACGCTGGGCGGCTCCTCCGCCAGCGATGCTTCACTGGGTAAAGTGCTGGGCAAATCGATTCCGCGCGACGACGTCGCCAGCACCCTGGAGAAGATCCTGTCGGTGTTTGTTGAAATTCGTGAAGAGGGCGAGCGTTTTATCGATACCGTTCGCCGGGTAGGTAACAAGCCGTTTAAGGAGCGTGTCTATGCCGCTGTTAATTGATCAGAAAGTGGTCGCCGACGACCACTGGGTGCGGGTAGACGACACCGAGCAACTGGCCCAGCTGGGTAACAACCCGGCGATTCTGGCTTGGGAGCTGTTTTCCCAGCAGCGCGACGAGCTGTTGGCTGCCGATGGTGAGTTGGCGGTGGCGATCCCCAACGACCTGGATGTGGTCGAGCTGGAGCCGCTGTTGGAGCGACTGAGCGTAGTTGCAGTCGATTTCCCCAGTTTTGCCGATGGTCGTGCCTTCTCACAGGCCCGTCTGTTGCGTCGGGCCGGTTTCAAAGGCCAGATCCGCGCCAGCGGTGATGTGACCTGGGACCGCCTGCGCTTTATGCACCGTTGCGGCATCGACGCGATGGAGATTGCCGAAGATCGATTTACCCCGGAGATGCTCGGCGCCTTCGGTGAGATCAGCGTCAACAACCAAGGTGCGGAAGACGATCCGCGTCCTATCTATCGGCAGTGACCCCTTCTTTGGCTGCTCGATAGTTTGTTCAAACCCGGCCTTGGCCGGGTTTTTTTTACCACTCTCGATGACGTACGAGCAGGTGGGAGGAACGCTAACGGCTATTAGGCCCGTTTGACAAACTTGGCGGTCACCATCATCTCGCCGGCACCATCGACGCGACAGTCCAGCTCATGGTCCTTGCCTTCGACGATCCGCTTGATCAATGCCTTGGTGCCGATCTTCAGCACTTGGGAGCTGCCTTTGACCTTCAGGTCCTTGATCAGGGTGACCTTGTCGCCTGCGTTTAAAAGCGTGCCGTTGGCATCTTTGGCAGTGATGACCTCCTCGTCGGCGGTAGTATCTGCGGGGTTCCACTCATGGGCGCACTCGGGGCAGATCAGCTGGTCTTGATCCTGATAGACGTATTCGGAATTGCAGTTGGGGCAGGGTGGGAGTGACATAGGTAACGGCTTCAATAGGTTGATCGTGGTGCAGGCCGGAGGCTAGGCCTCTGTTGCCGGGTATCCGGTTGACAGGGTGCGAGTGCCTGCAGTGTTGAGGCCGTCGATAGTGCAGCATTCACCGGTAAGAATCCAGAACTGATCGGGTATGCGGGGGCTGAGTCAGGGGCTGCGGTTACCCCCCCCGAGGAACGTCTTTGTGAACGTTGAAAACTTTTTCGGCAAAATTGATCACCGTCGTTGTCGGGGTGGGTTAGGATGGCCCAAACTTGGCCTATTCCTTGTAAGAGACCGGGACGTTGTATGAAATATCTACCGCTGTTTTTTGATCTGAAAACCAAACCTTGCCTGCTGGTCGGTGGCGGAATGGTGGCCGAGCGTAAAGCCGAGCTGCTGTGCCGTGCCGGTGCCAGGGTGCGGGTGGTGGCACCCGAAATCCGTCCGGAGATCCACACACTGCTGGACAAGTACGATGGTGAGGCGTTGGAACAGGGCTACCAGGCCGAGATGCTGGAGGGGGCGCTGCTGGTGGTGGCGGCCACCGATGATCATGCGCTCAATGTGCAGGTCCATGGTGATGCCCAGGCCGCCGGTATTCCCGTCAACGTGGTAGACAGCCCGGAACTGTGCAGCTTTATCTTTCCGGCCATCGTCGATCGTTCACCGCTGATGATAGCGGTGTCCAGTGGCGGTGCTTCACCGGTGTTGGCGCGGATGGTGCGGGCGCGCTTGGAAGCCCTGATCCCCCGTTATTATGCCGATCTGGCAAACCTGATGGGACGCTTCCGAGATAAGGTCAAACAGCGTTTCGATAATATTTCATCCCGTCGTGCTTATTGGGAGAAGGTGCTGTACGGCCCCGTGTCTGACAAGCTGGCGGCCAACCAGCTACAGGATGCCGAAGCCTGGATGGAGAAGGAGCTGCAGCAGTCCCAGAAGGAGTGCGGTGGCGAAGTCTATCTGGTCGGTGCCGGCCCCGGCGATCCTGATCTGCTGACGTTCAAAGCGCTGCGGATGATGCAACAAGCCGACGTGGTGCTTTACGACCGCCTGGTCTCGCCGCGGGTGCTGGAACTTTGTCGTCGTGATGCCGAGCGGATCTACGTCGGAAAAGAGAGTGGTAATCACGCGGTGCCCCAGGAGGGGATCAATCAGTTGCTGGTCGAGCAGGCCCTTAAAGGTCACAAGGTGCTGCGCCTTAAGGGTGGCGATCCCTTTATCTTCGGACGTGGTGGCGAGGAGCTGGAGGAATTATTCGAACACCAGATTCCGTTCCAGGTGGTGCCGGGCATTACCGCTGCGTCGGCCTGTTCCAGCTATGCCGGGATTCCATTGACCCACCGAAACTATGCCCAGTCGGTTAAGTTCATCACCGGTCAGCTGAAAAACCGCACCTCGGATCTGAACTGGCCCGAACTGGTGCAGGAAAATCAGACCATCGTGTTCTACATGGGGCTGCACCGGGTCGGTCACATTGCCAAACAGTTGGTGGCCCACGGTAAGGCGCCGGAAACGCCGGTGGCATTGGTGCAGGGTGGTTCGACGCCGCAACAGAAAGTGGTTGTCGGTACCCTGGCTACGATTGAACAGGAGCTGGAGCGTAATCCGCTGCAACCGCCGAGTCTGATTATCGTCGGCGAGGTGGTTGAGCTGCGGGATAAGCTGGCCTGGTTCAAGGGTGAGGAGGAAGAGGCTCATCCGGTGTTGGGATTACGGGAGCAGTAATTCCTTTTGCAGTAACTTCGAGGGTTGAGGCAAGCCTGATTTTTGGTGTTTGCCTCTGATTCTTTATTGCGCCCCCTCGGGCGCCTTCATTTTTGTCAATCGCGACAAAAACGAAGCAAAAAACGCTTTTCGGTGCCAGCCGTGTGCTGCCGTCCTGGCGGATTCGTTGTGCGCGAAAGTGAAACCCGGGGCGCAGCAACGGGGCTCCTGCCCCGGCGCTGCGGCTCGGCGTCCCTGCCTCGCCCCTCTTTTAAAAAAGAGGGCCTGATCCGAATTCCACTTCCGTGCTCACCGGCAGCAATGACAGGTCTTCGCCCCAACAACTGAAGTAACAGCTTGCACCCCAACCCCCCTTCGAAAACGATAAACCTCGGACTGAAACAGGCCCTTCAGGGTCGCGTCATGGACGACGCGACGGGGCGCAGGGGCATCGACAAATCGGCAGGATAGCCGATTTGCACAGCTGTTGGCTGCCCGTCAGGGCTAGATACAGGGACTGTGTCGAGTGAACGCCCCTTCGGCCCGCCTCAGGCCGGAGTTTATAGCGCCGAAGGCGCGTATCCGCAGGGCGTTTTCGCAGGGGCCGCCTAGGATTCTTAAGGATATGGCGGCGCATATCCTTAAGGCGCCGGGAAGGCGCAATAAGGGTTTCGTAGAAGGGGCGTTTCAGTAGTGCCGGATTCGATATCCGCAGGTAGGTGGATTACCGAGACTCAAACAACCCTTCACCCTGCTGATCAATCATCTGCTTCGATTTGCGCAAGCTGATCTCGATACAGTCCTGCAGCGACGGCATCTCATCGGCACGGATCAGGTGGTGTTCCTTTTCCCCTTTGGTGATAGTGGCAGCAACCCGATAGCTGTTGCCGGTTTTGATCGGCGCCGGGGTAATATGAAAGCCTTCGTAATCGATGCTCTGCTCTTCATAGGCCTGCTGTTGTTCTGCCCCGTTGTTGCCGCTTTCATTTCCGCCGAACAAGCCTTTCAAACTGTCGAACAGCCCCATGATTCTCTCCGTACTATCAAAATGTCGGCTTAGTGTGCCCGCTTGAAGGGCGCTTGTCAGCTCTGATGCGGCTGAGCGGAATGGTCTTGTTTTTTGGGCATTATTTCAGGGTGAATGCGCGGCAGAATCCGTCGTCGAAGGGCTGTTAACAGAGTTTTGTTGCAGTTTGGCAGTCAATTTAGACCTATGTAGGTATTCTCCTTATGGTTATTGGTCGGGGGGCTGGTAATATTTGGCCCTATTAATACCCTGGGCTGGTTATTGACAAGCTGTTTTTGATCGGTCCGGAAATAATGAAGCTGCACTTTGACCAGGTTTTAGCTCCTGATCCAGCCTCGTGGTCTTTGAGCGAATCAGAGTAGGTTGCTTAGTTGTATGTCCGTTGTACACAGGCTGTCCGCTCCGGTCTTACCTGTCGATGTAGCCATTCCTTTAGAGATGGGAATAACCTAGGTAGGTCTTCGTGAAACAAACCGATACCCAATCCCCCGAACACTTTCATAAAGTGGTCAACTGCCAGTATGCCTGTCCGGCCCACACGCCGGTTCCGGAATATATTCGCCTGATTGCCGAGCGTCGTTATACCGATGCGTACATGGTCAACTGGAAGTCCAACGTCTTTCCGGGCGTGCTGGGACGGGTCTGTGACCGTCCGTGCGAGCCGGCTTGCCGCCGTAGCCGGGTGGAAGAGACCCCGGTTGCCATCTGCCGTCTGAAGCGGGTGGCTGCCGACCACAAAGAGGATATTAGCGAGCGTCTGCCGACGATCCCGACCGAGAAGAACGGTAAGCGGATCGGCTTGATCGGTGCCGGGCCTGCCTCGTTGACCGTGGCACGGGATCTGTTGCCGCTGGGGTATCAGGTCACCATTTTTGACCGTGATGCCAAGGCCGGCGGGATGGTTCGCAGCCAGATTCCGGCATTCCGACTGCCCGAGGAAGTGCTCGACGAAGAGGTCGATCGGATTCTGGATATGGGGGTCGAGACCCGTTTCGGTACTGATATCACCAGCATGAAGTTGCTGCTGGAAGAGGATTTTGACGCGGTGTTTGTCGGTACCGGCGCGCCCAGTGGCCGTGATCTGAAGATTCCGGGGCGTGACGAGGCTGGCGAGCAGGTCCAGGTCGGTATCAACTGGCTGGCCGGGGTGGCCTTTGGTCACATCACCGAAACCACCAAGAATGTGATCGTCCTCGGTGGTGGTAACACCGCGATGGACTGCTGTCGTACCGCGCTGCGACTGGGGGCCAAGGCGGTCAATGTGGTGGTGCGCTCCAGCTACGAGGACATGAAGGCTTCGCCGTGGGAGAAGGACGATGCTCAGGCCGAAGGCATCACCTTTGTGAACCACCATGTGCCCAAAGATTACGTGATCGAAGACGGCAAGCTGGTCGGTATGCGCTTCGATGTGGTCGAGTCGGTTTACGACGAAAAAGGCAAGCGTTCACTGGTTCCGACCGGGCAGGAGCCGGTCTTTATCGCCGCTGACACCGTTCTGGTGGCGATCGGTCAGGATGCCAAGTTCCCGTGGATCGAACCGGGCCTGGGTATCGAGTTTGATAACTGGGGCATGCCGGTGCTGAACGACCAGACCCTGCAATCGACCCGTCCGGGGCTGTTCTTCGGTGGCGATGCCGCCTTCGGCCCCGAGAACGTGATCACCGCCGTGGCCCATGGCCATCAGGCGGCGCTGTCGATCGATCTGTACTGCCAGGGCAAAGACCTGGTCGAGGATCGCCCCGCCGAGACTTACGATCTGATCAGCCAGAAGATGGGAGTTCACGAGTGGAGCTACCAGAACGTGGTCTCCAACGACGAGCGTCAGGCGGTTCCCCATATGGACCTGAGCGATGCGCTGCAACGGATCGATGCCGAAGTTGAGCTGGGCTTTGACGAGCGTCTGGCGCTCAAGGAAGCGGCCCGCTGTCTGAGCTGTGACGTCCACACGGTGTTTACCACCAACCGCTGTATCGAATGCGGCGCCTGCGAAGATATCTGCCCGATGGACTGCATCAACTTCACCGACAACGGTGAAGAGCAGGATCTGCGCTCGCGGTTGCGGGTTCCGGCCTGCGACAGCAACGAAGATCTTTATGTTTCAGCCGATCTGAAGACCGGCCAGGTGATGGTCAAAGATGAAGACCTCTGCCTGCACTGTGGCCTCTGTGCCGAGCGCTGCCCGACCGGCGCCTGGGATATGCAGAAATTCATCCTTAAGTTGGCCTAGGGCAGGAGACAGTGATAACCATGTCGAAACTAGAATCCGTCAATGAATTTGTGATCCGGTTTGCCAACGTCAACGGTACCGGATCCGCCAGTGCCAACCTGATGTTCGCCAAGTCGATCTTCCGGATGGGCATTCCGGTGGCACCCCGTAACGAGTTTCCCTCTAATATCCAGGGCATGCCGACCTGGTACGAAGTGCGGGTCAGCGAAAAAGGCTACCTGGGTCGCCGTGGAGGTGGCGCCGATATCGTGGTGGCGATGAACAGTCAGTCGATCGCCCGCGATATGCAGAGCCTGCTGCCGGGGGGCTACTTTATTTATGACTCGACCAAGCCGTTGCCGTCGGAATTGGTCCGTAGCGACGTCAACCTGATCGGGATTCCGATCTCCGAGATCTGCCTGCGCGAATACACCGACCCGCGCCAGCGTCAGCTGTTCAAGAATGTGATCTATGTCGGTGCGCTGTCGGCGCTGCTGGATATCGATTTCGGCGTACTCAAGCGGATGATCAAGGATCAGTTCAAAGGCAAAGAGAAGCTGATCGTGCCCAACATCTATGCGTTGGAGCTTGGTCACCAGTACGCCTCGACGCACTTCAGCTGCCCGCTGCCGATTCGGGTGCAGAGCAGCGACAAGACCGCAGGCAAGCTGATGATCGACGGTAACAGCGCCACCGGTCTGGGTGCTGTCTACGGCGGTGCCAGCGTCTGTGGCTGGTATCCGATCACCCCGTCCACCTCGGTGGTCGAGAATTTCATGAAGTACGCCGAGCGGCTGCGGATCGACCCGGCCAGCGGCAAGAAGAACTTCGCTTCGATTCAGGCCGAAGATGAGCTGGCGGCGATCGGTGTCGCGATCGGTGGTGCCTGGAACGGCGCCCGTTCCTTTACCGCCACTAGTGGTCCGGGGATCTCATTGATGACCGAGTTCCTGGGACTGGCCTATTTTGCCGAGCTGCCGATCGTATTGATCAACGTGCAGCGAGCCGGACCTTCCACCGGGATGCCGACCCGGACCCAGCAGCCGGATTTGCTGGCCTGTGCCTACGCCTCCCATGGCGATACCAAGCAGGTGATGCTGTTCCCGGCCGACCCGAAAGAGTGCTTCGATCTGACCGCCGCCTCGTTTGACCTGGCCGAGCGGATTCAGACCCCGGTGATCCTGATGAGCGATCTGGAACTGGGAATGAACGATCACCTCAGTGATCCGATGGAGTGGGACGATCTGCGCAGCTACGACCGCGGTAAGGTGCTTGATGCCGAGCAGCTGGATCAGATGGAGAAGTTCGGCCGCTACCTGGATCGCGACGGCGACGGTATCTGCTACCGCACCTACCCGGGTACCCACCCGGAGAAGGGTGCCTTCTTTACCCGTGGTACCTCCCGTGACCACTATGCGATCTACACCGAGCTGGGCGACATCTACGTCGACAACGTCGACCGTCTGAACCGCAAGTTCGAGACCGCTGCTACCTTGCTGCCCAAGGCGGTGATCGAGCAGCGTAAGCCCAAGAAGGCCTCCAAGCTGGGGCTGCTGTACTTCGGTACCACCACCAGCGCGGCGCAGGAAGCCCGCGACCAGTTGGCCGAGCAGGGCATCGACGTCGATCTGTGTCGGGTTCGTGCCTTCCCGTTTGGTCAGGAAGTCCGCGACTTTATCGACAGCCACGAGAGCGTCTATGTGGCCGAGCAGAACCGCGACGGCCAGATGCGCACCCTGCTGGTCAATGAGCTGGATGCACCGGGCCAGAAGCTGGTTTCCGTACTTCACTACGACGGCCTGCCGATCACGGCCCGCTGTATCAGCGAGCGGATCGAGCAGGATCAGGGCGATAGTGCCAAGCCGAACCTGAAAGTAGCCAACTAGTTGCGAGATCAGCCGACATGAGTTTTTTGAAATCGAAATTCCGCCATCCGAAGCTGCCCCGTAACGAACTGGGACTGACCCAGCAGGCTTACGAAGGACCGCTATCGACCCTTTGCGCCGGTTGTGGCCACGATGCCATCGGTGCTTCCATCATCCAGGCCTGCCACGAGCTGTCGATTCCGCCGCACCGGATCGCTAAACTGTCGGGTATCGGCTGCTCTTCCAAGGCGCCGACCTACTTCCTCGACAAGGCCCACGGCTTCAACTCGGTTCACGGCCGGATGCCCTCGATCGTGACCGGTGCCAACATGGCCAACCGGGATCTGGTTTACATCGGCATGTCCGGTGACGGTGATACCTCTGCCATTGGTATGGGGCAGTTCGCCCACGTGGTGCGTCGTCGTCTGAATATGCTCTACCTGGTCGCCAACAACGGTGTCTACGGTCTGACCAAGGGCCAGACCTCCGCCACCGCCGATGAGGGCTCGTTGAGCAAGCAGGGCCAGGCCAACCCGCTGGAGGGAATTGACCTGGTCACCATGGCGATCCAGCTGGGCGCGACCTTCGTGGCCCGCAGCTTTTCCGGTGACAAACGCGAGCTGCTGCCGCTGATCAAGGCCGGCCTGAGTCACAACGGTTTCGCCTTTATCGATATCGTTTCGCCCTGTGTGACCTTCAACAACCACGCCGGCTCGACCAAGAGTTACGACTACGTCCGTGACCATGTCACCACCGGGGCGGTCACCGACTTCGTGCCGGTTGAGGAGGAGATCATCGTCAGCTCCAGCGACTCCGAAGCTCAGGATATCTGCCTGCACGACGGCTCGATTCTTCGTCTGCAGAAAACCGGTAATGAATACGACCCGCAAGATCGCCAACAGGCACTGGCGGCGATCGAACAGAGCCGTCAGGAAGACCGGATTCTGACCGGTCTGCTGTATGTGGATCCCGCCGCGCAGGATCTGCATGAAGTGCTGGGCACCACCGACAAACCGCTCAACAGCCTTGGCGAGCGGGCGCTGTGTCCGGGCAGTGACGTGCTTGAGGTAATCAACGACAGCTTCCGTTGATCCGACTCGCGAGCGGCATTCTGACTGCTCGCCTTAGCTGCGCCTCGGCCAACTGCCGAGGCGCATGCCCCGATACTGACTCGGTGATATCCCCATCACCTTCTTGAACAGACGCGAGAAGTAGTAGGCGTCGTCATACCCCAACGCGTAGCTGATCTGGCTGATGCTCTGGTTGCCGACATCGAGCAGCTGGCAGGCGTGTTCGATCTTCAAGTTGATAAAGTGATTGATCGCGCTGGTGCCGGTGGCTTCTTTGTACTTCTTGGCGAAGTGGTATTTCGACAGGTTGACCTGATTGGCCAGGGTTTCCAGTTCCAGCGGTTCGTGGATATGGGACTGCATATAACTGTGGATCAGCTCCAGATCGAAGCCACTATCGGTGGCCGTGCTGCGACTGCGAAGTAGTGCCAGGTAGCTGAGAATCTGCCTTAACTGGTTGGCGGCATGGAGAAAAGGACGTAGCTGGTAACCGCTTCTTCGCACTTGCAGCAGGTTCTCAAAGTCGGCGATCAGCTTGGCATTTTGTCCCACCTCGATCACAGGATAGTCCGGGTCCATCGGTAAGTTGCGGAAGAAGGCGTCAGCGGATTCTCCCTCGAAATGAACCCAGTAGATGGTCCATGGATCGGCATCGTCGGCGCTGTAGGTATGGGCCAGCCCCCGTGGAAGCAGCACCAGTTGCCCCGCTTTCAGGTAGCCGTGATGCTGTCCGACAGTCAGGGCACCGCGTCCCTCGGTGCAGTAAATTAGCAGATAGTCATCATGGTCCTCGCGAGTCATGGCGTGGCCTAGCGCCTGAACATAGTGTCCGATACCCAGGGGGTAGAGGTCGCTGGACAGTGGATGTTGCCGCAGTCGCTCGGCCAGTGAGCGCGGCACCACGTAACGGTTGCTGTTGGGGGGCAGGGGCCAGCTGGAGGGTTTGCTCATTTGGGAACCTCTGATTAAATCAGACAGTGTTTCTGTAAGGCCTGAAATGTGCAGAATCTAGGCGCAGTCTGCAGCCAATGGCCGTAGCCCTTGGCAAAGGCTGTAATAACGAGTCTGTGCATTTCAGGCTTTACCCTTCGGGGCCTTCAGCCTGATCCGCACTTCGCGTTGCAGCTTTTTGACAGGTCTAGACATGCCTATAAAGCTGCGCCTAAATTGCGAACCAGGCTGAAGGCCATAAATACAGTCCGATTCAATCAGAGGTTCCTTATACTATGGTTTTAAAATGGGGGTGGAATAACAAGATAGTCCATTATTGGGGCAATTTATTCAATCCTTGCGCCTCATTCGCTGTGCTTAAATCAGGGTAAGTCGTAAAACAACGGTGTTGCCCGGCGCAACATCCCACCAATAAAAGACCGGCGACCCAGTTCCCCCGATCCGGGATCGCTACCCAGCAAAGGTGCACAGCATGAGCAAGCAAGTCCCCCTGTTTATCGGCGGCGAATTCGTCCAGAGTAAAACCGACCAGTGGATTCCGGTCACCAATCCGGCCACCCAGGAGGTGATCGCGCAGGTGCCTTGCACCACCGACGAAGAGATGGAAGCCGCGATTGCCAGCGCGGCCAAGACCTTTGAGACCTGGAAGGAAACTCCGATCAGCGAACGTGCCCGTATCATGCTGCGCTACCAGGCGTTGCTGAAAGAGCACCAGGAAGAGATCGCCACCATCCTGTGTGAAGAGACCGGTAAAACCTTCGAAGACGGTATGGGTGACGTCTGGCGCGGTATCGAAGTGGTCGAGCACGCCTGCAACATCGCCAGCCTGAGCATGGGCGAGACCGTTGAAAACGTCGCTCGCAAGATCGACAGCTACAGCTACACCCAGCCGCTGGGCGTTTGCGTCGGTATCACCCCGTTCAACTTCCCGGCCATGATCCCGCTGTGGATGTTCCCGCTGGCGATCGCTTGCGGTAACACCTTTATCCTGAAGCCGTCCGAGCAGGACCCCAACACCCCGACCCGCCTGGTCGAGCTGTTCCAACAAGCCGGTGCCCCTGAAGGTGTGCTGCAGGTTGTTCACGGTGGTAAGGAGCAGGTCGACAAGCTGCTGACTCACCCGGTGACCCAGGCGATCTCCTTCGTTGGTTCCGTGGCCGTCGGCGAGCATATCTATAAGACCGGGACCGACCACCTGAAGCGCGTTCAAGCCTTTGCCGGTGCCAAGAACCACATGGTTATCATGCCGGATGCGCAGAAGAATCACCTGATCAACAATCTGGTTGGCGCCTCTGTCGGTGCCGGCGGCCAGCGTTGTATGGCGATCTCGGTTGCCGTGTTCGTGGGCGAGTCGCGCAAGTGGATTCCGGAGCTGAAAGAAGCGCTGTCCAAGGTTCGTCCGGGCGCCTGGAACGATAAAGAGGCGGCCTATGGTCCGCAGATCAACCCGGCGGCCAAGGATCGTATCCTGAGCTTTATCGAAGCCGGTAAGAAAGAGGGTGCCACCTGCGAGCTGGACGGCTCCAACTGCACCGTCGAAGGTTACCCGGATGGTAACTGGGTCGGCCCGACCCTGTTCACCAACGTCACCACCGACATGTCGATCTACAAAGAAGAGATCTTCGGCCCGGTTCTGTGCTGTATCGAAGCCGACACCATCGAGGAAGCGATCGAGCTGATCAATGAGTGTCCGTACGGTAACGGTACCTCCATCTTCACCGCCTCCGGAGCCGCGGCGCGGAAGTTCCAGCACGAGATCAAGGTCGGTCAGGTTGGTATCAACGTACCGGTACCGGTACCGCTGCCGTTCTTCTCCTTCACCGGCTGGCGCAAATCGTTCTACGGTGACCAGCATGCTTACGGCAAGCAGGCGATCAAGTTCTACACCGAGACCAAGACCGTCACCGCCCGTTGGTTCGAAGACGACATCAACACCGGCGCCAACATGACCATCAACCTGAAGTGATTGAGCGTTAGATTGATGTGAGAGCCGCTCCCGGAGCGATTCGGGAGCGGCAAGACGGCCGAGCGCGCATCCGGCGTGTTTATGTCGTATCTTTGCCGAACACTGTTCCGTGCAACGCACTCAGAGAGTTTCACGGAACCCGCAGATAGCGCCTCCTGAGACGCTATCTGCATCTCCGCTTACTGAAACGGTTACCCGCGGGTACAGCCCGCGCGGACAACCAAGGACATGCTATGGATTTCAATCTCACCGAAGACCAGGTCGCCTTTGCCGATTCGGCCCGTGCCTTCTCCGAGCAGGAGCTGGCCCCTCAGGCGGCGGAATGGGACATGCAGCAGACATTCCCGAAAGAAGTCATCGCCAAAGCCGGCGAGCTGGGTTTCTGCGGCATCTACACACCCGAAGCAGCCGGTGGTATGGGGCTGTCCCGTCTCGACGCCCATGTGATCTTTGAACAGCTGTCGATGGGCTGTACCTCCACCACCGCCTTTATAACCATTCACAACATGGCCACCTGGATGATCGGCGAGTTTGGTAACGAGCAGACCATCGAACGCTGGTGTCCGACCCTGGTGATGGGTGAGCAGCTGGCTTCCTACTGTCTGACCGAGCCCAACGCCGGTTCCGATGCGGCGTCCTTGAAGACCACCGCCCGTCGTGACGGCGATCATTACATCCTCAACGGCAGCAAATGCTTCATCTCCGGCGCCGGTGATACCGATGTGTTGGTGGTGATGGCCCGGACCGGCGTCGATGGCCCGAAAGGGATCTCCGCCTTTGCGGTGGATGCCAAACTCGACGGCATCAGCTACGGCCGTAAAGAGGACAAGATGGGCTGGAACAGCCAGCCGACCCGAATGATCACCTTCGAAGATGTCCGGGTGCCGGCCGAGGCGCTGCTGGGCAACGAGGGCGACGGCTTCAAGATCGCGATGAAGGGTCTGGACGGCGGCCGAATCAATATCGCCACCTGCTCGGTCGGTACCGCGCAGCAAGCACTGGAGGCAGCCACCGCCTACATGCAGGAGCGCAAGCAGTTCGGCAAGCAGCTGGCCCACTTCCAGGGACTGCAGTTCAAGCTCGCCGATATGGCCACCGAACTGGTGGCAGCGCGTCAGATGATCCGTCTGGCGGCGTTCAAACTGGACAACAACGACCCGGACAAGAGCACCTACTGTGCGATGGCCAAGCGTTTCGCCACCGACGTGGGTTATCAGGTCTGCGATGCGGCACTGCAGATCTTCGGCGGCAATGGCTACATCAAGGAGTATCCGATGGAGCGCTACCTGCGCGATACCCGGGTGCACCAGATCCTCGAAGGGACCAACGAAATCATGCGGGTTATTGTTGCCCGCCGACTGCTGACCGACGGCGCTTCCAGCGTCCTGTAAGACTCAGCATCGAATTAAGGAGAATTGACCAAATGAGCAATCCGATTCTGATTGAAAAGCGTGGCCATACGGCGCTGCTGACCATGAACAACCCGCCGGCCAACACCTGGACCGAGCAGAGCCTGAAGATGCTCAAGAGCACGGTTGCCGAGCTCAATGCTGACCGTGATATCTACGCGCTGGTCATCACCGGCCAGGGCGAGAAGTTCTTCTCCGCCGGTGCCGATCTGAATCTGTTCGCCGATGGTGACTTCGGCGTCGCTCGCAACATGTCCCGCTACTTCGGCGAAGCCTTCGAAGCGCTGAGCAACTTCCGTGGTGTCTCCATCGCGGCGATCAACGGTTTCGCCATGGGCGGTGGTCTGGAAGTGGCCTTGGCCTGTGATATCCGGGTGGCCGAAGAGCAAGCCCAGATGGCGCTGCCGGAAGCTAAGGTTGGTCTGCTGCCCTGTGCTGGCGGTACCCAGAACCTGCTCAACCTGACCAGCATGGCCTGGGCCAAGCGTCTGATCCTGTGCGGTGAACGCCTCAAGGCCGACAAGGCTTACGAGATCGGCCTGGTGGAGGAGCTGGTCCCCCAGGGTGGCGCGCTGGATCGTGCGCTGGAGCTGGCCGAGGGTGTGGCCCAGCAAAGCCCGTCTGCGGTTGCGGCCTGTAAGGAGCTGATCCAGCTGGTTCACCAGCGTAACAACAGCACCACGCTGCCGACCGAACGCGAGCTGTTTGTCGACCTGTTCCACACCGAGGACCAGAAAGAGGGCGTCAACGCCTTCCTCGAGAAGCGTAAGCCGCAATGGAAAAACCAATAGCGGAAGAATCAGTAGCGGATTAGCGCAAGAACAAATAGTCGAAGCGATATTAGCAACGACACGCCGTGCTCAGCGATGCCGAGCCGACTGAAAGGACATCAATAATGACAGCGATCCTGTTTACCGAACACGCCGCCACCAACGGCAAGAAGATCATCCAGGCGACCCTGAACTCCGAAAAGAGCCTCAATGCCCTGACGTTGGAGATGATCGAACTGCTGGCACCGAAACTGCCCGAGTGGGAAGCCGATGACTCTGTTGCCGCCGTGATCCTCGACGGTGCCGGTGACAAGGCGTTCTGCGCCGGTGGCGACATTCGCAACCTTTACAAGGGCATGGTTGGCGATAACGACAACCCGGATTTTGTCGAGACCTTCTTTACCGAAGAATACCAACTGGACCATGCGATTCACTGCTTTACCAAGCCGCTGATTGTGTGGGGTGGCGGTATTGTGATGGGTGGTGGCCTGGGCCTGATGGCTGGTGCCAACTACCGGGTGGTAACCGAGACTTCTCGGATTGCGATGCCAGAGGTCAGCATCGGCTTGTATCCGGATGTGGGTGGTAGCTGGTTCCTGAACCGGATGCCGGGCCGGGTCGGTTTGTTCCTGGGCCTGACCGCCAGTGGTCTGAATGCGGCCGACTGCCGCTATGTCGGCCTGGGCGATCGCTTTGTCAGCACCGACAAGCGCGGTTTGCTGATCGAGCAGCTGCAGGCGGTTGAGTGGGGTAGCGATCTGGAAGACCTGCACCACGGCGTCAACACCGTGCTGCGTCAGTTGGAGCAGGACAGCCTGGAGCAACTGCCGGAGTCTCAGGTACTGAAGCACTTCGACACCATCAACGCGCTGATGGACCACTACGAGCTGAAAGATATCGTGGCGGCCATTCTGGCACTGGAAACCGACGATCGCTGGCTGCAGAAAGCCCAGGGCGCGGTTAAGGCCGGTAGCCCTGCGGCGATGGCGCTGATCTTCGCTCAGCTCAAGCGCAGTAAGCACCTGTCCTTGAAAGAGGTGTTCCAGGCAGAACTGGTCCTGTCACTGAACTGCGGTAAGGCCGGTGAGTTTGCCGAAGGGGTTCGCGCGCTGTTGATCGACAAGGACGGCAAGCCGGACTGGCGCTTCAAGTCGCTCGAAACCGTTGAACAGAGCTGGGTCGAGGGGCTGTTTGTCTCGCCCTGGTCTGAGGCTGATCATCCATTAGCACAGCTGTAAAACTCGCAGGAGCCGCCCAAACAGCGACTCCTATTTACCTGGCAACAAAATACCGTTCCTTTCGGTATTTTGTTAGCGACAAGGTCGGCACATGTCCGCCCTTGTCTGACGAGGCTTCAGCCTCGCTCGTACATCCGTGCAAGATTTTATTAACCCCACCGGGTTAATGACAGAAAAACAATAGGGTAAAGACAATGGCAAAAATTGGATTTGTAGGGCTGGGCAACATGGGTGGGCCGATGGCCGCCAACCTGGTCAAGAACGGTCATGACGTCCATGTGTACGATCTGTCCGAAGCGGCGGTTCAACATGCGGTCGAAGCCGGTGCGGTGTTCGCCGACAATGCGGCTCACGCTGCCGAAGGTGCCGACTTCCTGATCACCATGCTGCCGGCCGGTATGCATGTTGAATCGGTGCTGGTCAGCGGTGACGGCCTGCTGGATAAGCTCAGCAAGGATTGTGTCGTTATTGATTCAAGCACCATCGATGCAGCCTCTGCCCGCTCACTGAACAAAGCCGCGGCCGATCGTGGTATCGAGTTTGTCGATGCGCCGGTTTCCGGTGGTACTGCCGGTGCTGCTGCCGGTACGCTGGCGTTTATGGTGGGTGGTTCCGATGCGGCCTTTGCCAAGGTTAAGCCGATCCTGGACTGCATGGGTCAGAACATCTTCCACGCCGGAGGTGCTGGTGCGGGTCAGGTGGCCAAGGCCTGTAATAACATGCTGCTGGCGATCCACATGGCCGGTACCGCCGAGGCGCTGAACCTGGGCGTCAACAATGGTCTGGATCCGGCGGTTCTGTCCGAGATCATGCTCAAGAGCTCGGGCCGTAACTGGTCGCTGGAAGTCTACAACCCGGTTCCCGGTGTACAGGAAGGCGTGCCGGCTTCCCGTGACTACGACGGTGGTTTCATGACCGATCTGATGTGCAAGGACCTGGGCCTGGCGATGGATGCCAGCCAGGGCAGTCAGTCGCCGGTGCCGATGGGTTCCGCCGCACGGGGTCTGTTCAACCTGCACCAGTCCCAGGGCAATGGCAAACTGGACTTCTCCAGCCTTTACCAGCTGTATCGTAAGAAAAGCTGAGACCGCTTCTGAATAGCAAAAGCCTCCCTGGTTAAGAGCCAGGGAGGCTTTTTTATTGGGTCAGCGAAATGGGCTGAGAATCTATCGGGTCAGCAGTTCGTCATCCAACCAGCGAGCAATCATGTTCCCGAACTCGGTCACGATATCTGCCTTGGGATAGTCTTGACTCAGGGCCTCGCCGATCGCTTCCAACCCCAGACCTTGGCACAGGTAGTTGATGGCTGTCGTTTCGATGGCCGACAGGCTGCGGAAATGGGGCGAGTGACCCTTGCGCCACATCAGAATCGTGATCGGCTGAGTCAGTTGCTCTGCAACGGGGGGCGCTTTCTCTTGGTTGATCGCGTGCCAGATATCCAGCGTATTGAACTGCTGTGTGCTCAGGCTCAGTGTCGGCACCGGCTGGAAATGACTAAATTCAGCGCCGGTGGCGACGAGCTGCTGCAGATCCTGTTGGGTCAGAGCCGTGGCATCGGCGCCGTCGAACGCCCGCCGTAGCGTCCAATCCATATGGGCAAGCTCGGCGACTTCCAGATCGTTCGGCAGTTGCTGGGCCAGATGTTCCGAAAAGTCTTTGCCGTATTGGCCCAGGTTGGCGTGGCTGGAAGGGAAGTTCTGCACATAGGAGGCAGCCAGCTTGTCAAACCATTCGCCGCCCAAATAGTTGGCGGTATGTTCAAAGGTATCGTAAAGGGTATCGATCAACCGAATGCGATAGGCGTTGTGATAGATGGTTAAGCGCTGCTGGGAAGACAGGTTCTGTTGCGGCTCGGCAACCCAGTCGGCATTTCGGCATTCGGCATCGAGCAGGATGCTCTGGAAATCGGTTTGTAATTCGGTGAGATTCATACGGCCACCTTGGTATTGAGAACCTCATCAGCAATAGCTCGTGCCTGATCCAGTTCCAGCAGCAGTTCATTCAAGGCTGGAATGTTGTCATCCCGCTCGATCATGGTGGGAATGTAGCCAAACCGAAGCAGGGCTTTGCGGTACAGTGTCCAGACATCATCACAAACCGGGTGGTCGTGGGTATCGATGATGTGGTCGCCGTTATTTTGGTGTCCCGCCAAATGGAACTGAGCAACGCTGTCGACGGGAACACCTTCGATAAAATCAGTGGCCGAAAAACCGTGGTTGAAGGCACTGACGTAGATATTGTTGATGTCGAGTAGCAGTTTGCAGCCGGTTGCCTGGCATACCTCGGTCAGAAATTCCCACTCGGTCATTTCCGAGTCTTTGAACTCGACGTAGCTGGAGACATTCTCCAGTACCAGCGGGCGCTGTAGATAGTCTTGGACCTGTTCCACATTGCGTTTGACGACTTGCAGTGCTTCGCTGGAAAAAGGCAGTGGTAGCAGGTCGTGTAGGTTGCGTCCGTGGACGCCGGTCCAACACAAATGGTCAGACATCCACATCGGTTGGATACGTTGCTCAAGCGCTTTGAGCTTCTTCAGGTAGTCCTGATCAACGCCGTTCAGTGATCCGATCGACATTGAGACGCCGTGCATCACCATCGGGTAATTGGCACGAATTTTATCGAGCATGGCCAAAGGCTTACCGCCATCGACCATGTAGTTCTCAGAGATGACCTCCAGCCAGTCCACCGGTTGCGGCGTATCAATAAAGTCATGATAGTGCTGGGTTCGCAGTCCAAGTCCAAAGCTAAAGGTCATCTTCTTTCTCCTGATTAAGCGATATTCAGATTGATTAAGACTTAATGTCGGAGATCACACCGCCTTGATCCAAACACTCTTTGGCGGAGATGCCTTTAAAGCCGTGTCCGGCACAGGCATTCTGGCCTTTACACTGATGCTCAGCGGTTTTGCAGTCGGAGTTGCCTTTACAGGAATGGACACCGTAGCAGTGCACCTTGTCGCCGGCACCGATGGAGGTGCCTGAGCTACCTGCAGGGGAGTCGGCAGCCAAAGCGGATGCGCTGAATGCAAAGGCCAGTGCTGCTGATGCAAGAGTGCTGGTTTTTTTAATTGTGCTCATGAATTTTCTCCCTAGAGAATTGTGCGAACAAAATGCTACACGCCTGTATAGATCTGCTCTTTGGTTTTAAATAACGTCCTCAACAACGTCTCAGGAACCTATACGCGGGGATTTTTCATGCGGATTCAAAAATGCATGAAAAAAATGACAAAAGTTAAAAAATAAATTTAACTTGTTGAAATTAAGTAAGAAAATAATTGTTATGAATTGGTTGATACGGAGATGGTTAGCTCGGAGAGGAGAAATCATGCTCAGCTAATGCCGGATAACCTGGTCATCCGACGGATCGGTTTGTTGATCCTGTCAGTGAAAACCCCGGCTTTCCGGTCACTACCGAAGTAACAATTTATCCTCGAAGGACTCTTGGGGGTAACCAACAAACAAGCGCTTACTATAAGCGAGGAGAGGAGCGTTGATTAAAACGTTTTCAGTATTCAGTTTGGCTGTGTTGATGTCGTTTCCGGTGTCGGCTGGAGAGGTTTCGATCGTCGATGCAACGGCACAAAAGCATGGCTCGAAATGGCGCTTTAGTGTTACTTTAAAACACAACGATAGCGGCTGGGACCACTATGCAGATCAGTGGCGAATCTTAAGCCCCCAGGGTGAGGTTTTGGGCGTCAGGGTGCTGCATCATCCCCATGTCAACGAACAACCGTTCACCCGAAGTCTATCCGGTGTCGAGTTGCCGCAAGGGACGAAACAGGTCTATATCGAAGCCCGTGATAGCGTTCATGGTTGGTCTCCAAGCCGCTATAACATCGTTATCCCGTGAGTTACCGAGATTCAACGGTTAGTGTCGGTAACGGAGGTTATGCGAAATGGACATTTCCAAAACAGTGTCAGCCAGGCAGCAGGCGACAATCTCGGCCCTGATTCAACGCTTTAATCATGAGCGCTTACCGCGAATTCAAGCGATGCAGCGCCGGGTACATCAGGGTGAGCGCTTGGGTGAGATGGAAATTCTCTATATGGAGCGGGTCATCCGGGACCTGCGCAGGAACCAGGCCAAGGCTCTCGGTAACCCACGATTCGAGGCGTTACTGTCTAAGGTTGTCGCACTCTATGTTGAGGTGACCGATGCGGCATTGGAGAATGAAAGAGCCTTCAGGCAGCGATAACGCCTGAACTTTCATATTGAAGCCTCGTTGCTGTTCGATAGCTCGGATCCTCGATGGGGCCGATGGCACCTATCGACTAACCCCTTTTGTCCAGACGGTTATGAAGGATTGATTTGATGGCAATAACCTATTACGCATTACCCTCAAACCGCCTGATCGTGGTGAAGTACTTGGGTAAGAACAGCGATAAAGAGGTTATCGGTTTTTTTAGCCAGCTGATCGACAATCCCGAGATAGATATTCACAGCGATATGCTGATCGATGTGACTGAGGCGGTTGTCGAAGAGCCCGAATCGGTGGAACGCTATACCAGCCTTCGCCGTTACTGGAATGCCAAGTGGCCGCAGGCCTCCCGGATTGCCGTTATTGCTCCCCTGGATCTGACCTACGGTATGGCGCGGATGCACATCGCCTATACCGGTCGCTCGGAGGAGCAGTATCAGGTCTTTCGTACGGCGCAGGAAGCCTTGGACTGGTTGGAGCAGCCTATGTCGGTGCTGCAGCCCGTTTGAGGTTAGGATCTCGGGTTCAGTGATCCTGACTCTCCATCGCGTCGGATCTGTTGCCGTTCCAGATCTGGATCCGGTTGCGACCCTTCGCCTTGGCTTCGTACATCGCTTCATCGGCCTTGGATAACAGGCTCTTGTCAGTGTCGTTTTCGTCCACACAGGCCAGGCCGGCGCTGGCGGTGATCTGAATCGTCTCACCCGCATCGGTTTCAAAGCTCAGGGCATTAAGCTCGTTACAGATCCGCTGGATACCGATTTGGGCTTTCTCCTCATCGACCTGAGGCATCAGGATCACAAACTCTTCGCCGCCATAGCGGTAGGCACTGTCCACCGAACGAAGATGACTTCTGATCAGTTTGCCGACGCCTTCCAGCACCTTGTCACCGAATAGATGGCCGTGGTTGTCGTTGAGTTGCTTGAAGTGATCCAGGTCGAGCATGCACAGGCTGAAGCTCTGCTGGTAGCGACGAAAACGCTCCACCTCTTTTCCCAGCTCCAGATAGAACTGACGGGAGTTGTAGAGCTGGGTCAGGTTGTCGATGGTACTCAATTCGCGATAGCGTTTTTCCCGTTCGATTAGCTCCAGCTCCGCTTTCTTTCGATCCGAGATCAATACCAGGGTTTCGATGGCGCCAACCAGCTTGCCGTCGGCGTTGTGAATCGGGGCGGCGGTAAAGGAAAGCCACTCACCTTCGATCCCGATATCGGGAAAGAAATCTTCGGCCACGTAGGCGCCGTCAAGGACGTCAGAGGGCTTGTATTTGCCGCCATAGAAACGCTCGACGGCACCTTCGATGGTGTTATCGATGATCAGATCGGCCATGGTCGGGCGGGGTTCGCCATAGAACGGGCGCCACTGATGGTTGGTGCCGATCATGATTTCACTGGGGAGGCAGGCGGTCTTTGCCAGCGCCTTGTTCCAATGGGTAATCATGTGGCCGCAATCGATCACAAAGGCGGGGATCGCGATGCTGTCGATCAGCGCATCGACGCTACCGGCATCAATGGTGGCGCTGACATTTTGGCCCAGCGCATTCAGTATAAGTTCGTCCGACACGAAGAACTCCGCAAACAGGGTCCAGGCTAAGTTTAACCACTAAGTTTCTAACTAAACCATAGCCGTTCTAGGACAAATAGAGAAATTCAGCTGGCTTGAGCATCAAGCTGCAAGCGCGACAGCGGGCTATCCATCAGGGCAAAGATCGCGCTGATCAGCTCACGCTCGACCGGCGTGATGACCTGATCCTGCTTGATGCAGAGCTCCAGTCCGCGGAGGAGACGGGGTTTGAGCAGCGGTTTGGCCAAACTGAGCTGGTTGACGGCGCGGATAAACCGGGTCGGATCACACTGTTCGGGGGGGAGCAGGGTCAGGTTGTAGAGGCCTGCGGCTCCGGCGCCTCGGTTAAAGGCCCGCTCGGTGTGCTCCTCATCCTGTTCACCCTGATGGGCCAGGGTCGACAGGATCAGCTGGTAGTCGCCGGCCAGTTGCTGGGGATCGTCGTAACGGGGCTCGCGGCGTTTGACCGGGCCGAATTCGGCGGCCAGGTAGTGCTGCACCAGCTGATAAAGGCACCACTCCAGCAACGAGGTATGCTGGTCAGCCCGGATCACCTTCATCAGGGTTTGTTTGAATTGCTGGTATTGCTGCTCGGACAGGGTTTTAAGCGCCGGCATGCACAGTTCAGTCAGGCTCAGGTAATGGCTGCGGTGTAATTGGGCAATGGGCTCGAGCAGCTGCTGGCACTGCTGCGATAATCCGGGTACCGAGACCTGTTGCAGTAACTGCAGCTGTTGGTTGCGTTGTTCCGGTTGCTGGTGAATCAACAGCCCGAAGATGATGGCCATGGCGCCGAGCGGCTCGTGGGCCTGCTGCTTCAACTCGACCGGCAGCGAGGCGATCTCCTGTCGGGTCTGTTCCAGCACCGATGGCTGGTCCAGATCCAGAACCGGGCCTCCGGCCAGTACCACACCGGCAGCCAGCGCCTGGCGACGTTTCTGCGCCTGTTGCTGTTCACGGGCTTGCTGGCGCTGTTTACGGGCTTCAACCTGGCTCGGTTTGGGGTAGATGTAGCTGCCGTCCCAATCGGGCTCAAGCCGAAAGATTCGGTCCAGCAACGGTGGATGGGTGGCGTACAAACCTGTCAGGTGGCTCAGGGAACGCCCGAAGAACAGGTGGCTGACCTGATCCGCCTGGGAACTGTGTATCTCGGCACGGCCGCTATGCCCGCCGATCACCTTCAGTGCCTCGGCGATTCCTTGCGGGTTGCGGGTGAACTGAACCGCCGAGGCATCGGCCAGGTATTCGCGCTGACGGTTGACCGAGGCTTTGATCAAACGGCCGAAAAAATTCCCCATCCATCCCACTAGCAACAGCCCCAGCCCCAGCAGCATCAGCTGCGGTCCGCTCTTGTTGTTTGAGCTGGAGCGGCTCCGGGGGCCGTAGCGCAGCAGGATCTCACCGATGGCGCCGATAAAGACGATACCGTGCAGCAAGGAGATCAGGCGGATGTTGAGGCGCATATCACCATTGAGGATATGGCTGAACTCGTGCGCGATAACCCCCTGCAGTTGGTCCCGGTCGAGGCTCTCGATGGCGCCCTGAGTCAGGCCGATCACCGCATCGGAGGGTTGGTTGCCGGCGGCAAAGGCGTTGATCCCCAGCTCATGGCTCAGCAGGTAGACCGGCGGTACCGGCATACCGGATGCCAGCGCCATCTCCTCGACCACGTTCAGCGCCATCTTCTGTTGCGGATCATCGGTATTGGGGTGGATACGCTGGCCGTGCAGTGACTCGGCAACGGCCTTACCGCCTTCAGAGAGTTGCAACTGCTTGTAGAGGCAAGCACTGCCGACGACCGCACAAACCAGCAGGCTGATCAGACCGAAGCGTTCCCAGTTGAACTGCTCCAGCAGCGGACCGACACCCTGGTAGAACAGCGTGGCGACGTCGCCATCGACGGTTCCCACCAGGCCCCAGAGGCAGAGCATCACCGCCAGGTTGGTGACCAGGATCAGTGCAGTGACCGCGAGTAGAAAGAGCAGGATCAGCAGGCCCGTATTGCGGCGGGCCTGATCCTGTTGGGCGAAAAAATCGACCATGCTTCAGCTCTGGCTAGAACGAGACTTTCGGGGCGGCCTGGATCTGGGCGCTGTCTTCAAACTCCAACAGGGTGGCGTCCTGCGCGTGACCAAAGGTCGGGGCAAAAAAGACCGGTGGGAAGCTGCGTCGGTAGGTGTTGTAGCCGGTGACCGCATCGTTAAACGCCTGACGTGCGAAGGCGACCCGGTTTTCGGTGCTGGTCAGCTCCTCGGACAGCTGCATCATATTCTCGTTGGCTTTCAGGTCTGGATAGTCTTCCATCACGAAGTTGAGCTTACCCAGGGCTGAACTCAGCGCCCCTTCGGCGCCGGCCAGTCTACCGATGGCTCCGGCACTGCCGGGATCTGCGGCGGCGCCTTTGAGCAGCGCCGAGGCTTCGTTGCGAGCTTGGATGACGGCTTCGAGGGTTTCGCGCTCGTGGGCCATGTAGCCTTTGGCGGTTTCGACCAGGTTGGGAATCAGATCATAACGGCGCTTGAGTTGAACCTCGATCTGACTGAACGCGTTTAGATGACGCTGACGAAGAGCCACCAGTCGGTTGTAGATCGAGACGATATAAACCACGATCGCGGCGACGATGACTAAGAAGACGATAGTACCGATTTCCATATGCGGCCTCGCTGGATGAGTGGAAAACCATGGTATATCACAGATTTCGGTCAGCTGGCGGGGCGGGGGACCGAAACTGAGCATTTGTTGCGTTGGATCAGTACCAGTCCCGGAACAGACGCTGCCGCTGGCAACTTGCTTGTCCGATCCGACCGAGCTGGCGCAATCTTCATCGGCCGCTATAATCGCGGCTCCGTCCCTTAATCCCGCAGGTTGTCACTCGGTGAAATCAGATTCTAGCTCTCGTCCGACCAAGTTTGTCGGCGCCCATGTCAGCGCCGCCGGCGGCGTTCAGAATGCCCCCCTCAATGCCGCTGAACTCGGTGCCCGTGCTTTTGCGCTGTTTACCAAAAATCAGCGTCGCTGGGAGGCCAAGCCGTTGACCGAGGCGGCGATCGAGCAGTTTAAGGCCAACTGCGACGCGGCTGGTTTCGGTCCGGATCAGATTTTGCCCCACGACTCCTACCTGATCAATCTCGGGCATCCGGATCGGGAAGGGCTGGAGAAATCCCGAGCGGCTTTTATCGATGAGCTGCAGCGCTGCGCGCAGTTGGGACTGACCTTGTTGAACTTCCATCCCGGTAGCCACCTGAACCGGATCGATGAGGATGCCTGTCTGGATCGGGTCGCCGAGTCGATCAATATCGCCCTGGATCGGGTTGAGGGGGTGACGGCGGTGATCGAGAATACCGCCGGGCAGGGCAGTAACCTGGGCCACCGGTTCGAGCAGTTGGCGCGGATTATCGATGGCGTGGAAGACCAGAGCCGGGTCGGCGTCTGTCTGGATACCTGCCACACCTTTGTCGCCGGCTATGATTTGCGTGGCCTGGACGCGTGCCGAAAAACCTTTGCGGATTTTGAGCGTATCGTCGGCTTTGAGTATCTACGCGGAATGCACCTGAACGATGCCAAGGTCGATTTTGCCACTCGGGTCGATCGCCATCACAGCCTGGGCCAGGGCTATATCGGTTGGGACTGCTTCGAGTTCATCATGCGCGATCCGAGGTTTGACGGGATTCCGATGGTACTGGAGACCATCGATTCGTCGATCTGGGCCGACGAGATACGCGCGCTCTATCAGCTCCAGCATCAATAACGATGCCGTTGCTGTTCTCAGTCTGTGGAGCCTTGCTGGCGGCTGGGACTGAGTCGGTAGATGACGACTGAGACTATCGCCAACAGGCCGATCGAACCAAGGCTGAAAAGCGGCGCGAGATCTTTATAGAGGCAGAGATAAAACGCCAGTAACAAGGGCACCGAACAGAGAGCGATGTAGTAGAGCTTGATCAGGCTGGTGGCTCGACCGCCCGGTTGAGTCTTGGTGATCGCCTGGTGTATCTGGGGGAATTCGGGGTGCTGGTGTTCGATCGCCCGGCGCTGTTCGAACCAGGCATTGAGCATCTTCTGATAGATCTGGATATCAAGAATCCACAGCGTGAAGATACCGACCGAGCCGGCCCAGCAAAGCAGCACGGTCAGGTTCGCAATGTTCAGGCTCTGGTCGATCGTCTTGGTGATCAGAAAGCCGACCCCGGCAAAGGTCGCCAGCAGCCAGGTGGACGCCAGGGTCCGTATCTTGAAGCACAGGTTGTTGAAGTGATGCTCCGCCTCGGTGATGGTCTTGATCAGCTCCCAATGATCGTTCATGTCTCTTCACTGTGAATATCGAAGTTCTTGCAGACCCGATTCAGTTCACCGTCCCGGCGTAGCACGTTGCGGTTTTGGCTGAGCAGCTCCCGGCTGCGTAACTTGAGTGCGTCGATCGCCTCGGTGTCGTTGGAAACGCAGTAGGATTTGAACAGGTTGATCACCACATTGAGGCGATCGGGCTCGATCCGAAGGGCGTTCTCCAGGGTTTCGATGGAACCGGCATGGTCGCCGATGCGGTACTGGGCATAGCCTTTGAATTCCTGCACCCGGGCACTGTCGGGGACGATCTCCAAGGCTTTGTCGTACTCCTTGATCGCGTTTTCAAAGTCGCCCTGACGCCGGTAGCTGATGCCGGAATTGATATGTTGCTTGGCTTGGCTGAGTCGTTCCTGGCGTTGGATGTTGGCCAGGTAGGTATTGGCGGTGTCGGAGCTGACCGCCCACTGGTTGGAGAAGTAGGATTTGGCGACCTGCGGATTGCCCTCGGCATACTCCAGCAGCCCCAGATTGTTGGAGATCTTTTTGACCAGCTTGTCGTCACCGGTGGTTTGGGCCTGCTCGAATGCGCGTTGCAGGTATTCCCGGGCCCGTTGGATATCCCCGAGGTTGTAATAGGTCCAACCGATCGCATTGCCGACGGTGGCCTGATCATGGGTGGTTTCGGCTAGCGGCTCGGCTTGGCGCAACAGGATCAGGGCTTCGCTGTAATTGGCGGAGTGAAAGGCCTGTCCGGCGCGTCCGAGCGATTCGGTGAAATCGGCCTGCGCTTGGGCGGGGATAATCAGGCTAAGTAACAACACGATGATCGGTTTCATGCCACGTATTCCCGTTAAAAACCTGAATCGGCGGAGTTATTGGCGTTGATCAGTACCAAGTCTTTGGTCACCAGCTTCTGATCCTCAAGCGTGAAGGTCAGCTCCTGAATCCGGTTGAGCAGTTTCTCGTAGGAGATCGAGATGTTGTGCTCGTCTTTGACCGACAGGGTGGCGCGTCCGGTGTCGCTCAGCTTCAGCGTCTCAGACTGATGGTGCACCAGCGGCGCGTAAGCGTGATCCAGCGGCGTAATCGCCAGAATGATCTTGCTCTCGGCCTGATAAAGCAGCAGGAACAGGCCGCCGGCGAAGAAGATCAGCGAGAACACCAGAAAATAGCGGGTGTTGTTGAGTTGCGAGGTGACCAGGCTTTTCCACTCTTTGTACATCTCGACACTGGGAAATTCGTCGGCCCGCTTGTCGAAGATCTTCGATTGCACATCGGAGGTGAGTTTGTAGCCCAGGAACAGCATCAGGAAGGCGAAACCGGTGACCCCGGTATTCAGGATGTCGACGATATTGATATCCATCTGGTTATCCCCACAAGTAGCCTGAATAACTGCCCGGCTGGATGGATAGCCGCTATCTAAGCGCTTGTAACTCTTAAGTTTCAAATGGTCGTTTACATGGCTGCTATTAATATAGCACCGCTTTTATCAACCATTTGCGGCATTGGTGATCGAAGGTTTTCAGCCGCTCACCGGGATCAGATTCAACCGGCTGATCGATCGCTGCAGATCGTCCGGCCAGATCCAGAGCCGGTAGGGTTCGGGGATCTGCATATAAACGGTCGGGCCGTAGAGTCGCCGGTCACGCATATCGGCGCAGTAGCGCGACCGCCAACTGTTCCGTCGGGTCTCATTCAGGCGCTCGCCGTTGACCAGCTTCTGGGTGATCGAGTAGAGCTTTTCGCACATCCGGTATTCGTAGCCTGGCAACGACAGCGGCTCCTGATATTGTCCTCGCGCGGCGTTTTTGGCCGCCAGGGCCTGCTCCACAAACAGCGGTAGATCCCGTTCGCCGGGGATATTGGGAAACAGGATAAAGGGGGCCGCCCAGCCGCTCTCGACCATATTGAGGTTGAAGGTGGCTCGCTGGACCCGTGACAGGGTGGCGATCTCACGGGTGCTGTAGGACGGCGAGACATAGGCCAGCAGGCGGCCGTAGCCATCGAATGGTGGCTCGGGGCTGCGCACAAACAGTTTGCGTTTTGAGCCCGAGGGTTTGGTCAGTCGCTGGTCGATAAGTTGCTGATAGTGCTCACCGGCTTGTTTGCCCTGTTGGAACTGCAGGGTGCCGGCATCGATATCCGCCAGCTTGGGCAGAATGTATTGGGCGAAGCTGTCGCTGACCGGGGCCTGGCCCGCTTGAATCCAGCCCGCCAGTTGCTGGAATTGGGCATCGATCTTGGCCGCACCAGCGGCGGATCGGGCGGTGGTCTCGGGCGTGTCGATCGACAGCATCCGGATCGGCATTCGGATATTGGGGGTGTCGCCGTCGGAGATGTCGGTCAGCGCTCGGGCGCCGAGCGATGGAAGGTTGGTGCCTTGCGGTGTCCATAGGATCTCAAGCTTATCCATAAGGTCCCCTTGTCGGCTTGATAGTGCGGTTAAAGCGTTGAGCGGCAACCCTAAACGACGACACTCAACCGGTCGGCCCGCCGAGGTCGGCGCACGTTATCCAGGAATGGATTTGTGCATGATATAGCTATCCACATAACCGAGCTGGCGGTGGCGATAACCGCTGGGGATGGTGCCGATGATCTGGAATCCCAGCTTCTGCCATAAACGGATGGCGTCTTCGTTGGTAGAGACCACCGCGTTGAACTGCATCGCCTTGAACCCCAGTTCCCTCGCCATCTGCTGTGAATGTTCACAAAGTGCCGTGGCGATACCGCAACCCCGGGCGTGGGGACTGACCATATAGCCGCAATTGCAGATATGATCGCCGGGACCGGCGGCGTTGGGCTTGATGTAGTAGGAGCCGAGAACTTTTCCGTCCTCTACGAAGGCCAGTGTCCTGAGCGGATCTAGGCACCAGAGCTGGTAAGCCTGCTCATAGCTCATGTCCGGATCGAAACTGTAGCTTTCCTGTGCGGTGATGATGGCCGAGAAGGTTGGCCAGAACTGCTCAAAATCCGCGGCGGTCATTTCCCTGATCATGGAGTCTCCAGATCGTCGTACCCATACCCAGATTCAGCATAGCCGCTGTAACGCGGTTGTACCCAGTATTATCGATCGGACTTCGAAGCGAGGGAGAGAAATGGAGGAATAGAGATGAGCAGGGGGAAGATCTGCCGCTCAGGCGCAGCAGATCATTCGCTCGTCTTCAAAGCCTGGATAGGGTTGGCCATCCAGGGCGGCGCTGATGGCATTGAGCACCAGCCACTTCTTGGCACACCAGCCTGGCGCCAGCAGGATGTCGGGTTCGGCGGTGCCGGTCAAACGGTGGTAGACCAGTTCCGGTGGACTGCGGCGAATGATTTCGACGCAGGCTTCGATATAGTCGTCGAATCCGAGGGTGGTGAACTCGCCCCGGTTCCACTGGCGAGCCAGTTGGGTGCCTTTGACCACATGCAACGGGTGCAGCTTCATCCCCTGGGTGGCGGTACTGGCCTGGCCCAGCTCCACGACCCGATCGAAACTGGCAACGCTGTCCATCGCCGTTTCGCCGGGCAGACCGACGATCAGGTGGGTGCAGACCTGCAGCTCGCGCAGTCGCGCCCGCTCGATCGCATCCTGATATTCGTCCCAGCCGTGGCCGCGGTTGACCCGCTCCAGGCTGTGATCGTTGGCCGATTGCAGCCCCAGCTCCAGCCAGACTTCGTGGCCCTGCTCCTGGTAGGAGGCCAGCAGATCCAATACCGGGTCCGGTACGCAGTCGGGACGGGTGCCGACCGACAGGCCGATTACATCCGGCTCGCAAAGCGCATCGTCATAGAGCTCTTTGAGGTAGTTAATATCGGCGTAGGTGTTGGTGTAGGCCTGGAAGTAGGCCAGGTAGTGGTTGGCGCCGGTCCGCTTGCGGATCACCTGGCGTCCCGCTTCGATCTGCGAGGCGACCGTCGGCGGTTGTTTGGCGTTGGGGGCGAAGGAGCTGTTGTTACAGAAGGTACAGCCGCCCAGCCCCTTGGTGCCGTCGCGGTTGGGGCAGGTAAAGCTGGCGTTGAGCGCCAGCTTATGAACCCGGTACCCGTATTTTTGCTGCATGTGGCGGCCAAAGGTATTGACCTGTGCCGATAACTGCATGACGTCGGCTCACTATGTGTCGGTGCGAGGTTGTGGTAACCGTTGCGTGCCGGTCGGCACGTGCCGACCGGGTCACGCGGGTTAGTGGATTACAGCTTGGAGTACAGTTGGCTGCCTTGCTCTTTGAACTCCTGGGCCTTCTCGGCCATGCCTTTGTCGGCCTCGACGTTGATCGCGGCGATCTGGTTATCATCCAGTTCGCGGACCTCCTGGCTGATCTTCATCGAGCAGAATTTCGGACCACACATGGAGCAGAAGTGGGCCACCTTGGCGGACTCCTTCGGCAGAGTCTCGTCGTGGTACTCACGGGCGGTATCCGGATCCAGGCCGATGTTGAACTGGTCTTCCCAGCGGAACTCGAAGCGGGCCTTGGACATCGCGTTGTCGCGGATCTGGGCACCGGGGTGACCCTTGGCCAGGTCAGCGGCGTGGGCCGCCAGCTTGTAGGTGATGATGCCGGTCTTAACGTCGTCCTTGTTCGGCAGGCCCAGGTGCTCTTTCGGAGTCACGTAGCAGAGCATCGCGCAGCCGTACCAGCCGATCATCGCCGCACCGATACCGGAGGTGATGTGGTCATAGCCCGGTGCGATGTCGGTGGTCAACGGACCGAGGGTGTAGAACGGCGCTTCGTGACACTCTTCGAGCTGCTTGTCCATGTTCTCTTTGATCATGTGCATCGGCACGTGACCCGGACCTTCGATCATCACCTGGACGTCGTACTTCCAGGCCACCTTGGTCAGCTCACCCAGGGTTTCCAGTTCGGCGAACTGGGCTTCGTCGTTGGCATCGTAGACCGAGCCCGGACGCAGACCGTCACCCAGGGAGAAGGCCACATCGTATTCGGCACAGATCTGACAGATCTCTTCGAAGTGGGTGTAGAGGAAGTTCTCCTGGTGGTGCGCCAGGCACCACTTGGCCATGATGGAACCGCCACGGGAAACAATGCCGGTCATCCGCTTGGCGGTCATCGGCACGTAGCGCAGCAGTACGCCGGCGTGGATGGTGAAGTAGTCGACCCCTTGCTCGGCCTGTTCGATCAGGGTGTCGCGGAACACTTCCCAGGTCAGGTCCTCGGCGACGCCGTTAACTTTCTCCAGCGCCTGGTAGATCGGCACGGTACCGATCGGCACATGGGAGTTACGGATGATCCACTCGCGGGTCTCATGGATGTTCTTACCGGTGGACAGGTCCATGATGGTATCGGAGCCCCAGCGGGTACCCCAGGTCATCTTGGCCACTTCTTCCTCGATCGAGGAGCCCAGCGCCGAGTTACCGATGTTGCCGTTGATCTTCACCAGGAAGTTACGGCCGATGATCATCGGCTCCAGCTCCGGGTGGTTGATGTTACAAGGGATGATGGCGCGGCCGGCGGCGACTTCCGCACGGACGAACTCCGGGGTGATCTCGTCCGGGATGTTGGCGCCGAAGCTGTGGCCCGGGTGTTGCTCGTTCAGCTGCGGGTTGTGCTTGGCTTCGACCAGCTTCATGTTCTCGCGGATGGCGATGTATTCCATCTCCGGGGTGATGATACCGCGCTTGGCGTAGTGCAGCTGGGTGACGTTCTTGCCTTCTTTGGCGCGACGGGGCTTGCGCTGCAGGTCAAAACGCAGCGAGTCGAGCTCGGCCAGCGCTTCACGCTGACGGCCATACTCAGAGCTCAGGCCATCCAGCTGCTCGGTGTCGTCACGCTCGAGAATCCACTCGTTGCGGACCGAGGCCAAGCCACGGCGTACATCGATGCTGACGTCGGGATCGGTGTAGGGACCGGAGGTGTCGTAAACCCGCAGTGGCTCGTTCTTCTCAGCCTTGCCATCCTGGCTGAAACTCAACGGCGTATCAGACAGGGTGATTTCACGCATCGGTACCCGGATATCCGGGCGGGAGCCTTCGATGTAGACCTTACGGCTACCCGGGAACGGCTGGACCGAGGCTTCATCGACCTTGGCGGTATCTTTGAGGTTGGCGTTTTCTTGTTTATTCATTATCGACATCTCCGGCTTCTGTCGGCCATCAACCGCAACAGGCGGTCAAAAAGTGATGTCTTGCAGGGAAGCGGAGAGGAACCGATAAACAGACAGGGCGGGGACGTACGGCTAGCCCGATGCTTGTTTCCTACGCCGGTATTAACCGGATCAGGTTCACGGGTTGGTGTTAACCTCTCATCCCAGCAAGTGGGAACCCCGACAAGACGCAATAGATTGTAACGAATTTATTAACGGATGGAAGGCCGGCAGGCGACCTTCGCGCTTAGGCCCCCTGAGTACCCAGCAGGTGCTCGGACAGCAGTTGGTAGCGTACGGTCAGCGGCAGGTTGAGCGCAGACCATTTCTCGGACTCGGATTCCAGATGGGCATGGGCCTTTTCGGCGGCGGCGACAGCCGATCGTTGAGTCAGGGCGCAATCGGACTGAACCTCATAGCGCTTTAATGCCTCAAGTACTACAGCGGAATCTTTCTCGCCAACGATTTGTTCGATGAGGGTGTCAAATGATGCCATGGTAAAGCCCCTTGCCGTCCAACGCTGAAGGACGGGTTTTCATTATTGTTGCTGGGTTCTTCATTGAGCCTGTTAGCAGGCTGAGTGCAATTTATCGGGCAACCGCTGCAACGTTAAGATCCAGATATCAAGGGGAGCTGGGACCAGCCCAATGGGCACGGTGAGTGGCAGAGGAGGCGGAGAATTTCCCATGCGGATGCTGGAGCATCACGGCGGTTTGATCCGGCCGTCGTCGTTCTTAAACCCGGGATAGCCGTGGTCCGGATTCTGGTGGAATTTAGCTGGCTGAGCCAAGCGCAACTCACTATGATGAGAAGAGGGTATACCTGCATTCCAACAGGCTCCCTTTCTGCCGACACCGGTTAATGCACGACGGTTTGTCACCATGCTGAATCTCCATGCAATTTCACGACGACTAGGGCTGCTGATCAGAAGCCTGATCGGTGTATCCCTGTTGCTGGCTTCCGTCGCGGCTCAAGCGGAGATTCGCTTGCTAAGCACCGAAGAGCCTCCGACCAACTTTACCTATGCGGGAAACTTTACCGGCACAACCACCGAAATGGTACGAGCGATACGTGATCGTCTGGGCTGGTCGGCCCAGGTTGAGGTCTATCCCTGGAGCCGTGCTTATCAGATCGCATTGAATACGCCCGATGTACTGGTCTTTACCGTCGGTAGAACCGCCGAGCGTGAACAGGCGGGGTTTACCTTTATCGGTCCGGTTTCTACCCGCAAACACGGGGTTTTCAGCCGTATCGACCAGGCCGTGACCGATTTTGACGCGATAAAGGACTCGCAGGAGCCCGTTGCGGTTATGCGTGGTGACTGGCGTGCCAAGTACCTGGGGGGAGAGGGCTTCAGCGTGCTGGATATGAACAACCACGCTCAGGGATTTCGGATGCTGATGAACGGAAGAATCGATTACTGGCTAAGCTCTGATCTGGAAGCGCCGATGACCGCCAGAGCCCTGGGGTATCGCATGGCCGATATCAAAATGGTGAAGTTGATCAGGGAGTCCGGCAGTTATATGGCTTTCTCGCCCGGCACCAATCCAGCGCTGATCCAGACGTGGCTGAATGCTTTCAAGGAGCTGCAGGGGACGGACTTTTTTGAACAGCAGCGTACGTTGTGGAGCAATATTCTGGACGCCCAGATCGAGTATCGACCGGAAGCGGGTTATATCGTCAGATATTGATCGAAAAGACGCAAACTAAGCCGAGACGTACGAGTCAGCGGAACTGCGGTCACGGCCTCCTTCTTTGGCTTCATAGAGCTGTTTATCCGATCGCTCCACCAGTTCATAAAAGTTCAGGTCTGTCGCCATCACCGCAGACACGCCGATGGAGGTGGTCACTCGAATGGCGCTGCCCTGAACCATGACCCTCATACTTCTGATCGCGCTCAGAATTTTCTCCGCTAATCGCTTCCCCCCCTCTAGATTGGTATTGGGAGCAAGTACCACAAATTCTTCTCCACCGTATCGTGCGACCAAATCCGTTTCTCTGACTACGCCCAAAATAACCTCTGCCGCCTGCTTCAGAACGAGGTCGCCAATCGGATGGCCATATTGATCGTTGATGGCTTTAAAATGATCTAAATCGATCATCAGGAGAGTTAAATGAGTGTTGTTACGTTTGCTTAATAAAAACTCTCTTTCGCCCTGGGTATCAATGGCACGGCGATTCCAAAGCGTGGTTAACGGGTCGTGTAGCGCGGCGTCTTCCAGTCTTTTTTGTAACTGATTTCTCTCGGTAACATCGATAATTGTCGAGTGAAGGTAAGTTTTTCCTTCGAAGGAAACCGGGCAGGAGTGAACTTCGACATCCCGAATTTCACCGGAAGCAAGGGCGTGTTGAAAGTGGAATTTATTGGCTTTTTCCGATATCACCAATGCCATTCTTGCTTGGCATTCCTCAAACGAGATTTGATTAATATTGTATATCTTGGTTTTTTTAATTTCTTCTTCGCTGTAGCCGTAAAAATTAAGGGCGGCAGGATTTGCATCAACGATCTGACCGTTGTTGGGATCGATGAGTAATTTTATCGTAGGATCTTTATAAAAAATCTGTAAATAAACGCGTTGTCGCTCCTCTTTGGCTTTCTGCGCTTCGAGTTCGGTGGTGACATCCTGCAGTGTTCCCACGATCTTAGAAAAACGGAGGCTGTCTTGTGGGCCCAGCTGAGCTCGCAGTCGCAAGCAGATCTCCTTGCCGTTTCTGGTCTCAATCCGATATATCTCGTTAATCGGTCTGCCGGAAAGGAGGGTTTCCAACATACTTTGAAACTGAATAATCTGCTCCGTGGAAAAATTTCTTCGAATATCTTTTAATCTTACCCATTCGGTAGGCTTGAATATTTTAAGAATATTCAGGCTTTCTTTGCTGAAATTAACCAGCTCCTTATCGATATGCCATTGCCAGGAGCCAATTTTTGATAGCTCTTGAGCCTCTTTCAGCTCTTTATTGGTTTGAGTTAATTGATCGGTTATCTCGCTAATTTTCTCTCCCATCAAGTTAAAGCTGGATTCTAAGTTCCCCAGCTCGTCATCGGATGCTTGTTCTATTTTTATCTTGTAGTTTCCAGCAGCGATTTCATCGGATACCCGCAGAAGCTTGTTGAGCCGGCTATCGATCAGGTGTTTAAAACTCATAAAGATACATAAGCAAAAAGCACAGGCCAGCGCCAGGATTCCGAAACCTATCTCTATAGCCAGCTCATTACCCAGTTTTGATATTGAAATTCGATCGACGGCGACGACTAACTCGGCGTGATTGGGATAAACAAAACCAACCGATTGGCCTAAGACGATAGCCCTGTCATTGCTGACCGGAGTGTCGATAGGATCTAAGGGATATAACTGCTGTCCTTGACTGTTTGTCAGCTTGATCGCAAGCCAGCTGTCGTTAGCCTGTTCCAAGGCGTCCAGGGTTTCATAAATGTTGGCCAACTGACCTTGTAGCAGAAAGGGAATAATTGCTTCTGATGCTGTGATCAGATGAGCCTGTATCTCATTCAACACCATATCCTCGGCTTTCTGCCTTAGATGTGGCATCGAATAAAACGCGATGTAGAGAACAAAAGCGAGTAACAGAGAAAGGATAAGGGTGCTTAGTTTTGTACGTATGCTCATCGCTTGCTCGGTCAGTGACTTACCCAGTAATCATCGAGCCCCCAATCCAGCATGATTTCGTAATCGCTGAAATCCGCTTTGACAGCCTCTCTTATCGGTATCGCATTGAGTAGCTTTTGTCCCGCCGGCTCTTTCGACATGTTCAGTAGAGCTTGTTGAACGGCTCTTCTATCCTCCTCGGGGACACGGGGGTGGGCCGAAATTGGGTGGGGCGCGATTCTTTGTGTTTCATACAACACCCTCAGCTTGTCAGACAGCTCGGCTCTTTGCGCGCGTAAGGTGCTCATCACGCCCCCACCGGCTTGGACTTGTTTCAACGCCACGTTGAGATAGACCGAGGAGTGGGTTTGAACATAGCTGGGCACAAATTTGATCGAGTGCTTACGATCAAGGTCGGCCCTTATCATCAGCGAGGCGCCCAATGCATTCGGTGCTGGAAAGGCGATTCTTTTTCCGTCGAGATCAGCGATGGATTCGATATCGCTGTCGCGGCGGACAACCAATACTCCATATAGCTCGCGGGCTCCGTCTCTGATCAGCGGCATATAACCTTGAGAGGCGGATGCGCGAAGGCTGTGGAATGGATTCATATAGGCAAAATCATATTCGCCGGCGATAAAACTCTTCTCGAATTCCGGAATTCTGGGGCTGCCTCGAAGGTGGATGGCTAATCCTGTGCGCTTCTCCAGCTCGTCAACGATGGGTTGCCAAATCTGGAACAGTTTTCTCTGTTCGAATTGAGGGACGACGCCAAGGGTATAGCTTTTTACATTCTCAGCGACATGGTGTGCGTAGGTGGCTTGTCCAAGAAACAAACCGCCCAGTAAAACGGCAGCTTTGGCAGGCAAACGACTCAAGAAACCCATGACAACAATCCCTGTGGTAACTCTGTCTTCCCCACCTAATCGTTAGCCTTGGAAGATCCTGAATTTGCTATCGATTGATTAGGCAGAGTTCATGCTTTGAGTATGCAACGACATGCCGGTGTGTTACTTGCGATGGATCAAATAACACTTGGCTAGCGGTGAAAGCTGGGGCTTCTGTTACGGGGCCTGAACCTCAAAAAACCACTTGGGCTGCATCGCCTCAAAATCGGTACGAAGATTGGAGGGCAGGTAGCTGGCTGAATCCAGCACAACCGCCTGACCTTCCAGCCGCCGAAACACGACCCAGTGCCAAAAATCCTTGCCCTTTTCTCGGTGATGTTTGATGGCCAGCAAGGCGAGGTCCGGTAGTTCAGTCCAGGATACAAACGGGGTTTCATCCTCGGCTGTCGCAATCCCCTCATGGCTTAATAGCTTGCGGACATACCGGGTGTCCGACCAGAGGGATTCATCGCAGGCGTAGATGCCCAAGCGATTGGCGATCAGTTTCATCTCCGAGTAGCTCTTGCCGACAATATTGGCCACCGAGGCGATACCGCAGCCGGTGGTTTCTAGTTGAATAACCGGTTTCAGCGTTGTTGCTCCCTTGCTTGATAACGAGTCTGTTACGTTGGTCTGGAGATAGCTTAAACTTTCTCCAGCAAGATTACGCAGCTTTGCACCATGGGGCACATCAAGGAGCCTTCGATGACGATGCGGTTGAACGCAGACTTCGGACAACGGGTCGTTATTCGTCCCGAGCAATATCAGTGGGTGGATTCGCCGATGCCGGGAGTGTCGCGAATGATGCTCGATAGGATCGGTGACGAGGTGGCCAGGGCCACTTCGATTGTCCGCTATGACCCCTTCAGCGAGTTTTCGGCGCACACCCATTCGGGTGGGGAAGAATTCCTGGTATTGGACGGGGTCTTTTCCGACGAGCACGGTGACTACGGCAAGGGCTGCTATGTCCGCAATCCCATCGGCACCTCGCATATCCCGAGGATTGGCAAGGAGGGGGCGACGATCCTGGTCAAGCTTCACCAGTTTGTGCCGGAGGATGATGAGCAGAAGGTGATCGATACCAACCACCAGCCTTGGTTGCCGGGATTGGTCGATGGGCTGAGCGTGATGCCCCTGCATGAATTCGAACATGAACATGTCGCGCTGGTGAAGTGGGCGCCCAATACCCAGTTCAGTAGCCACCGTCATTGGGGCGGTGAAGAGATCTTCGTGCTAGAGGGGACCTTCCACGACGAGCATGGAAGCTACCCCGCGGGTAGCTGGCTTCGAAGCCCACATTTGAGTCAGCACCAGCCCTTTACCCGAGAAGATGGTGCGCTGATTTATGTGAAAACCGGCCACTTGGCGGCGCAAAGCGCTTAGGGCATAAGCGTTGCTCTCTCGCAACGGCAGCGATTGCTAACATCAACGCTGATATCCGCTCATCACCGGTTCCTGAAGACTGTGGGAGGGGGGCTCAGGGACTGATCTTGGCCGGTGTGGTCGAGGCGATGGCGCGGAATTCCCGGGTCATGTGGGCCTGATCACTAAAGCCGAACTGCTGGGCGACCTCCGCTAGGTTGGCTTCGGAGTGCTGCTTCAAATAGAGGATGGCGTTCTTGATCCTGAGGATACGCTGGTAGTGCTTAGGCGTCATTCCGAGTCGATGTTGAAACAGCCGCTCGATCTGGCGCTGACTCAAGGCGGAGAGTTCTGAGATTCGTCCCACCAACTCCTGTTGTTCGATCTGCCGCATCGCCTGATCGAGCGCTGCCGGTATTTCATGGCTCGTATTCAGATGTTGCTCAGCCCAACGAGTCAGCGTTTCAAGCTGACGGTTCAGGTCCGACTGCTGTTGGAGTTCGGTAAAAGTCTCGTAAAGGTTGAATCGATGATCTTCCGGCACCGGCAGCAATGTTGGCTTGTCGTAGTGCCGGCCCATCACGCCGTACCCGATCGCCGGATGAAAGCGAAGTCCTGCGAGTCGGGCTCCGCTGGGCAGTGAGAGGTGGGTGGCCTGCTTACTGACCGGTAGCATAACCACACCTTTCGGCAGCGTGGCACCGCCGATACTCAAGCCATCGGTGAGGTTGAAAATGATGCCGCTGCCGGCGTCCGAATAGAGCCGTTTCGCGACCGAGCCGGATTCTGATCGTTGCACCGACGCCGACCAGATGGCCTGGACGAACGCGGACAGCTGTCCCGAAGGCTGGGACAGCTGAAAGTTAAAATCCGGCGTTGGGGGTCTATTGGGGTTTATAACTGCCCACCTCGGGTTTGAAGGTTTTGGCGATCCGATTCCAGCTGTTGATCGCATTAACGGCCAGGGTCAGGTCCACCACCGCCTGCTGTCCCAGGGCCTGCTCTAAAGCCTGATAGTGTTGATCGCTAACCGGCTTCCCCTGACTTAAATGTTCGGCCCAATCCAGTGCGGTACGTTCCAGCTCGGTATACAGCGGCATATCACGCCAGGCGTTCAAGCCCAAAATCCGTTCGGTCGTTTCTCCCTGACTCTGCGCCTCTTTGCTGTGCATGTCGATACAGAACGCACATTGGTTGATCTGCGACCCCCGGAGTTTAACCAGCTCCCAGAGTTCGGTGCTGAGGATCTCCGAGTTACCGAACTGCTCCCGCAGGTAGCCTTCCTGCTGCATCAGGATCTGGATGGCTCGGGGAGCGAGGTTGAAGTAGTCAGCGCGTAAGGTCATAGCGTTTCTCCATCATGATTATGCAGATGAAGATAACGTCGGACCCGATGCGGGTATTGAAGATTTCCGACACCGTTAGGGTTCGGTGCCGGAATCTGGTTGGACTCGTTGCAGATGGGTTAGCGTCGACTAGCCAGCAGGTCGACCACTTCATAGAACAGCGCGTTGTCCATCGACTGGCTCAGATCCATTTCCAGGGTCCGACGGTAGTAGCGGCTCAGGTCCAGACCGACCCCCAGCGCCATCAGCTCAATGTCGCTGGTTTGCTCGATGTTGGCGGCCACCAGCTGCAAGTGGTGGTCGAGGTAGTCGGCCGGGTTGTGCTGGGCTGTCATGCTATCCATCGGGCAACCGTCGGAGATCACGATCAGGATCTTGCGATTGGCACGACTGGCTTGCAGGCGACCGGCGGCCCACTGAACAGCCTCACCGTCAACGCCTTCGCGGAACAGGGTCGGCTTCAGCAGCGCGGCGATATCGGGACGGGCCCGTCGCCAGCTCAACTCGGCATCCTTGTAGACGATGTGACTGATTTCGCACAGGCGGCCCGGATTGGCGGGGCTGCCACGACCACGCCATTGCTTGAACGGCTTGCCGCCATTCCAGGAACCGGTGGTGAAGCCCAGAATCTCAGATCGGGCGCCGCACTGTTCGAAGGCGCGGCAGAGCACATCGACCAGCAGCGTGATCGATTCGATATGCTCCTTCATCGAGCCGGAGTTATCGATCAGAAAGCAGACCTGGGCATCGGTATGCGGACGGCGCTGCTCCTGACGGAATATGCGACGTTCGGCCGGGCTGGTGACCAGTCGGCTCAGACGGCGGGCATCGAGTCGACCCTCTTCTTCGCCGAACTGCCAACCGTCCAGGCGCGGTGCCGCCAGAATCCGACCGATACGGCGGCTCAGGCGGGGAATATTGATTCCCTGACGCTGAATCCGGCGATCGAGCTGTTCGCGAAGGGTGCGGCGCTGGTCGAGCCTTACCAGCTTGGCGGCATCGAGTTCACGGTCAAACTCGCGACTGAAGACCTGATACTGGCTCAGGGCTTCGCTCAGCTCGCGCTCACCGCGCAAACGGTTGCTGGCGAGGCTGGCATCCAGACCATCCAGTTCGGTCTCATCCTCTTCCAGAATCAGGCTGAACTCGGTGCTGTTGGCGATCTCGGATTCGTCCCGTTCGGAATCTTCGTCGTCGGCGGGACGACCGGCTTCGATGATGCTGGTCAGCTCGCGGCCCAGGGATAGCGCGTGCTGGGCGAAGGCGGCCTGATCTTCACGCTGGCGTCGCAGCCCCATCAGGTCGGTGCCGATATGGGGCGCCAGTACCGCTCGTTGCGGTTCGATCAGGCCTTCGGTCTCTTCCAGGGTTGGATAGCCGGTCAGGCGTGACCAGGCCGACTGCAGCACGGTAAACAGCATCAGACCGACCTGGTTTTCGGTCATGCCGGATTGGTGGTAGTGCAGGCACCAGTGCCGGAAACGGTGCTTCAGATTGCGGCGGATACCGGGATGGTCATCGCCGACCAAGGACTCGACCCGCAGCTGTTCGAGGATTTCGAACAGGGTGCGTTCGAGGCCGTTATCGGGCATCAACGAGGCGTGTAGATCCGCATCGCTGTGGACCAGTCGCAGCGCCAGGCCATCGGCGGCGCCGCGGAAGGAGTCGAAATCGTCTTCGCTGACGTCGGTGTAGAGGTGCGGGGCGCGGATCCGCAGGCGCTTGCCGTTTTGCTCCAGCCGATGACCGCGAAAGCGCAGACGACCGTTGCCGGTCAGGGCGCGGATGGTGGCCGCGCACAGCTCTTCCAGACGCTGCTGGCGCTTCTCCTTGCGCGGCTGTTCCACCTTAACCTGGGGCGTAGCGGTGGTGCTGCTGCCCCAGTGAACCAACGGACCGGTCATCGCAGTTCTCTCTTAGTTCGACCTGGCTTAAACGGCTCGGCTTAAGCGATCTGGTGCAGCGGCTCGGATTCGGCCAGCTCTTCGTTGAAGCAGCGCTGATAGAACTCGGCTACCAGTTCGCGCTCGGACTCGTCGCACTTGTTCAGGAAGCTGAGGCGGAAGGCCAGCTCGGTATCCTGGAAGATCTGCTGGTTTTCGGCCCAGGAGATCACGGTCCGCGGCGACATCAGGATCGACAGATCACCGGCGGCGAAGCCCTGACGGGTCAGGTCGGCAACGGCAACCATCTTGTCGACCAGTGCCTGACCGTTGTCGTTGGCCAGTCCGGGTACGCGACCCTGGACGATCGCCACCTCTTCCTGACGCGGCAGGTAGTTGAGGCTGACGACGATGTTCCAGCGGTCGATCTGGGCCTGGTTCAGCACCTGGGTGCCGTGGTACAGACCGTTTAGGTTACCCAGGCCAACGGTGTTGGCGGTGGCGAATAGGCGGAAGTAGGGATGCGGCTCGATCACTTCGTTCTGATCCAGCAGGGTGAACTTACCGTCACGCTCCAGAATCCGCTGGATCACGAACATCACGTCCGGGCGACCGGCGTCGAACTCATCAAAGATCAGCGCCACCGGGCGACGCAGCGACCAGGGTACGATGCCTTCCTGGAAGGCGGTGACCTGCTTGCCGTCCTGCAGGCTGATGGTGTCCTTGCCGACCAGATCGAGGCGGCTGATATGGCCGTCCAGGTTGACCCGTACGCAGGGCCAGTTCAAGCGGGCAGCAACCTGCTCGATATGGGTCGACTTACCGGTGCCGTGCAGGCCCTGGATCATCACCCGGCGGTCCTGGACGAAGCCGGCCAGAATCGCCAGCGTGACCTCTTTGTTGAAGCGGTAGGCCGGGTCGATCTCCGGCACGTGGTCGTCGCGCTCGCTGAAAGCCGGGACCTGCAGGTCGGAATCGATGCCGAACAGCTCGCGTACTGAAACGCGGATATCGGGTTGTTGGACTTGGATATCGCTCATGTTTGTCTCCGTAAGCGCCCGGACCGGCGGTCAATCTGCCGCCGGCCGTCGAGCGCAGAACCTTATCAGAACTGCAGGAAGATCAGCACCAGAACGGCCAGGAACAGGGTCTCGCCGACGATCAGGGCCATTGGACGCCAGCCCATGGCGGCCAGCTCTTGGAAGGAAGATTTCATGCCCAGGCCGACCATCGCGACGATCAGGCACCAACGGGAGGCTTCAACCATCAGGCTGGAAACTTCCGGGGCGATAACGCCGCCGCTGTTCAGGCCAACGATGACGATGAAGGCGACCAGGAAGCCCGGCAGCGGGAATCCGGACGGCTTGCCGCTGCTTTCGGTCTGACCCCAGCGGGCCGCGACCAGCGAGATGATCAGCACCACCGGTACCAGCATGGAGACGCGCAGCAGCTTGGTGAAGGTGGCGATATCGCCGATCTCGTCGGACATCAGGTAACCGGCACCGACGACCTGGGCCACATCATGGATGGTGGCACCCAGGAACACACCACTGGCAGCCGTATCCAGGCCAAAGTAGGTGACGATAAACGGATAGACGATCATCGCTACGGTGCTCAGGGCGGTGACGGCGATGACGGTGAAGATCAGGTTCTTTTCAGAATCCTTGTCCTGCGGCAGGACTGCCGCTACCGCCAGTGCCGCCGAGGCGCCACAGATGCCGACGGAGGAGCCGGTCAGCACGCTCTGCGAGCGACCCAGACCGAGCCAGCGGCCCATCAGTACACCGCAGAAAATGGTGGAAGGAACAGCGATCAGAACGATGACGATCGGGGTGAAGCCCAGGCTCATCAGCTGCTCGACGGTGATCCGCGCGCCCAGCAGGGCGATACCGAAACGCAGCACGGTCTTGGCGGAGAACTGAATGCCGGGAACGCACTTGCCTTCGTTGGAGAGGTAGTTGAAGGCCATGCCCATCAGCAGGGCGTTGAGGATAACGGGGCCGCCGTAATGCTCGGAAACAAACTTGGCTGCCATCGCGATAACCATACAGATGGCGGCGCCGGGCAGCAGCTTTTGCAGGGTCTTGCGGTACTCCAGAGGGCTGCGCTCTAGTCCGATCATTTTCATCATCCGTTGGGCTCCGAACAGGGCGGCGGTGTTGGATAGGCTATAAACACCGACGGTTATTGTTATTAAGGAACCTATAAATAAGTCCTAGCGGAACTCTGGCCTTCAGCTTGGTCCGCAATCCAGACGCAGCTTTGAAGTCATGTTTAGACCTTACAAAAAGCTGCAACGCTGAGTGCGAATCAAGCTGAAGGCCCCTCTAATCAATACGAAAAGCTGGGCAATGCCTGAAGTCGGCAGACTCGTTGTTGCAGCCTTTGCCAAGGACGTTGGCCATTGGCCGCAGTCTGCGCTTAGATTCTGCCGACTTCAGGCGCTTGCAGAGTCTGGCTAGGACTTGTTCATAGGTTCCTATGCCACTCTAATCAGCACCCGGATCAAAGTAATGGTCCAGTTCGGGGCTACCGATATAACCAGTGTATCCGAGCCGCCTCCGAGGCTGGACCCAGTCAGGCGTCAAGACTGGCCTTTGTTCCGCTATGGCGGGCTTTCTACCATGGGTCGAGCTGTTCACTGGGTATATAGAGAAGAGAGTCCGTGAACACTCGATACTGTTTATAAGAATAACCGATCGGTCGGGTTATCCCTGGCCACAGAGGAGCGTGGAACGTGATTATTGAATCCAGAAACCCGGCCACCGGCGTGGTTGAACAGGTCTTTGATGCCCTGACGGCCGAGCAATTAGAAGCTAAATTGTCCAAGGCCTCCGCTGCCGCACCGGGCTGGCGTGGCCAGAGCTACCTGCAGCGTGGCCTTTACCTGCGCAAGGTGGCGGAGCTGCTGCGTCGTGATCGTGAGTCTCTGGCCGAGCTGATGGGGCGCGAGATGGGCAAGCTTAAGGCCGAAGCCTTGGGTGAGGTCGATAAGTGCGCTCTGGCCTGTGATCACTATGCCGATAACACTGCTGCATTGCTGGCCGACAAGACCGTTGCCACGGCAGCCCACAAAAGTCAGGTGATCTTCCAGCCACTGGGTACCGTGATGGGCATCATGCCCTGGAACTTCCCGTTGTGGCAGGTATTTCGTTTCCTGGCCCCCACCCTGATGGCGGGTAATACTGCATTGCTGAAACACGCGCCCAATGTTCCCGGTTGTGCGTTGGCTGTTGAAGAGCTGTTTAACGAGGCCGGATTGCCGGAAGGTGTGTTCAGCACGTTGCTGGTGACCGTCGAGCAGACCGAAGCGTTGATTGCCGATGAACGAATTCAGGGTGTTGCCTTTACCGGCAGCGAGAAAGCCGGTCGTCAGGTCGCCACGCTGGCCGGACAAAACCTGAAGAAGGTGGTGTTAGAGCTGGGTGGATCCGATCCGTTGGTGGTGCTTGAGGATGCCAACCTGGAAAAAGCGGTTGAGGTCGCGGTGAAGTCTCGCTTCAGCAATGCCGGTCAGATCTGTATCGCCGCCAAGCGCTTTATTCTGGTTGAGCCGATTGCCGACCAGTTTGTCGAGCTGCTGAAAGAGCGGGTCGCCCAGCTGCAGCCGGGCAGCACCCTGGCGCCGATGGCTCGTGAAGATCTGCGTGCCGGATTGCACGCCCAGGTGCAGGCGAGTATCTATCAGGGGGCCAAGCCGTTGTGTGGTTGTGATATCCACGAGGGTGATGGCTACTTCTACCAGGCTTCGATTCTGGATCAGGTCCAACCGGGCATGACCGCCTTCGATGAGGAGTTGTTTGGTCCGGTGGCGACCATTGTCCGTGTCGCCGACGAGCAGGAAGCGCTGCGGATGGCCAACGCGACCCGCTTCGGTCTGGGAGCCAGTGTCTGGACCGCCGATCTGCAGCGGGGTGAAGCCTTTGCCCGCGGGGTCGAGTCCGGTTGCTGCTTCGTCAACGCCATGGTCGGCAGCGATGTACGACTGCCGTTCGGGGGTATCAAAGCGTCCGGTCTGGGACGCGAGCTGGGCAGCCACGGTCTGATGGAGTTCTGCAACGTCAAGACCGTCTGGATCGACGCCTGATCGGTTTCGGTCGATCTTTCGTCCGCCAATAAAAAAAGCCCCGATCAGACGCAACTGATTGGGGCTTTTTACTGGGGCCGGCTGAAAAGTTCTGAGCCGATCCGCTTAACGGGCTGATTCGTTACTGCCAGTTCTGCAGTCGCTGGCGCAGTTCACCCAGTTTGGCCTGCATCACCTGTTCCAGCTGAAGCAGCTCATTTTCCAGCTGCAGGCGGATCTGTTGTTGGCTCATCGGGCTGCGGGCCAGTTGGTTGAGTTCAACCAGAGCCTGCTGTAGACGCTCTTCACCCTCTGTTTGGCGGAACACGAACTTCTTACTGTCGGGCAGCGCGCTCTCATCCGGGCGGTTGAAATAAACCTTGAGGATGGTCTCGTTGTTGGCGTTGGGAAGCAGGGTGTAGCGCTCGATCTGTTTGGGATCGGTTACGCCCATCGCGCTAAGCGTCGGGTAGCGTGTCATGCGAAGGCCTCTTGTGATTAGTATGGGCTCGAACCGAGGTCGGACGGAGGCTTGCCAGGGAAAGACCCGGCAGCGACGGCTCGGTGACAGACTGATAAGCCTAGAGGGCGGGGATGAACCCCACTAGGGCCAGTCTCGGGTTGCCGATAACGCCAGCCGTTAATGCTCGACGCAGATGCCGGTTGCGCCTCGATAAGTCCCTGGCTCCAAGCCGATATCGGCTCTGGCCCTAGCAAGTCCGGGTGGGTAGGTTTCAGTATTGACTGCTATAGTGCGCTTGCGGCCACTTAGCGCGATTGACATAAAACGCAGGCGGCTTTCACCCTCAGATTGTATTGACACCATTTTCAGGAGATCCGGCCATGGCTGATAACAACAACGTAACCATTGCACTGTCCGACGAAGCGGCATCCTTGTTTTCCGCCTATCAGCAATTCACCGGCACCACTCCCGAGCAATATATCGAAGCGATGGTCGAGAAGACCCTGCCGACCGTCAAGGCGCTGGTTGAAGCGATGCATGAAGCCGATGGCGACGGCGAAAAAGTGATGGAAATCTACGGTCGCAAGATGGCCGAAGCGATGTTGGAGCAGCAAAAGCAACAAGAGCAGCAAGAGCAGTAAGCTATCCAAGTCCCCAACGGGACTCTGTTCAGATCGGTGGCTGTTCGGAAGCAGGAACACTCTGCTTTAAAACAGCCGCTATCTTTCTCTCCTTTTCCCCCCCGCTCACACCCAACTATCTCTGCCACGATAAACGGCCAACCTACGGCCAGATAACCCAGTGCTAATCTCCAGATCCTTCCTGCGCCAAGCGGATATTTTCTTTGTTAAAGGATTGTGGAAGACTAGATCCCATGTCGGTAGCCTGTTTCTGGGCTAACCGTAACGCCGAACAGTCATAGACTCGGCAAGGGACTGCAACAATGGAGACAATGGCATGGGCGTAATCCTTCCTGACACACCGTCCTTTCCGACCAAAATAGAGCTCCTGTCCTCATTTCACCTGAGTCCATTTGTTATCTATCGAAAAGGATCAATACAAACAGATGGTTAGAGCGGGTGTGAGAATTTAACTCGCGGGATATATGGACGTCCCGATAATAATTGTTATGAGGACGCCGTCCTCATAACCAGGCTGTTAGCTGCCTTGAGGATTAAGGAATGAGGCTGATATTAGTTGTCTTGTTATTTACGTTAATCGGTTGCTCTAAAGATGAGAGTGAAGGAGTATCCGTAAATTTCCCTCTATACAAAAGCTGTGATTTAACCTTACAAAAGGTTAAGAACCTATATAACTTAGGAGCAAAGTCGAATCCATATGATGTGATTTTTTCAGAAACCATATTTGATTCAACACCTAGCCTAGGACACAAGCCATATGGCTATGGGAGCATTGAGTTAATTGGAGATTTGGAAATACTTGATGGTAAATCAAAGAAAGAACTGTTAATAAGCGAAATTAATTCTATGTACGCAGAGTGCATGCCTAACACATATACTGTAGTTTCAGATAGTTACATGGTTAACTATCTGAAAAGAAGAGCTAATGATAACTACGTCGAAGGATATATAAGAAAAGACAAACTGTATTTGTATTTTAATGATGGCAACTACAAGTATCCAGAATAAAGCAGCTAACAAGGCCGTCAACGCTCAGCCCAACTGCGTTGGACACGGAACTCAGCTGCTACGCAGCTTCGTCCCGTTACGGCGGCGTTAGGCTCCATTCAATCTCCAACTCATAGTTAAAGGGAAGTTAAAAAGTGAGTAGAAAAAATCCGTGGGAAGTACCGGAATGGCACGCTCTCGGCCGCGAAGCATCATTAGTCAGGCATCTAATTGGCTCTGGCGCAACGGCTATTGGTAGAGCTAACTACGCAGATAAGATGGGCGAGTATTACACAGCGTTCTTTGGCCTGTCGGTTGGGTTAGAAAGACTTTCAAAGCTAATACTGGTTGCGCATTATGCTATCGAAAATAGTGGGAAAATGCCTGATGAGAAAGTTGTTAGAAAATTTGGCCATAAATTAATTGACTTAGCCAATGCGGTTGAGAGCATTTCTGAAAGGATGCAGCTATCGCTGCGCTATTCTCGCCCTACACAAGAAATTCCACAAAAAATACTTGAGTGCTTAGATTCATTTGCTGACGCTAGGCGAGGTAGGTACGCAAATTTTGCTTCACTAGACAACCCCAATTTAACTGCAGATGAACCAATTAATAAGTGGTGGGGCGAGGTAGCTGAGTGCATATTGGAAAAGCACTATTATGGAAAGGCTGCGCAAAAGCGAGTTGAAAGTCGAGCTGAATTAATAGATTCGATGATTTCACCGTTTACGATGGTAATACATACGAATGAAAGTGGGCATACAATGCAGGACGTTGAATCTGCCTCTATTCGTACCGGCCAGAATGAAATCGTGCAAAAGTGGGGTAGGTATCATTCTTTAACTATCGCCAGGTGGCTCTCAACTGTACTATCTGAACTTTCGCATATCGCTTGCTATACACATGGTATAGATGGTTTTTTCGGCCTAAATGAACACTTTTATAGTTACACTGTTGACGATAGTTTTCTAAAGACGAGAAAAGTATGGCCTCTGTAGTAGTGAAAAGCCTAACAAATCAATCAACGCCCGCACTGCTTCGCAGTGCTCGGACCTCCAAAAGCCTACGGCTTTTTCCGGCCCGTTATTGAGGCGTTAGCTGTAACCACACATGAAATTCATCCCATATTATCTAGAAGAAATTAAGTGCAGCAGCCTTGGAGAACCATCGCATGAGGAGTTGAAGACAAAAGGCTTGAGAGGCACTTATCGAAGAGGTCAATTGAAGCTATGGATAAAATCTTCAATTGATAACCCATTTAGGCCGATAGCTATTTGTACTCCGCTAAAGAAGAATCTTGTGAGAATCGAGTATCGGCCTCACTTAGGTGTCCTTGGGTTTATTTTGCTTTGGTTTCTTGGGTTGGCTGAGGGGGCATGGTCAGCAATAGTATCGGGGGAGCTTCTAGCTTTTTTGCTGCTCTTATCTCTTATATTGGTTGGTTATGCATTCATTGTGATCTTGTTTTGGGCTTGTTTTCGTCGATTGAAAAGTAATGTTGAAAAGGTTCTCGATGCGCACAGCTAACAAGTGACTATGGTTTCCCGTCAAGATAATTAGGCCATTTTTGCCTCCCATTTCTCACCGTTCTTAACCATCGTGTTCAGGATCACGATCAACTTTCGCATGCAGGCAATGAGCGCCACTTTGGGGAGCTTGCCTGCGGCTTTGAGTCGCTCGTAGTAGGCCTTGAACACGGGGTTGCATTGGATTGATGACAGCATGGCCATGAACAGCACGGTCCGTACGCGATGCCTACCGCCACGGATACGGCGCTTGCCATTGAAGCTACCACTCTCTCGATTTATCGGTGCCACTCCGACCAGGGCCGCGATCTCCTTTCGATTCAGTTGCCCCAGTTCCGGTAGCTCGCTCATCAGGGTGTAGACCAGTACCCGGCCCACGCCGGGCACGCTGGTCAGGATTTCCAATCGCATACGCCACTCTTTCCTTTCCAAGACCCGCTGGTCCAGTTGCTCGGTGATCTTATCGATCTGTTTTTGCAGGTGATTGAGGACCGATTTGATGGATCGTTGAAGCGGCTTGGGCATAATCTGAGCACGGTTCTTTTCCATCGTACTCATCTCCAAAAGCTGACTACGTCGTATCAGCAGGTCTTTGATTTCACGCGATTCTTTATCGGGTATCGGCTTGGCTTTGGGCTTCATCATCGCGGCAAACTGGGCGATGACCGCCGCGTCCAGTTTGTCGGTTTTGGCCCATACCCCCAAGGCTTGGGCGAAGCGGCGAACCTTGGTCGGGTTGACCACCACGATAGGCAGCCCTGCCTGATCGCAGGCAAACACGAAGGCGTGCTCGTAGCGCCCGGTGGCCTCCACCACGATCCGCTTAATGTTGTGCTGTTTGAGCACACCGAGCATTTTGTGGATCGGCTCGTCGGTGTTGGGTATCGAAAAGTGCATCTCCAGCGGATGCAGGTGAATATCGAGTTTGGATTTGCCGGCATCGACGCCGACGCTGATTTCTATTTGGTTTTGTACGTCCATGAGATAAGCTGACTCTGCCTTGCTATGCGGGCTCGAGGCCCCGATGACTATCCGAGTTATTGCTTGAGAGTTATGCCGCGCTTCCCACTTGTTACCGGTCTCTCGTATGAGGAACCTGCACTCAATCGAGCTGCGGCATAAAGGCCCTCAACGGCCATTGAGGGTGGGTCTCGAATTTACCCAAAAGGAACGGAATCAACCATACAAGTGACTATGGTCTTCCGTTATCAACTTCAGCTCTTCGGGCTCGGAACTGCGCGCTCCGTCCCGTTATTGCAGAGTTAGATGCCAAGAACGATGAAGCTGACGTACAAGGAATTGGACAGCCGACTATTGAAAGAGGCGATTTCAAGGAGGGAGGATATCGTGGTCGAAGTCACGTCACGACACGCTAGTGCGCTAGATGATTTAGTAGATATAGTGACCGACATTAAGTCATGGCCAAAGACCAAACCGTCTGTGTTTAAGAAATGGATTACGCTTCAAAAAACGTTCTTCCTGGCCATCAGAGCCCTGCTATCTCATGGGCAGCTTGTTGAGCTACTTCCGGTCTTAATATTTTCAAAGGTCAATGTCCGGCGCTCCCATGGGCCCGATGGCGCTCTTGTTCTTCTAATAGAGCCTAAGTAAGCGTGGAATCAACTCTACAAGACCGTTAAGGAACCTGCGAATAAGTCCTTGCGAACTTCTGGATTCCAGCTTTGTTCGCAATCCGGGCGCAGTTTTGAAGCAATGTCTAGACCTTGCGAAAAGCTGCAACGCAGAGTGCGGATCAAGCTGGAAGCCCCGAAGGGCAAGGCCTGAAGTGCACAATTTCGTCGTTGCAACCTTTGCTAAGGACGACGGCCATTAGCTGCAGCTTGCGCCTAGAACTTGCGCACTTTAGGCGCTTGCAGAAGCCGTAGGGACTTGTTCGCAGGTTCTTTAACTATCAGCCAAACTACATAAGGTATGGAACACCGCTGCTACGAGGCTTCGAGCATTTGTGGCGGTGTTAGCGACACCAATCCCATTGGTGAAACCGCTTATGACAGAGACGGCAGAATCTAAAGTACGGTTGGAGTTTGATCTTCACATATCGCATCTGACCTCTACCCACGTGGCCTTTATCAACGACACCAGCAAGGTGGCCGGCTTTCTTCTGCTGGCGCTCGGTTGGTATGCCACTTCTGGTGATGCGCGAGACTTTCTTGCAGTCACCCCGATGATGACGAACTTGGCCGCGGTGGCCATCGCCTCGGCTTACCTTCTCTCCGTTTGCGCCTCCTGGGTGGCTTATCGCGTTTCTGCGAATGCGATTCGCCGCCTTCGGGAGTTGGACTATCTTCCGCCGTCAGCCTATGAGGGACGGGTGCTTGGTCCGATCACGTTCGCCGCCTGTGTGGGCGGGAATGGGATTTTGGCAGGGTTGCTGATCGCGGCACTACTGATCGGGTCATAATCAGGTGATATTGGTGATCCGATTTGTTTTCTGACTTTGTTTACTTGCTGGCCGCGGATCTGATTCTTATCGGGCATGTCCTTTTCGTGGCCTTTGTTGTCTTCGGTGTTGTGGCGATCTACCTGGGCCGTATTTGGGCGTGGCCATGGGTGAGGAATTTTTGGTTTCGAGTGCTGCATCTGGCCGCGATTCTGTTTGTGGTTCTGCAGTCATGGGTTGGGGCGATCTGTCCGTTGACGACCTGGGAGATGCAGTTACGAGCGCGTGGTGGCGGTGAGGGGTACGAGGGTGCTTTTATCCAGCACTGGCTGCAGATGCTGCTCTACTACGAGGCGCCCGAATGGGTGTTTATCGTCGCTTACACCGCGTTTGCTGCCCTGGTGATCGCCAGCTGGTTTGTGGTGCCTCCAAAGCGGCTCTAGGTTTCAGATCGGTAACCCCATCGCCAGCGGCGCTGATTCTGCAAGCCTCGCGCTGAGTTTTACTAACTTTTACGTTCTGAGGTCTGTATATTAGCGTTGCTTAATATATACTGCTGCTCTGAGCAGTACCGTTAAACCAAAAAGGGAATATTGAGCAATGAAGCATCTGACAAAATTACTGATCAGTGGCGCCGTCGCCACCTCTGTCGCCGGTACCGTTTATGCCGAAGGGCCGTTCGAGGAGCAGATTAAAGCCCGCCAGGGGTTCTATGAGGTGGTTAAGTTCAACATGGAAACCCTGGGCGATATGGTCAAAGGCAAGCGTGATTACGATCCGGTTGTCGCCGAGGCCGCTGCGAAAAATATCTACAGCCTCTCCACCCTGAACAACGCGCTGCTTTGGCCGAAAGGATCCGACAGCAGTGCCGCTGACACCCACGCCAAGCCGGAGATCTGGAGTAACTTCGACGATGTGAAGCAAAAGCATCGCGCCTGGAATCAGGCCGCCGAGAAGTTGGCGACCAATGCCGGTAAGGGAATGGGGCAGATGAAGGCCAGTTTCGGTCCGGTGGGTAAGTCCTGTAAGTCCTGCCACAACGACTACAAAACTAAGTAGCGGACCCAATAACCCTGGCCTCAGTCGTTGTTGAGGCCCGGGTGTCATATCGGAATTGTTAACCATGACCTCAATGGTAAAAGTCTGGGACCTCCCGACACGCTTCTTCCACTGGTCGCTGGTGCTGTTGTTTGTGTTCATGATCGTCAGCGGCGAAAGTGACGAGTTGATGGAGTGGCACTTCTACGGCGGCTATTTGCTGTGTGGCCTGATTCTTTTCCGGCTGATCTGGGGCTGGCTGGGAACCCGCTATGCGCGCTTCAGCTCGCTGCAGCTCAATCCGATCACCGCGGCGCAGTACACGCGCAATCTGTTACGTTCGCAGCATCGCGCCCAGTACGGCCATACCCCGGCCGGCAGTTTGATGGTGGTGCTGATGCTGGGGCTGCTGAGTCTGCAGCTTCTGACCGGCATGATGTCCACCGACGACATTATCTGGTCCGGTCCGCTGTATCCGGCTGTCAGCGAGACGATCGCGGAAATAGCGGGTGAAACCCATGAAGTGATCCAAGGTCTGATGCAGCTGTTGGTCGGTGTCCATGTATTCGCCATCCTGCTCTATAAACTGAAGTTCAACGAGCCGTTGGTTCCGGCGATGGTCCATGGCCGTAAACCCAAGCAGGGTGATGAACCCGCCAGGGAAGGGGTGAGTCTGGTGAAGTATCTGCTGGCCGCTATCCCGGCACTGGGGCTGACTTATTGGTTGTTTACGCTGCCGATCTGAAGGCCTAGTAGGCACAAAAAAGCCCCGAATTACGGGGCTTTTTTTATGCTCTGACCGCGCTCGGCGACGCGATCAGCGGAGGTCTTTAACCTGGCGACGCATCTCGTCGATCTTGGCCAGCACGACCTTTTCCAGGTGATCCAGATCGTTGAGGAACTGGGTCTTCTGGTCCACCGGAGTCGCCGGTTCCGGCTGGGTCAGCTGGGTCAGTTCATCGATCGCCTTTTGCAGACGCGGGCAGCTGCCCTTGTACTTTTCCCAGCCGCTGATGTCCTTGTACTGTGCCATGACGTTTTTGTCGGTGCGTACAAAGGTAAATTTCTTACTGCGTGACAGCAAAGAGCCCTTGGGGCGGCGGTAGTAGATCTTCAACACGTCGGCGTTACGTTCGTGACGAACTTTGAAGTGGCTGACCTGATCGAAGGACTGAACCCCCATCTCTTCCAGGACGGGGTAGTTAGAGCTGGTCTGTTTCATCTGTATGACTCGCAAAAATCAATGTGTTAGCTCTATGGGGAGCTAAAACCAAGTTGTTAATAACGATCGGATCCAACGGGCCTTGGCTTAAGTATTCAACGAATAGCACAAGCCGTGGTGGCTATCCGTCGGTTACCTAAGTTTTTTGCTGTTTTAGATGAGTTATTGTGGCAACAGACACTTGGCTTTGCGATAGATGGGTTTGAATTAGTTCAAACATCGGCCTTTTCACAGGGCGTGAAAGGACTGGATTGGGCCTGAAATCATCGCTGGTCCGAGTAAGCGCGCGATTATAAATCGGCAGCGTGGCTATGTTAGGGCCAGTTGAATGATAAATCTAGACCCAGTGGTTTGTTTTTTGTTTTTGCGATTTGTTTTAATTATACGGTCATATTTTAAATAAATAGCAGTTGAATAAACTGCTATTTATTCATCGGCTGGTTTTTTATGCCGTGTTTCTCCTTCATTCTCCGGAGTTCTCCACTGGCTTCGAGCGCATCGATCGTCTGATCGATCTGCTGCTTGAGTTTGTCGGCATCAGCCAGGTTGCGTGAGATCAGCATGTAGAAGGGTTCGGATTGCGCGTCCGGGATCGGGGCGTAGCCCAGTTGGGGATCGCGGAGCAGGTCGATACCCAGATTTGCCAACCCGGAGACGATCTCAAAGCGACCGATAAAGGTGGCGCAGCGTCCCCGGTGCGCCATCTCCTTCAGGGTCGCGAAGTCTTTCATCTCCTTGTAAATCGGCGTATTACCCAGAGCAAAGTTGGTGTAGCTGTAGCCGGCGATACCGCAGATAGTGCCGTGTTGGCCCAACTCGCTGCCGCTGTTGATGCTCAGCCCATCGGGAAAGCTGCGCATCGAATAGAAGTAGTAGGGGGTGAGCTGGTAGTAATCGCGGCTGAGCAGGAATTTGCGCCGCCGCTCGTCGCTGGAAGAAGCATCGAGGGCGACCTGGAACTGTTTGCCCTGTTCGGTGGCGGCCAGGCAGCGGCGCCAGGGTAGCTGCTCAACGCTGGCCTGGTGGGGGCTGTCGGCGAAGATCCGCTCGACCAGATCGACCGTATAGCCGTGCATCATCCCCTGAGAGTCACTGTAACTGAACGGCGGCCACTGGGCTGCGTCAGCACAAAACTGCAGCCGTGGCGGCAGCTCGGCTCGGGCGCTAAGCCAGAACAGGGTTATCAGAGGCAGTACTGCAAGGGCGGTCAAGGGGCGCATCGCACAGACTCAGGTTTTAAGTGATCTTCGGAGTATAGCGAATCCCTGCCATGGAATGGCGGGCCGCGTCGGCTGGAAGGGCGCAACGCGGCCCGCGAAGGTGAGCTTATCTGTGTCTCGATCGCTCGTCGGGTGGCAACCCGGGTTAGAAGAAGGTGCCGTCGATCGGTGAAGAGGCGCTGGCGTAGGCCTTGCGCGGCATCCGACCGGCCAGGAAGCCCTTGCGACCGGCGGCGATCGCATCACGCATCGCTTCGGCCATCAGCACCGGATTTTGGGCGTGGGCGATGGCGGTATTCATCAGCACCCCTTCGCAGCCCAGTTCCATCGCCTCGGTGGCATCGGACGGTGCGCCCACGCCGGCATCGACGATGATCGGTACGTTGGCGTTTTCCAGAATCAGGCGGATGTTGTAGGGGTTGCGTAGCCCCAGACCGGAGCCGATCGGTGCGCCCAGCGGCATCACCGCGACACAGCCCATCTCTTCCAGACGCTTGGCCACCAGCGGGTCGTCACTGGTGTAAACCATCACCTTGAAGCCGTCGGCGATCAGGGTCTCGGCGGCGGCCAGGGTCTCGGTGATGTTGGGGTAGAGGGTCTTCTGATCACCCAGCACTTCCAGCTTGACCAGGTTGTGGCCGTCCAGCAGCTCACGGGCCAGGCGGCAGGTGCGCACCGCGTCTTCGGCGGTGTAGCAGCCGGCGGTGTTGGGCAGCAGGGTGTATTTCTCCGGCGAGATCACCTCCAGCAGGTTGGGCTCGCCTTCCTGTTGGCCCAGGTTGGTGCGGCGAACCGCGAAGGTGACGATCTCGGCACCACTGGCTTCGATCGCGTCACGGGTCTGCTCCATGTCGGCGTATTTACCGGTACCAACCATCAGGCGCGAATTAAATACCTGACCGTCGATGACGAGCGGATCGTTCAGATTCAGTGGTGCGTTCATAGTCGTTCCTTAGCGTTGTTGTTCTTGAGGTGGTGCGGGTGATGTCGTGCGGGCGAGCCCTCCGAGGGCCCTGAACGGGTGGTCGCTGAATCGCTTAACCGCCGCCGATGGCGTGGACGATTTCGACCCGGTCCCGGCTCTGCAGCTCCACCTGGCCGAAACGGCTGCGGGGGATCACCTGCAGGTTCAGTTCGATCGCCAGTCGCTGCTCGGTCAGCGCCATGCGCTCCAGCAGTTGTTCCAGCGTCGCACCGCTGGGCAGTTGCTGGGTCTCACCATTGACTTCGACTTCAATCATGGATGCTTCCTATCGTTAGCTCCCTGTGATCAGGGCCCTGCGTGGGGATTCGACGTCGACGAAAACCGTGTCGGCGACAACCCCTGGGACGGCAGGGTGGGTGACAGGGGGGTTAAAGGTACAGAGGCAAAACCCTTGGGTTTGCATGGGTCTGGATTGTGGTCAACACAAGGGTCGAGGTTTAAGGGCCAATGCCGAGCCCCGGTTTGGTCCAGTGTCGGCAGCCATCAGCTGGCATTAACGCTGCCGAATAACTGGCTCTAACTGCCCCACGGGGAAAAAACATAACTTGAGCACATCGGAGAAGCGCCAGCAGGCCGCCTTCTGTCTTTAACAATAAAAACTCCTGTCAGGAGGACGACATGACCAAAGATTTGAACCAACAAGCCACCGCTCAAGACAAGCAGTTCGTTTGGCACCATCTGTCCAACCATAAGCCGTACGAGCAGAATGACCCGATGGTTATCGTTAAGGGTGAAGGCATGCGGGTTTGGGACGCTAAGGGTAACGAATACCTGGACGCAGTTTCCGGCGCGGTCTGGACCGTTAACGTTGGCTATGGCCGCACCGAGATCGCCGACGCAGTTCGCGACCAGCTGGTCACCATGAACTACTTCGCGCAGACTGCTGGCAACATCCCGGCGGCTCAGTTCGCCGAGAAGCTAATCGACAAGATGCCGGGCATGAGCCGTGTTTACTACTCCAACTCCGGTTCCGAAGCCAACGAAAAAGCGTTCAAGATCGTTCGTCAGATCGCTGAGAAGAAGTACGGCGGCAAGAAGCACAAGATCCTGTTCCGTGAGCGTGACTATCACGGCACCACCATCACCGCACTGAGCGCCACCGGTCAGTACGAGCGTAAGGGCCAGTACGGACCGTTCACGCCGGGCTTCGTTGAAGTACCGCACTGCTGCGAATACCGCGCCCAAGACGGTGCTGATCTGGAAAACTACGGCGTTTGGGCTGCTGATCAGATTGAAAAAGTGATCCTGGCTGAAGGTCCGGATACTGTAGGCGCGCTGTGCCTGGAGCCGATCACCGCCGGTGGTGGTGTTATCGAGCCGCCGCAGGGTTACTGGGATCGCGTTCAGGAAATCTGCAAGAAGTACGACATCCTGCTGCACATCGACGAAGTTGTTTGTGGCCTGGGTCGTACCGGTAAGTGGTTCGGCTACCAGCACTACGGCATCAAGCCGGACATGGTTACCATGGCTAAGGGTGTTGCTTCCGGTTACGCAGCGATCTCCTGCACCGTCACCACCGAAGAAGTGTTCAACGCCTTCAAAGAAGACGATCAGTGTGCCCGCATGGGTTACTTCCGTGACATCTCCACCTTCGGTGGCTGTACTGCTGGCCCGGCTGCTGCACTGGTCAACATGGAGATCATCGAGAACGAAAACCTGCTGGAGAACGTTGTTCACCAGGGCGAGTACCTGAAAGGTCGCCTGAACGATCTGATGGCCAAGTACGACATCATTGGTGACGTACGTGGTAAGGGTCTGTTCGCTGGCTTCGAACTGGTTAAAGACCGCGAAACCAAAGAGCCGGTAGAAGAGGGTGTTTCCATGGCGATCGCCGCTGACTGCATGCAGCAGGGCGTTATCATCGGCCGCACCAACCGCTCCTTCAAAGAGTACAACAACACCATCTGCCTGAGCCCGGCGCTGATCGCCACCAAGGCTGACATCGACCAGATCGTCGATGCCCTGGACGGCGCACTGTCCCGCGTAGCTCCCAACAGCTAAGCGATTAGGCTAAACAAAAAGCCATCCCGGAGAGATTCGGGGTGGCTTTTTTGTGGCTGAGAGATAGCTATAAGCCGAGCGCTAGTTCTGGGTTTACGCCCTTGCGGGCGTGGCAACGGATCATTTTATCCTGAGTTGGCTGAACGTTCGAGTTGCGCTCCCCCGAGCGCCTTCATTCTTTTCCCATAGCGGAAAAGAACGAAGCAAGAAAACGCCTAGCCCGATGACTTGCCGGCTACGCCGGGTTCATTCGGCACATCTATGTGCCTCACCCTGCGGGCAGCCTAAGGCTGTGCAAATTGGCTATCCTGCCAATTTGTCCTGGGCGTTGGTTTCTGCAATGGGTACCGATTGAACTCGGCCTATGGCCTCAGACAGTAATCGGTACGGATCCATTGCCGAAGCCAATGCTCGGCAGCGTCAAGGGCGGTTGGATCTGTGCAAGCCGAGGCATGATCGTACAGCCAGAACTTGCAGGATAAACACCCAGTCCCCCTTTTGCGCCGGTGAGCATTGGAGTTGCCGGGTGGAGATAGCGAAGACGGATGTTTGAGGCCGTAGGCCGAGTTCCCGTCGAGCCCAACCGGGAATGAAACGCGCAACACAGTCGGCAACGCCGATCAAGCAAGTGGGGCCGCCTGGGATCGGTAAGGGAATGGCGGCGCATTCCCTTGCCACGCCCGATGGGCGTAATGGGGACTCTCGACCCGCAGCGGAAATGCGATTAAGCACCGATAGATCCAGCAAAACCCGTTCAGGCAATGACAAGATATCAGCAGATTTGGTCGTACCAGTTGCACCAACAACATCGGATACCCAATCTGAATTCACTATCCTTAGAATGTCAGTGGCTATTTAACAACGAATAAGCTATATAGCTGATCACAAAGAAATAATGCAGGGTTTCGAGCGGTTTCTGGAGTACCCCGATCACCCTGAGCAGGAGGTTGTATGTTCCATCTTTTCCATCTCTCCACCGATAAAGACAGCAGCCTTCAACAGCAATTGCGCGAGCAGATCGCCAGCGCCATTCTTAACGGCAATATCCCGGTCGACAGCCCGTTGCCGTCCAGTCGTAAGCTGGCCAAGCAGCTCAGCATTGCCCGGAACACCGTGGTACTGGCCTACGAGCACCTGCTCGACGACGGCTACCTGATCGCCCGCGAGCGTAGCGGTTATTACGTCAATCCGGAGATCCTCAGCCACAAGGTTGCCCAGGAAGCCGAGGACCACCAGGGCGTCGACGGTAACGTGCCGGACTGGAGCACGAAGCTGAAGGCGTTCCCGTCCGGGCAGGCCAATATGAAGAAGCCGCGGGACTGGCAGAAGTACCAGTACCCGTTTATCTACGGTCAGTTCGACCCGACCCTGTTCCCCACCAATAACTGGCGTGAGTGCTGTCGTGATGCGGTCAGTGTACCGGCGATACGTGATTGGGCTTCCGATCGCTTCGATAACGACGATCCGTTGCTGGTGGAGCAGATCCGCACCCGGTTGCTGCCGCGTCGCGGGGTCTGGGCCTCGGCGGAGCAGATTCTGGTCACCGTGGGGGCGCAGCAGTCGCTCTATATTCTGGCCCAGCTGCTGCTGGACAAGGATAGCGTGATGGGGCTGGAAGACCCCGGCTATGTGGATATCCGCAATATCGCCCAGCTCAACCCATCCCAGGTCAAACCGCTACCGGTGGACGACGAGGGCATGATCATCGATGAGAAGCTGGATAACTGCGACTGCGTCTTCACCACCCCGAGCCACCACTGCCCGACCACGGTAACGATGCCGATCGAGCGCCGTTATGAGCTGCTGGAGAAAGCCAACGAGCACGATTTCGTCATCATCGAGGACGACTACGAGAGCGAAACCAACTTCAAGTCCAACCCGATCCCGGCGCTGAAGAGCCTGGATAAGAGCGACCGGGTGATCTACGTCGGCAGTCTGTCCAAGACCCTGGCGCCGGGGCTGCGGCTGGGTTATCTGGTCGGGCCGAAGGAGTTTATCCGCGAAGCCCGTGCGCTGCGCCGGCTGATGGTGCGCCACCCGGCGGCCAACAACCAGCGTTCGGTGGCGCTGTTCCTGGAGCGCGGCTATCACGATGCCCTGATCATGACCATCATGCGGGCCTACGAAGAGCGTTGGCAGGAGATGGGCGCGGCGCTGTCCGAGTACATGCCGGCGACCTTCAACAAACCGAGCTTCGGCGGCTCCTGCTACTGGGTTAAAGGGCCGGAAGGTCTCGATGCCCGGGTACTGCGTAAAGAAGCCGCCGATCGCGGCATCCTGATCGAGCCGGGCGATATCCACTTCCTGTCCAACAACCCGCCGCTGAACTACTTCCGCCTGGGTTATTCCTCCATCGCCAGCGAGCGGATCCGTCCGGGGATCAAGGCGCTGGCCGAGCTGATCGAGGATATGCTCTGAACCAGACGTCGCTCTGGCCTACTCTCCCTGACGTTGTTTCCAGCCTCGCGCGATGGGTTCTAGCCCCCGGAGCGGAGCGCTGGAAAAACCCGCAAATGCGCTAATACTTGTAATCAGGTCAGCGGCCCCGCGTGGGCCGCTAAATCGCAGCTATTAGAAAAATACAGCCTTCAACATGAGCGGTAGTTTGTTGCCGGTTGATAGGAGGCAACATGAGCGATTACTACGATCTGGGCAACTTCAGCCGCAAGGTATCTACCACCTCAGCCGAGGTGCAACGCTGGTTCGACCGGGGACTGATCTGGAATTACGCCTACCATCACGAAGAAGCGATCGAGTGTTTCAACAAAGCGCTCGAACTGGATCCGGACTGCGCGATGGCACACTGGGGCATCGCTTACGCCGCTGGACCGAACTACAACAAGCAGTGGGCTGATCTCGAAGTTGACGAGAAGCAGGCCTGCCTGGACGCCGCCCGGCAGTTGCTGGAAGCAGCCAAGGGGCAGCTGCAAAATGCCACCGAGCTCGAGCGCGCCCTTATCGAGGCGCTCGGCCAGCGCTATCCGGACGATCCTGGCGTGGAAGACTTCGGCCCCTGGAACGACGCCTACGCCAACGCGATGCGTAAGGTCTATCAGGCTTACCCCGACGATCTGGATGTCTGCGCCCTATTCGCCGAGGCGATCATGAACCGAACCCCCTGGGAGCTGTGGGATCTGCCCAGTGGTAAACCCGCCGAAGGCGCCGATACCGAAGAGGCGATTCAGGTACTCGAGACCGCGTTCGATCAGCTGGCAGGGAAGGGCGCCAAACAGCATCCTGGACTGCTGCATATGTATCTGCACCTGATGGAGATGTCGCCGCACCCGGAACGCGCCCTCAGCGCCGGCGATGCGCTGATCGATCTGGTGCCGGATGCCGGCCACCTGCAGCATATGCCGACCCATATCGACGTGCTGTGCGGTGACTACCACAACGTGGTGCTGCGTAATCACCGCGCCATCCAGGCCGACCGCAAGTATTTCGAACGCAACGGGGCGCTGAACTTCTACACCCTCTATCGCTGTCACAACTACCACTTCAAAATCTACGGTGCGATGTTTCTCGGTCAGCGACAAGTGGCGCTCGACACCGCCGAACAACTGGCCGCCACCCTGCCGCCCGAGGTGGTCGAGCCGATGGCCGACTGGCTCGAGAGCTTCTATCCGATGACCCAGCACGTATTGATCCGTTTCGGCGAGTGGCAGCGGATCAAAGAGCAGCCGTTACCGGACGACTCCAAGCTGTACGCGTTCACGCTGGCGATGATCCACTACGCCAAAACCGTGGCCTATGCCGCCACCGGCGAGATCGCTGCGGCCGAGGCCGCCCGGGAGGATTTCTTTGCCGCCAAGGTGGCGATGCCCGGCAGCCGGATGATCTTCAACAACCTGTGCAGCGATATCCTGAATGTGGCCGAGGCGATGATGGAGGGTGAGCTGAGTTACCGCAAAGGTGATTTCGACGAAGCCTTTGCTCACCTGCGTCACTCGGTCGAGCTGGATGACAACCTGCCCTACGACGAGCCCTGGGGCTGGATGCAACCGACCCGCCATGCTCTCGGTGCGCTGTTACTGGAGCAGCAGCGGATCGAAGAAGCCGAGGCGGTCTATCGCGCCGATCTGGGCTTCGACAACAGCCTGGCGAGGGCCTGCCAGCACCCGGGCAACGTATGGAGCCTGCACGGCCTGCACGAATGCCTGACCCGACAGGGGCGCACCGACGAGGCGATGCTGATCAAACCGACGCTTGATATCGCCCTGGGTCGAGCCGATGTGACGATCAAATACTCCTGTTATTGCCGCGGGTTGTGAGGGCTATTCCATTGGGTTGGAGTTCGTCCTGAATTGCAGAGATTGGGTGAGGCTTGTGGTTGCGCTCAGCCGAGCGCGTTCATTTCTTTTGCGCGGGCAAAAGAAACAGAACCAAAGGCTCTTTCCCACAAGAAAAGCCCCGCTTGCTTGGCCAGCTTCGCTGGCTACGTTGCGCGTTTCACTTGGTAATGGCCGCGATTTGAACTCGTTCGCTTCGCTCTTTCAAACATAAATCGCTCTTTTCCATTACCAAGCTGCAATGCTCACCGGCGCAAAAAGGGAGTTGGGAGTATGTTCAGATATTTCAGGATGAGCTATCAAAGTTTCGGTTTGCACAATACCAACCGCCCTTGACGCAGCCGAGCATTGGCTTTGAAAATGGATCAGCGCCGATTACTGTTTGAGGCCGTAGGCCGAGTTCAATCGGTGCCCATTTTTGAAGACAACGCGCAGGACAAATTGGCAGGACAGCCAATTTGCATAGCCACAGGCTGCCCGCAGGTTGAGGCGCAGGGATGTGCCGAATGAATGCCCGAAGGGCCAAGTCATCGGGCTAGGCGTTTTCTTGCTTCGTCCTTTTCCGCTATGGGAAAAGAATGAAGGCGCTCGGGTGAGCGCAACAGGGATTACCTAGATACGCGAAAGACCAGAGAAATTGAGTCTAAAACCAAACTGTTGCCGTGGCCTGAAGAGGGCTGCAAAGCCGGTAAATCTGGGCGTTAGATGGTTATCGAGAGTCGAATTACACAGGCGGTACTGGCCGCCGTCCCGTTACTGGTGTCGCCGCTGTTGTTGTTTGCACTGGCCGAAGGATGGCTGGACTTTGGCGGCGGTGAGAAGGACGTCATTCTCGTCCTGCCCTATCTGATCCTGACCTTCACCTTCTTCTGCTGTGCTCTGGTGTTGATCTTCAAACGCTGGCCGTTATCGCGTTGGGTTAAGCGTTCGGCGGCACTGTCTTTCGGATTGCTGTTGCTGCTGTGGATAGTGGCCTATCTGACCAGTTGGCTGGGCGTTTCATGAGTTTTGCTGAGCGACTCAAGGGTGTGGCAATCGCGATCGGCTTATTGCTGTTGTGTGCGCCGGTGGCTGTAGTTCTTACAATCCTTACCGCATCGTTTTGGGCTTGGGTCGAGGCTGCGTTTGGTGTTGAGGCTTATGGGCATTCCGGACCGGCGGAGTGGTGTTATCTGGTTGTTTATGGGGTGCTGGTGGTTGGTTGTACTTGGGGTTGGAGTCGATTGCAGCGCGGGACCTAAGTAGTGATGCGAGCAGGGGAAACTGCTCTGGGTTAGGGAGTTTGTCCTGGGTTGATGAGCTTTGGTGAGGTTTTTTGTTGCGCTCAGCCGAGCGCGTTCATTTCTTTTGCGCGGGCAAAAGAAACGGAACCAAAGGCTCTTTCCTACAAGAACAGCCCCATTGCTTGGTCGGTATTGCCGACTTCGTTGCGCTTTGAACTACCCGATGGGCTACGACGGAAACTCGCTCGCTACGCTCACTCAAACAGCCGTCTTCGCTGATGCACCGGTCAGTCCAATGCTCACCTGCGCAAAAGGGGAGAGGGCGTTCGTCCTGAATTTAAGAGTTGTTGGAGGTATTTCGTTGCGCTCACTCGAGCGCGTTCATTTCTTTTGCGCGGGCAAAAGAAACAGAACCAAAGAAAAGCCGCCCCACTTGCTTGGCCAGCTTCGCTGGCTACGTTGCGCGTTTCGCTTGGCAATGGCCGCGATTTGAACTCGTTCGCTTCGCTCTCTCAAACATAAATCGCTCTTTTCCATTGCCAACCTCCAATGCTCACCGGCGCAAAAGGGGAAGAGGGAGTTTCTTCTGAGATGAATGGTTTTTGAAGTAGGATGATGAAGATCCGGCTTGCACGGACTCAACCGCCCTTGACGCAGCCGAGCATTGGCTTTGAAAATGGATCAGTACCGATTACTGTTTGAGGCCGCAGGCCGAGTTCAATCGGTGCCCATTTTTGAAGACAACGCGCAGGGACTCGGCGAAGCCGACAAGTCATTGGGCTAGCGTTTTCTTGCTTCGTTCTTTTCCGCAATGCGAAAAGAATGAAGGCGCTCGGGGGAGCGCAATAGGAACTATCGGGATTCAGAGAAAGTCAGGAAAAATAGATCTGTCCCGAGGTTTTAGTATTAACTGTACAGGTAGAACAGTTCATGACTGAGAAAGGAAGCGCAACATACCAGCTATTTCTATTAGCTTTAAGCATCTATGTACTTGTGGTTGTCTTTGTTGAAACCTTTATCATCACGGACCCTGAAATATCACTTGTATTACAACGAATAGATTTTTGTATATGTTTGGTTTTTCTTGGCGATTTCTTTTACAACCTTTATGTAGCAAAAAGTAAACTGGCTTATATGAAGTGGGGTTGGATAGACTTAGCTTCTTCAATACCGTTGGTCGATCCACTACGCTGGGGGCGATTGGCTAGAATAGTCCGTATATTAAGGTTTCTAAGAACTATAAAATCATTAAAAGTACTGATTACATCTATTCAAGGTAGTAAATTTCAAAGTCTTACTCTTATTGTTCTACTCATTACTTTTTGCTCTTTTACAATATGTGCAGCTCTGATTTTAGAGTTGGAACGTGATGTTTTAGGCGGTATCAATACAGCTAATGAGGCGCTATGGTGGGCCTTTCTTAACATAATGAACGCCAAAATATCTATCACTCAAGCGCAATCAACGGGCGGAATGTTTATAACAGTTGTCTTAAATAAAATTGGATTTTTATTATTTGCTTACTTCAATGCAATAATCATTGCATGGTTGGTTAATAAACGAGTTGAGTTTAAAAATAATGTCAGTGCTAGTCACAATTAGCAAGGCTGCCAGAGCTAATGCCAACTAAGTTTGGCAAGATTGGAATCCATCGTTAAGATCAATCAAAATATAGCAGCAATAAAAAATAGTGCAGAAATTAAGGAATACAAATATGGAAAGTCGTATCCCCTTACCAACAGACAATATATATAAATTCTACGCTTTATTCGGATTGCTGTTATTAATATTTGGTTTTGCTTCGTTTCTTTATGTAAATCAATCTAATAATGACCTTATATTCGAAGTTGGAGTTGAGTATGAAACACTCAAAGCTGATCCTTCTCGCTCAATATCACAAGAAGCCCGTTTTCAACTATTGAGAAAGGAACTGGAGATTTCTCAAAGTAATAAGACCTTCTTTTTATCTTGTTTAGGCGCTGTCATTGGGATAGGTATTTATATGATGTGGTATGGATTTAAAAAATGGCACAACGAAGTACAGCCAATCCAAGATGAAATGGCCCGATTAAGCCTTGAAAAGCTACGTCGAGAGCTAGAGGAAGACGAAAGCACCTGATAAGAAACTCAGATGGCCATGCTTACAAGCATGGGGGACAGTAATGCACATGACTCCCATCCCGAGCAAAGCCGGTCAGCCGCACTCCAGTTTGCTCCGCTAATCGCACCGCCAACGCCGTAGGCGCCGAAACCGCCACCAGCTGGCTGATACCAGCACTGGCGGTTTTCTGAACCATCTCGTAACTGGCCCGGCTGGAGATCAGCACAAAACCTTGCTGTGGATCGAATCCATCCACAGCCAGCGCCCCGAGCAGTTTATCGAGCGCGTTATGGCGCCCCACATCTTCCCGTAGTAGCTGAATCTCACCATCGCGGTTGCACCAGGCGGCGCCGTGGAAGGCGCCGGTGAGCTGCTGCATCGGTTGGTGTTGGTTGAGCTGGCTTAGGGCCTGTTGAATGGCCTCGTCGGTGACCGGCTCGGTGGGGGCCACCGGGTCCGGTTGGCGGTTGGCGTGTTCCAGCGAGTCGGTTCCACACAGGCCGCAGCCGGTTCGGCCGGTTAGATTGCGTTTCTGGGCCTTGAGCGCCAGGGCCTGGCGGGCGGCGATCTCCAGATTGACCTCAATGCCTTGCTCGTGGACTTCGATATCGATGCCGTAGAGCTGGCCCGGACTCTCCAGAATCCCTTCGCTGAGGCTGAAGCCCAGGGCGAAGTCTTCTAGATAGTCCGGGGTGACCATCATCACCAGGTGGCAGACGCCGTTGTAGCACAGTGCAACCGGGGTCTCTTCAGCGAGCCAGTCCTGCGCCGACGTCGGCTGCGGGCGCTCGCTGCTCCAGCGCTGCACTCTGTGCTGTTGGGCCTGCGACGGTTGCTTGGTCGGCTTGAGTTGTTTGTGACCGGCGTCGCTCACTTCAAGATCCTTGTTGGGTAAGCCCGTGGTGGACTTACCCTTGCTGGGGTTCACGTTTACGCTGCTTCAGCAGTTCGGACTGCCGCTCGCGCAACTGCCTGAACTCCTGCTGCCAGCGGGACGGTTGGCTGACTTTCTCCACCTGCACCGCGGTCACCTTGTATTCCGGGCAGTTGGTGGCCCAGTCCGAGTTGTCGGTGGTGATCACGTTGGCGCCACTCTCCGGATGGTGGAAGGTGGTGTAAACCACGCCGGGCTGCATCCGTTCGCTGATCCGGGCCCGCAGCACGGTGTCACCGGCGCGGCTGCTGATGCCGAGCCAGTCACCGTCGTTGATACCGCGATCTTCGGCGTCCTGCGGATGGATGTCGAGCCGGTCTTCGTCATGCCAGGCCTGATTGGCGGTTCGACGGGTCTGGGCGCCGACGTTGTACTGGCTCAGTACCCGACCGGTGGTCAACAGCAGCGGGAAGCGGCGGCTGCAGCGCTCGGTGGTGGGGACGAACTCGGTCAGCACGAAGCGGCCTTTGCCGATCGGGAAGTCCTCGACGTGCATGATCGGCATGCCGTCCGGGTTCTCGTCGTTGCAGGGCCATTGGATCGAGCCCAGACGCTCCAGCTTGTCGTAGCTGACACCCTTGAAGGTGGGCACCAGGGTGGCGATCTCGTCCATGATTTCGGACGGATGCTGGTAGTTCATCGGGTAGCCCAGCGCGTTGGACAGGTCCATGGTGACCTCCCAGTCGGCCTTACCGGCCAGCGGCGGCATCACCTTGCGAACCCGGTTGATGCGGCGCTCGGCGTTGGTGAAAGTGCCATCCTTCTCCAGGAAGCTGGCGCCGGGCAGCAGCACATGGGCGAACTTGGCGGTTTCGTTAAGGAAGATATCCTGCACCACCAGGAAGTCCAGCGCCTTCAGTGCGGCTTCGACGTGCTGGGTGTTGGGATCGGACTGGGCCAGATCCTCGCCCTGCACATACATGCTCTTGAGGTTGCCCTCCAGCGCGGCGTTGAACATGTTCGGAATCCGCATCCCGGGTTCCGGATCCAGGCTGACACCCCAGGATTGCTCGAAGCGAGCACGGATCTGGTCGTCGCCCACCGGCTGGTAGCCGGGCAGCTCGTGGGGGAAGGAGCCCATGTCGCAGGAGCCCTGAACGTTGTTCTGCCCCCGAAGCGGATTGACCCCGACGCCGCTGCGGCCGATGTTGCCGGTGGCCATTGCCAAATTGGCGATCCCCATCACCATGGTGGAGCCCTGGCTGTGTTCGGTCACACCCAGGCCGTAGAAGATGGCGCTGTTGTCGGCGTTGGCGTAGGTACGCGCTGCCTGACGGATCGCCTCGGCGCTCAGGCCGGTGACCGCCGCCATGCGCTCTGGGCTGTTCTGCTCGTCGAGGATAAATTCACGCCACTGCTGGTACTGCTTGTCGTCGCAGCGCTTGGCGATAAAGTCCTGGTCTTCCAATCCTTCGCTGACCACCACGTGGGCCAGGGCGTTGATCAACGCCACGTTGGTGCCCGGCAGCAGCGGCAGGTGCTGGGACTCGCCCAGCGAGGCGGTCTTGAGCAGGTCGATCTTGCGCGGGTCGGCCACGATCAGCTTGGCACCCTGGCGCAGGCGACGACGCAGCACCGAACCGAACACCGGGTGGGCGTCGGTGGGGTTGGCGCCGATCACCATGATCACGTCGGCATCCATCGCCGAGTCGAAGGTTTGGGTCCCGGCGGACTCGCCCAGGGTCTGCTTGAGGCCGTAGCCGGTGGGGCTGTGACAGACGCGGGCGCAGGTGTCGGTGTTGTTGTTACCGAACGCGGCCCGGATCAGTTTTTGCACCAGGTAGGTTTCTTCGTTGGTACAGCGCGACGAGGTGATACCACTGACGCTGTTGCGACCATGCTCGGCCTGGATCGCCTTGAAGCGGGAGGCGGTGTGTTCGATCGCCTGCTCCCAGCTGACTTCACGCCAGGGCTCGTCGAGGCTGTCGCGGATCATCGGGGTGCGGATACGGTCCTTGTGGGTGGCGTAACCGAAGGCGAAGCGGCCTTTGACGCAGCCGTGGCCGTGGTTCGCTTCACCGCCCTTGTAGGGCACCATCCGGACCAGTTGATCGCCCTTGAGCTCGGCCTTGAACGAACAGCCGACGCCGCAATAGGCACAGGTGGTGACCACGCTGCGCTCGGGCTGGCCCTGCTCGATAACGCTGTTCTCCATCAGGGTGGAGGTGGGGCAGCTCTGCACGCAGGCACCGCAGGAGACACAGTCGGAGGCCATAAAGTCGCGGTTGCCGGCGGTGATCTTGGAGTCGAAACCGCGGCCGTTGACGTTCAGCGCAAAGGTGCCCTGAACCTCTTCACAGGCCCGCACGCAGCGCGAGCAGACGATGCACTTGGCCGGATCGAAACTGAAATAGGGGTTGCTCAGATCTTTCTCGGCATCGAGGTGGTTATGGCCGTCGAAGCCGTAGCGCACTTCGCGCAGGCCCACGGCTCCGGCCATGTCCTGCAGTTCGCAGTCACCATTACTGGGGCAGGTCAGGCAGTCCAGCGGGTGGTCGGAGATATACAGCTCCATGATATTGCGACGCAGCTTGGCCAGCTTCGGATTCTGGGTCGTGACCTGCATCCCGTCTTCGGCCGGGGTGGTACAGGAAGCCGGGTAGCCACGGCGACCTTCGACCTGTACCGCACACAGACGGCAGGAACCGAACGCATCCAGGTTATCGCTGGCGCACAGCTTGGGAATAGTGATGCCGGCCAGGGCGGCGGCACGCAGTACCGAGGTGCCTTCGGGTACCTGCACAGGGATGCCGTCGATCGCCACTTCAACCAGGGTATCGGAGATGACCGCCGGGGTGCCCAGATCTTTTTCCTGGGCGGGATCAAAATGCTCTAGCATGGCTTGTTACTCCCCTGTTGATGGCGTGGCTGTTGAAGCTGAAGTCGTCGAGAGCGCGAAGTCTTCCGGGAAATGCCGTAGCGCGCTGCGAACCGGATTCGGCGTCATGCCGCCCATGGCGCAGAGCGAACCGTCTTCCATGGTTTCACAGAGTTCGTCGAGCAGCTCCAGATTGGCTTCACGGCTCTTGTGATCAGAGGCGTCGGCGATGATCCGATCGATCACCTCGACGCCACGGGTCGAGCCGATCCGGCAGGGCGTGCACTTGCCGCAGGATTCGACCACGCAAAACTCCATTCCGAAGCGGGCCTGCTGGGCCATATCGACCGTATCGTCAAAGGCGACGATGCCGCCGTGGCCCAAGACCGCACCGGCTTCACTGAAGGTTTCATAATCCAGCGGCAGATCCCACTGCGACTCCGGCAGGTAGGCGCCCAGCGGGCCTCCGACCTGAACCGCCCGCAGCGCGCGACCGCTGGCCGAACCGCCACCGTACTCTTGCAACAGTTGGCGTAGCGAGGCACCGAAGGCCAGCTCCACCAGCCCGCCGCGTTCGATATTGCCGGCCAGTTGGAACGCCTGGGTACCGCGGGAGCGACCCATGCCGTAGTCGGCGTAGGCCTGGCCTCCGCGGGCCAGGATGAACGGAATCGCCGCCAGCGACAGGACGTTGTTGACCACGGTGGGCTGACCGAACAGACCCTCCAGCGCCGGTAGGGGCGGCTTGGCGCGAACCAGGCCGCGCTTGCCTTCGAGGCTTTCCAGCAGCGAGGTTTCTTCACCGCAGATATAGGCACCGGCACCGAGACGGACTTCCAGGTGGAAGTCGCGGCCGCTGCCCTGAATATCGTCGCCCAGGTAGCCCGCGGTGACGGCGCTGTCGATCGCCGCATCCAGAATCTGTTTCGCCAGCGGGTATTCGGAGCGCAGGTAGATGTAACCCTGGCTGGCACCGACCGCCAGGCCGGCGATGGTCATGCCTTCGATCAGCATCATCGGGTCCGCTTCCATCACCAACCGGTCGGCGAAGGTGCCCGAGTCGCCCTCATCGGCGTTGCAGACGATATATTTTTGCGGCTTGGCCGGTGCGGCGTCCAGTACGGTCTGCCATTTGATCCCGGTGGGAAAGGCGGCGCCGCCGCGGCCGCGCAGGCCGGAGGCTTTGACCTCGTCGACGATCTGCTGGGCGCTCAGGCCCAGGGCGCGCTTGAGGCCGTCAAAGCCTTCGTGGGCACGGTAGTCGTCGATCGACAGCGGGTCGATCAGTCCGGCGCGGGCGAAGGTCAGTCGTTGCTGGTTTTTCAGGTACGGAATCTCGTCGGTCGGGCCCAGACAGAGCGGATGCTCACTCTGGCCCTGCAGCATCCCGGCTTCGAGCAGCGCGGGGATATCTTCGGCGCTGACCGGGCCATAGGCGATACGACCCTCGGCGGTCTCGACCTCCAGCAGCGGTTCGAGCCAGAACAGCCCCCGGGAGCCGTTACGGACGATCTCGATCGACTCGCTGTTTGTAGAGAGTTGTTGAATCAGCGCGTCGACCACTTCGTTGGCACCCAGTGACACGGCGGTGGTGTCGCGGGGGATATAAACCTTGGTGCTGTTTGTATTAGAAGCCATCACTTCACCTCCAGCGGCTGGGTCCGCAGCGATTCCACCAGCGCGTCGAGACGCTCCGGTGTGACCCGACCAACGACCCGGTCATCGATCTGGATATTGGGGCCGCAGGCGCAGTTGCCCAGGCAGTAAACCGGTTCCAGGCTTAGGGTGCGGTCGGCGGTGCTCTGGTGGAAATCGATCTCCAGGCTGGCCTTGGCGTGTTGCTCCAACTCGCGGGAACCGCGGGCCTGGCAGGCCTCGGCGCGGCAGATCTGCAGCTGATGGGCAGCCGGCTCGGTGGTACGGAAATGGTGATAAAAGCTGATCACCCCTTCGATATCGGCGCGGGTGCGGGAGAGGGCGTCGGCGATCTGGGGGACGGCATCGGCGGGGATATACCCCAGCTGATCCTGGATACTGTGCAGCAATGGCAGTAGCGGGCCGGGCTGGTCACGGTGTTGGTCAATTAAAGTGGCAACCTTGGCCAGACGGTTGTCGGGTGTCTCGGTCATCAGCGGCTCCTGCCTGCAGTGTTGTATCGGCTCGGACGGACCGGGCCTGTTGTTATCGGGTCACTTTAGGGCACTTACACTCGGCGCTTCTTGAGGCACCTTTTTTGTATTCACTTGTATCTGTCACTGTATCCGTGACTGTTATCCGTCAATCGGGATGGCGACTGCTATAAGTGTAACGCTCAAACTCGAATCCGGGGTAGGGAGTCGGTCCCGCCATTCAGAGTCTTCACGGGTTTTGATAACGCCGGAGCAGGGTCGGTTCCCCGGGGGCCGGATTCAAGCCTCAGTGCCGGTTAGCTATCAGGGTAGGTCGGCGGCAAGCGAATGTCGCCATCCTCTGCGTCAGCCGTTGCGCTGATTGCGACAGCGCAACGGACTGGGCTGCAACTATGACTTACTGGTTGTGGCTGGCTTTGGCCGACTCCAGGGTCTGACTGATCAACGCGTTGATCGTCATCGGGCCGACACCACCGGGAACCGGGGTCAGGGCCGCAGCCCGTGACTCCAGGCCGTCCTTTTCGATATCACCGATGCCTCCGGCGTGATAGCCGGCGTCGACGACCACTGCGCCGTCTTTAATCCATTCCGCTTTGATCAGCTCCGGCTTACCGACGGCACCGACCAGGATATCGGCCTGACCGATCAGGGCTTCCAGGTTCTGGGTGCGCGAGTGGCAGATGGTAACGGTGGCGTTGGCGTTGAGCAGCATCGCCGTCATCGGCTTACCCAGGATCGGGCTACGTCCGACCACCACCGCGTGCTTGCCTTCGAGCTCGATGTCGTAGTGTTGCAGCAGGGTCATGATGCCCGCCGGAGTGGCCGAACCGTAGGCGGGCTCTTCCATCGCCATGCGGCCGAAGCCCTGGGTGGTGACACCGTCGACATCCTTCTCGATCGCGATAGCGTCGAAGCAGGCGCGTTCGTCGATCTGTGACGGCACCGGATGCTGCAGCAGGATGCCGTGAACATCAGGGTCGTTGTTGAGGCCGTCGATGGTGGCCAGCAGCTCTTCGGTGGTGGTTTCAGAACCGAGGTGGATGCTGCGCGAGCCCATACCGACTCGACCGCAGGCGTTGATCTTCATCTGAACGTAGGTGGCCGAGGAAGGATCGTCCCCGACCAGGATGGTGGCCAGTACCGGCTGGTTGGCGCCAGCGGCGACCAGCTCCTCGACTGAGGCTTTCAACATGGCTTCGCGGCTTACGGCCAGCGCTTTACCGTCCAACATCAAAGCGGACATGGAATTACCCTCTTTTGGTTCGCTATCGCAATTGACCAGTCGGGAGCGCCTTTGTTGCGCCCCCCGCAGGCCTTTACCTGTTGAGCATATATTAACCCGGCGGGTTAATAGAGTGATGCAGTGATGCATCAACATTGGCCGCAGGCCAATGTGAGCCCAATAAAAACAAGCTGTTTCGCACAACAGCGCCCTTTTTTATTGGGCGAAGGACAAATAGGAAGGAAGCCTATTTGTCCACCAGGCGAACAGCTTAACACTTGATCTTTTCCATCGCCGGATCATATAGCGATCGTAGCGACGGCTTGACCGAGTAGCGCTCACACTCCACCTCGATCTCAAATTGGCTCTCGTCAATCCAGTTCTTGGTGACCCCGGCGTCGTGCTCGACGTAACCCATCGCAACGGTGGCGCCCAGGCTATGGCAGAACATACCGGCGGTGGTGCGGCCGACGATCTTGCCGTTGGCGTAGATCGGCTCCTCGTGGTAGCACAGCGGCTCCGGGTTCTCGAACAGGAAGGCGACAAAACGCTTCTTCAGTGGCCCCTGCTCCTTCTGCGCCAGCAGCGCTTCCTTACCGATAAAGCCGCCTTCCTTGTCGAAGTCGGACGCAAAGCTCAGTCCGGCTTCCAGCGGGGTGTCTTCGTCGGTGATGTCGTGGCCCCAGTGACGGTAGCACTTCTCCATCCGCAGCGAGTTCATGGTGTGGTAGCCGTATGGCTTGATACCGAACTCTTCACCGGCATCCATGATCGCCTCGTAGACGCTTGGCGCGTACTCGGTCGGGATGTACAGCTCCCAGCCCAGCTCACCGACATAGGTGATTCGGGAGGCGCGGACCAGGGCGTAGTGCAGATCGATCTCTTTGGAGGTCGCAAACGGGAACGCCTCGTGGGACATATCCGTGTTGGTCAGCTTGCTCAGGGTATCGCGCGAGCGCGGCCCCATCACGGTGACCACGGCCATCGCCGAGGTTACGTCGGTGATCACCACCATGTGGTCACCCTTGTTGCGACGCAGCCAGTCCAGGTCGCGGGTCTGACAGGCAACCCCGGAAACCACCAGGTAGCGGTCTTCGGCCAGGCGAGTCACGGTGACGTCGGCTTCGATGCCGCCGCGCTCGTTGAGCCACTGGGTGTAGACCATCTTGCCGACTTTCACGGCGACGTTGTTGGAGCAGACGCGATTGAGGAACTTCTCGGCATCCGGGCCTTCGATCTGGTACTTACAGAACGAGCTCTGGTCCATCACACCGACGCTGTTACGGACCGCTTCGTGCTCGGCCTTGTTGTTGTCGAACCAGTTCTGGCGACCGAAGGAGTATTCGTATTCCGGCGCCTGGCCGCCGTTGGCGAACCAGTTGGCGCGCTCCCAGCCGTTCTCGCTGCCGAATACGGCGCCCTGGGCCTTGAGCTGCTCATGCAGGACTGAGCGACGAACGCCACGGGAGGTCTTGAACTGCTTGAACGGGTAGTGGGTTTCGTACAGCAGACCCAGGGTCTCGGTAGTGCGCTCCTGCAGGTAGGCTTGGGTGCCCTGGAATGGCATGTTGCGGCGGATATCCACATCCCACAGATCGCGCGGGGCGTGGCCCTTGTGGATCCATTCGGCCAGCATCTTGCCGGCGCCACCGGCGGACTGAATACCGACCGAGTTGAAGCCGGCGGCGACGAAGTAGTTGCGCAGCTCCGGCGCTTCACCGAGGTGGTAGCGGTCATCGGGGGTGAAGGACTCGGGGCCGTTGAAGAACACCTGCAGGCCTGTCTCCATCAGCTTGGGTACCCGGTGCATGGCGGCTTCGAGGTAGGGTTCCAGGTGATCGAAATCTTCCGGCAGCTCGTCGAAGTGGAAGTCTTCCGGGATCCCGTTCATGCCCCAGGGCTTGGCGTTGGGTTCGAACATGCCGATCAGCATCTTGCCGGCATCTTCCTTGTAGTAGCAGTAGCCGTCCATGTCGCGCATGGTCGGCAGGCCGTGCTGCAGGTCGGGCATGTTTTCGGTGACGACGTAGAAGTGCTCGGCGGCGTGCAGCGGCACGTTAACGCCGGCTTTCTTGCCGAATTCGCGGGCCCACATGCCGGCACAGTTGACCACGTATTCGGCATCGATATCGCCGTGCTCGGTGATCACCCCGGCGGCCTTGCCGTCGCGGATCTTCATGTCCAGTACTTTGCAGTTTTCAAAGATCTTGGCACCGCCCAGCTTGGCGCCCTTGGCCAGCGCCTGGGTGGTGTCCACCGGGCTGGTCATGCCGTCCATCGGCAGGTAGATCGCGCCGACCACGTCGTCGACGTTCAGCAGCGGCCACATCTCTTTAGCGTGGTCCGGGCTGATCACATCACAGGGGAAACCGGCCACTTTGGCCATCGAAGCGCCGCGCTTGAGCTCGGACATCCGTTCTTTGTTGGTGGCGATGGTCAGCGAGCCGTTGCGGACAAAGCCGGTGGCTTGGCCGGTTTCGGCTTCGAGCTGCTCGTAGAGGCTGGCGCTGTAGTTGGCCAGCATCGACATGTTGTAGTTGGCGCGCAGGGTCGGAACCAGACCGGCGGCGTGCCAGGTGGTGCCGCAGGTGAGGGTGCGGCGCTCGAGCAGGACCACGTCGGTGATCCCCAGTTTGGTCAGGTGGTAGGCGATGCTGCAACCGATGACGCCGCCACCGACGATAACGACTTGGGCTGAAGAGGGTAGTTGTTTGTTCATTGTTATTCTCCAGATTCGCCTGGAACTCCGATGCAGGCGAGTGGTTTGTTCAACCCTTTTCAACCGTGGTTGGTTGTCGGGTAATGATACGGTTAACCGCCCCGATCGATATGAGGTGGATCAATCGGGGCGGTATCCACGGCCGGTTAGTTAAACACCACCGTCTTATTGCCGTGGACCAGAATTCGGTCTTCCAGATGGGCGCGCAGGCCCCGGGCCAGCACGGTCTTTTCGACGTCTTTACCCAGACGGACCAGGTCTTCGACGTTGTCGCTGTGGGTCACCCGGGCCACGTCCTGGTCGATGATCGGCCCTTCGTCGAGCTGCTCGGTGACGTAGTGACAGGTGGCACCGATCAGTTTGACCCCGCGGCGTGAGGCCTGGTGATAAGGCTTGGCACCGATAAAGGAGGGCAGGAAGCTGTGGTGGATGTTGATCACCTGATGGCGGTATTTCTCGCACAGCGCCTGCGGCAGGATCTGCATGTAGCGCGCCAGCACCACGCAGTCGGCATTGTACTCATCCACCAGAGCCTCGACCTGGGCAAAACCCGGCGCCTTGTCGTCCTTGTCGATCACCACGTGGTGGAAGGGGATGCCATACCACTCAACCAGTCCGCGCATATCGTCGTGGTTGGAGATGACGCAGGGAATATCGCAGTGCAGGTCGCCGCTCTTCCAGCGATCCAGCAGATCCGACAGGCAGTGGCTGCCCTTACTGGCCATCAGGATCACCCGCTTGGGCCGGTGGTTGTCCACCAGACGGATGTTCATGCTGCACTCTTTGGCTAGCGGATCGAGCTTGGCTTGCAGCTCGTCGATACCGAATGGCAGCGAGTCGGCCTGGATTTCAAAGCGGGAGAAGAACCAGTTGCTCTCCTGATCGGAGTGGTGCGCCGCTTCGGAGATCCAGCCGCCGTTGCTGGTGATCACTTCGCCGACGCGGGTAACAATACCGACCCGATCAGGGCAGTCGAGAATTAATCGATAGGTGTGGTTCATGGCGTTCTCCTCAAGCGAGCTGTTGGTCTAGTTCGGGGACGGCCTCGAACAGGTCGGCAACCAGACCGTAGTCGGCGACCTGGAAGATCGGGGCTTCTTCATCTTTGTTGATCGCGACGATTACCTTGGAATCCTTCATCCCGGCCAGGTGCTGAATCGCACCGGAGATGCCGACGGCGATATAGAGGTCCGGGGCGACGATCTTGCCGGTCTGGCCGACCTGCATATCGTTGGGCACGAAACCGGAGTCAACCGCGGCGCGGGAGGCACCGACGGCGGCGCCGAGCTTGTCGGCCACCTGTTCCAGCATCGGGAAGTTATCGCCACTCTGCATGCCACGGCCGCCGGAGATGGTGATCCGGGCGGAGGTGAGTTCGGGACGGTCGGATTGACTGACCTCTTCGCTGATAAAGCGAGACCTGCCGCTATCGCTGATCCCATCAAGTGTTTGCTGCGGTGCTTCGCCACCTTCGGCATCGACCGCCGAGAAGGCCGAGCCACGGACGGTGATGACCTTGATGGCATCCTGGCTCTGTACCGTGGCCAGGGCGTTACCGGCGTAGATCGGCCGCACAAAGGTATCGGCGCTGACCACTTCGACGATGTCGGATACCTGAGCGACATCCAGCAGCGCGGCAGCGCGGGGCAGCAGGTTCTTGCCGTTGGTGGTGGCGCTGGCCAGCAGGTGACTGGTGCCTTGCTGTTGGCACAGTTCGGCCAGCAGCGGGGCCAGGTTTTCCGGCAGCTGCTGGGCCAGGGGTTCGCAATCGGCGACCAGCACTTTGTCCACGCAAGGGATGGCCGAGGCTTGAGCTGCTGCGGCCTGGCACTGGTGACCGGCAACCAGCAGTTGAATCTCGCTACCGGTGGCGGATTTCAGCTCAACCGCCGCTTGCAGGGCGTTGAGGGTGGCGTCTTTGAGTTGCGCGTTATCGTGTTCGGCAATGACCAGGATAGACATTAGATGACCCCCGCTTCGAGTTTCAGTTTGCTGACCAGTTCGGCGACGTCGGCGACTTTAATGCCGGCTTCACGTTCGGGCGGTGTAGTGACCTTGAGGGTGGTCAGGCGGGGCTGGGTATCGATACCCAGCTCCTCCGGGGAGGTGGTGTCCAGCGGCTTGCGCTTGGCCTTCATGATGTTGGGCAGTGACGCGTAGCGGGGCTCGTTCAGGCGCAGATCGGTGGTAACGATGGCCGGCAGTTTCAGATCGACCTGTTGCAGGCCGCCGTCGACTTCGCGGGTAACCCGGGCTTCGTCGCCGTCAATCTTCAGCTCCGAGGCGAAGGTGCCCTGGGGACGATCGGTCAGCGCGGCCAGCATCTGGCCGGTCTGGTTGTTGTCACCGTCGATGGACTGCTTGCCGAGGATGATCAGCTCCGGCTGCTCGTTGTCGGCGACGGCTTTGAGGGTTTTGGCTATCGCCAGCGGTTCCAGCTGCTGCTCGGTTTTCACCAGCAGGGCACGATCGGCCCCCAGTGCCAGAGCGGTGCGCAGAACTTCCTGGCAGGCCTCGGAACCCACGCTGACCGCCACAACTTCGTCGGCATCGCCGCGCTCTTTCAGTCGAATCGCTTCCTCTACCGCAATTTCATCGAATGGATTCATTGCCATCTTCAGGTTGGTCAGTTCGACATCAGTGTTGTCGGCATTGACGCGGACCTTGATGTTGGCATCGACCACCCGTTTAACCGTGACCATTATTTTCATACGAGCCTCTATGCAGCTGTTGTATTTGTTCTAAATGAAAATATCCATCAAAATTTCACGTACATTTTTATTTATTCTTTTTCTGACTGTCAATAGAATAATTTCTTGCGTTTTGTGTGATTTTTTTGATCGGACGGGAAAGCCCGCTATGACGGGCGTTACAGCAGCTTGAGTAAGACTTGATGTTAGAAAAACTAACAATGAAGGAAGTTATCTCAATTGTTGGTGGGGTCGTCTGAGGGCAGTATCGAATTCAAGGCGTCACCGACAAGAACGCCAAACCCCGCAAGTGTCGGCGCTGTGAAAGGCACCGAAAACCAACAAAAACAATTGAAAGACGACGTGAGGGTATTATGAAGAGAACGATCTCTACGCTGATTAAAGCCGCCGCTATTACCACCTCCACCCTGGCCTGCAGCACTGCACTGGCCGCCGACAAGCCTGATCAGGTCACCATCGGTTACTTCCTGGAGTGGCCAACTGCCAACCAGGTGGCCCAGGTTGAAAAACACTACGACAAAGCGATGGGCGTCGACGTCGAATGGCGTGCGTTCGACTCTGGGGCGGCGATGTCCGCGGCGATGGCGTCCGGTGACGTGGACATGGCGTACTCCCAGGGCTTGGTGCCCTTTACCGTCGCCGTCTCCCAGGGACTGCCGATCACCATGGTCGGTATCGCGGTGTCCTATGCCGAAAACGACAACTGCGTAGTCGGTAAAGGCGCGGGCATCTCCAAGGACAATGCCAAGGATCTGGAAGGCAAGAGCGTATCGGTTCCGTTCGGTACCGTGGCGCACTACAAGATGCTGCGGGTGATGAGCCACCTGGGCGTGGACAGCACCAAGGTGCGGCTGCTGGATATGGCGCCGGCCGACGGTGCCGCGGCGCTGATGCGTGATGACGTGGCGATGGCCTGTGGTTGGGGCGGGGCGCTGCGTCGGATGAAGAATTTCGGCGAGGTGCTGATGAGCGCCGACGAGCAGGAGTCGATCGGTATCCGTGTGTTCGACGTGATCTCGGCCAGCAACCGCTTCGCCGAAGAGTACCCGGAGATGGTGACCAAGTTCCTGCAGGTGACCGATAACGCCAACCGCTCTTACGCCACCAACCCGGCACCGGCCCAACCGATTATCGCCAAGGCTTCGGGTCTGTCGCTGGACGAGTCTAACCAGATTCTGGCGTTGTTCGACTTCCCGTTGAAGGACGACCAGCTGTCCCAGGCCTGGATGGGCGGCACCGTGCAGTCGTTCACCAAAGAGGTGGCCGACTTCTTCGTCAAGCACAAGCAGATCCCCAAAGCGCTGGCTGACTACAGCGCCACCATCGACAGTAGCTACTACAGCAACGTCAACTGATCTGGCCCTATCCACAACAATAAATAGAAGGAGGCATCATGTCGGAGCTGTTGGTTAACGACGTATCGATGATCTTCGATACCCCCGATGGCGGCCAGGTGGAGGCGTTGCGAAACGTTTCCTTCAACCTGAAGCAGGGAGAGCTGCTGTCGGTTCTGGGCCCTTCGGGGTGCGGTAAAAGTACCTTGCTGAATATCGTGGCCGGCTTTCTGGCCCCGACCGACGGGACAGTTAGCAACGGCTCCACCGAGCTACACGGTCCCGGCGCGGATCGAGGCATGGTGTTTCAGCAGGGGGCGCTGTTCGAGTGGCTGACCGTGGCGGAGAACATCGGCTTCGGGCTGACCATGAAGGGGCGTCCCAAGGAGGAGATCGCCGGGGTCGTCGATCACCTGCTGCAGACCGTCGGCTTGCAGGATTTCGGTGACAAACCGATCTACGAGCTGTCAGGCGGGATGCAGCAACGGGTTGCACTGGCGCGCTGTCTGGCCAACGACCCGGACATCATCCTGATGGACGAACCGCTGGGGGCGCTGGATGCGCTGACCCGGGAGAAAATGCAAAGCCTGGTTCTCAAGCTCTGGAAGGAGACCGGCAAGACCATCATCCTGATCACCCACAGTGTCGAAGAGGCTCTGTTCCTGGGCGAGCGCTTGTTCGTGATGGCGCCGCGTCCGGGACGGATTCAGAAAGAGTACCTGTTGCCGTTCGCGGACGAGGGGCTGACCAAGGATCCGCGGGAGATCAAGGCATCTCAAGAATTCATCGCCAAACGGGAAGAGGTTCTTTCCATGATTTGGGAGATGGAGGAGGAGATCATGGGTGGCGCAGAAGCCGTGGGGGCCTAAGTTATGAAAATGATTGAGAGCTTATTCGTCAAGATGGGCCTGGTCAGCACCGGGCTCGAAAAACGTAAGACGGTCACCTTCGGCGACGCCAGTTCGGTCGAGGCCGGGCGCTTCTGGAGCTGTCTGTCGGTGCTGACGCTGGCACTGGCTTGGTACCTGGGCAGCGCGCTGGAGCTGGTCAACCCGATCTTCTGGCCGTCGCCGATGGCGGTTTGGGATCAGTTCATCAGTATCTCGTCCGAGGGCTACCGCAACTTCTCCCTGTGGGAGCATATCTGGGCCAGCCTGTACCGGATCCTGGTGGGCTTCGGATTGGGCTGTCTGGTGGGGATTCCGCTGGGCTTTGCAATGGGCTTGTCCAAGCTGATGCGCGGCTGGTTCGACCCGATCGTCGAGTTCTTCCGTCCGATCCCGCCGCTGGCGTTTATTCCGCTGGTGATCATCTGGTCCGGTATCGGTGAGCGCTCCAAGATCATGCTGCTGTTCTTTGCCGCGCTCTGGATCATGGTGATCGCCGCTCGGGCCGGGGTCGGTAGCGTCAAGCTCAACAAGATCCATGCGGCCTATTCGCTGGGTGCCAGCAAGCGCCAGATCCTGCAGCATGTGATCCTGCCCAACTCGCTGCCGGAGATCTTCACCGGGATGCGGGTTGCGATGGGGGTCTGCTGGGGTACCGTGGTGGCAGCCGAGCTGGTCGCGGCGGAATCCGGGGTCGGCTACATGATCATGGTGGCGAGTAAGTTCCTGTCCACCGATATCGTGGTGCTGGGGGTGATTATCGTCGGCGCGATCGGCTACGGCATCGATATCCTGATGCGCAAGCTCGAAGCCAAGTTGATACCCTGGAAGGGTAAAGCTTGACTAGGCTGTAGAAACCAGGCTCAAAGCACAAAACCTCGGTTGTTACCGGGGTTTTTTATGCTCGCCATCTGGGACTAGGGTGGCAGGGGCGCTCATGCACAAAAGCAGTCACTGACAGGCATACAGATGCCCGTTTAATCGCTATTAAGTTATTCTCAAGCCCTGTTCGTGGTTGACCATAAAGTCTATGAAGCCGAGTTCCAAACACTGTGTATGAATACAGCACATTCAGAGCTAACCAGGTTTTGTGCTTAAAAACTCAAAAGTCGATGCTCGTTTTTCTATGGCATAACGTTCATAGATATTGCATGATCAATGACTTAGGGATAGTAGGCTCCGAGATACAGTGCCACCCTAGCAAGATATATACGCATGCTCATTTTCATCGGAGAAAGATGTTAGGTGTTTCTAGTTTTCTCTTTCGATTCAATTCGTTGCCAACCTGTTTTCAGGGTATCAATAAGGCAGGATGAGCGCGCGCAGTATTAAAATGTTAGATCGCCCTATCGGCTACAGTGTTCACCCACAGGGCAGCAAAATTCATATACCGTTCTTAAATCGTGTAAAATTGATAGTAATTGTATTTATAAAAATATTAAGTGGAAAATATGGCTCTTATTGAAGGCATAAAAATACGAAATTTTAGATCGTTGCGTGATGTAACCTTAGGTAAGACCTGGCAAGACAGACAAAGGAAACCTCTTACTCCTCTTACTGTTGTTATAGGTAAAAATGGTGTAGGAAAGAGTTCTCTATTCGATGCATTTGGTTTTCTTGCTGACTGTCTGACTTTTGGGATTGATGAGGCATGTCATAAAAACGGTAGAGGTGGCTTTAATAGGCTTAGATCCTCTGGTACTGATGAAAATATAGAATTCGAAATATATTATCGGGAATCTTCAAATGAGAGACCAATCACTTATGAGTTATCAATTGGTTCTGACCGATATGGAAGGCCGATAGTTGCTAGCGAAAGACTCAGACAGCGACGTAGGGGCCAAAAAACAGGATGGCCTTTTTCTTTTTTGGAATTGAATCATGGCTCAGGAAAAGTATGGTCAGGTACCGCTCTTGCTGAAAGTGATAATCCTGACGATTACCTAAATGAAGAAACCAATGAAACTCAGCAAATAGACCTTGAAAGTGCTCAAAAACTTGGCATTGCAACTCTAGGTAATCTAAAAGATCATCCACGAATTGCTAAATTTAGAAAGTTTATTGAAGGGTGGTATTTGTCATATTTCACACCTGATGCTGCAAGAGATATTCCTCGTATAGGACCTCAGAAACATTTGAATCGAATTGGCGATAATCTTGGTAATTTTGTTCAATACATGGAAAGAGAGCATCCACGAAAATTCAAAAATGTACTGAATGAAATAGCTGATAAAATACCAGGTGTTGGAAATATAGATACAGAACCATCCCCTGATGGAAGGTTACTTCTGCGTTTTTGGAGTGAAGGTTTCGATAACCCTTTCTATGCTCAACAAGTATCAGATGGCTCATTAAAGCTGTTTGCCTACATGCTTCTTTTGGAAGATCCTGATCCCGCTCCATTTATTTGTATTGAAGAGCCTGAGAATGGTTTGTACCACAAACTGTTAGATTCCTTAGTTGATGAATTTAGAGCTAATGCGAGTGGAAGAAAAGGTGATTCTCAACTTTTCGTAACCACGCATCAGCCATATTTAGTTGACTCTCTTGACCCAGAAGAAGTCTGGATACTAGAGAAACAGGATAGCGGGTACTCCACTCTAATGCGTGCATCTGATTACCCTGAAGTCGTAGCAATGGTTGAAGAAGGTATTCCTCTAGGAAGCCTCTGGTATAGCGATCATATAGATAGCCGGATGTAAGGGCTCAGCTAATGCATTTTGAGATTCTTGTTGAAGGACAAGCGGAGCTGACCGCCTTGTCCATTCTTATGCCAAAAATATTGGGTGAATATGAAAATCCACACACATGGAAAATTCATAAACATAGGGGTATTGGTCGTATTCCAGATGACCCGATGCAGACACCAAATCCAAGAGACACAACACTGTTGCATCTGTTACCTGCAAAGCTTCGCGCCTACTCAAAAGCTCCAAGAGCAGATAGGGTCATCATTGTCCTGCTAGACTTAGATGATAAAGATCTTGAGATATTTTATCAGGAATTACGATCACTGCTTGCTTTATGTGATGGTGAGTTTGAAGCAAATTTTGAATTTGCTATTGAAGAGCTTGAGGCATGGTATTTGGGGGATAGAAACGCCCTCGTTGCTTTCAACCCAGATATACGTTTTGGTGCCCTTACAGATTATGTTCAAGATAGCATCTGTGGAACCTGGGAGTTTCTTGCAAGAGCAGACGATCCCTCTGTATTAACCCAAAAGAAGCGAAGTCGACATTCACTCGACAAGAAAAAGGAATGGTCAAAAAAAATACCTCCACATATGGATGTTGACTCTAACAATTCCCCCAGCTTCAATACTTTTCTTAGTCGCCTACGGGCTCATGCTATCTAATAATTAAAGCATATCAAAAGGGCAAGCTAACTAGACCATAAATCGTTTATCAACGTCCGTTCTAGGCTAAATCTAGCCTAAGATTGCAACTAACTATTAGGTTGCAAGCTAACCGTCAGGCCATTACAGGCTGCGCTGTAGGTAAGGATCAGCATCCAACTGACTGCGGAACCAGTTACCGAACAGGTTGATCTTGGAGTCCGACAGGTTGCGCTTGGGTTGGACCAGGTACCAGGCGCCGATCTCGGGGACCGGGCGATCGATCGGGATGATCAGGTTGTTGTTGGCCAGATCGCCGCAGGCGAAGAACGAATGGACGATGGCCACGCCTTCGCCGGCGATGGCCGCTTCCAGCGCCAGCTGGTGGTTGTCGTGCTCGCTGGCGATCTCTAGCTGTTCCTCTTGCAGTCCCTGGGCTCGCAGCCAGGTGGCGAGGTTGCGGGGCGATTCGGTGATTCGCAGAAACGGCTTTTGGCTCAGGCTTTCCAGCGTCGGGGTTTCCCCTTCGGCGAACAACGATGGGCTGCAGACCGGGATCAGGGTGCCTTTGAACAGTTTCTGGTAGCTCAGGCCGGTTTCGGGGCGCTCGCAATAGGTGACCCCCAGGTCAGCGGCGTAGGGCTCGAAGTCCCAGCCGGAGAAGGAGCTGTGCAGCTCGATTCGGATTCGGGGGTACTGCTGGCGGAACTGTCCCAGCCGTTGCACCAGCCAGCGGGAGGCGATCCCCAGATAAACCTGCACGGTCAGCTCGCCCTGGTCCGGCTCGCCGAAGATCGACTGAGTGCTGGCCTCGATCTGCGCCAGTGCGGCGTGGATATGGGTGAAGTAACGTTGGCCTTCGTCGGTCAGGGCGATGCTGCGGCCGAGGCGGTCGAACAGCGGTTTGCCCAGCTCCTCCTCCAGCTTCTTGATCTGGTGGCTGATGGCCGAATGGGTCACGTTCAGTTCCTGGGCCGCCTGCTGGAAGCTGAGATGACGGGCGGTGGCCTCGAAGGCCCGTAGTGCGCGTAATGCCGGGATATGTCGTTTCATTGGGTTGATCCTGCCGCCGGCTTGATCCCGGCCTCCATCAGCAGCCAGTCTTTGAAGATACCGGCGGCGGCGGAGAGCGCCTTATCACTCTGATAGCACAGATAGTAGCTGGCATCGGAGTCGATACCCTGGCGCAGCGGCGAGCTGAGCTGTTTCGACAGCATTCCTTCCTGCATCAGGTCTTCATAGAGCAGGCAGACGCCGAAGCCGTTAGCGGCCATCGATGCGGCAGTGGCGTAGCTGTCCATATACTGGCGCGGTTGCGCTTTAAGTGAATCCAGTTGATGGCTCTCGAGCCAGCGGTCCCAACCCTGCGGGGTACCCAGTACATCCAGCAGCGCAAAGCCCTCCAGGTCGGCCGGTTGGCGAATCCGCTTGGCATTGGCGATCGAACAGTAGGGACGCAGCCGTGGGGTGACCAGGATGTGGGCGTCGAAGCCGGTCCAGTTGCCGGGGCCGAAGCGGATCTCCAGCTCGGCGGTGGAGATATCGAAGTCGGTGGCCCAGTTGGTCCCCAGCTGACGGATCGAGATCTGTGGGTAGATGGCGTGGAAGCGCTGCAGTCTCGGCGCCAGCCAGAGCACCCCGAAGGCGGTGTTGACGTTGACCTCGACCACCGCCTTGTTTAGCGGCGAGAAGATCTGCGCCGCACCGCTGTTGAGCTGGCGCATCGCCTCCTGCACCAGTGGCAGGAAGGCGCGGCCGGCATCGGTCAGCTGGATGGTGCGGTTGGCACGGCGAAACAGCTGCTGGTCTAGATGGTGTTCGAGCAGCTGAACCTGCTGGCTGACCGCCGATTGGCTCATGTTCAGCTCACGACCGGCGTGGGTAAAACTCAGTTGCCGACCCACCGCTTCGAAGGTCCGCAGCCAGTTGAGCTGGATATTGCTGGTCAACAGTTTATCCATCGGGATCTCTCTGCGCCGTTGTTGTCGGTTGGAACTGGGCCTAACTTCTGCTTAGAAGCGCTTATCTGTCGCGATCTTTAGTCGATCTTCGCTTCTTCTGATTCCATCCATCTGAAGTTTGATTGTTAGCCTGTCACTGAGCATACGATATTTGCATAAGCTGTGCTTATTGTTTTGTCGATAATTTATCGTTTGTTGCGATCCGAACATCTCCCTACCATCGAGTCATCGCTATTCAACAGGTACCCGGTGGACTTTCTCACCTGCGGTTCGTTCTTCAGTGATTGCACAGGATAAGAATAATGAAAACCAAAACAGACGTATTGATCATCGGTGGTGGCATTGCAGGCGTCAGTACTCTCTACCACCTGACCAAGTTGGGGTGGAGCGATGTGATGCTGACGGAGAAGTTGGAGCTGACCTCGGGGTCGACCTGGCACGCCGCGGGCAACCTGCCGCACTTCAGTAACAGCTATAACGTGATGAAGCTGCAGCAGTACAGCATCGCGCTGTACGCTCGGCTGCAGGAGGAGACCGGCCAGCCGGTGGATCACCATATGACCGGTGCGGTGCGTCTGGCCCACACCCAGGATCGGATGGACGAGTTCGAGCGCGTTGTGGCGATGTCCGAACTGGCCGGCTTGGATCTGGAGATGATCGACAACGATCGCCTGAAAGAGCTGTACCCGTTCCTCGATACCACCGGGCTGCTGGGTGGGCTCTGGGATCCGGCCGATGGTCATATCGATCCCACCAGCGTGACCAACGCGATGGCCGCTGGCGCCCGTGCTGGTGGCGCGACCATCGTTCGGAATAATCCGGTTTCGGCGGTTGAACAGACTGCCGACGGGCGCTGGAAGGTGACCACCGCCAAAGGGGTGATCGATGCCCGGATTATCGTCAACGCCGGCGGCTTCCGTGCCAACGAGATTGCCGAGATGATCGGCCACCGTCTGCCGATGAACTCGATGGAGCACCAGTTCGTCGTCACCGACAATATCCCGGCATTGGAAGAGCGCGACACCATGGTGCCGATGCTGCGCGACCCGGACGTGTCTTATTACCTGCGCCAGGAAGGCAAGGGCATGATTCTCGGCCCGTACGAGAAGGGTGGAATCCCCTGGGCGACCGACGGGGTGCCGAAAGCGTTCGGTCAGGAGCTGCTGCAACCGGATCTGGATCGGATCGAAGAGATCATGTGCACCGCGATGGAGCAGGTCGATATCCTGACCCAGGCCGGCATCAAGACGGTGGTCAACGGCCCGATCACCTATACCCCGGACGGCCACCCACTTATCGGTCCGGTCCACGGCTATGAAAACTACTTCGTCTGTACCGGCTTTAACTTCGGTATCGTCCAGGGCGGCGGTGCAGGGCACTTTATGGCCCAGTGGATCGTCAACGGCCATCCCGAGCTGGACCTGTGGGAGCTCGATCCGCGCCGCTTCGGTGACTACGCCGACAACGACTTCTGTGTCGCCAAGGGTACCGAGGTTTACGCCAACGAATACCAACTCGGCTTCCCCCACGAGTATGCGATGCGTCCGGCGGTTCGTGGTCAGAAGAAAGCCCCGGTCTATGAGCGTCATGCCCAGAAGAATGCCGTCTTCGGTGCCTATTTCGGTTGGGAACGTCCGGCCTGGTTTGCGCCGGAAGGGATGGAGTCCAAGGAGCGTCACAGCTTCCGTCGCGGTAACTGGTTCGAGCCGGTGGCGGCCGAATGTCTGAATGTGCAGAACAACGTTGGGGTGCTGGATCTGTCGCCGTTCACCAAGTTTGAGGTGTCCGGCCCCGGCGCCCACGCCTACCTGGAATCGATCTCCCCGAATCGAATCCCGCTGGAGGCAGGCGGCGTGGCGCTGGCGCATCCGTTGACCCAAGACGGCGGGGTGGCCTGGGAGTTCTCCGTCACCCGGCTGGAGAGCGGCGACTACTACCTGATGGCGCCGGCGGTGGCCGAGCTGATGATCGAGGACTGGCTGACCCAGCGGCTGCCGAAGGACGGGTCGGTCACGCTGACCAACACCACCCAGCAGTGGGGCACGTTGGTGCTGGCCGGTCCCCAGGCTCGCAGGGTGCTGAGCCAGTTGACCGATTCGGACCTGAGCAACGACGCCTTCCCCTGGTTTACCGGTCAGGAGATCACCGTCGCCGGCATCAAGCTGCGGGCATTGCGGATGAACTTCGTCGGTGAGCTGGGCTGGGAGCTGCACCACCCGATCGAACATCAGCTGGCGCTCTACGATGCCCTGATGGAGGCCGGTCAGGCCTATAACATCAGCGATTTCGGCATGCGGGCGCTGGATTCGATGCGACTGGAAAAGGGCTACCCGATGTGGGGCCACGACCTGACCCATGAGTTCACTCTGCTGGAAAGTAACCTCGGCTTCTTCGCCAAGCTCGACAAGGGCGAGTTTGAAGGGCGTGATGCGCTGAAGCAGCAGAAGCAGGACGGCGTGAAGCAGAAGATGGTGCTGTTGGAGGTGGACTCCACCGACGTCGATGCGATCCATATGGAGCCGGTCTACCAGGGCGATAAGTTGGTCGGTCAGGTTGCGTCCGGCGGCTACGGCCACCGGGTCCAGAAGAGCTTGGCGCTGGCCTATGTCGACGTTGATGCCCTGGATTCCGCCACGGAGTCTGAGCTGAGCGTCAAGGTGTTGGGCAAGACCTATCCGGTCAAGGTCGCCAAAGGCTGTGTTTACGACGCCAAGGGTGAACGTCTGAAATCCAATAACTAAAGTGGCTATTCACCCAGGCTAGTTACCCCAAATTTGAGTAGCTCCGTACTCGGTTGGCCCGGCCTCGCCCGGGCCTTTTTTCCCTTTAAACGCTGAAGTTTTGCTGGCGAAAATTTGTTCGATAGCGGCTTGCTATTCGAACAGATAATCCTTAGATTAGTGAAAAAATAAATATAAATTTCACTGAGGTGCAAATCATGCCTAAAGATTCATGCTCTGCCGATAATAAAGGATTGCTTGAGTACTCCGTGGTCTACACGGATCGTTCCCTCAACCATATGTCGGTTGCCTTCCAGGATGTGATGAAGGGAATCTCATCGACGCTGAAGTCGGTCTATAACGCGCATTCCGTAGCGGTCGTTCCGGGAAGCGGAACCTTTGGGATGGAAGCGGTGGCACGCCAGTTTGCCACCGACAAGCATTGTCTGGTGATACGCAACGGCTGGTTCAGCTTCCGTTGGAGCCAGATCTTCGACGCCGGCAACATTCCCCGATCCCATACCGTACTGAAAGCCCGCCAGACGGATTCTTCCACCACCGCACCTTTCGCACCGGCGCCGATCGACGAGGTAGTGGCCAAGATCCGAGAAGAGAAGCCGTCATTGGTCTTCGCGCCCCATGTGGAAACCGCCTCGGGCATGATGCTGCCTGATGACTACCTGCGTGCGGTGGCTGATGCGGTCCACGAGGTGGGCGGCATGTTCGTACTCGACTGTATCGCCTCGGGTACCATCTGGATCGATATGGAAGCGACCGGCGTCGACGTGCTGCTCAGCGCGCCGCAAAAAGGCTGGAGCGGTTCACCCAGCTGTGCGCTGGTAATGCTCAGCCCGCTGGCTCGTGATCGCATCGACAGCACCCAGAGCAGCAGTTTCGCCTGCGATCTGAAGAAGTGGCTGCAGATCATGGAAACCTACGAGCAGGGTGGCCACGCCTACCACGCCACCATGCCCACCGACGGGTTGGCGAAGTTCTATCAGGTGATGAAGGAGACCGAGCAGTTTGGCTTCGAAACGGTACGTAAGCGTCAGCTGGAGCTGGGTGAGAAGGTGCGTGAACTGCTGGTGCAGAACGGCTTTGCCAGCGTTGCGGCCGAGGGCTTCCAGGCCCCAGGTGTGGTGGTCAGCTACACCAGCGACAGCGGCATCTCCAACGGTTCCAAGTTTGCCGTGCGTGGGGTTCAGATCGCCGCCGGTGTACCGCTGCAGTGCGACGAGCCCGAGGGCTTCCAAACCTTCCGGATCGGTCTGTTCGGACTGGATAAGCTGCACGATGTGGACTGCAGCGCCGCCACCTTTGGCCGAGCGCTGAACCGAATTCTGCTCGACTACAAGCATATCTGAGTTGGAGGAATTCCTATGAAGATGATGCCCAAACTGACACTGTCAGATGCCGAGATCATCATGCAGGCCTGTGTTCGCAAGGCCGAGGAGATCGAGGTGGATATGGATATAGCGATCACCGATGACGGTGGCCACCTGATCCTGTTCAAGCGGATGGATAACGGTCGGGTGACCAGCATCGATATCTCGATCGGCAAGTCCTTCACCGCCTCGGCGGCCCGTAAATCGACCCGCGCTTACGGCGAGGTCAGCCTGCCGGGTAAGCCGGCATTTGGCATTAATACCAGCAACCAAGGCCGATTCTCGATCGTGCCCGGCGGCCTGCCGCTGTTTGTGGATGGCCAGGTGGTCGGTGGGGTTGGCTGCAGTTCCGGCACCCCGGATCAGGATGAGCTGGTGGCCCAGGCCGGCGTCGATGCGCTGGCGACACTGCTGGCTTCTGGACAGCCTGAGAGTGCGGCTTCGGTCCGACTGGGCGCTAACTGAGGTTGGCAAGACCTTGAAGAATCCCATGGCGGATCACGGCGAAGTCCGTGGTGCGCCATCGATAAGGAGTGATCCGTATGAATGAATCCCTGGTTTTGACCTTGGTGGGACCGGACAAGCCCGGTCTGGTGGAGCAGGTTTCCCAGGCGCTGGTCGGTTACGATGCCAACTGGGAGCAGAGCAGCATGTCCCGCTTGGGTGGCTGCTTTGCCGGAATTCTGAAAATTCGGGTGGCAAGCCACCTGCGCGATGAGCTTGTTGAGACCCTGAACCAGCTGGAAACCCAGGGGCTGAAGGTGGTGATCGAGAGCGGCCAGGAAGGCGAGCGTACCGAGCCAACCGAGCCGGGTGTAACCCTGGCGCTGTCGTTGATCGGCCATGACGAGCCGGCACTGTTGAGTCGGGCCCTGAGCGCCCTTCGTACCGAGGGGATCAATGTGGAGCAGCTGGATACGTCGGTCAGCAGTGCACCGATGTCGGCCGAGATGATCTTCAAGGCCAGCGCCGATCTGTGGGCACCTCAGGCGGTTGACCTGGATACCTTGCAGAGCCGGTTGGAAACCCTGGCGCCGAATCTGATCGTCGAGATCGGCGAAGCCGGCTGATCGGCTTGAAGTGCGACGTTGAGGTGAAAGGTACTGATGAAATTTGATGGTCAGATTTCACCTCAATGATGCTTCAGAGCAGGCTTGTGGTAGAATCCGCAGATTCCCAACCTATTGATCAGCGGTAAATTGCACTATGGGCAGCCCAGCCAAGAAAAGCACCAGCCAAACGGAAACGGCACTGGATCCCGATAACCTGCGCATTGGGCGCCAGATTCGTGATCTGCGGAAATCGAAGCGGATCTCGCTGGTTGAATTGTCGGGCAAGGTCAATAAGTCGGTCGGTTACCTGAGCCAGGTTGAGCGGGGCGTGTCGGCGCTGCCGATTCCGGTGCTGCAGTCGATCAGTACCGCGCTGGGGGTGCAGATCAGCTGGTTCTTCCACGGCAGTGATGATGAGCCGAGTAATGAACAGAACTACGTGGTCCGCCGAGGTTCACGTCGGACCTTGAACTATTCCGGTATGGGGATCCGTGAAGAGTTGCTGTCACCGCGACTGAGCGGCCAGCTGCAGATGATCATGACCACCTTCGAACCGGGTGCCAGTGGCGGTAAGGAGCCCCGGCAGCGTAAGGGTGAAGAGGCCGGCTATGTGAAATCCGGCAGCCTGGAGCTGACCATCGGCGAGCAGAAGTTTCTGCTCCAGGCCGGTGATAGCTTTACCATCAGCGGCGATGAACCCCACCTGGTCAGTAACCCTTCGACTCAAGAAACCGAAGTGGTCTGGGTGCTGGCCGATCCCTATTAAGGACAGGATCTGCGCTTCCCGAGCGTTTACTCCGATTCGGCGCAGGGCCAGTCTCTGCGTCAGCTGTCTTGTACCATTGTCAATAAAATCCGTTAGTTAGCCTTTTTTGCAGATCCAATCGCCGTTGGCTTAATCGCCCGTTGGTAACTGGTCCTACTCGCTCCCACGCTGTCGAAATATTCTATTCCCACGTTAACCGCACAGCGCTCCGCACCAACGAGCAGCTGGGTTGACCGATGATGTGATTGTTCGGGCGGTAATTTTTGCCCGGGCTGATATCAACTGCTTCTGATAAAAAAATAAGAAAGGAGTAGCGACATGCTGATCGGTATCTCAATTGAGCTTGCCTATACCCAGTGCCATGTCTGTGCCCAGATGCGCACTCCTTTCGCTATTGATTCTGTTTCTTTCTCCACCACGTACGCCACATCTACCCCTCAGCGGATGGCTCGATGCGGTGCGATGCTGTCTGGAGCAGGGGCGGGGATCGGAAGCGCTTCGGTCTAGCGGAAAGTTTCAGGCGTGGCTCCCACTCAGGCCCGGGGGCTGCGCCGCCTAACTTGTGGACTCTCTGAGATCCTGAATAAACGGTTGCTGCCGATTCGGCATCAACTCTAACGATAAGAAGGAAAGTGTTATGGCACGTATGACTCCTAGCGAAGCCTTTGTCGAAACTATGGTCGCCAACGACGTTACCGTCGCCTTCGGCATCATGGGTTCGGCGTTTATGGACGCAATGGACATCTTCACCCCGGCAGGCATCCGCCTGATTCCGGTTGTTCACGAGCAGGGCGCCGGCCACATGGCTGACGGTTACGCCCGTGTTTCCGGTCGTCACGGCGTTTGTATCGCCCAGAACGGCCCGGGTATCACCAACTTCGTGACCGCGATCGCCGCTGCCTACTGGGCCCACAGCCCGGTTGTGTGCATCACCCCGGAAACCGGCGCCATGACCAACGGTCTGGGTGGCTTCCAGGAAGCTCAGCAGCTGCCGTTCTTCGAGACCATCACCAAGTACCAGGCCCACGTACCCCGTCCGGAGCGTATGGCTGAACTGACTGGTCGCGCCTTCGACCGTGCGATCCAGGAAAATGGTCCGACCCAGCTGAACATCCCGCGTGACTTCTTCTACGGCGACATCGACGTTGAGATCCCGCAGCCGATCCGCATCGAGCGTGGCGCCGGCGGTGAGAACTCCCTGAACGAAGCCGCTGACCTGCTGGCCGCTGCCAAGAACCCGGTGATCCTGTCCGGTGGTGGTGTGGTCATGTCCGAAGGTGTTGAGCAGTGTAAAGCCCTGGCCGAGTACCTGGGTGCGCCGGTCTGTAACACCTACCTGCACAACGACTCCTTCCCGGCCAGCCACGAGCTGTGGTGTGGTCCGCTGGGCTACCAGGGTTCCAAGGCGGCGATGCGCCTGATCTCCCAGGCTGACGTGGTTCTGGCCCTGGGTACCCGTCTGGGTCCGTTCGGCACCCTGCCGCAGCACGGCATGGACTACTGGCCGAAAGACGCCAAGATCATCCAGATCGACTGCAACTCCAAGGTTCTGGGTCTGGTTAAGAAGATCTCTGTGGGTATCTGTGGCGACGCGAAAGCCGCTGCTTCCACCCTGCTGGATCGTCTGCAGACTCGCGACGTTGCCTGTCTGGCCACCAAAGCTGAGCGCGCTGAGAACATCGCCGCCGAGAAAGCGTCTTGGGAGAAAGAGCTGGACGAGTGGATCCACGAGAAGGACGAGTACTCGCTGGACATGATCGAAGAGCAAGCTGGCGAAGAGGGCAGCTACCTGCACCCGCGTCAGGTTCTGCGTGAGCTGGAAAAAGCCATGCCGGAAGACGCCATGGTCTCCACCGACATCGGTAACATCAACTCCGTTGCCAACAGCTACCTGCGCTTCGAGAAGCCGCGCAGCTTCTTCGCGCCGATGAGCTTCGGTAACTGTGGTTACGCCCTGCCGACCATCATCGGTGCCAAGGTTGCCGCGCCTGAGCGTCCGGCCATCTCCTACGCCGGTGACGGCGCCTGGGGCATGTCCATGGTTGAGATCATGACCTGTGTCCGTGAGCAGATCCCGGTTACTTCCATCGTCTTCCACAACCGTCAGTGGGGTGCCGAGAAGAAGAACCAGGTCGACTTCTACAGCCGTCGCTTCGTAGCGGGTGAGCTGGAGAACCCGAGCTTCGCCGAAATCGCACGCTCCATGGGTGCGCAGGGCGTCACCATCGACAAGCTGGAAGACATCGGTCCGGCGCTGAAGCAAGCTTGCGACGCGCAGAAGGACGGTGTGACCACCGTGATCGAGATCATGTGTACCCGTGAGCTGGGCGACCCCTTCCGCCGCGACGCCCTGTCCGTGCCGGTTCGTCACCTGGAGAAGTACAAGGACTATCAATAACAGCGGCTCAAGCTGTTAGTAACAGTCCGAGGCTGACAGTAATCGTCCGTTGGCAGGCGGATCACACCGATCCGTCTGCATTTTTAACGGGATTACAGTTAACCCAAAAAACCGGCCGGTTCTCGGCCGGTTTTTCTCCCTCCATCGACATAACTTCCACGCCATCGGTGGTTATCTCAATGGGCAGAGACCCCATCCAAACCTCCCAACAAAAACCTCAGAATAAACGAAGGGCTGTGTGATGAAGGCGCTCAACAATATCTTCAAACGGGCGGCAGATGCGCCCAAACGCGTGGTACTGGCCGAAGGCGAAGACCCGCGTATCCTCGAAGCGGCCTGCGTGGCCACCGAGCGCGGCATCGCGCAGATCACCGTGCTGGGCGACGAAGCCAAGATCCGTGCCCTGGCGGAGGAAAACAACCTCAACCTCGACGGCATTACCCTGCTCGATCCGGCCAGCTCGCCGGAGCTGGCGCGCTACGCCGACGCCTTGTACCAGAAGCGCAAAGCCAAGGGCATGACCGAGGCGCAGGCGGCCGAGCAGGTCCAGAACCCGCTGATCTACGCCCAGGTGATGGTCCAACTGGACGATGCCGACGGCTCCGTAGCCGGCGCGGTCTACACCACCGGCGACGTGGTGCGCTCGGCGATCCAGATCATCGGCATGGCGCCCAGCGCCAGCATGATCTCCAGCTTCTTCCTGATGATGCTGTGCGAACCCTTCCACGAACTGAAGGGCGGGGTAATCTTCTCCGACTGCGGCCTGGTGATCGACCCGAACACCGAACAACTGGCCCAGATCGCCATGTCGGCGGCCAACAGCGCCAAGACCCTGCTGAACGAAGATCCGCGAGTGGCGATGCTGTCGTTCTCCACCAGTGGCAGTGCCCAGCACGCGGCGGTGGATAAGGTGGTCAACGCCACCGCGCTGGTCAAACAGCAACAGCCGGAGCTGTGCATCGACGGTGACGTACAACTCGATGCCGCCATCGTGGCCGAGATCGCCGAACGCAAAGTGGGTCAGTCCGAAACCAAGGGCAAGGCCAACGTGCTGGTATTCCCGAACCTGGAAGCGGGCAATATCGGCTACAAACTGGCGGAGCGGATCGGCAAGGCCGATGCGATCGGCCCGATCCTGCAGGGTCTGGCCAAACCGGCCAACGACCTGTCGCGCGGCTGCAGCGCCAACGACGTGGTGAACGTGATCGCGATTACGGTCGTCCAGTCACAGACGTTATAAAAAGCACAGGCGAAGACGCTATAAGGGCGCAGTCACAGACGTTATTAAGGATGTAGTCGTAGACACTTTAAGAGTGCAGTTGCAGACCGGCAGGCCGAGACCCGGCTGCTGATTAGTCAGTTGGTGAATAACGAAAACGGTGGCGTACTGGCGTTGTGAGACAGATTGATTTGTTGAAAGTAAAAGAGGAAATCTGGACCTGGCTTATTGCGGTCTGGTCCCTGGGCTTTGGGGTCTGGTTTCTGATTGAGGCCGTCGGTTAACCCTCGTGTCTTATCTAGCTCGTCGCCGTAAGAGGCGCTCGCGGATAGCCGCCTGACAAAAGACCTGTTTCGTACGTCTTGATAGCCTTGGATCGCGTTCCTTATCGGCCGCTGTCCAATCAGCGCTTGTGCCTGACTACCGCCGCGATTTCAACTTCTAGTTGCTGGCAGTATGATCAGGATACCTGTTCTTAGGTCGGTCACATCGGTACGGGTGTGTTCCTAAGTCCTGATGCCAGCCAGGATATCGGTGAGCTGTTCTCATCTCCGCTTCCCCCTTCCCGCCGACGCTGTATCGAGTCGGTGAATGCTAACAAATAGAACAGCAAAGCCGGGTCCGGGGCGGTTTTTCTTGTTCAGCTGGCAGCAACAGTTAACGCACTATACTCAGCAATAGGACTAGACGATCCGTGCAAGGAGATGACGATGAAGTCGTTAGTCGGGGTAGAGGTGTTGCAACAACTGGGCATCGATTATGTTCGGGATGCCTCGACCCTTGGTGCGTTGTCCGAACAGGCGCTCAACTATTTGTTCCGCAACGGTGAGCTGATCTTCCTTGAAAAGGACGATGTGTTGTTCCGGCTCGGTGACGGCGCTGATTGCTTCCACGTCGTGCTGCAAGGTTCGATACGGCTGGTCAAACCGCGCCGGGACGGCCGTATCGCGCATATTCGTGACTATCCATTTGGCCACGAAATCGGATTTGTGGCGATGATAGGGCTGCATGGCAGGATCGGCAATGCACTGGCTAACGAACCGAGCTGTCTGTTGCGGGTTTCCTATGGTTTGTTCGATGCCCTTCATGATGAACTGCCCAACGACTTTGGCATCCTGCTGCTGAATCTGTCGCGGGAGATGTCCCGTCGGTTAAGGGACGCGGATAATCGACTGGCAGACGCCGGTGTCGATGATTGGTCCGTCGCTCACTGAATCGAGAGGATTGCGGCTGTCGTTGGCAGGCTCGCCGGATTACTTCAACAGCACGCTGTCTGCCGGAGCTTCCGGGTTATAGAACACGGTCACCGAGTTGCCGACGGCGAACTTAGCCAGCCAGGACTCGGCCTCCTGGCGGGATTCGGTGCTTTTGTCCGCGATGGCGAAGCGCTCACTCTGATACTCGATCCCATTGACGCGATAGCTGTAACGCAGCTTCGGCCTGAAAGTGCTGATTTCGTATTGCTGGCGAAGTCCATCGATCTCTTTGTTCTCGATCCGTTTGGATTCGTCCAGGGATACCGCAGCGATGGTGCCGGTGACCGAGGGCCAGTCTTTGGCGGCATACTTGGCCTGCATCAAGCCGAACAGTTGGTAGGCGATAAACAGGCCTGCAACGATAACAAGGGCACGGACAATCGGTTTCATAGGGTTAAGGGTGTCGACGGTTTGAGTGTGAGCGAAGTGTACTATATCCGCTCGATCAGCGAGTTATTGCTATTGAGCGCTCCGAAAACCTTCCTCGTTAAGGCATTCAGGCGCTCGGTTGAGCAACGATCAGGATGCTCAGTAGTAGCAGATAGAGCAGACCGTTGATCACAAAGCTGCCGTAGATATAAATACGTTTGATTTCGTAGCTCGCTTTCACCGCGCAGAACAGGGCGTCATCGTAAACGACCTGTTTAAAGATCCGGCTGGATTTGGTCTGCAGATCGTGCAGCGTCAGCCAGTGCATCAACGCCAGCCCCAATACAACGACGATGGCGACCAGCTTGACCGGCAGGGTAGCGTCGAGAAAGTTACGGGTTTCTTCAGACGACATCACCCAGCCAATCGAGACCATCAGCGCGGCAAAGGTTTTCCAGACACTGTTCAGATACTCGGCCTGTAGCGCTTTTAAGGCGTCCAGCGCTTCCTGTTTAAAATCCATTGTGCTTGATCCGCCTCGGTTCCGGCTGCCGGAAAGGGTTTCCGTGCGGGTTAAATCAACCCGATTTCTCCTCTGTCAGCATAGTCGATGTGGTTGTTCTACAACGGCTATCTGGTCATCGAGCGAGTCGGTGATGAAGTTGGATCAGCTCGTAGCCCGAATCTGGTCCTATTGCCGATAGGTCCAGTCCCCTAGTCTGTAACCATGCATATCCGACTTAGAGATGCCATGTGCAGATGCAAGCGGTGTGCAGGCTATCAACGCTCACAAGGGCTGGTCGAGCCTCCGCGGTAAACGGGCAGATAGCGACACACTTTGGCTTTGAAACCTACAATAACAAGGACCTTGAATATGGCACGTATGACCCCTAGCGAAGCCTTTGTCGAAACTATGGTCGCCAACGACGTTACCGTCGCCTTCGGCATCATGGGTTCGGCGTTTATGGACGCAATGGACATCTTCACCCCGGCAGGCATCCGCCTGATCCCGGTTGTTCACGAGCAGGGCGCCGGCCACATGGCTGACGGTTACGCCCGTGTTTCCGGTCGTCACGGCGTTTGTATCGCCCAGAACGGCCCGGGTATCACCAACTTCGTGACCGCGATCGCCGCTGCCTACTGGGCCCACAGCCCGGTTGTGTGCATCACCCCGGAAACCGGCGCCATGACCAACGGTCTGGGTGGCTTCCAGGAAGCTCAGCAGCTGCCGTTCTTCGAGACCATCACCAAGTACCAGGCCCACGTACCCCGTCCGGAGCGTATGGCTGAACTGACTGGTCGCGCCTTCGACCGTGCGATCCAGGAAAATGGTCCGACCCAGCTGAACATCCCGCGTGACTTCTTCTACGGCGACATCGACGTTGAGATCCCGCAGCCGATCCGCATCGAGCGTGGCGCCGGCGGTGAGAACTCCCTGAACGAAGCCGCTGACCTGCTGGCCGCTGCCAAGAACCCGGTGATCCTGTCCGGTGGCGGTGTGGTCATGTCCGAAGGTGTTGAGCAGTGTAAAGCCCTGGCCGAGTACCTGGGTGCGCCGGTCTGTAACACCTACCTGCACAACGACTCCTTCCCGGCCAGCCACGAGCTGTGGTGTGGTCCGCTGGGCTACCAGGGTTCCAAGGCGGCGATGCGCCTGATCTCCCAGGCTGACGTGGTTCTGGCCCTGGGTACCCGTCTGGGTCCGTTCGGCACCCTGCCGCAGCACGGCATGGACTACTGGCCGAAAGACGCCAAGATCATCCAGATCGACTGCAACTCCAAGGTTCTGGGTCTGGTTAAGAAGATCTCTGTGGGTATCTGTGGCGACGCGAAAGCCGCTGCTTCCACCCTGCTGGATCGTCTGCAGACTCGCGACGTTGCCTGTCTGGCCACCAAAGCTGAGCGCGCTGAGAACATCGCCGCCGAGAAAGCGTCTTGGGAGAAAGAGCTGGACGAGTGGATCCACGAGAAGGACGAGTACTCGCTGGACATGATCGAAGAGCAAGCTGGCGAAGAGGGCAGCTACCTGCACCCGCGTCAGGTTCTGCGTGAGCTGGAAAAAGCCATGCCGGAAGACGCCATGGTCTCCACCGACATCGGTAACATCAACTCCGTTGCCAACAGCTACCTGCGCTTCGAGAAGCCGCGCAGCTTCTTCGCGCCGATGAGCTTCGGTAACTGTGGTTACGCCCTGCCGACCATCATCGGTGCCAAGGTTGCCGCGCCTGAGCGTCCGGCCATCTCCTACGCCGGTGACGGCGCCTGGGGCATGTCCATGGTTGAGATCATGACCTGTGTCCGTGAGCAGATCCCGGTTACTTCCATCGTCTTCCACAACCGTCAGTGGGGTGCCGAGAAGAAGAACCAGGTCGACTTCTACAGCCGTCGCTTCGTAGCGGGTGAGCTGGAGAACCCGAGCTTCGCCGAAATCGCACGCTCCATGGGTGCGCAGGGCGTCACCATCGACAAGCTGGAAGACATCGGTCCGGCGCTGAAGCAAGCTTGCGACGCGCAGAAGGACGGTGTGACCACCGTGATCGAGATCATGTGTACCCGTGAGCTGGGCGACCCCTTCCGCCGCGACGCCCTGTCCGTGCCGGTTCGTCACCTGGAGAAGTACAAGGACTATCAATAACAGCGGCTCAAGCTGTTAGTAACAGTCCGAGGCTGACAGTAATCGTCCGTTGGCAGGCGGATCACACCGATCCGTCTGCATTTTTAACGGGATTACAGTTAACCCAAAAAACCGGCCGGTTCTCGGCCGGTTTTTCTCCCTCCATCGACATAACTTCCACGCCATCGGTGGTTATCTCAATGGGCAGAGACCCCATCCAAACCTCCCAACAAAAACCTCAGAATAAACGAAGGGCTGTGTGATGAAGGCGCTCAACAATATCTTCAAACGGGCGGCAGATGCGCCCAAACGCGTGGTACTGGCCGAAGGCGAAGACCCGCGTATCCTCGAAGCGGCCTGCGTGGCCACCGAGCGCGGCATCGCGCAGATCACCGTGCTGGGCGACGAAGCCAAGATCCGTGCCCTGGCGGAGGAAAACAACCTCAACCTCGACGGCATTACCCTGCTCGATCCGGCCAGCTCGCCGGAGCTGGCGCGCTACGCCGACGCCTTGTACCAGAAGCGCAAAGCCAAGGGCATGACCGAGGCGCAGGCGGCCGAGCAGGTCCAGAACCCGCTGATCTACGCCCAGGTGATGGTCCAACTGGACGATGCCGACGGCTCCGTAGCCGGCGCGGTCTACACCACCGGCGACGTGGTGCGCTCGGCGATCCAGATCATCGGCATGGCGCCCAGCGCCAGCATGATCTCCAGCTTCTTCCTGATGATGCTGTGCGAACCCTTCCACGAACTGAAGGGCGGGGTAATCTTCTCCGACTGCGGCCTGGTGATCGACCCGAACACCGAACAACTGGCCCAGATCGCCATGTCGGCGGCCAACAGCGCCAAGACCCTGCTGAACGAAGATCCGCGAGTGGCGATGCTGTCGTTCTCCACCAGTGGCAGTGCCCAGCACGCGGCGGTGGATAAGGTGGTCAACGCCACCGCGCTGGTCAAACAGCAACAGCCGGAGCTGTGCATCGACGGTGACGTACAACTCGATGCCGCCATCGTGGCCGAGATCGCCGAACGCAAAGTGGGTCAGTCCGAAACCAAGGGCAAGGCCAACGTGCTGGTATTCCCGAACCTGGAAGCGGGCAATATCGGCTACAAACTGGCGGAGCGGATCGGCAAGGCCGATGCGATCGGCCCGATCCTGCAGGGTCTGGCCAAACCGGCCAACGACCTGTCGCGCGGCTGCAGCGCCAACGACGTGGTGAACGTGATCGCGATTACGGTCGTCCAGTCACAGACGCTTTAATCAGGCTTAAACAGTCAGCCTTCAGCGCAGCAGTTACGGATTTCGAGGGCGCTTACATAGGGACAGCAGATGATCGCAGGATTGGATTGGTCGGTGCTACTGGTATGTTTGCCGGTGGTGTTTGTGGCCGCACTGGTGCGGGGCTATTCGGGGTTTGGCTTCTCGGCGTTGACGATTGCCAGTCTGTCGATCGTGATTCCGCCGGTGCAGATCGTGCCGGCCATTCTATTGGTCGAGATCGTCGCCGGGATCGGTATGCTGCCGTCGATTTGGAAAGATATCGATTGGCGCCAGCTGCGCTTGATCGGGTTCGGCGCCCTGTTTGCCACTCCGTTGGGGCTGATGCTGCTGGCCGGTTTGCCGAGTCAGTGGATGCGGATTCTGATCTCGGTGTTGATACTGATCTGTGCCGTACTGATCTGGCGAGGCTTTCGCATCCGCGGCGGTGATCGTGCCTCGGTGATCGGCTCGGCTGGGGTGGTTTCCGGGGCTTTAAATGGCGCCGCCGGTGTCGGCGGGTTGCCGTTGGTGGTGTTCTTCCTATCCAAGGAAGAGAGTGCGGCGACCGTGCGCGGTACCCTGATTACTTACCTGATTCTGCTGGATATCTACACCTGTCTACTGGCCACAGGGAGCGGCATGATCGACTGGCAGGTGGTGCAACTGGCCGCGCTGTTCCTGATTCCTGTCGGTCTTGGAACCCTGCTGGGCAATCGTCATTTCCTCAAGAGCCCGCCGGAGTCGTTCCGTCGTATCGCCTTGGCGATGTTGATGCTGATCTCCGGCGGTAGTCTGGGACGCTCGCTGGTTAATTTATAGGCCCCTTCTCCAAGTCGTCCAGACCAAAGTCTGGCTGGCAATGTTGGGTGTTTCATGCACCCCTTTAGGCTGTGTGGGATTGGCTCCAACTGCAGTTTCTCGCTGGCCCTAACTTCTGCCAAAACCGCGGGCTTTAATGAAGGAAAACAACAACGACTTGGAGATTCGATATGGCCCTGCAGCGCTACGGCTTTATTGTTAAATCGGCTGATCTTGAAGTGATCAAGCACCACGCCTTTATCAAGAGCGAGCAGTTCGAAATGATGGTCGCCGGCGTGAACTCGGTCGAGATGGCGATCATGGCGGTTCAGGAGATGCTGACCCGTGAAGTCCAGCTGGTCGAACTGTGCGGCGGCTTCAGCGCCGAAGACAGCGCCACCATCAGCGACGCCATTAACGATCTGATTCCCATTGGTCGTGTGCAGTACAGCGATGAAGAGCGGGCGCGGTTGGCCCAGGCTTTGGCCTAAAACTTCTTCGCCATCGTATCGTCTGAGCTCGGCGATCTAGATGAAGCCGAGCTTCCAGCACCAACCCAACGGCGGGAGAGTCACCATGTCCAGCACCCTCAATATCCTTTCTACCAATGCTCAGGAATCCGGTATCAAGCAGACTGCCGGACAGACCATGCAGTCATTACGATTGCTGGCTCATCTGGGACCGCGGATTCAGTGCATCACCAATCCGGTGGCGATGGACTTCTCGGCCGACATCCTGTTGGCGGTGGGGGCTCAGACCTCGATGACGATGGGAATGGACGAGATCGCCGAATTCGTCACCAGCGCTGACTGTCTGTCGGTCAACACCGGTACCCTGGATAGCACCCGTCGCTCCGCCATCGATATCGCTATCCAGACGGCGTTGGATTTCAACAAGCCCTGGGTGCTGGATCCGGTGTCGGTCCATGCTTCCACGACCCGTCGCTCTTATGCTCAGGGGCTGCTGGAGTTTCGGCCTTCGGTGATCCGCGGCAACTATGCCGAGATTCATGCGCTGGCCAGTGACGAGTCGGCCAATGCACCGCAGAAATTGGCCCGTCAGACCGGTGCCGTGGTGGTGCAATCTGGTGAAACCGATCTAATCACCGATGGCCGTCGGACTGTGCTGATGACCAACGGCTCGGTCCTGCAGACCCGGGTCGCCGCGATGGGTTGTGCCTCATCGGCGCTGATCGGTGGCTTCCTGGCGGTTAATCCCGATCCGTTTGATGCGGCCGTGCATGCACTGCTGACCATTGGTGTCGCCGCCGAAGAATCGGTCAAGCTGGGGACCGGCCCGGGCAGCTTCAAGATGCACCTGCTGGACTGTATCTACAACCTGAACGAAGACCTGCTGGTGCAGCGCGGTCGCATCGTTCAGTGCGAAGAGGTCGCCGGCTAACCTTCTGTCGAAGGCATTCCCCCCTGGATTAAAAGAGCCCTGCTAAGCCAGGGCTTTTTTATGCTCGGCGCGTTGCATGCCGGCAGTAGAGCAGGGCGGGTTAATACATGGTGTTGCCGTTTTTGGTCTCATCCGGAATCGACTGGATGGCATCCCAGTGTTCGACGATCTTGCCGTCTTCATCAAAACGGAAGAAATCCATCGTGACGTACTCATCGTTTCCGGGCCAAATCTGGTGGGTGTGCAGCGCTACCAGATCCCCTTCGGCGACGGCCCGTACAAACTCAATCTGCTTGCCGGGGTAATCCCGCCCCATTTCGGCGAAGTAATCGATAAAGGCCTGTTTGCCATTACCGACGACCGGATTGTGCTGGATGTAGTCGTCACCGACATACAGCGAGACCGCCTTGGCCGGTTCGCCCAGATAGGCGGTGCGATAAAACGCGATGGCGTTTTGCTTGTTGGCTTCCAGGGCTTGGCTCATGGCGATGGTCTCGTCTGTAAGCGGTGATTACCAGGGGTTATCCCGAACGGGGCAGGCGTTGCAGCTGCCGATCGTGGGGTTTGGCCAGCAACAGCACCGAGCAGATCGCTCCCATCAACGCCCAGCCCATATCGGATTGGGTATCCCAGACATAGCCCTGGGTTCCCAGGAAGGCTTCGGCATCTTCGCCGGTGGCCAGGGCCACCCACCACTCGATCAGCTCGTAGAAGGCGCTGAAAGCCAGGCAGATCGAGACAATGATGATCCCCATCCAGTAACGGCCGTTGACCACCTGTTTGCGGATCAGGATCTCCCGTGCCAGCAGGGCTGGGACGAAGCCTTGGAAGAAGTGACCGACCTTGTCGTAGTTGTTTCGCTCGGCACCAAAGAGGCCGTCGAACAACGGCACCTCGGCATAGGTGTAGTGGCCGCCGACCATCAATACCACGCAGTGGGCCAGGATGAAGAAATAGAGAATCGGGGTCAGGCGGAAACTGTGGTAAGTGGCCGCCATCAGGGCACCGCCGATCATGGCGGGCAGGACTTCAAGAAACCAGGTGAACTGGTCCTTGGGCTCGATGCCGGACCAGATGAGCGTGGCGCTGAAGATCAGTATCCAGAGGGCTTTGATTGTTAAACTCCTGTAAAAGATGAAAATGATATTACTGACTTGAATATAGCTGGTTGAATGTAGTGACGTATGTTAGATCAGCCGTTTACCTTTAAGCCAGCCTTCAACAGCATTAGGCAGCGTATTTGCAACATCGAACATACTGAAAGTAACATATAGTCTTCCTTGTAAGTCTGATGGTAACGCTGAAACTGAATTCTCCTTCAGTAGACAAACTTCTTTTCCCTGCCCCATAAAATATCCAACTTCCAAAGCAACATTTGCATTGTGACTATCATTTTCTACTCTTTCATGGATAGCAAAAGAAAACTTTGAGCCGAATATATATGTCTCAATATTTGACAGCACATCATCAGAGTAAGCTCTATCATCTGCTCTCAACAAATTAAAACCGTATTTTGTAAGAGTATCCTTGAGAATTAGATGAACTTCTTTATGAAACTTTGTTTCTCTGAACGGCATAATTAAAAAACAGTTTGTTCTGTAATCAGGCCAGTCTGAGAAAAAGTCAAAAAGAGATGACCTTAATCTCTGTGGTGCATTATCAATAGCAATGTTTCTAAATTCTTGTTCTTTATATATATTTAGCTCTTTTCGTATGACTTCAAATTTTATCCATAGTGATTGCTCATAATGGCCTAATATATGAGAGAGGGTGTTGTATGGTACGTGTAGAGCTGAGTCAGTCCAGTTGATATTCTCAACAACAGGGCATAATTGATCGTGGTCAGCAAGAACTCCTTCCAATATATCTAGCTTCAATATCTCTTTTCGGTCATGCTGTATAGCTGCTGCAATCGCTGAATCGATAAAGGAAGCTCTACAGCTGCCTCTCGTTCCCACCGTTTCGGAATAAGGGGGACGATTATCAGAATATTCATCATCGTTTCTAGAGATGCTAATTAGATTTATGCATGCTTGTATAGCATCACTTGGATCGCAGCCGTTTCTGAGCATTAAACTTCTTAGCTCTGGGTACAACCTTATTATGGTCATTAAGACTATGTAGTAGTAAATATCTAAATTATATTTCTTTCCTGTTTCTTCTGCTTGTCTGAAAACCTCTTCGGCTTGACTAGATAGAATAAATCCTTTTTTTTCTACATAAAATTGTAAGTCACCAATGGCCTCTTCTACTAGCAACGCTTTACTCTCCATGTAATCCTCAGTCTTATCTACAATGGGTTATAGAATAATTAAGTGATATTAGTAATATCCAACCCTTTGATCACCAAATATAAAACACCGCCACCGAAGCAGGCTATAGAGAACCACTGACAACCGTAAAAAAGGTACCAGTAGCGGGTTTTGCGGCCGCTTTCGCCCCGCTGTTCCTTGCGTTGGGCGTGGTGGGAATGGTGGTAGCGTAAGAACGGAATGGCCAGCGCCGCCGTCAGTCCCAGGGCAAGCAAGGCAATGCCGCAGAGGGTGATTCGTGCCAGCTCGGGACTGGTGGCCCAGATGGCTTGCAGGAAGCCGAGTAGGGCAACGATACCGCCGCCATTGACGATCAACAGGCTCTTATAGGCTTCGGTCAACAGTCCGGCTCTGGATAGGGCGTACTCGGCGCCGCTGGGGCGTTGATCATTGTTCATCGCGATGCACCGATCCTGGAGAGTCAGTCTTTCCTGAGATCAGTATAGTGCGGAGGTCAGGGGTGGTGCGGCCGTCTTTATCGCTTGATCAGCGTTATGATGGTGCCGCTTGGTTGAACAGCTGCTGCCCGAATCTTTTGGCGCTCGCAACAGCACGTGCCCCCATCATCGGCCAACTATGGATAATGGCCTCGTGCAGCAACAGCAGTTCGTCCCGGTGATTACTCAAGCCGGTTGCTCGGGTCAGACCATCGCAGACCTCAAGCTTGTGCCTTTCCAACATCTTCTGCAGGACTTCACTGTCGGGATGGGCGGCAACGGCGCTCTTGAACAGGCAGCCCTGGGGAGCATTTTCCTCCATCCAGTTTCCGATGCGATCGAACATCTGATCCAGCGCTTGTGTCGGTGCGGTGGGTAGCTCGTCGAGCAGGTGTGCCAGATAGCGCTGGTGCCGGTGCTCCAAGGCGGTGATCACCATCGCTTCCCGGGATGGGCAATATTTGTAGAGGGTCCTTAAGCTGACCTGGGTCGCTTCGCGTAGTCCGTCGACGCCGATCTGGGCAAATCCGTGATCGGCAAAGGCCTGCTCCAAACCGGCGGCAATTTTCAGTTGAGTCGCATTCATCGTTGACACGGTAGAACGATCACTCTACTTTGGCAAGTAGAACGTTTGCTCTACTTGTGATCGAAAGCATCTTTACCGCCTGGTTGCCAAATCGAGGAATAGCTATGAGTGCGAAGCCCACCACCATGCATGCAGTCTATCTGACCGGACACGGGGGCTTTGACAAGCTCAATTACCGTACCGACGCCCCGATTCCGGAAATCGGGCTTGGAGAGGTGTTGATCCGCGTCGGGGCTGCCGGTATCAACAACACGGATATCAATACCCGAATCGGTTGGTACTCGAAAAAGGTCTCCGAGGGGACAACAACGCAGGGGAGTGAGCAGGGGTTGGGTGAAGCCAATGCTGACGACGGCGGCTGGGGAGGAGCGATCCAATTTCCGCGGATTCAGGGAGCGGATGTGTGCGGGCTGATCGTGGCCGTTGGCGATGGTGTTTCCAGTGCCCGTGTTGGTGAGCGGATTCTGGTCGAGCCCTGTTTTCGACAAGGAGAGACCGATTTTGCCTATTTCGGCTCCGAGCACGATGGCGGTTTTGCCCAATTTACCAAAGCACCGGCGCGCTTTTGTCATCGTGTTGAATGCGATTGGACCGATGCCGAATTAGCGTCCATTCCCTGCTCCTACTCAACCGCCGAAAATCTGCTGACCAGAGCTGCGCTAACCGAGACAGATACTGTCCTGATAACCGGGGCATCCGGCGGGGTGGGATCGGCCGCGGTGCAACTGGCGAAACGACGAGGGGCCCGGGTTATTGCCGTCGCCGGCGCCGACAAAGCCGACGATGTGCTCGCACTGGGGGCTGACCAGGTGATCCCGCGGGGTACGGATTTGCTGGAGGTATTGGGCGAGAACTGCGTCGATGTGGTCGTTGATCTGGTGGCGGGCGAGCAGTGGCCGATACTCCTGCAAGTGCTGAAACCCAGAGGGCGCTACGCAGTTTCAGGGGCGATCGGTGGTCCCCTGGTACAGTTGGATGTACGTACGTTGTACCTCAAAGATCTGAGCTTTTTCGGCTGTACGATGTTAGAGAGCGAGGTATTTCCCAATCTGGTTGGTTATATCGTGCGAGGGGAGATTCGACCGGCTTTGGCTAACAGTTACCCGTTGCGTGAAATCGTCGATGCACAGAAAGCGTTTCTGGCCAAAGGCTATACCGGAAAGCTGGTTTTGATTCCTGATTCCTGATTCCTGATTCCTGATTCCTGATTCCGGAGCATAAAAATCAGCGTTTCCGTGCTGGGAAAGGAGGGTGATTTTGCCTGGAAACCTTGCCGAAATTGCCTCAAGATCAAACACTCGAGGGGCGCCCGTGCGTTCCAAACTCGCCCCGTTTTTTGGCGGTGCCTACCTATCTAATTAGAAATCGAGATGTACATAATTCGTCAAGCAGAACAACAGGATGTAAACCGGATGGCTGAGCTTGAAGCGATCTGTTTTCCTGAGGCGGAAGCGGCCTCTTTAGACTCTTTCCAACAGCGCTTTGCGGTCTTTGCCGAGTGTTTCTTTGTTCTGGAAATCGAGGGGGTTGTGGTGGGGCATATCAATGGCTGCATCTTCGACAAGCCGGAACTTCCGGATGCGCTCTATTCGGATACGCGCCTGCATAACCCCGACGGTGCTTATCAAACGGTGTTTGGCTTAGCGGTTGATCCGTCCTGTCAGCGACGTGGTTATGCGTCGGCGCTGACCAGGCACTTTATTGATGTCAGTCGAGCTAACGGGCGGCAAGGGGTGGTGCTGACCTGTAAAGATAAGCTGGTCCCTTTCTATCAGAGCCTCGGTTTCAGCCATCAAGGTGTCTCCGCTTCAAGCCATGGCGGTGCCAGCTGGAACGATATGCTGTTGACCTTTTAAGCGCTGAATTTCCAGCCTGACAAACTGGCAAAAAAAACCAGCACCGAAGTGCTGGTAACAAGAGACAGCTTTGCGCTGTTGAGGATCGTGCTCGGTTTAGGCGGAGCGCTGTTGCTCCGGCCTTGAATCTTCAAGGTTGTTGAACGCCTGTTGCTGTAATTGCGTCTGCAGGCGGCGTACCCACCAGTCGGTTCGGGTCAGCAGAGCGCCCAGGTTGGCGGTGCTCGGCAGCAGCTTGGGAAGCGGCTGACTGGCCAGCAGCGGCAAGTTCAACGCCATCTGGTTGCGGCACTGCTGATGGTATTCCCGGTAGCTGAAGTGCTCGCTTTGTTGTTGCCCGGTCACGGCGAAGATCGGCAACTGCGGGCACAGGAACAGCAGCAGTTGGCTGGCAAAGACAGCGTTCTTCTGGCTGCCGAACAGTGTCTCACAGGCTTTCTCGACCAGGTTGATGCTCAGCTCGTGGCGGGCTTCGTGCTCGAGCTCGTCCAGCTCAGACCAGCAGGGTGCCAGCTCTTCGCGAATGAAGTTGTCCAGATTGGCAGCCACCTTGTCGAAACCGATCCAGGGGGCATCCAGTTCCAGCGCTGCACACAGCATGGCCAGGTAGGTCTTGTCGATCAGGGTACGGCCGCCGTTGAGCCATTGGAAATGGCTGGCGCGTTCCATATTACCGTACAGCGATTGCAGCAGGCCGGCGTCGCTGGTCCGCAGATCGTTTCCGGAACCAAAACCCGGGTGCGGGCGGTTCCAGCGTCGACGCAGGGTGCGGTTGGCTTGTTCGATCTGACGTAGGGTAGTGCTCATAGAACCTCTCCTGCTGCAGGTGGCTGGGCTGGTAAAGCCGTGGATGAAGTTACTATAAAGGCTTCAGTTTCAGCAGGTAGGGCCAAGAACTGGGTGCTGTTAGAGCCAAGCCCCGCTGGCGAGTTTTAACCAATTGATGGCTTTCATGGATGTCGTGATGCCGATTTCCGGAGCCAGAAAAAAGAAACCCCGGCGATGGCCGGGGCATGAGAAGGACGCGGGTTGATATCAACCGCCGTTCTGTTTTTTGCGCTGTTCTTTCTGACGCTTGAGCTCTTCTTTCTCCGGGATCGGAACGATCATGGTCGGAATCCGCGAGTGGCGCAGCACGTTCTTGGCCACCGAGCCGAGGAAGGTATGCATGATCCCTTTCTCGTGGGCACCCATCACGATCAGATCGACATCCAGCTCCTTGGAGCGACGCAGGATGGTCTCGGCCGGGTAGTGCTCGACCACATCGACCGAGGCGACCTGTTCGCGCAGCTCTTTGTGGCTGGGAGCCAGCACATCCCAGAAGTAATCCTGGCGATGCTTGAGCAGATCCTTGGCGTGGTCGATCCGGTGGTTGAGGAAGTCGTCCCGGCTGGTGGAATCCATCACGTAGGTTTTCAGGGTGATGCGGGCGTCGTTGGACAGTTTTTCGACCACGTGCAGGATATGCACTTTGGCGCCGGTTTTGCCGGACAGGTAGGCGGCGTACTTGAACGCGTAGGAAGCGTTCTTGGACAGGTCGGTACAGTACAGAATCTGTTTGATTTCAGGAAATAGCATCGGCAGTCATCCTTAGCTGACGGCCGGGGTTAGCCTAGTGGCAACCCCGGCTGAAATAGTGCGAAAGTCATGGTTCGAAAATCATGGTGCGAAAGCGTTGATCTATCCCGCCAGTAACCTGGGCAAGAACAGGGCGATCTCGGGGAAGAAGGCGATGATGAAGACGCCGACCACCGAAATGAAAGCGAACGGCAGCGCCTTGGCGGTTATATCTTCCAGCGCCGTATCCGAGATCCCCGAGGCGACGAACAGGTTCTCGCCCAGCGGTGGGGTGGCGAAGCCGATCGACAGACAGCAGATCATCACCACACCGAAGTGGATCGGATCGATACCCAGGTTATAGGCCACCGGCAGCAGTACCGGTACCAAAATCATGATCGCGGCCAGGGTCTCCATGAACATACCGACGAACAGCAGGAAGCCGATGATCATAGTCCAGATCAGGTAGACGTTATCGGTCAGGCTCAGCATCGAGGCGGCGACGGTGTCCGGAATCTCGTTCTCAACCAGCACCCGGCCGAACACGGTAGCGGTGAACAGGATCAGCAGTACCCGTCCGGACAACCAGGTGGTGGTTTCCAGCGAGTGGACCAGGTCCTTCCACTTCAGCTCCTTGTGCACAAACCAGCCGATCACCAGGGTGTAGAAGATCGCCACGATGGCTGACTCGGTCGGGGTGAAGAAGCCCGAGTAGATACCGCCCAGGATAACCAGCGGTGCCAGGACCGACCAGAAACCCTTGCGGAAGGAATCGATGATGTGATCCAGCGCCCAACCGTCGGTGGAGCCTTTGTAACCCGCTTTCTTACAGCGGATGTAGTTCAGGATCATCAGGTTGATCGAGATAACCAGCGCAGGGAAGAAACCGGCGATAAACAGGGTCGAGATCGACACGGTCTGGAAGGTGCCGAATTTCTCGATCGCGGCATCGGGAACGGTCAGGCCAATCGCCGAGATACCGAAGATAACCATCGGGATCGACGGCGGGATGATAATCCCCAGACCACCGGACGAGGCGGTCACGGCGGCGGCGTAGCCCCGGTCATAGCCGCGGGCGGCCATGGCCGGAATCATCAGCATACCGACAGCTGCGGTAGTAGCCGGACCGGAGCCGGAGATGGCGCCGAAGAACATACAGGCCAGAACGGTGGCAGCGGACATACCGCCGGTAAAGGGGCCGGCGAAACTTTCGGCCAGGTTGACCAGTCGTTTCGATATCCCGGCGGCTTCCATCAGTGCCCCGGCCAGGATGAAGGCGGGCAGCGCCATCAGCGGGAACGAGCCCACCGAGGTGAAGGCGATCTGGACGAATTTAATCGGGTTCTCATCCAGATAAATGAATGAGGCCAGGGCGGAGACGCCCAGTGAAACAGTGATCGGAGCCCCTATCAGCAACAGCAGCAGGAAGGTTCCGAATAGAATGAGGACAATGCTTGATTCAGCCATGGTTCGACTCCTGTTTAGGCCGGCTTATTGTTGTTGTCGGCGTCATCGGAGAATGCATCTCCGGCCATCAGTTTGTCGTTTTCCACAGATTCGGGATCACGGACATCGATGCCCTTGACCAGCTTGTAGTAGTTAACCTGAATGACTCGGATCGTCATCAGGGTGAAGGCGATCGGCAGAATCAAATAGATATATTTCATCGGTACGCCCAGGGTCTGGGATTTCCAGAACAGGTTCATCCGATTGAAGACGAAATCGTAGGCGAGATAAACGAAGTAGCAGTTGAAGGCGATCCAGATCAGGTCGGCCAGGGCTTCAAGGCCGATGGCGGCTTTTTCCGGCATCCATTTGAAGTGGAAGGTTACACGGTTGTGGGCGGAGAGTTTGGCGGCGTAGCTGGCGCCAAAAAATACGAACCAGACAAACATGTATACGGCTAGCTCTTCGGTCCAGGACAGCGAGTGAGAAAAAACTTCTCGCGAGACGATCTGGGCGAACAGCAAGACCACAAACAGTGCCAGGAGAGTCCGGCAGATATAGCTCTCGATATTGTCGAGAAACTTAAAGAAAAGGCCGGTTTTGGACATGATCAGGAGCTCCAGTGGGAATAGTCAAAGCAGGTGCTTAGAGTCAAGCGACCGCCGCTGGGGCGGTCGCTTGGTTCAGCTGCAATCAGCTTGGCATCTAATCGCGAGCGCGATTAGTGAATGCGGGTGCTGAGCTTAGACGCCCTCACGACCCAGAGACATCAGGACTTTGTTGAGCTTGTCCTTGCCGCCGATGCTGTCGATGTACTTCGGCCAAACAGCAGTCTTAGCCTTTTCGATCCACTCTTTCTCACCATTGGCCGGATCGGAGATTTCCATGCCACGGCTAGCCAGTTCTTTCTTGATGTTGGCTTCTTGATCCTTCAGCCAGGCAGCGCTGTGCTGAGTGGCCGCTTCACCGGCTTCAAGAATGGCCTTCTGTACCGCCGGCTTCTGATCCTGGAAAACAGCTTCAGAAACGATCAGCGGCTCAATGGAGAACAGGTAACGGATGTTGGTGATGTACTTCTGTACCTCATCGAACTTCATTGCGTAGTTGGTGATGTACGGGTTGTCCTGACCATCAACTACACGCTGCTGCAGAGCAGTGAAGGTTTCGGACCAAGCCATCGGAGTCGGGTTGATGCCCCAAGCCTTGTAGGTGTCGATCATGATCTCGTTCTTCGGTACACGAACAACAACACCCTGGAGGTCTTCCAGTGTAGTGATCGGACGCTTGGAGTTAGTCAGTACTCGGAAACCTGAGTAAGCCCAGCCGATGATCCGTACACCTGCATCGCGGATAGTGTTTTCAACCAGCTCTTTACCGACCTCACCCTGAGTCAGCGCAACGGCGTCGTCGAGGCTCTGGATCATGTAAGGAAGGGTCAGGATGCCAACACTTGGCGAGAAGGGGGTGACGTTGTTGATAGCGAGGATGGAGAAATCGAGGGTGCCGATGGCGGCGTCGTTGACGGTATCTTGCTCACTGCCCAACTGGCCGTTAAGGAACAGTTTGGCTTTGTGCTTGTTACCGGTACGTTCTTTCAACTCTGCGGAGAATTTCTTACCCAGTTCGTGCTGGGTTCCTCCAGCGCCGTCTCCCACGGCGACTTTAAAGGTTTTTGCCTGAGCGTTCAGGGCAGTTGCCGAAAACGCCAGCGCCAGGGTGAGGGATAGAACTTTAGTAAGCTTATTCTTATGGTACATAAGTTGCTCCGTTGTGGGTGCCCATTGGCTCTGGGGAGTCATGAGCTAATTTTTTTTATTGTAAGACAGCCAGCACCACTGATTAGTGGGATCTCTGTCAGGACCATCGCCAGGGTCAGACCCAGACCGATAGCCTTACGATTAATTGTTATCAACCGTGAGCTTATCTTTATCTTTGGAGGTTGGGTTTTTTAGAACCACATTGCCAACGACCTTGGGGCCAACTCCAGGCACTGGACCCAGTGGCTGGACCAAACCACCTAGGTAATTTAGCAAATACTTGTTTCATCAGCCGAATTTCCCTATGCAGGCTGTGGTTGACCTGCCTGCATAGCGGTAGTTCCCTGGGCCGCGTCACCGCTTGGCTTGGCGCTGAATCCGGCTTCGTTATGCCGCAACTGCAACACGCTAATATATAAGCTCGCCTGTAGTGTAGACCGATAAATGATCGGGAATCGCTTCAGCGCCGCGGCGTTCAGAGCGACTGGATCCAGAAAAAAGAAGAAATCGACATTTATTTCAATCTTCTAAGCTGGCAGCCTGGTAGTGGCTCAAAAACATCGCGGTGGTTTGTTCGGCCAGCTCAAGTTGCTGTTCGGGATTGAGGATCGGTGCGATCTGCAGCAGTTGGGGCCAGAAGCAGCGTCCTTTGACCAGATGGTGCACCTGCTCGCCGGCCGCAGCCGCCTCCAGATCGATCAAGCGTCCATCCGCTCTGGCGGCTTTGATCCAGCGAACCAGCGAGGATTCGTGGGCGGAGAGTTTGGTGACCTCCTGCTTCAGGGCTTCGGGGTGGTAGAAGAAGTGGCCGAAGGCGACCCGGTTCAATTCGATATGCTCGGTACTGCTGATCACCTCGATCTCCGCTTCGATGATCGCGCGAAGCTGTCCATGCAGCGGAGCGTCGGGCTGATAGTCGCCACCGCGTTGATGCTTGGCCTGTTGCCACAGTTCGCTGATCAGGCACATCACCAGCGCTTCCTTGCTTTCGAAGTGGTTGTAGACCGTCCGCTTCGAGACTTCAGCCAGCGTCGCGACCCTATCCATACTGGTTCCCTGGACACCCTGATCCAGAAAGGCCTGCTTGGCGGCATCCAGAATTGCCTGTCGCTTGATTTCACTGCGTGAACGTTTTGGTTCCACCTGGTCTTCCCCGGTACTGACTGATCCGAACAAATTTACACTAATCAGTTTACTTTTTTAAATTTAGAAGTAAACTGCACGGTATAGTTTACTTTTGTTCTGCTTTTACTTTGTTGATGTCCCTATGAAGCCTCGTTGGTTGATCTTATCTGGAGTGGTTCTTATGTCCGCAACCCTGTTTGCTGCCGCCAAGCATCAGTCGCAACAGTCGCTGGAAAGCGGCAAATTCCAAAACAGCGAACAGCCCTATCAATCCGGGCTGGGTGATCTGTTGAAGATCTCCAAGGCTTATTTCACCGCTGATCGAAAGTCGCCGACGCCAACCACGGAGCCACCGTTACGAACCATCACTGAGCAGGAACTGCTGACCGATCGGGAAACGCCGGTGATCTACCGGTTGGGGCACTCGTCGATGCTGATCCGTCTGGACGCTGAGTATCTGCTGATCGATCCGGTGTTCAGCGATCGGGCTTCACCGGTTCAATGGATGGGACCCAAGCGTTTCCATCCGGTACCGGTTGCGTTGGATTCGCTGCCGAGTATCAAGGCGGTGATTATCAGCCACGATCATTATGATCATCTGGATAAGGCCTCCATTCAGGCGCTGGCGGATCGGGTGGAGCATTTCCTCACGCCATTGGGGGTCGGGCAGTATCTGCGTGACTGGGGGATCGACTCAAGCCGGATCAAGGAACTGGATTGGTGGCAGCAAGACAGCATCGGCACTCTGACCTTCACGGCGACTCCGGCACAGCACTTCTCCGGTCGTGGCTTGATGGACCGGGATCAGACACTCTGGGCCGGTTGGGCGATTGAGGGCCGCCAGGCCAAGCTGTTTTTCAGTGGCGATTCCGGCTATTTCAGCGGTTTCAAGGAGATCGGTGAACGCCTGGGACCGTTTGATCTGACGATGATTGAAACCGGCGCCTATAACCGTCTGTGGAGCAAGATCCACATGCTGCCGGAGCAGAGTGTCCAGGCACATATCGATTTGAAGGGTAAGGCGATGCTGCCGATCCACAACAGTACCTTCGATCTTGCCCTGCACGATTGGCATGAGCCGCTGGAGCAGGCCTATGAAATTTCCCAGCGCCGTGCCGTCAAGCTACTGACCCCGATTATGGGAGAACCGGTATCGATTCTGAATCCTGCCGCGCAAACGGCCTGGTGGCGTGAAGTTCTCAGCGAGGACACTCCGCAACTGGCGATGGAGTAGCTTGCTGTCGGGCCTCCTTCGTGGGATGCCCGAACCCGGCGAACACCTATACTTGATTCAGGGTTGGGCTGGCCGCTGCTCGGTCAGCCAGGTTTTTGTCGAGGACCGTTTATCGTGACTACCAGCCGCTCATCCGCGCTGACATTAGCACCGCAGATCAATGCGGCCCGCTGGTTCAATACCGAGCAACCGCTGCGGTTGGAGGATCTGCGTGGGCAAGTGGTGATGCTGCATGCATTTCAGATGCTCTGTCCCGGCTGCGTGACTCACGGCATCCCCCAGGCCCTCAAGGTGGCAACCCTCTATCGGGATCAGCCGCTGCAGGTGATCGGCCTGCATACGGTGTTCGAGCACCATCAGGTGATGAACGCCGACGCCCTGCAGGTGTTTCTGCACGAGTACCGGATCGGCTTTCCGGTGGCTATCGATCAGCCGGTCGAGATCGGCCCCATTCCCGCCACGATGCAGCGCTACCAGCTTCAGGGGACCCCTTCCGTGGTGCTGATCGATAAACGGGGTTACCTACGGCTGCATCACTTCGGCCCGATGGAGGATCTGCTGTTGGGTGATCAACTGGGCCGGTTACTGGCGGAACCTCAGTCGTAAGCGCTCCGATTGCTTGTAAGCAAAACTTGTAAGCTGCTGAATGACAACGACTAGTCAGCACTTTTCGGGATGCTGCATCACTCTTTTCTCCGGTCTTTCTCCCGCCAAATTGAGCGATATCATTTCTAGATCAAATCAGCTTCTTTTTCAGTGTCTTAGCTTTTTATGGCACTTACACTCCCGGTGGTGGATGTTGTGCCCTGCGTCGGTGCGCTGTCTGTCGGGCGAAGCCGCTTTTCTGCCCGGCCGATGTACCCTCAACAGGGCTGCTATGGAGGAGTGGTCTAATGGCTCTGATCGCCGATAAGCTGGAAAGTCTGCTGCGATTCAACCGGTTGAGTGTCGGAAAAAAACTGCTGGGTCTGTCGCTGATGTTTGTGGTGGTACTCAGTGCGACGGTTGGTTACACCTATTTAACCTTGGACGCCCAGAAAAGCGATGGCTTGGTGGTGAATATCGCCGGACGTCAGCGGATGCTGACCCAGAAGTTTACCAAGGAGTTTTTCGTCGCGTTTCAACAGGCCCGCGTGCAACAACAGGCCTTTGATCCAGCCCCGATGCAGCGAACGGCCCAGTTATTTGAGCTGTCCTTAGACGCGCTGCGCGATGGCGGTACCACTTACCTCGATCCGGCGATGCAGAAGCCGATCGAATTGCCCGGTACGGTCAACGCCGAGATCCGTTCCCAACTTGCCGAGGTGGATAAGCTTTGGGGGCAACTTCAGCAGCGAATCGGCGACGCCGTTTCCCGCTCCCCGGACAGTGCACAACTGGCCCAGATCGATCAGCTCAGTGTCGATGTGCTGACGACAATGAACCAGGCCGTGTTGATGCTGGCACAGCAGTCGGACAGCAAAGTGCAGACGATGCTTATCTCGCTGTTGTGGACCTGGGCTGGTGCGCTGATCGCTTCACTGCTGATTGCCTGGTTGCTGGCGCGAAACATCACCACGCCGCTGTATCAGGTGGTGAACAGTACCCAGCGCATCGGCAGCGGCGATCTTTGCGCCTATCCGGGCGAATCCGAACAGCGTGATGAACTGGGGCTGTTGATCCGTAATGTGGATCGAATGCGCTCGATGCTCAGCGATGTGATCCATACGGTGCAGCAGAACAGCAAGCAGATGTCGCACTCTTCGATGCAGATTGCCACGATTTCCGGCGAAGTCTCCAGCATCAGCGAGCAGGAGCAGCAAAGTGCCCAGCAGGTGATGCATGCGATCGATTCTCTGCAGCAGATTGCCGCCGATGTCAGCGAGCATATTGAAGCCGCGCACCTGAATGCACAGCAGACCCGAGAGGTGGCGCAGCAGGGCGTCGGCGTGATGCAACAGAGCATCAGCGAACTGACCAGCGCCGTCGACAGTGTCGGTGTGACCGCTGAACGGTTGGGCTCGGTCAAGTTGGCGACCGACAAGATTCACTCGATCATCGAGGCGATCGATTCGTTGGCCGAGCAGACCAACCTGCTGGCGCTAAATGCGGCCATCGAAGCGGCTCGTGCCGGTGAGCAGGGGCGCGGTTTTGCCGTGGTGGCCGATGAAGTTCGAGGCTTGGCCACGCGTACCGCCGATTCCACCACCGAGATCACCACGCTGATCCACGAGTTGACCACCCAGGTCGAAGGATCGGTCGACTCCATGAAACAGGTCACGGCGCAGGTGAACCGGTCACAACAGCAGTCGGAGCAGACGCTGGAAACCCTGGCGTCGATGACGGCGGATGTCGAGCGGAATTCGGAAAATTCGACCCAGATCGCACAGCTGAATCAGAGCCAGGTAGAGCAATTGACCTCCCTCCATCAGGAACTGAACGAGTTGTTCGATGTACTGACCGTCAGCACGGAAAAGGCTGGTTCAATCTCGCTGGTGGCCGGTGATCTGCATCGCGTATCCGATGAACTCGACCTGTTGTTGGCGCGTTTCCGGACCGACCAGGTAAGCGCACCGACACGCCATGCCGATGACAAACGCCAGGCGCCACGGATCAACAATCAGCTAGAGGTTTCGCTTTGCCAGGCGGGGGTGGCGGTCGGCGGTTTGACCCAGAATCTGAGTATGACCGGTGCCGAAATCAAACTGTTGGAGGCGCTTAACGAGCGTGAGCCGCTGCAGGTGGAGATCCTGTTGCCGGAAGAACCAACCTCAAGGCTGTCCCTGCGCGCAAAAATCATGCGCTGCACCCGGACCGACGGCGGCCAATACCTCTACGGGATCCGCTTTGAGTCCCTGACCGCCGCGCAGCAACAGCAGCTGTCCCGGGCCTTCGATTATTTCCGTAAGGCGCACAGCTACGCCTGAACCGAGCCGGGCTGGCTTCGGTCGGCCCGGACGGATCCTCTCCCTCCAACCTCTCTCCAATCCCCGTTCGGGCTGGCGCCACCGGCGCGGTTGCTGTAAGCTGCACCGCCTTCCGTGTCGGCCCGCAGTGCCGACCCTTCCTACCGTTGTATGAGATCACAGCATGACATTTGCCTCCCTCGGCCTGTGCGCCGAGATTCTTGATGCCGTTGCCGAACAGGGCTATGACTCGCCGTCACCGATTCAGGCCGAGGCGATTCCGGCGGTATTGGCCGGACGTGATCTGATGGCAGCCGCGCAGACCGGTACCGGTAAAACGGCCGGCTTCACGCTGCCGCTGCTGCAGGGGTTGATGGGCGGCCCGCGAGTCAAATCGAACCAGTGCCGGGCGCTGGTCCTGACCCCGACCCGCGAGCTGGCGGCCCAGGTGGCCGACAGTGTCTCGACCTACGGAAAGAACCTGCCGCTACGCTCCAACGTGGTGTTCGGCGGGGTCAAGATCAATCCGCAGATGCAGCGTCTTCGCGGTGGCAGCGATATTCTGGTGGCGACGCCGGGACGGTTGCTGGATCTTCACAGCCAGAATGCGGTGCGGTTCGATCAGCTCGAAGTGCTGGTGCTCGACGAAGCCGACCGGATGCTGGACATGGGCTTTATCCATGACATCAAACGGATTCTGAAGCTGCTGCCCAGCCAGCGTCAGAACCTGCTGTTCTCGGCCACCTTCTCGAGCGAGATCCGTTCCCTGGCCAAGGGGCTGATCAACGATCCGGTCGAGGTATCGGTGACGCCGCGCAACAGCACCGCTGAAACCGTCGAGCAGCAGCTCTACTCGGTCGACAAAAACCGTAAATCGGCCCTGCTGACCCACCTGATCAAAGACAACGACTGGCAACAGGTGCTGGTGTTCACCCGTACCAAACACGGTGCCAATCGCCTTAGTCGCCACCTGGAAGGCAAGGGGATCAAGGCCGCAGCGATCCACGGCAACAAAAGCCAGGGCGCCCGCACCAAGGCACTGGCCCAGTTCAAGAGTGGCGAGCTGCGTACCCTGGTCGCGACCGATATCGCCGCCCGCGGGTTGGATATCGATCAGCTGCCCCAGGTGGTCAATTTCGATCTGCCCAACGTAGCCGAAGATTATGTCCACCGTATCGGTCGCACCGGCCGGGCCGGCGCTTCCGGGCATGCGGTATCGCTAGTCTGCGCCGATGAGACCAAGCAACTGGTCGGAATTGAGCGGCTGATCAGCCAGCAGATTCCCCGAGTTGTGGTTGAGGGCTTTGAGGCGACCCATGAATTGCCGGAAACCGATCTGAGCCGCAAGCCGAAGAAGCCCAAGAAGCCGAAAAAACCCAAGGAAGGTCATCGCGATGGCCAACGCTCGGGTGAAAATGCCCGCGGCCATAAGCCGCCTGGAGGACAGCCGCGTCGTCGCCGTCGTTCCGGTGGTAACAAACCGGCCGGTGCGAGTCGGACTGCCAGCGCTAACCGCTAGCGCTGCGGCCTACCGACAGCTCTAGAACCGGCGCGCCTGCAGCAGTTCGCGCAGCGCGCCGGGTAACAGCGTCTGTAATTTGCGGCTGATGCGCTGCTCGTGGCGCTGCCAAACAATCCCCAGATAGATGATCAGCAGCCCGATCAGCGACAGTGCGATCGGGAACAGCCAGCTGTCTTCGAACAGATCGAAGGCCAGGTGGCCGAGGTAGGCACAGCAGCCAAGCCCGCCGAACACCACGAATACCCGCCGCACCAATAGCGCTCCCAGACCGATCAGCAGCAGATTGACTCCGAAATATCCCAGCTTGCCCAGTTCGCTGTTGGAGTCCTGCATCGTCAGACCGCCCCAGAAGGTCAGAACTCCGAACAGGTAGAGCCAGAAGGCGTAATCCAGACTGTGGCGGCTACGGATATCGACCCAGAACGCGCCGAACATCACCAGCAGACCGAAGTAGATCGACACCAGCGAGCGCAGTTTGAAGTCGTAATCGCCGTCGTTGATCATTGCCACCAAGTCCATCGACAGGTACCAGAGCGTGACGGCGATCGGCATCAGCAGGAACGGGTAGCGGTAGCGCCAGGCGACCATCGCACCGACGGCCAGAGTCGCGAGCTCCATCATTAGCCAGTGCCACTCGATATAGCGGTGGTAGTCGCGATAGTGCTCGCCGTCAGGCCAGAACCCCAGCTCCTGTTGCAGGCCGAAAACCGCCAGCGGGGTCAGGCAGACCGCGAAGGTGGCGCAGATTCCAGCGGGAATCGGGTGCTGAAGTCGTTCAAATCGTGACGCCAACCCCAACCCGGCGACCAGGTAGAGCAGGGCGATTGCGAACACACCCCAACCGCCGAAGGACTCCCAGCCCAGATTCATAAACAGCGTCATCGCACCGATCGCCACCAACCCGCCGAGGTAATAGAGCAGATGGGTGAAATCGAAGCGGGCGCCGGGGGCGGGATTGTCGCGTAGGAACTCGAGCAGCCGTTGGGCCTGCGTCGAATCGAGGATATGCTGTTCGACCGCGCGGTCGAGTTGCTGGCGGGTCAGTTTCATGGTCGGTCCATCGTCAATGACTGGGTGTAAAGGCTAAGCAGGCAGATTAAGCGATCGAGTCATTAATCCGCTACGTTATTAGACCGTCGTGCATTCGGTTTTCAAATTAGCGACAAATGACGCTGTTGATCTCGGTCGCAGTCAACGGACGGTATTGGCCGGGGGACAGCTCAGGGTCGAGCCGGATTGCGCCGATCTGTTCCCGATGCAGGGCCAGCACCGGGTTGCGAAAACGGCCGAACATCCGCTTGATCTGGTGGTAGCGACCCTCGGTCAGAGTCAGGCGAACGCAGCGCTCGCTCAGCTGCTCCAGCTTGACCGGCTTGGTGGTGATCCCCTCGTAGGAAAAATAGATCCCCTCGGCAAAGCTGGCCTGGGTTTGCGGATCGATCGGGTTGGCGGTTTCGACCCGGTAGATCTTCTCGATCGCCTTGTCCGGCTCCGTCAGTACCCGGGTCCAGCTGCCGTCATCGCTGAGCAGCAACAGGCCGGTGCTGGCGCGATCCAGCCGTCCGGCAATATGCAGGCCGTCGCGCTCATGCGGCTCGATCAGTTCGGTGGCGCAGCGGTGCTGATCGTCCCGGGTGGCGCTGAGGATGCCGGCCGGTTTATTGAGCATGAAGTAGCGCGCTTGGCGTTGCTGCAGCAGTTGACCATCCACGGCGATACGGCTGAACCGATCCACCTTCAGGGTGCCGTCGTGAACCGGCTGATCATCCAGTTCGACCCGACCCGCAGCCAGTAGTTCGTTGGCCCGACGGCGACTGTATTGGGGCTGGTTGGCGAGAAAGCGATCCAGGCGCATCAGCCGGTTCCGGCAAGTTCGGCAGCAGCGCGTTGGAGCAGTTTCGGCAGCTGGGCTTTCTGGGTTTTACCGAGCTGACGCAACAACGACAGCGGTAGCTGTTCTGGTTTGGTGTCGAGTCGTTGTGCCAGATCGTCCAGCAGCCGTACCCAGAGGTGGGCGGTCATCTCCGCATCGGCCAAGGCCCGGTGGTAGGTGCCGTCGGTGGGCAGCTGTTTCCAGCGCACCAGGGTGCCGAGCTTATGGTTCGGTGCCTCCGGGTAGACTCGGCGAGCACAGAGCATCGAGCAGGCAAACTGACCGGTTTGGCGATGGCGAACACGGTTGAATTCGGCTTCCAGAAAACGTTGATCGAAACTGGCGTTGTGGGCCACCAGGTTATCGTCGCCGAGAAATTCGGCGAACTCGCTCATGACCTGTTCCGCCATCGGGGCTCGGGCCAGCATGGCGTTGCTGATACCGGTGTAGGACTCGATAAAGCCGCTGACTCTGCGTCCCGGGTTCATCAGGGATTGAAACCGATCGGTGATCCGGCCGTTGAGCAGCCGGACCGCGCCGATCTCGATTGCCCGGTCGCCATTGTCGATCGACAAACCGGTGGTTTCGAAATCCAGAACCACCAGCGTATCGGCACGTCGTTGCCCGTTATCGCTCATTCGTATGCTTCCGGTTGATATCAGCGTTGACTGCTGAACGCCAATGCCAGGCCGGCGCCGACAAAGGTGCCACCGAAGATACGGGACAGCTTTTGGCCGGTGGTCTCGGCCATCCCCCCCAACAGCCGTTTGGCCAGCAGCGCATAACCCAGCAGGCAGAGTAGCGAGAACAGCATAAAGGTCCCCACCAGCAGGCTGAACTGGGGCAGTAGGGCGCTGTGGATATCGATGAACTGCGGAAACAGCGCAGTGGTGAACACAATTGCTTTGGGGTTGGTCAGCGAGACCAGCAAGCCCTGGATGTAGGTGTGGAGCTCACTCTGCGGTTGGCCGCCGTGCAGCGATTCGTCGATCGATGCAGCTCGAGTCGGAGTCTGCAGTTTGATGCCGTGGCGCCAGAGTTTGATCCCCATGTAGATCAGGTAGGCGGCACCGAGGGTCTTGATCAGCGTGAAGGCTAGCGACGAGTGCAGTACCAGCGCACTCAGACCCAGCACCGAGCAGGAGGACATCAAAAACAGGCCGCTGACGTTCCCCGCCATCGCATAACAGGCGCGACCGATACCGGTGCGCAGGCTATGGGTCATGACCAGCAGAATCGCGGGTCCGGGGGTCAGGGTTGCGATCATCGCAATGCTGCTGAAGGCGAGCCAGCTTTCAAAGCTCATGTTGATTCCTGAGAGGGTGGGCTGAAAACCCAACGGTAGATCGGCTGGTTGAGTGCTGTCAACGTGACTATGCTTACTTCGCCACGTTTTCGATTCCGCCGCTGTTTTTGGGGTCTGTGATGAACATTGTGATGTTGATCAATACAGTGCAGCTCGCCCTGATCGCACAGCGGCGAGTGAACTGAATCGCAACAACACAAGGACCTCCGTTATGAGTGCGACTCTGTTTGAACGCCTGGGCGGCACCGATGCCATCACCCGAATCTCCAGTGATATTGTCGACCTGCACCGCCAGAATCCGCTGATATCTACCCGTTTCGGCGCTTCCGATCCGACGGTTTTGAAAGCCACGGTTGCCGAGTTCTTTATCACCGGAACCGGTGGTCCACCCTGTTACAAAGGGGCGGATATGAAGAGCGCCCATGCCCATATGAATATCGACCATGCCGAATTTATGGCGGTGCTGGACGATGCCCTGAAAGCGATGCAGCACAACAATGTTGGTCAGCGGGAGATGGAAGAGGTGTTGTTTATCCTGTACAGCATGCGCGGCGATATCATTCGGACTTAACCGGAAAGAGCATGTATTGCCCCGCCTGTGGAACGTCATGCGACCAGGGAGTGGCAGAATGCAGCAGCTGTGCGGCCCGTTTACCGCTCTGTTGTCAAGCCTGCGGGCAAGCGCTGAGCGGGGACTCGGCACTCTACTGTTGTGGTTGTGGCGCGGCACTGGGTGATCAACAACAAACCACTCCTTCCTCCATCCAAGAAGATCTCAACAGTTCCCATGTTGAACGCCGACAACTGACGGTGATGTTTTGTGATCTGGTCGGTTCCACCGCACTGTCGCAGGGGTGCGACCCGGAAGATTTCCGTGATCTGATCCATCGCTTTCAGCACTGTTGTACCGAGGTTATCGAGCAGTTCGACGGCTATATCGCCCGCTATATGGGTGATGGCATGTTGGTCTACTTCGGTTATCCCCGAGCCGGCGAACTGGATGCCGAGAGGGCGGTACGGGCCGGGTTGGAGCTGACAAGCCGGGTGGGCCTGTTGCCCCATCCGAACGGGAAGCCGCTACAAGCCCGGGTTGGTATTGAGACCGGGCTGGTCGTGGCCGGCGATGTTATCGGACAGGGAGCGGTCCAAGAGCATGAAGTGCTGGGGGATACGCCCAATATCGCTGCGCGGTTGCAGGCCGTAGCCGAGCCCGGCTGGGTGGTGATCGGGCCCGGAACCCGGCGGGTTGTGGATAAGCGTTTTCGGCTGCAACCGCTAGGTGATCAGCAGCTTAAGGGAATCAATCAGCCCCTGGCGACTTACCGGGCGATCGCGGTTGCCGGCGCGTTGACCCGAGCCAAGGAAATGCCGCTACTGGGTCGCGAGCGGGAGATAGATCAACTCGAAAGCTACCTGAATCGGGAGAGCCGAGACGGGCTGCTGGTGATCGAAGGAGGCTCCGGTCTGGGTAAGAGTCGGCTGTTGGACTACTTGCTGACCCGGGCTTCGGGACGATATGAACGGGTGCTGTTGCGTTGCTCACCGTTTTTTAAAGACCGTCCGCTTTACCCCGTCGTGCGGCATTGGCAATCGCTGTTGGAACTGGATCGGGCCGAACAGCCCTCGGAAAGTGACAGCCAACGCTTCCTGGGCGAGTTTCTGACCGGGCACGGCGTTGATGATCCCGAACTTCATCGATGGATAAGTGTGATGGCCCTGGGCGATGCGCAGCAGGGTTCTGTTCCATCCGAAACGGAGGCCTCGTCGCCGGAGCAGTGGCGGCGGGCCAAACTCAACGCCCTACTGCGGGTGCTGAAGCAGTGTAGCCGGAAACGTCCCCTCTTGATCGCGATCGAGGATGCCCACTGGATCGATTCCTCTACCGCGGAGTTTCTCAATCAATTGACCGCAAGGCTGAGCCGTTGGCCGATTCTGCTCTGCATCACCTCCCGAGCGCCGCTGACCTGGCTGGCCGGACCATCTTCACCGGGGCTGAAATTGCCGTTGACGCCACTCTCGGATACCGAGGCGCTGGGGCTGATCCAGGCATTGGACAGTCAAACCCGTATCTCGCCGGAGATCCGCCAGCAGATCCTGCAGCGCTGCGAGGGCTCACCGCTGTACATCGAAGAACTAACCCGTTCGGTGCTGGAGCAGGGAGAGGCCGAAAACCAGGAGGTTCAGGTACCAAGCTCGTTGCAGGATTCCCTGCGAGCCCGTATCGATCGGTTAGGATCGCACCGGGATGTCGCTCAGTTTATCGCGGTGCTGGGACGGCGGTTCAGTCAGAAGCTGGTCGACAAGAGCACCCCGTTTGAACCGCATCGCACGCGACAGGCCTTGGCGGCACTGGTCGAATCGGGATTGCTCCACAGCAGTGGTGAGGGAGGGCGGCGACAGTACCGCTTTCACCATATGATGGTGCGTGAAGTTGCCTACGATGCGCTGCTGAAGTCTGACCGACGTGCCCATCACCTTCGGATTGCACAGACCTTATGTCGAGACTTTACCGAGCTGGTTGAGAGTGCGCCGGAACTGGCAGCAAGCCACTATGAGTCGGCCGGGGAGGTGGTGACGGCGATCGAGTATTGGCACCAGGCAGGCTTGCGTGCCGGAGCAGCCTGGGCCCATCGTGAGGCTGCCAACCACTTCTTGCAGGCGGTTCGGTTATTGGAAGCGGAGCCGACGACACCGGAACTGGCCAAGCGAGAGCTGCTGACCCGAATCGAACTGGTCCAGTCGCTGCGGATTCTGGAGTTGGGGGAGCAGGGGTTGGAGCAGGTTGAGAAGTCTGCCGGGATTGCCGAACAGCTGCACGACGATGAGGCCCTGGCCCAGATACACAATCTCTGGGGGAATCTGCTGTTCTCCTCTGGCGCGATCGAGGGTTGCCTCAGCCATCACCGTCAGGCATTTGAATATGCAGATAAGGTTGGCTCCGTGGTCAACCAGATCCAGGCCCATAGCGGCCTGGGGGATGCCAGTCTGTTGGCCGGCAAGCTTCTGAGCGCCGAACAGGCCTATGATCGGTGCCTCAGTCTGTGCCATGGGGACGAGCTGCAGCGCTACGTGGCGCCGAACCTGTCATTACGCGGACATATGCGGCTTTACCTGAATCGATTACCTGAATCCGTCGACGATATTACCGAAGCGATTACCCTGGCGGTGGCCCGCCAGGATCGGCGCACGGAAATGGTCGGTCGGGGAAGCTGCCTGGCCAAGACGCTCTGCGAGATGGGGCAGTATCAACGTGCTCGCGGAGAACTGGAACTGGCACTGGAAACCGCCCGGAGTCTTAAGGCAAAGCGCTTCGAAGCACTCTATCTATTGACCCTTGCCAGGGTTATCCGCTGGCCTGAGGCCCGTTGCGGAGACCATGATCCGACGCCGTTGAGATATGCCGAGCAAGCGATCAAGGTCGCCGAAGAGACTCATTTCAGCTATGTCGGCGCCATCGCTTTTGGGGCACTGGCGTTGGTAACGGAGGATGAGGCCCGGTGCCGAAATGCCCTCGAACAAGGTGAAGCGTTGCTGCGGCCGGGAGCGCCGAGTCAGAACTATTTCTGGTTTCTGCGTGATGCTATCGAAACTTGCTTGCTAAGAGGCTGGTGGGGGCAGGCGCAAGACTATGGTCGCCGGTTTAAAAGCTATACCCGGCATCAGCAGATTCCCTGGAGTCAGTTCTATATTCGGCTGGCTGACAGCCTGGCCACAACTTGGCAGCAGCCGGTACAAAGCCAGCCAGCCAGCCAGCTGGTTCCGCTTCAGCAACAAGCTAAACAAGCAGGATTACAGGCGGCAGAAGTTTTGATTCAGCGTTGCCTTTCGGATCGGATCCATCCTGTTACCGATAAAAGCGCCACCGGTTAAGGTTCTTCCTTTAAAACGCTACCGGAGGCTTGGACTGGCGATCGACGGTCAGGCTGAACAGGTCCGGCCGATTGTAATGCCCGGCCACATCCAGGGGCTTTCGTGCCCGTCGAGCGGCCTCGATTTCGATATCGGCATACAGAATGGCTTTCTGTTGGTGAAGCGGCCCACTGTGTATTCCGCCGAAGGGTTTGATGATCACCGCATCACCGGGATTGATCCATTCATCATCGCCGAACAGCGTTTCACGGCTGGGGAAGTCGGCGGGAATGTCACTGCCTTCCATCGCAGTAGCGGTGCTCATTACCCAGCATCCACCCTCACGAGCAATATGATTCATCGATGCCAGCCAGACATCGCCGCTGTCCCAGGTTGGGGCGATATAGATATCCAGATTTTGCGCATAGAGGGCGAAACGCGCCAGCGGCATGTAATTCTCCCAGCAGATCAGACAGCCGATCCGGCCTACTGGAGTGTCTACAACCTGCAAGCCCGACGCATCCCCGGCTCCCCAGACCATCCGTTCCGGGTTGGTCGGCATCAATTTTCGGTGTCGGTTCAGGATCTCACCGTCTGATCCGATCACCACCACGCTGTTGTATAAGGTTGAGCCACTGTAGCGTTGGTCTCGCTCGTTCATGCCGATGACGACAACCTGTTACTGGCGCGCAGCGGCTTCGCAGATCGGATCCAGATCGCCGCCATCGATATCGACCGAGTTGGCGACCAGTCTCTCGTGCAGTTGGTTGCCCAGGGCCATATCGCCGCCGGGACGCAGGCGCCAGATCCAGGTCGGGTAGCCGGGCAGATAGGTTTCAGGAAAGACTAGAAGCTTGGCTCCACTCTCTCCTGCCTCATGGATATCCGAAACTGCACTTGCCAGTGACGCCGGTAGGTTCAGCAGCACGGGAGGTTTTTGCGAGATAGCGACCTTGATCGACATGAGCACACTCCAACAAAACGATGGCGATTTAATTGAGCCTAGTCGTAATTGGGGCACTTGGTTTCTTACCCGGTCATTTATCGATACAGTGGCGCCCGTTATGAAGCGGCTGGGCAAGCTAAGGCGGGAGAGTCATCCGAATGAACTACGATTTCGTCATTGTTGGCGGGGGAATTGTCGGCCTATCGACGGCCTGGCAGTTGCAGCAACGGTTTCCTGACAAGTGCATCCTGCTGCTTGAGAAAGAGTCTGGTGTGGCTCGGCATCAGACCGGCCATAACAGCGGTGTTATCCACGCTGGGATTTACTATGCCCCTGGCAGTCTGAAGGCACGGTTCTGCAAGCAGGGGGTGGACGCGACGATGGCGTTTTGTCGGCAGCACGACATTGCCTTCGATCAGTGCGGAAAGCTGCTGGTGGCGACCAACCCGCTGGAGCACGAGCGTATGCTGGCACTGTACCAGCGTGCACTGCAGAACGGTCTGGAGGTCGAGCTGCTTGATGCTCAGCAGTTACGCGAAGCAGAGCCCCATATAATCGGAAGCGGAGCGATTCGGGTTAAAACCACCGGTATCGTTGACTACACCCGGGTGTGTGAGCAGATGGCCGAGTGCTTTCAACAGCTGGGCGGTGAGGTTCGGCTCAGCACCGAGGTGGTTGGGCTGCAGGAAAATGCCCAGGGGGTGGTTGTTAAGACCCGAGCGGGTGAATCCATCCAAGGGGGCTTTCTGATCAGTTGCAGTGGTTTGATGGCCGATCGAACCACCCGTATGTTGGGAATCCCCACCGACTTTCAGATCGTCCCTTACCGGGGTGAGTATTACCGGTTGGCGGCTCGCCACAATCAGGTGGTCAAACACCTGATCTACCCGATTCCGGATCCGGATCTACCGTTCCTGGGGGTTCATCTGACCCGTATGATCGATGGTTCGGTGACGGTCGGCCCCAACGCGGTTCAGGGCTGGAAGCGGGAAGGCTACTCGCCGGCACCGGTTAATTTCAGTCTTCGCGATAGCTGGGAAATGCTCCGATTTGCCGGTTGGTGGAAGCTGACGGCCGCGAACTTCCGCACCGGGATGCAGGAGTGGAAGAATTCGCTGTTTAAGTCCGGTTATCTGAAACTGGTGCGCAAGTATTGTCCCCGAATCGAACGGGAGGATCTGCAACCGTATCCGACCGGGATTCGGGCTCAGGCGGTAATGAAGGACGGGTCTTTGGTGCACGATTTTCTATTTGCCGAGAGTCCCCATTCGCTCCATGTTTGCAACGCGCCATCACCGGCAGCCACTTCGGCGATTCCGATCGGTGCCTATATCTGTGATCAGGTGCAGCAGCGAGTTGGATAGCGGTTGCGTCAGGGAAATGCGCCTGCTGGATCTCAAGTCATAGCCTTGTCTTCTAGGGCTATGAATTAACTGTGCTTTTTTGTCTCCTGCTGTCGTGATTATTTGTTGTTTTTTCAGGTTTAATTCGAAAAAAACTGATCATTGATGGCCTATCTGACTGTCGTACACTTCGTAAAAATCGATGTTTTATCGGATTAAATCCGTTTTTTTATCGAAGAATTAGTCCCTATAACTATCCCTACATCTTGTTATTGAGTGGGTAGCTGGTGGTGCTAGGGCTAGTGGATCATAGCGTTCGAGGATCGAATAAACGGCGATACTCTGTCGGCCTTGCCGCTGCACTGCTGACGCTAATCTGGCTGCTGTTGAGTGATTTCGACCTCGCCAGTTTGATGGTAGGAATACCGTCGATTGGGGTCGCACTCTGGTGTCATCAGGCTCTGCGTTCATCAGACGGCAGGCTGCTTTCATTTGCCGGCACTGCGCGCTTGGCCGGCTATTTTATCCGCCAGAGCCTCAGCGGCGGTTGGGATCTAGCCCGTAGAAGCTGTGGCCGACGGCTGAACGTCAAGCCGGGTCTGATCGAATATTCACGACACTTCACCAATCCTTCCGCTTATCCGCTGTTTGTTCGCTGCCTCAATCTGCTTCCCGGTACCTTGTCGGTCGAGGAGCGACAGGGGATGCTGTTGCTTCATGTGATCGATACCGATGTCGATTACACCAGCGAACTGGATCATCTGGGGCAACTGACCGAAGCGGTTTGGCGAAATCCGGGGGGTAGTGATTCATGACCTCCATGCTGTTCAATCTGCTATTGATCGCGCTGTTGTTGTTGATCGGCGTTATTGCCGTTGCGCTGCTGCGGCTGATTCGCTGTCGCACGCTGACCGACCGAGTGCTTTGCATCCAGCTGCTGGGGACCGGTGGGACCGGCATCTTGCTGTTGCTTTCCACGCTTTTTCAGCAGTCGGCTTTGATTGATGTGGCACTGCTGTTGGTACTGCTGGCGGCCGTCTCCGTGCTGGAGATCACCCAGAGGGAGTACCGCAATGAGTAGCCTGACCGGCTTGCTATCCGCGGCCTTGGTACTGCTGGCGGTGCTGGTCTTTGTCGCCGGTACGGTTGCCTTGATCCGTCTACCCGACCCGCTCTCACGCCTGCACGCCATCAGCAAAATCGACAACCTGGGATTCGGGGTCTTGGTTATTGGCCTGATGATGGTACAGATCACCTGGATCGACATGTTGAAGCTGCTTGGTATCTGGCTGTTGGTGCTTTATTCCAGTGCCGCGACCGGCCAGTTGATCGCCCGCCATGCCCTGAGCGCGGGTGAACAAGGGGCAGACCAAGGGGCACATCAAGGAGGACAGCGATGATCTGGTCTGCGATCGATCTGTTGATCTGTAGCTTGTTGCTGGTATTGGCGCTGGCATCGTTGTTTGCCTCTACGTTGCAACAACGGGTGATCTTCTTTATCGCGTTCGGGCTGATGACGGCGATTATCTGGGCTCGATTGCAGGCGCCGGATCTGGCGTTGGCAGAAGCCATTATCGGCGCAGGGTTGACCGGTGCCATGCTGTTGATGGCGCTGCGTCAGTACGCCAACCTGAAGCAGGGAAAACACCGAGAGCACCGAGAGCACCGAGAGCACAGGGGCCGGTTGGTGGCGCAGGCGCTGATGTTGCTGCTGACGCTGGGGTTGATGGCCGTCGTTGCGGCGCTGTTTCCGATCAGTAATGGTGCCCCCGGTTACGCGGTTGAACAGCGGTTGTCCCAATCCGGCGTCAGTCATCCCGTGACCGCGGTGTTGCTGAACTTTCGCTCCTGGGACACCTTGCTGGAGCTGGCCGTACTGCTGAGTGCGGCGCTGGGCATTCTCAATCTAGGCCCCGCTCGACAGATTCAGGGCCATTCGGTGGCGCTAACCGATGCGTTGGCGCGAGTGCTGGTGCCCTTGTTGGTACTGACGGCCGGTTATCTGCTTTGGACCGGCGCTTTTGCCCCGGGTGGTGCCTTCCAGGCCGGGGCGGTGCTGGCTTCGGCTGCTGTGGTCATTCACCTGACCGGCCGTGCCCGCTTAATGCGACCGGACCTGGCTGTACTGCGTCTGCTGTTGGTAGTCGGATTGCTGCTGTTCGTCGTTATTGGACTGTGGCCGATGATCGGCGGGGCGGCTTTCCTGCAGTATCCGCAGGCGTTGGCCGGTGCCCTGATCCTGGTGATTGAAGCGGCCGCGATGGTGTCGATCGCCGCCATGCTGACCCTGGTCTACCTTGGTGGTCATCCCCACAGCCACTGGCCTGTTGCCGCAGTCCGGGTATCCGAGCCGCTACCGGAGCGCCGCTGATGGATAGCTCAGGGCTTCTGTTTGCCATGACCGGCGCCTTGATCTTTGGCTTGGGGTTGCTGGGGGCGCTTCGGGATGAAGCACTGTTGGGCCGGATCATCGCCATCAATATCGCTGGCATCGGGGTGTTTCTGATGTTCGTCGCCTTTGCCTATCGAGGCATTGATCGGGCGCCGGATCCGATTCCCCATGCGTTGGTGCTGACCGGGATCGTGGTTGCCGTGGCCGCTTCCGGATTAGCGCTGGCCCTGGGTAAGCGTGTATCAGAGCTGCATTCTGGTCGCTGCGAACAGGAGCCTCCCCGTGAGTAATTGGCTGATCGCTCTCGTGATTCTGCCGCTGTCGGTATCGCTGCTCTGCGTGCTGTGGCCGAAGCTGGCGGATCGACTGTCCCTGCTTGCCGCTCTGTTCCAGCTGGGGGCCGCTCTGTGGTTACTCCCGTCGATTGGTGATGGTCACAAGCTGATCCATCTGATGGGGGGATGGTCCGCCGGGCTGGGGATCGCATTAAGGGCCGA